>JAHAYL010000002.1 GCA_018384065.1 Oxalobacter sp.
TCAGTTCGATCTCTTCATAGTCGCTCTCAAATCTTACTGACAAGGATATTACATCCTTACTTTCTTCTATGCGGGCGACCTTCGTTTCTCTTGCTTGCGCACGGGAACGCAGGCGCCCACACCTATCATCTGCCTCTTTGTTAAAGACCTTTGCCGCCTCCACAGCGCGTTGTGGCTGTTTCGTAAGCGGAGAATTGAGATTATGACAACCTACAACCCTCAAGTCAAGACATTTACAGCTTTTTACAATTCATCTTTCAAAAAACAACAGATTCCAATTCATCCACTCATTTCAACAATCAACTCCACTGAACGGTCTTCAAGGGAATTGTATTCGTCAAGATGGATATGACTTCCCGGCATTCCCTGAGCCAAAGCAGTCATATGGTTTGCCAAGGAAAGCAACCCTTCCCTATTGGCAGAAATGACCACAGTATTGCCTTCAACGGTTACATTGATCTTGAATCCATCCACCCATCTGAATTCCATGATTACCCCTCAAACCGGCATTCTTCATTCACGAATATCGAAGGATGGTACCAGATTGAAACTAATGTACCTGTTGTTGCAACCAATACCGGCATTCTTCATTCTGATGATATATTCCTTGACCTCCTCAAGGGATTTTGTATCGAAACCATCCTCATACAATCGGGTTTCAGCAAACATATATTCTGGATTTTCTGGGTCCCTATAGCCGCCACTTCCTATCGACTCGTGCTGCTGTGATATCTTGCAATAATCCCACCAAAGAATTGCTGAAATGCCGCCACCTTCTGCATATAGAAGATCCAAAAACGACTCCCAATCCCTGAACAGATGCTCAGGGCAAAAAGAATGCTTATCGATATAATCCTTAACCTTCTGGCTTATCATGTTCTTTCCATAAATCCTGATCCTTATCTTCCCAGGAACATTTCAAATTATTCTGAAATGACCTAATGCTTCTTCAATCATCCTTTCCCTGCCTAAGTTTTTTTGCCTGTCTCTGCTGTGCCCATATCATGCATGATGAAGGATTTCTTCCATTTTACTTTTTCTCCATCAAAGAAGAGAGTAAGACCATCACCGTCAGTGATACTCATCTGACTGTTGAGTACATCTTGTTTGGACGGTGGATTTGACCTTGGTTGACTCCCAGGTTTCCAGTTTCTGATTTGTGATTCAGTCAATAAGTTTTTCCAATCATATCCTCCGTTTCCTTGGGAAGTTGATGGGATGTTTGTTCCTAAGAACCGTTACCGATTCGTACCTGAAAAAAGTACCTCTGGTGGTACCTCTTGTACTTCATAATCTTGTACTTCATAAAGATGTTTTTTTACTGTTTCCCTATTGGGATAACTCCCTATAGTGGACTTCCTTCTAGTTGACATCAAAATGAAAATTGATAGAGTGTATAGGTTATGCATTTATTCCTATCTATCCAGAAAGAATTCCAATGAGTCTGAAATGCGGTATTGTCGGTTTGCCCAATGTCGGCAAATCCACCTTGTTCAATGCTTTGACCAAAGCAGCGATTCCTGCTGAAAACTACCCGTTCTGCACGATTGAACCCAATGTCGGCATCGTCGAAGTGCCTGACCCTCGTCTCGAAAAACTGGCGGCCATCGCCAATCCTCAGAAAATCGTTCCAGCTGTTGTTGAATTTGTTGACATTGCTGGCCTAGTCGCAGGTGCTTCCAAAGGTGAAGGCCTAGGCAACCAGTTCCTTGCGCATATCCGTGAAACCGATGCGGTTGTCAATGTAGTCCGCTGCTTTGAAGATCCCAATGTCGTCCATGTTGCCGGCAAGGTTGACCCAATCAATGACATCACCGTCATCCAGACAGAACTGGCACTGGCGGACCTTGGGACCGTTGAACGGGTCTATCAGCGTGAAATCAAGAAAGCAGGCTCCGGCAATAAGGAATCCGCCAAGCTCTGCAATCTGCTGAAAGCTGTCTCCGCACATCTGGACAAGGGTGAACCTGTCCGCACGATGGGACTGTCAGAAGAAGAAATGGCCCTGCTGAAACCGCTTTTCCTGATTACAGCGAAACCGGCAATGTATGTCGCCAATGTCGCTGAAGATGGTTTCGTGGACAATCCGTTGCTTGACCAGTTGACGGAATACGCCAATGCCCAGAATGCCCCGATTGTCGCCATCTGCGCGGCCACTGAGGCAGAAATCGTCGAGCTGCCTGAAGAAGACCGTGCTGAATTCCTGGCAGACATGGGAATGGAAGAACCTGGTCTGAACCGCCTGATCCGGGCAGGATTCAAACTCCTTGGGCTACAGACTTTCTTTACAGCCGGTCCGAAAGAAGTCAAGGCATGGACCATCCATACCGGTGATACCGCCCCTCAAGCCGCCGGTGTCATCCATACGGATTTTGAACGGGGATTCATCCGTGCACAGACCATCGCCTACGATGACTATATTGCATACAAAGGTGAGAACGGCGCGAAAGAAGCCGGCAAGATGCGCGCTGAAGGCAAAGACTATATTGTGAAAGACGGGGATGTGATGAATTTCCTGTTCAATGTCTGATAATTCTTGGAACCAGCAGGGACATGGACGGCAGGCACCCTTCCATGCCCCTTTCAGTTTCCTGACTGCAGCCGTTCGAACTTCACCATCAACTGATCCCTGGTTTCCTTGTGCGCCGGATCCGGTTTACAGCATTCCATGGGACAGACAGCCGCACACTGAGGCTCATCATAATGCCCGACACACTCTGTACAGCGGTTGTAATCAACCTCGCAGAAGCGTTTACCCATCGTAATTGCTTCATTTGGGCATTCTGGGATACAGATTTCGCAACTGATGCAATCATCAGTAATTATAAAAGCCATCCAATACCTCGATTTCCTGAATTACTGCTTGCCTGCCTTGATTTCTGCCACTTTCCGTTTCAAGCGTTCTGAAACCGAAGGGAAAACAAACCGGGAAACATCACCATCCATATAGGCAATCTCCCGGACAAATGTCCCAGATACAAACTGGAACTGGTCAGAAGGTGTCATGAACAGGGTTTCCACTTCCGGCATCAGATGCCTGTTCATACCCGCCATCTGGAATTCATACTCAAAATCAGAAACCGCCCGCAACCCGCGGATGACAACCGCCGCATGGATTTCCTGGACGAAGTCCCGTAACAGTCCAGAGAAGGGTTTCACACTGACATTGGCATACTGCGCCAGCACTTCAGAAGCAATGTCAACACGCTCCTGGGTTGTGAAAAACGGTCTCTTGGCATGGCTGTCCGCCACACCAATCACCAGTCTGTCAAACAGTCCTGATGCGCGACGTACAATATCCTCATGTCCACGGGTGAACGGGTCGAAAGTCCCTGGATAAACAGCAATCACCATAGCTGACTCTTTCCGATGAGATTGAAAAACCTGACGATGTTTTATGATACCGTCTTTTCAAGGAGATGGTAATAAACCTGTCCTGCCCGCCCTGCCCGGACAACCTGCATCCCCTTCATGCCGCACTCATCCAGGAACTGTTCTGTAACTTCCTTATCCGACTCGATATAAATCTTCCCGCCTGCCGCCAGCAGTTTCCAGCAGACAGGCAGGATTTCCGGCAGAAGCCGGTCATGGAACGGTGGGTCAAGGCAGATCAGGTCAAACTGTTTCCCTGACAGCACCATGGCATTTGCCAACACCAAAGCATTCCCTGACAGGATATCAACCTGCTCCGCATGGAGTTTCGACTTGACTGCCTGCAACTGCCTCAGCACAGTCCGGTTCTTTTCAATCATCGTGACATGGCGGAAACCCCGGCTGGCAGCTTCAAACCCCAAGGCACCTGTACCTGCAAACATATCCAGGCAAGTCAACGCTGCAAAACTGCCATCCCAGAAATGACCCAGCCAGTTGAACAGTGTCTCACGGACCCTTTCCGGTGTGGGCCTCAATCCCTCAGCATCCACCACCGCAACCGGTGTCCGCTTCCATTGCCCGCCGATAATCCTGACGGTATGCCTGGCATTGCCTGTCTTGTGTTTCCGACCAGCAGGCTGTTTATCCCGGACCGTTCCTTTGCGTCCCATCGCCATAATCCAGTTGGATAAATCAATTCCCGACAATGACAGTCGCCATCTTTTCCACAGACAGCTTCCTGCCGAACGCCGCCCGGACATCATCAGCTGTCACCGCCTGGACCTTATCTGTCCAAGTATCGAGATAATCCATCGGCAGGTTGTATGTCCCGACCATCGTAATCAGCTCCAGGATCTTCCGGTTCCCTTCCATGTTCATGACAAAACTGCTGGTCAGATGGCTCTTCGCCGCTTCCATTTCTGCAGCTGTCGGCCCCTTATCCAGAAAATCCTTCAATGTCTGGTCAACCACTGCCAAAGCGTCATTGACCTGGGACTTTTCCGTTGACAGCCCGATTATGTACGGTCCCGGCTGGACCATCGTCTGGAAACTGCTGGAAACCCCATAAGTCAGTCCCCGTTTTTCACGGACTTCATTCATCAGGCGGGAAGAAAAACCGCCACCGCCAAAGATATAGTTACCGACTGTCATGGCAAAGAAATCCGGATCCCCCCGTTTCACCGCAGCCATCCCCTTGAAGACATGAGCCTGGGAGGCTGGATGCGGCAGCATCTGCCTGCCACCAGTCTGAGCAGGCTCTTCAGGCATAACCGGCATCGGTCTAGTCGATACCGGCAACTGCGCACTGATATCCTCTGCCATAGCTTCCGCCTGTTTCCGGGAAAGGTCGCCTACAATACCGATGACAGCACGGTCTGCCACATAATACGTGCGGTGGAAATCAAGCAGATCCTGACGGGAGATGGATGCCACAGATGCTTCTGTGGGACTCTGCCCATAAGGATGGTTGCCATAGACCATTCTCTTGAATGCCCGGCTGCCGATGTTCTGCGGACGGGTCAGTTCTTCCTTGATGGATGCCGTCATAATCGCCTTTTCCCGTTTCAACACATCAGCAGGGAAAGCAGGATGTGCCAAGAAACGGATCATCAACTGTACCGCCCCATCAGAACTTTCCTGGCCAGACAACACCCTTAAACGGTAACCGCTACGGTCCATGCCGACTTTACCCGACTGGATAGCTCCGGCATCGGCAAAGGCATCCATGATCTGCGGTTCTTCCATGCCTTTCTTGCCTTTAACCGCCATAATCCCCTTGTCCAGCATCGTATTGGTCAAGGCTGCCAATCCGCTTTTGCCTGCAGGATCAAGCCGTGACCCCGCATCGAATTCCACACTGATATCAACCATCGGAATCGCCGATGCCCCCACAAACATCACTTTCGCCCCATTGGCGGTCTTCCATTGCTCAAGCGGCAGTCCTGCCCAAGCCGGAACCATTGCCATCACAGCAACCAACGCAACAAAGCACCAACGATGCAATGCAGCCAACCAACGACCTGGGAATCCCTTCTTCATATCCTGCATTGTCTTTCTCCTATTTCTGTGTTGGCTGTTTTGGCAAAGCGACAGGCGTCAGCACTGCAACCGTCAACTGGTCTTCCTGGAAATATCTGCCTGCCACCTGCCTGACCTGTTCAGGTGTCACGGCTTTCAGTTTCTCAATCACTCGGTCAGCCTGGCTGCAACCGATGCCCGACATCTCATACAAGCCGATTTCCAATGCCTGTCCGAACATCGAATCCCGTTTATAAATCTGTGAAGCCACAAGCTGCGTCTTCACCCGTTGCAGTTCTTCCGGAGAAACCCCTTTCTTGGCAATCTCTGCAACAGACTGGCGCAACCGTTTTTCAAGTTCATCGACAGACACACCATTTGCAGGCACAGCGCTCAGTACAAACAACGAAGGACCGCGGGCAAGCGCCGTATATTCCGTCCCAACCTCAAGCGCAACTTTCTCCTTACGGACCAACGCTGACTGCAACCGGGCATTCTCATAACCATCCAACACCGAAGACAGTACCTGCAGCGCATAGACATCATCATCCTTTTCAACGTCACGTAGCGGAGGCGCCTTATATGCCAGCACAACTGTCGGGTTCTCTGCCGGGGCATTCACTGTGACCCGACGGATACCCCGCTGTACCGGTTCCACCTGCGGTTTGCCCCTGACAACCGGTTTCCGTGGCAGGCCACCAAAATATTTTTCCGCCAGAGCACGGACATCCTGCGCCTTCACATCACCAACCACCACCATCGTGGCATTGTTCGGTGCATACCATTTCCGATACCATGCCGCCGCATCCTCAAGCGTCATGTTCTGCAGGTCATCCATCCATCCGACAACCGGCCAATGATAGGGATGCGCCGTGAACGCCGTCGCACGGAGCGCTTCGACCAACAGGCCTTCCGGCTTGTCATCAGTACGCCAACGGCGCTCTTCCTGGACCACCTTGATCTCTTTCTCGAAATCCTCCTTACGGAAAAGCAGCCCATTCATACGGTCAGCTTCCATCTCAACCATCTTCTCAAGATTCCTGGCAGGAACCTGCTGGTAATATCCGGTATAGTCGGTATTGGTGAAAGCATTGTCTTTGCCTCCGAGACGCGCAACCGTCTTGCTCAGGCTGCCTTCCGGGAATTTCTCCGTGCCCTTGAACATCATATGTTCCAGCACATGGGCAACACCTGTTGTCCCGCTTGTCTCATCCATGGACCCGACCTGATACCAGACCATATTCACGGCAACCGGTGCCCGATGGTCTTCGCGGACAATCACTTTCATGCCATTGTCCAGATGGAAAACCTGCGGCGGTTCAGCCTGGACAGCAAACGGTATGCTGAACAACGCCAGCACCGAAGAAAAGAAGATTTTTTGAATTTTCATAATCCCAGCTCTGCTAAAATGGACGGATTCTGTATTTTCCAACACTCTTGCCCACTTTAGCTCAAAACGGTATCCCATGTTCAGTTTTTTTAGAAGAAAAAAAAGCGGTGAGGAAGAACAGGCTTCCAATACGCCCGCCACGCAAACCGAACCCGAACAGAAACAGTCCTGGTTCAGCCGGCTTAAATCGGGACTGGCAAAAACCGCTTCCAACCTCAATATCTTTGGGGGCGGCAAAATCGATGAGGAACTGTATGAAGAACTGGAAACCGCCCTCCTGGTTTCCGATGCTGGCATGCCCGCTACAGAATACCTGCTGGAACAGCTCCGTCAGATTGTCAAAGACAAAAGGCTGACCACCCCTGCGCAGATCAAGGAAGAACTTCAGGCACTGCTGGTCAAACTGATGGAACCACTTGAAAAGGATTTTGAACTGGGCAGGCATCAACCGTTGATCATCATGATGGCAGGCGTCAATGGTGCCGGGAAGACCACCACCATCGGCAAACTGGCGAAACATATGCAGAACCACGGACAGTCTGTCCTGCTTGCGGCAGGGGATACCTTCCGTGCCGCAGCCCGCGAACAGCTGATTGTCTGGGGTGAACGCAACAACGTCAGTGTCATCGCACAGGAATCCGGCGATCCCGCCGCAGTCGCCTTTGATGCCGTCCATTCTGCAAAGGCAAAAGCCATTGATATCGTCATGGTTGATACCGCCGGCCGCCTGCCGACCCAGCTGCACCTGATGGAAGAACTCAAGAAAGTGAAACGGGTCATCGGCAAAGGCCTTGACACCGCACCGCATGAAGTCCTGCTTGTCATTGACGGCAACACCGGCCAGAATGCCCTCGCACAGGTCAAGGCATTTGATGAAGCCATTGGATTGACAGGCCTCATTGTCACCAAACTGGACGGCACACCGAAAGGCGGTATCTTGGCAGCCATCGCCAAGACCCATCCCGTACCTGTCTATTTCATCGGTGTCGGCGAAAAAATCGAAGACCTCCAACCATTCAAGGCGGCAGAATTCGCCAGCGCCCTCCTGAACTGAACAAGACAGGAACAGCATTCCCCCAGTCGATGGTCATCCGGAAATCCAGATGCCATCGGTCTTGTTCTGGACGTCTTACCCCCCCGTTAGTTTGACTGGCATAGAATTTGCTTCAGAAATTGTTAGCACTCTCAATGAAAGAGTGCTAAAATAATCCTATTGAAAAATCTTATTGTCAGTACTTGGCAAGTTTTGGAAAGAAATCAACAAGGAGTTATTGGAATGAACGGAAAGTCTGCAAAAATGCCTTTGGCAACAGTAGGCAGTCGTGCGTTGACTCCGGCTTTCACGGGTTCGCTTGGCAATATTGAAGCATACATCGCCGAAGTCAATCGACTGCCCATCCTGACACAAGAAGAAGAAAACAGGCTCGCAAAAGATTATCAGGAAAAGAACGACCTGATGGCGGCACAGCAGCTGATCATGTCACATCTTCGGCTGGTGGTTTCTGTCGCCCGTTCTTATCTGGGTTACGGTCTGCCACATGCCGACCTGATCCAAGAAGGCAACATCGGCTTGATGAAAGCCGTGAAACGTTTCAATCCGGACATGGGTGTCCGGTTGGTTTCCTATGCCATCCATTGGATCAAGGCTGAAATCCATGAATACATCCTGAGGAACTGGCGGATGGTCAAGGTGGCGACCACCAAAGCGCAGCGCAAGCTGTTCTTCAACCTGCGCAGCCACAAGACCTCTGACACAATGACAAAGGCACAGGTCACTGAACTGGCGGATAAACTGAACGTCAAGGAAGAAGAAGTCCTTGAAATGGAAACCCGTATGGGTGGACATGACATCGCACTGGAAAACCAGCACGATGATGATGACGATGCCAACTTTGCACCGATTTCCTATCTGTCTTCAGAAAATGCAGAGCCGACGGTCATCCTGGAAAACCGTCAGCATGACCGCCTGCAGTCTGAAGGGCTGACAGCTGCACTCGATAAACTCGATGCGCGGTCACGCCGCATTATCGAAGCCCGTTGGCTGCATCAGGATGACGGTGAACCGGCAACCCTGCATGAACTTGCTGCGGAATTCGGGGTTTCTGCGGAACGCATCCGGCAGATTGAAAACGCCGCCTTGAAAAAGATGCGGAATACCCTTCAGACCTTCAGCTGATCTAGTCCACTGTGACGGAGCCCTGATGCAAAAGTATCAGGGCTTTTTCTTTATGACCTGATAGAATACCGTCATCCTTTCAACGCAAACAGGACGGCGCAAACATGACACGACCTTATATTGTCTGCCATATGCTGGCTTCCCTTGATGGCCGCATTGACTGCGATATGACAGAGCATATCTGTGGCAATGAATATTACGAAGCCTTGGAAGAACTCAACTGCCCATCCATGATCAACGGCCGGGTGACCGCTGAAATGCACTATGCCGACAAAGGAACCTTCACCCCCCAAAGCCCTGCCGCCATCGGCAAGGAATCTGTGCACCGTGCAGTGGAAGCAGGACGTTACCATATCATCACCGACACCCTGGGTTCCCTGCTTTGGAAAGCAGACAACCTGGAAGGCAGGCCCCTCATCTGCCTGGTCAGCGAGTATGCCACAGGGGATTACCTGACTTATCTCAAGCAGAAAAACATCTCTTACATCGCAACCGGCAAGCCAGGCATCGACCTGAACCGTGCGATGGAAATCCTGAAAAACACCTTCGGTATTGAACGCCTTGCCCTGACCGGCGGTGGCAACCTCAACGGCAGCTTCCTCGCGGCAGGACTGCTGGATGAAATCAGCATGATGTATGCGCCTGGCATTGATGGCAGGAAAGGCTGGACTGCTGCATTTGACGGCATCGAAGACCAGACACGCCTGCCTGTCAAACTGAAACTGACGGGAACCGTCAGGCAATATGGGAACGGTACTGTCTGGATGCGGTATCTGCCTGCCTGACAGCTGGATTGAACACTGAGACAGCGACAGACAGCCTGCAGACGGATGACTTCAGGCTCCGGTCAGGTTCAGCCGACGGTACAGCTGTCAGGATTATCGTTGCTGTATCTTGTTCAGCAGTTCATCAATCTCATCGATTTCTTCGTCACCCGCATGTTCCTTGGCTTTTTCCAGCCAATAAATGGCTTTGGCATCATCTTTAGGAAACCCTTCACCGTGGTAATAGCAGGCAGCCAGTTCGTAATAAGATGGATTGTTTCCATTGACCCATTGGTCGCCACCCAGTTCTGCTGACCGCTTGAACCAGTTGCAGGCTTTTTCCTTGTCGATGGTCACACCGTCATTTTCCCGGGAATAGATATAGCCCAGCCACCACATCGCACTGGATTTATCCTTTTCTGCCGCCTGCTTCCACCATTCGATGGCTTTCTGGTTATTCCTTGCTACACCATCCCCCCGGTAGTAAGCCGTACCGACCTCTTCCAGCCCGGTTGGATTGCCTTGTTCCGCCGCTTTCCTAAACCAATAGTACGCTTTTTCAACGTTTTGGCTTACGCCTTCACCCGTTTGGTATCTCAAGCCCATCTCTGCCTGTGCCACAGCACTGCCTGCCTTTGCCTGACGTTGACAGACAGCCAATGTTGGACAGAAATCACCGGCATAAGACGGCAGGCAGACCACCATCAATGATGCCAAAGTTACCAGATTCCTCAGTTTCATATTCCCCCCTTTTCTCTCCGTTGAATCCTGAAAACCATATTACCGATAAAACCCGATTGGCCTTTCCTGCCCAGCATCTGTTTCTTTCTTAGGCAGGTTTTCCTTGAAAGCATGGCCAAGGATGATTTCAAAACGCAGGGTTATCTGCCCTGCTTCATCGCGCAATGCTTCCAGATTCTGAACCAGCTGCGCAAAGGTTCCTTTGCCCATCAATCCCTGCCGCCGGTCTGCCAATGGATTCCCGCCCAATGCACGGATATCCCGCAGCAGGACATTGATGTCCTGATAGGTCAGGCTGATCCATTCCCTTTCCAGAACGGGTGAAGGGAATCCAGACTGCACCAATGCCTCCCCCAACTGCTGGCAATCGGGAAAAGTCATGACATGACCATAACCATCAAGCCTTTCAAAGGCATGATAAAGCTCATGCAGTGAACCATACCCCAGGCAGGAGAACAGCAGGAGCCCTTCCTGCCTGAGCATCTGATGCCAGTTGGACAGGACGGCACCGATATCTTCCGCCCAATGCAGCATCATGTTGGACCAGACAAGGTCGAAGGTTTCTGGCTGGAACAGCATGGTTTCTGCATTGCCACAAAGCCAAGCTGCTTCCGTCACCCTGTTGTTCCGGGAAGCCTGCCTGACAGGCGGGAAAGCTCCATCCACACCAATCACCTGTGATTGCGGAAACCGTTTCCTCAACCAAAGCAGATCTGGTCCTTGACCGCAACCGACATCAATGAGCCTGTCAACATCAACCGCCATAACCGACAGACGTTCCTGCAAGCGCGAAGCCGCTTCACGCCAAAGGAAGCGCCCTTCTTTGGTGCGGGGCAGGTTCCCGAACAGCTGCCTGACTTTATCGGAACAGGGATGCATGGTTTTCTATCGGTTTCTTGTTGGATTGCTTACAATAGCATTTTCTCAACCGGGACATGACAGGATGAACATGAATTTTTTTGCTGCAATGGCAGATTCCATCCGTCAATCCCTGACACCTTGTATTCTATGTCATTCCCCCAGCCGGTATGGTCTTTGCCAAGCCTGTCAGGACCAAATAACCAATACGCAGGCTCCACGGTGCCACCGTTGCGGCAACCTGTTGACCCAAGCTGTCCAATCCTCTGAACTGCTCTGTGGGGACTGTCTGAAAGACCCACCTGCTTTTGATGCCACGGTAACAGTCACGGATTTTGTCCCACCTGTTGACCAGATGGTCCATATGCTGAAATTCCAGCACCGTCTTGCGGTTGCCCCTGTGATGGGCAGGCTGCTATATCAGGCGATGACTGCCCGTCATATTCAACCTGATTTATTGACTGCAGTCCCGTTAAGCCGGGAACGTCTGGCTGAGCGTGGTTTCAATCAATCCCATGAAATCGCCCGGACTTTGGGCAAACTCTTGAAGACTGCCCCCCAACGTTCCCTGCTTCATCGAATCCGTGACACAGAGCGCCAAAGCGATATTGCCCTGCAGGCACGGAAAAAGAATGTGCATCAGGCATTCGCTGTATCAGATGAAGGGAAGACACTGGTCAAGGGCCGCCACATTGCTGTGCTGGATGATGTGATGACAACAGGCAGTACCTTGGATGAGGTGGCAAAGGTCCTGAAACAGGCTGGCGCCAGTCAAATCACCAATCTTGTTTTTGCCCGGACCCCTAAACATCTGACAGGAAACACCTATGTTTAATGTTGTCTTGGTTGAACCTGAAATTCCGCCCAATACCGGAAACATCATCCGCCTCTGCGCCAATACCGGCTGCCAGCTGCATCTGGTGGAACCGCTTGGTTTCCCGATTGACCATGCCAAGATGCGCCGGGCAGGATTAGACTACCATGAGTTTGTTTCCATCAGGATCCATCCCAGCTGGTCCGCTTTCCTGGCAACGGAACAGCCTGCCCCCTCAAAGATGTATGCCTTGACGACCAAGGGAAGCACTGACTTTTACACCCATGCGGCTTTCTCGGCTGGTGACTGGTTCATTTTCGGCTCGGAAACCCATGGCCTAGCGGATACTGTCCACCAGTCTTTCCTGGAAGGACACCGCCTGCGCCTGCCGATGATGCCTGACAACCGGAGCCTGAACCTGTCAAACAGTGTTGCCATCACGGTCTATGAAGCCTGGCGGCAGAATGGCTTCAAAGGCGGCCTTTAAACAGGAAACCCTGCCCGGATTCCTCCAGACAGGGTCTTCACCAGACAAGACGCCAGACTTAACTGAACAGTTCCTTCAGCTTATCCATCCATGTCTTATGCTGGGGATTATGCTTGCCCGTATCTTTTGAGACCAGTTCATCGAATTTCCTGAGCAGGTCTTTTTCCTCATCGGTCAGGTTGACCGGGGTTTCAACCCTGATATGGCAGAACAGGTCACCTGGCTGATAGGAATGGACACCCTTGATGCCCTTGCCCCTCAACCTGAAAGTACGCCCAGCCTGGGTACCTGCTGGAATATGGAAAGCAACCTTGCCACTCAATGTCGGGACTTCAATATCTCCCCCCAAAGCCGCTTTCCCGAATGAAATCGGGATTTCACAATGCAGGTCATCATCATCCCGTGTGAAAAGCTGGTGCGGCCTGATATGGATTTCCATATACAAATCCCCAGGAGGACCACCATTCTGCCCCGGTTCCCCATTGCCGGAAGAGCGGATACGCATCCCTTCATCAATACCGGCAGGAATATTGACTTCCAATGTCTTGTTGGTCCTGACATTCCCCTGTCCATGACAGTCCGGGCATGGATCCTTGATCATCTGCCCTGTACCATGGCAATGTGGACAGGTCTGCTGGACATGGAAAAAGCCCTGCTGCATCCGGACATGCCCCTGACCATTACAGGTTGTACAGGTGGTCGGTGAAGTCCCTTTCTTGGCACCGGATCCGCCACAAGCCTCACATTTGTTCCAAGCTGGGACACGGATGGTTTTCTTGCAACCTTTCGCGGCTTCTTCAAGGGTGATTTCGAGGTTATAACGCAAGTCAGCCCCGCGATACACCTGCGGACCTCCACGACCACCCATACCGCCCATACCGGCACCAAAAATATCGCCAAAGATATCGCCGAATGCACCGCCGAATGGGTCGCCACCACTACCTCCCATGCCGCCCATTCCATTTGGATCAACCCCAGCATGACCAAAACGGTCATAAGCCTGACGTTTCTGTTCATCTGACAGGATTTCGTAGGCTTCCTTGACTTCTTTGAATTTTTCTTCAGCGGCCTTGTCGTCAGGATTGCGGTCAGGGTGATATTTCATCGCCAGTTTGCGGTAAGCCTTCTTGATGGCATCTTCCGATGCATCCTTGGCAACCCCAAGCACTTCGTAAAAATCCCGTTTAGCCATTTCAATTATCCCTTATCCTCAAAACAGTTGCCTTTACCCAATGCAACCGGTTCATCCGGGCCATCCAAACAGAACGCCG
Organism: Oxalobacter sp.; assembly: GCA_018384065.1. Classification (GTDB taxonomy): domain Bacteria; phylum Pseudomonadota; class Gammaproteobacteria; order Burkholderiales; family Burkholderiaceae_D; genus Oxalobacter. Next base: position 13,893 of record JAHAYL010000002.1, read on the forward strand.
GGCTAATGGCGGAACCATATTCTGCCCGGCGGTCTGCTTTCTCAAGGAACCCGCTTATTCTTTGTCCTTGACTTCCTTGAAGTCAGCATCGACGACATTGTCATCCTTTGGTGCGGCACCGGCATCCGCTGCACCTGCCGCCCCGGCTGCCCCGGCAGCCTGCTGCTGGCTGGCATAGACGGCTTCACCCAGTTTCTGGGCTGCGGTCGCCAATGCCTGCATCTTGGCATCGATGGCTGCCTTGTCATCACCTTTCAAGGATTCTTCCAGTTCCTTGATGGCGGCATCGATACCGTCTTTGGTCGGCTGGTCAAGCTTGTCACCATGTTCTTCCAAGGACTTACGGGTCGCATGGACCAGGGAATCACCCTGGTTGCGTGCTTCAGCCAGTTCACGGACACGTTTGTCTTCTTCTGCATTGACTTCCGCATCCTTGATCATGCGCTGGATTTCTTCTTCGGTCAGACCGGAATTCGCCTTGATGGTAATCTTGTTTTCCTTACCGGTCGCCTTGTCTTTCGCGCTGACATTCAGGATACCGTTTGCATCAATGTCGAAAGTCACTTCAATCTGTGGGATACCACGCGGTGCAGGCGGGATATCTTCCAGATTGAATTCACCCAGTGTCTTGTTGGCAGCCGCCATTTCACGTTCACCCTGGCAGACCTTGATGGTGACCGCAGGCTGGTTGTCGTCAGCGGTCGAGAACACCTGGCTGTACTTGGTCGGGATTGTGGTGTTTTTCTTGATCATCTTGGTCATGACACCACCCAGGGTTTCAATACCCAGGGACAACGGGGTGACATCCAACAGCAGCAGGTCTTTACGGTCACCGGAAAGGACAGAACCTTGCAGGGAAGCACCGACTGCCACTGCTTCATCCGGATTGACATCACGCCGTGGGTCTTTACCGAAGAATTCCTTGACCTTTTCCTGGACCTTAGGCATACGGGTCATACCACCGACCAAGATGACATCATTGATGTCGGAAGCGCTCAGGCCTGCGTCTTTCAATGCGATACGGCAAGGTTCGATGGTCTTTTCAATCAGGTCTTCAACCAAGGATTCCAGTTTTGCACGGGTCAGGCGGACATTCAGGTGAGCCGGTGCGCCATTTGCCATGGCGATGTACGGTTCATTGATTTCCGTCTGCTGGGAAGAAGACAGTTCAATCTTCGCCCTTTCAGCAGATGCCTTGATACGCTGCAGTGCAATCGGGTCTTTCTTCAGGTCGAGGCCATTGGTCTTCTTGAATTCATCGATGATGAAGTCAATGATCCGCTGGTCGAAGTCTTCACCGCCCAGGAAGGTATCCCCGTTGGTGGACAGGACTTCAAACTGCTTGTCACCATCGATATCAGCGATTTCGATGATGGAGATATCGAACGTACCGCCGCCCAGGTCATAGACAGCCACTTTCCGGTCACCCTTGCCAGCCTTGTCCAGACCGAATGCCAGTGCTGCGGCAGTCGGTTCATTGATGATACGTTTGACATCCAAGCCAGCGATACGACCGGCATCCTTGGTTGCCTGACGCTGGGCATCATTGAAATATGCCGGAACCGTGATGACGGCTTCGGTGACTTCTTCACCCAGATAGTCTTCTGCTGTTTTCTTCATCTTGCGCAGGACTTCTGCGGAAACCTGTGGAGGAGCCAGTTTCTTGTCACCTTTGACAGAAACCCATGCATCGCCATTGTCAGCCTGGACAATGGAGAAAGGCATGACAGGGATGTCGCGCTGGACTTCAGCATCGCTGTATTTACGGCCAATCAGACGTTTGACGGCATACAGGGTGTTCTTTGGATTGGTGACTGCCTGACGTTTTGCCGGCGCACCAACCAGGATTTCACCATCATCCATATAGGCGATAATGGAAGGTGTGGTACGGGCTCCTTCTGTATTTTCAATGACACGTGGTTGACCACCTTCAATCACGGAAACGCATGAGTTGGTGGTTCCCAGGTCAATACCGATAATTTTGGACATTTGCTTTTCCTTTCAATCTTCGAATTCTTTTCGTCTGGATGCTTTCCATCAATCTTTTCCAACAGCATCCGTTCAGCTCTGGCTTGTAGATAGGGATGCCTTTTCAGATTTCAAGCACGCTTTCAAGCTTTTTTTGCAACCGTGACTATCGCTGGACGCAGCAGACGGTCTGACAGGGTGTATCCCTTCTGGAGCACCGTGACAATGGTGTTGTTTTCCTGGTCGGATTCGACGGTGGAAATCGCCTGGTGCCTGTTGGGATCGAGTTTCTCTCCCTGTTCCGGAACGATTTCCGCAATACGGTTCTGTTCAAGGACCTGGGTCAACTGGCGCAGTGTCGCCTCGACACCGGTCTTGATGGACTCAACTGTCGGCGCATCTGTCTTCAGCGCCATTTCCATGCTGTCCTTGACGGCCAGCATCGCCTTGGCAAAATTCTCAACGGCAAATTTATGCGCCTTGGTGATGTCTTCCTGAGCATGTCGGCGGATATTCTCGCTTTCAGCCTTGGCACGCAGGAATGCGTCCTGCATTTCTGCGGCTTTCTGTTCTGCTGCCGCCAATCTGGATTCCAGAGATTCTTCCTGAACCGGTTCTTCTTCAGCCACGGCATCAACCGCTGGCGTTTCCTCAACAGCGTCTGGATTCAGGTTTTCATTTTCTGGGTTCGGGTTTGACACGGTTTCCTCCCTATGGATTTCTGACAATTCTGTAGGGATATAGGGACAATCAGACCGTTTTCAAGGGGCAGGGGATGAAAAAACTTTTTTCAGGTCAAGCGGAACACTGGCTGCCCCAACATTTCACGGGCATGGTCAAGCGCGGTCTCCGTCAGTTCCGTCCCGCCCAGCATCCGGGCAATTTCGGTGACCCGTCCTTCCTCTGACAGATGCGTGATGCGGGAAACAGGATGCGCAATATCTGCAACCGCCTGTTTACTGACCTGGAAATGCTGCTCTGCCTGGGAAGCAACTTGGGGCAGATGGGTGACACACAGCACCTGATGGTCATTGCCCAACCGCTTCAAAAGCCGTCCGACAACTTCCGCAACACCGCCGCCGACACCAGAATCCACCTCATCAAAAACCAATGTCGGCGTCTCTGTCGCATCTGATGCAATCACTGAAAGTGCCAGTGAAATCCGGGCAAGCTCACCCCCTGAGGCAACTTTGCTCAATGGGCGCAGGGTTGCACCGGCATGTCCTGACACCAGGAACTCGATGCCATCTGTACCATAGGCATTCGGTTCCCCCTCATGGATGCCCACTTCAAAACGCCCGCCAGTCATATGCAGTTCCTGCATGATTGCCGTCACAGCCTCACCAAGCGCCCTGCCTGCCTGACGGCGTTTCCTAGAAACCTGTTCTGCCAAGGTCCTGTATGCACTTTCTGCCTGCAATGCCTGTTCCTCCAAGGCATCCAGATTGTTGTCCTGTTCAAACTGCGCCAACCGCGACCGGCGTTTTTCCAGTTCTTCCGGGAGGGTTTCAGGTGGAATCCGGAACTGGCGGGCGATTGCATGGAGGACATCCATGCGTTGCCCAACAGCCTGAAGCTGGGCAGGATCCAAATCGGTATGGGCTAGGTAATCCCGCAAGGTATAGACTGCTTCCTGAAGCTGGATCCTTGCGGTTTCCATCAAATCCACAACCGGCTCAAGTTTCTTGTCGATACCAGCCAGTCCTGTCATAGTCTGGACCATACTGCCCAACCGGGACACAATGGGACGGTCTGTTTCGGAAAGCTCATCAACGGTTCCGCCAACGCCCTCCAGCAGGCTTGCCGCATGGGAAAGGCGGTCATAATCCTGATTGACCTGTTCCCATTCCCCTGCCTGTGGCTGAACTCTCTCAAGTTCCCTGACCTGCCATTCCAGACGGTCACGTTCTTCCTGCAGGCGTTCTGCATTTTCCCTGGCTTCTGAGATTTTCTGTTCGAGCTGCCGCCACTCCCTGAACCTCGTCCCCAGTTCGGTCACTTCCTGCGCTATCCCAGCATGGCGGTCAAGCAGCATCCGCTGCTCGCCTGCCTTCATCAACAGTTGATGGGCGTGCTGCCCGTGGATGTCCACCAGCAAGGCCCCCAATGCACGCAACTGCACGGCTGTAACAGAAACACCATTCACAAAACACCGGGAACGCCCTGATGCGGCATCAATCGTCCGGCGGAGCAGTACCGTTCCTTCCTCATTGTCGATATCGTTGAGGGAAAGCCATGCAGCCGCTGGTCCATTCAGGGAAAATTCTGCGGTGATATCCGCCCTTTTTGCACCCTCGCGCACCATCGCGGCATCCCCCCTGCCGCCCAATGCAAGCTGGAGGGCATCAATCAGGATGGATTTACCGGCACCAGTCTCGCCAGTCATGACGGAAAACCCCGACGTAAAGTCAAGGGCAAGGGTATCTACGATGACAAAATCCCGGACAGTCAGGGCTTGCAGCATCTTCCATCACCTTTCAATAAAGCCTGATTCCGCAACCTGACAGCACCATCTTGGAAAGTGTCAGTCAAGTTTCCTGGAAACCTCATTCCAGTGCAGTTTGTTACGCAGGGTATCGTAATAGCTCCAGCCGACCGGATGCAGGAATGTCACGACATGTGGTGCCCGGCGGACAGTGACCTGGTCTCCGCTCTGCAGGTTGGCAAAGGACTGGGAATCAAAACTGATACTGGGCTGGCGGGCATTGACGACATCCACCACAATCTCACTGGTGTCAGGAATGACAATCGGACGGTTTGAAAGTGTATGCGGGGCAATAGACACCAGGACAATCCCTCCCAGGTTCGGATGGAGCATCGGTCCTCCGGCGGACAGGGAATAAGCTGTAGAACCGGTCGGTGTGGAGATGATCATGCCATCGGAATGCTGCTGGTACATGAAATGCCCGTCAACATGCACACGCAGGTCAATCATCCCAGCCCCAGCCCCACGGGAAATCACCACCTCATTGAATGCCACCGCCTTGCTGATGACCTCACCTTCACGGGTGATGGTCCCTTCTATGAGAAAACGCTGCTCAGAAACGTATCTGCCTTTGATCATCTTGTCGAGCACCAGCAGCATACGGTTCAGCGGGATATCAGTGATAAAGCCCAGATGGCCATGGTTGATGCCAATCAATGGCACGCTGTAGGGTGCCAGTTGACGGGCGATGCCCAGCATCGTGCCATCACCACCCAGCACAATCGCCGCAGCAGCTTTTGCACCGATTTCCTCCAGTTTCATCGTCTTGATTTCCTGGAAAGGCACATTTGCACCGGTCTGCGCCTCATAGACAACCTCATGCCCGGCATCTTTCAGAAAATTAGCAACCTTGTCCAAAGACTGGATGATGTTCGGAGCATAAACTCTGGCAACAAGCGCAAAGATTTTCTTGGTGGTCGGCATGGCAAATCCAGCAAATCTGTCAATGTTTGCAGATTACACCAAAAATGCCCTTTTCACACCTATTCTCCACAGATAACTGTGCAATCCACCGGTTCCCTGCCTTCCCAACCACAGGCAGCAATCCCTTCACGGCATCCCGCACCATCAGAAGACAGATTGATTGCCCCTGATTGGTAAAAGCCCTGTGAAAATTGATTTACAATAACCTATCGGTGAAACGCAACTCCCCTGTAACTATGAAAATCGAACCCCGCGCACAGGCTTTGCTGAAAACATTGATTGAACGGTACATCGTTGAAGGCCAGCCTGTGGGGTCCCGGGCACTTTCCAAACTGTCAAACCTTGACCTGTCTCCTGCCACCATCCGCAATATCATGGCAGACCTTGAAGAGATGGGGTTTGTCGCCAGTCCGCATACATCAGCCGGACGCATTCCAACACCCAGGGGGTTCCGGATGTTTGCAGACACCCTGCTGACAGCAACACCAACCGGCAAAAGCACCCCGTTGGCATCAGGGCTCAAACTGCATTCCCAGATCGGGCAGCCGCAGAAAACCATCTCTGATGCCGCACAGATGCTTTCATCACTGACCCAGTTCGCCGGGATTGTCATGGCTCCTCAGCATGAATCTGCTTTCTCCCAGATTGAATTCCTGCGGCTTTCTGAAAAACGCATCCTGCTCGTGATTGTCACCCCGAACGGTGATGTCCAGAACCGCCTGCTGCTGACCGATGTGGATTACACGGCTTCGCAACTGACAGAGGCCGCCAATTACATCAATGCCAACTATACAGGACTGAGTTTCAATGAAATCCGGGCAAAGCTGCAGAACGAGCTCCGGGAAATCCACTCTGACCTGTCCAAACTGATGAAGACAGCGATTGAGGTCGGTGATGAGACATTGTCCAACAACACCTCGGAAGTGGTCATTGCAGGGGAAAACAATCTGCTGAACGTGAAAGACTTCACTTATGACATCAGCTCCCTGCGGCGGCTTTTCACCCTGTTTGAGCAGAAAACGGAACTGATGCGGCTTCTGGACATCTCAAGCCGTGCCAGTGGCATCCAGATTTATATCGGCGGAGACTCCCAGCTTGTCCCATCCCCCGACATCAGCGTGGTGACAGCCCCCTACAAGGTCAATGGGCAGTTTGTCGGCACACTTGGCGTGATAGGACCGACCCGGATGGCTTACCAGAAAGTCATCCATATCGTGGATGTCACTTCACGCCTGCTGTCAAATGCACTGAGCCATTCTGCAATTCCTGAAGACTGACTGTCCATCAAAACAGCCTGCCCTTGAATTACGCCACTGCATCAACGGTATTGGTTGATGGCATCCCGTGTCCTGATTGCGGCTTCACGGGAGAAGGCTGCATAGCTTTCCCCCTCTTTTTCCCCCGCATAGAGGATTGCACGGGATGAATTGATCATCATGCCTGTCCCATCCGCTGTCTTGCCTGCGGTCACCGTTGCCTGGATATCCCCCCCTTGGGCACCGATACCCGGTACCAACAGGGGCATATTCCCGACAATCTGACGCACAGCGGCAATCTCTGCAGGATAGGTCGCGCCGACCACCAGGCCGCACTGGCCATGGCTGTTCCATTTCTGCGCAACCAGACGGGCAACATGCTGGTACAGGGGAACAGTCTTGCCATTAACCAAGACATCCAGTGCCTGCAGGTCAGAGCCGCCAGGATTGGAAGTCCTGACCAGCAGGATGGTCCCACGGTCAGGGTATTCAAAATAAGGTTCAATGGAATCAAATCCCATATAGGGGCTCAGCGTCACAGCATCGGCATTGAACCGTTCAAAAGCTTCACGCGCATACTGTTTTGCCGTTGCACCGATATCACCACGCTTGCCATCCAGCAGGACAGGAATGCCAGGATACTGTTCATGGATGTAGGTACAGATTGCTTCCAGCTGGTCTTCAGCTTTCTCCGCAGCGAAATAGGCAATCTGTGGTTTGAAAGCGCAGACCAGGTCTGCGGTTGCATCTACGACGCCTTTGCAAAAGGTATAGATGGCATCTGGCTTTCCTTGCAGATGGGCAGGAAAACGGCTGATGGCTGGATCAAGACCAACACACAGCAATGAATTGTTTTTCTGCCATGCGGCAGTCAGTTTTTCGATGAAAGTCACTGTCCTCTCCCCTTTAAATGCAACAGGGCTATTTTACCTGCTGACAGTGCTGATAAGAAACTCCCAGAGCCGCTCACAACCTGACGGCATACCTGTCGATTGCCTGACGCCACCATGCAAGACGGGCACTGGATAAAGCATCCGCCATCGGGACAAAAGGCGCTTTTTCCCAAATGACGGCAGGACGGATGCCATGCAATGCATTGACTGCCCAGACATCGCAGCCATCGAGCTGCTTGGGCCTGACAAGCCGGAAAGCAACCGAAATATGTTCTTTTTCAGCAATCATCAGCATCAGACGGCGTATGGTTCCCGGCAGGATACGGTTTGAATCTGGGGGTGTGCAAAGGACATCCTGTCCATGGTGTCTTTCCCACCAGAGGATGCTGGAAGCCAACCCTTCCAAAAGGAATCCCTTCGATGTTGCCATCACTCCCTCATCTGCGCCAGATGCCAGGACCTGCTGTCGGAAACGGCTCAACAAAGGGATATCTGGACCTTTATGGCGGGGAGCTTTCCGGATATCTCCCGTACTGCATAGCATCAACCTGACCGAATCCCTGATAGGGGGCGCAGGGCGGATACGGCATTGAAAAACCGGTTGCCGGGGATTCCCTGCCAATTCCATGCGGGGAAACCATGCCCCTGTTGCTGGAACCAAACCCAGCGCTTCCTGCCATAATGGCTGCAATACCGTTGGTTCAATACCATGGCGGACATGGCAGCTATTGAAAAAACGCTGCTGATGCAGTTCCGGGGCAATCACATGACCTTCCCTGACCAGCCATGAATCAGCAACCAGCAGCCTGTTTTCTGGATTGCCGGCAATCATCAATGGTCCTGTCAGGTCAGACTGGTAAACGGTTTCTGTTGAACCTGTCATTCCAAGCTCCTCAAGCATCCGGGAAACCGGTATTGAACAGGTCAAGAAAGGCCTTTGCCTTGACCCGTGTTTCTTCAAATTCCTCATCAGGATCGGATAATGCGGTGATGGCACCACCGACACCAAATGAGAAACTGCCATCTTCATGCATCACCAATGTACGGATGACTATACTCAGGTCAACCGCACCGCACAGCGAGAAATATCCCAAAGCACCCGAATAAATCCCACGTGCAGTGCCTTCAAGCCTATCCAGGATTTCCATTGTCCGTTTTTTGGGCGCCCCTGTCATCGAGCCACCTGGAAACGCATAGCGGATGCATTGGCACGGCGAACTGTCCTGCCTTATCTTTGAAGTAATGGTGCTGACCAACTGATGTACTGTCTGATAACTTTCCACAGCAAACAGTTCCGGAACCCTGACACTGCCAATCTCTGCCGTCCATCCCAGGTCATGACGGACCAGGTCGACAATCATCAGGTTTTCCGCCCGTTCTTTCTCATTCTCCGCCAGTTCCTGCCTTATCCGGGCATCCAAGGCATCGTCAGCCGAACGGGGACGGGTACCCTTGATCGGTTTTGATACAGCTGTCCCTGAATGGGTGATTTTCAGGAACTGTTCGGGGGAACAGCTGAGGATGGAAATACCCTCAAACTGCATGAACGCACTGTAAGGCGCGGGATTGCGCCGCCGCAACATCCGGTAAACGGTCCACGGATCGGCATCTGCCTTGCCATGCACTGTATTGGTCAGGCAGACTTCATAGGTCTCGCCTTGCCTGATCAATTCCTGACAGGTCTTGATTTTGGCGATATAGGTTTCCCGGTCATGCAGCAATACCAACGGTCCAGCCAAGAGAAACGGATCAGGCAACGGTTCATGAGACAGTCCGGCATCAGCCAATGCCTTTACTCTCTGCAATGCCTGCGTCAACCATCTGTCTGCAGCCCCAACATCTTCATCTGGAACCAAAGCCAGCAGATACAGGGTGTTTTCCTGGTGGTCAACGACCATTCCCCTGTCGCAGAACAGCAGGCCTGCATCAGGATAAGGCGATTGGCAGGCATTCTCCGCACCACATTGCGCCTTCAGCTCATAGCCCAGATATCCCATCCAACCCAATGCAAATTCAAACGGCAGGTCAGGCACGGAAACTGGATGGCGCCTGATATCTTCTGACAGCCAATCCAGGCAGTCCTTCCAATATTTTTCTTTCCTGCCACCCTGTCCTTTTACGGTAACAGCCCCTTCTGATACATCCGCAACCGCAATACGTCCATAAGCACCTGAAGGAGCCCCCAGGAAAGAAAAACGGCCTGTCCCATACCCCATACGGTTGCTGTCCAACCAGACAGCAGGTCCTGTTTTCCTGAACAGGTCATTGAAAAGCTGTTCTGTATCCCAAGGAATCCCTTTGCCAAGAATCCGCCGATACAGCAGTTTCCAAGAAGCACCCTGTTGCACCGGGCTGTTGTCTTGCGGCATGACTGGCACAGTCTGGGAAAAAACATCTGACCGGAGAGGGCGCCTGTCCCGCCACCATGATTCAGTCAACTGACGGAAATTGACGAACAGCTGCCTGCCATATCCCGTACAGATGGATTCAGGATGGAACTGTACGCCCCATTGCGGAAGGATTTTATGGCGGACGCCCATAACCGCACCATCATCCGACCTGGCTACCACCTCGATTGCATCTGGCAAACCTTCCACCATCAGCGAGTGATAACGGACAGCCTCAAAAGGCACCGGGATGTCCTTGAACAGCCCCTTACCATCATGAAATACCTGGGAAAGACGGCCATGCCGGGCTTCTTTGGCAAAAACTGTCTGGCCACCATGGGAATGGCAGATTCCCTGATGCCCAAGACAGATCCCCAGTACAGGAACAATCCCCTGTTTTATGGCACTGGCGCATAACCCAAAATCATCCTCCCTGTCTGGTCTGCCAGGACCGGGAGAAAGGACAATATTATCGAACTGACTGAACTGTTCTGGTGCCCATCCCGGCTCATCGTTATGGATAAGGACAGGAGGCATGCCATTGACCTCTGCAATCAGGTGATAAAGATTGCAGGTGAATGAATCATAATTGTCAATCAGCAGTGTCTTGACCGGACGCACAGCTTTATGGGGAATCCTGCGCAGGTTCACGCCTGAAAACCCGTGGCGCTTTTTCAGCCCGGTTGGAACCCGACACCATATCAAAACGGAACAGCCGGCATTCAATGGCACCATTGAACAGCGGTGTGCGCTGGGATTCCTTCAACCGCATCATCTTTGGCACAGAAAGGTCTGCTGTAAACAGATAGACCGACCATCCGGCAAAACGCTGTTTTAGCGTTGTGCTGAACAGCTGGTAGAAATAGGATGCCCGGTCATCTTTTTCCAGACGCCGGTTTCCCCTGACAGTAATACGCTCACCATAAGGGGGATTGGTCAGGATGATTCCTGGACGGTCCACAGGAACCCTGATTTCCTGGGCTTCAATCTGCTGGAGTGGAATGTTGAAAGGAATCCCGGCATTAGCGATATTCTTCTGTGCCTTCGCCAGCATTGCTGTCGAAATATCACTGCCAAACAGCATTGCCGGTCCTGTCACAGCTTTGCGCTTCGCCTGCTCTTTCATCGACTGCCACCATTCCCTGTCGAATCCCTGCATCCGTTCAAATGCAAAATGACGGTTGATGCCCGGCGGAATCCCCGCCATCATCTGGGCGGCTTCAATCAGGATTGTCCCCGACCCACACATTGGGTCAAACAATGGCATGCCAGGCTTCCAACCTGACATCCGGATCAGACCTGCTGCAAGGTTCTCACGCAGCGGTGCTTCACCGATTTCGGTACGCCAACCCCGTTTGAACAACGCTTCCCCGGAAGTGTCCAGGTACAAAGTGACATTATGGGCATCAAGGAATGCTGAGACGCGGATGTCTGGATTGCGGGTATCGACTGTTGGACGTTCATGCAGACGGGCACGGAAACGGTCAACAATCGCATCTTTGACCCGTAATGTGGCAAAGTTGAGGCTTTTAAGCGGAGACTTGATGGCGGCAATATCAATACGGATGGTACTGTCCACGCCAAACCACTGTTCCCACGGCTGTTTGACTGCCAGCTTATAAATGTCGTCTTCGCTCCGGTAACTTGACTGGGCAAACCGGAGCAGGACGCGCGAGGCAATACGGGTATGCAGGTTCAGCAACCAGCCATCTTCAAGGCTTCCTGAACAGTGCACACCTCCCGGCACTGCCCTATGGACATTCAACGTCACACTTTTTGTGGCGATTTCCTGTAATTCCTGCGACAGGACTTCTTCAAGCCCCCTGGGACATGGACAGAAAAAAGAATATGCCGCCGTCATAGGCTGCTCCTTTGAAAATCAATAATCACCTGCGGATTTCACCATGACCGAACACCACGTATTTCAGGGAGGTCAATCCTTCCAATCCTACAGGTCCCCTGGCATGCAGTTTGTCATTTGAAATACCGATTTCTGCCCCAAGCCCATATTCAAAACCGTCCGCAAAACGGGTGGAAGCATTCACCATGACCGAAGAGGAATCGACTTCACGGAGGAACTTCAGGGATTTGCTGTAATTTTCACTGATGATTGCATCTGTATGCTTGGAGGAATAATGGTTGATATGGGCAATGGCCTCCGCAACCCCCTCCACAACACGGATAGACAGGACAGGTGCCAGATATTCGGTTGACCAGTCTTCTTCGACTGCCTTTGCCAGATATGGATAACCTTTCAGGATGCCATAAGACCTGTCATCGCAACGCAGCTCGACCTTTTCAGTTTCGTAACGCTTTGCCAGTTCCGGCAGGATGATGTCCGCCACATCATCCGCCACCAGCAGGGTTTCCATGGTATTGCATGTCCCATAACGCTGGCATTTTGCATTGAAACAGATATCCAGCACCTTCTTGGGATCGGCTTCATCATCGATATAGACGTGGCAGATACCATCCAGGTGTTTGATCATTGGAATGCGCGATTCACGCATCAGGCGTTCAATCAGTCCTTTGCCACCACGGGGGACAATGATGTCAACATATTCCGTCATGGTGATGAGTTCACCCACCGCAGCACGGTCTGTTGTCTCTACAACCTGGACAGCGCTTTCTGGTAGACCGGCTTTCCGCAGTCCTTCCTTGACCAGCCCTGCAAGCACCCGATTACAGCAGATTGCTTCCGAGCCTCCCCGCAGGATTGCCGCATTGCCGCTCTTGATGCACAGCCCCGCTGCATCAACAGTCACATTCGGACGGGCTTCATAGATAATGCCGATAACCCCTAAAGGCACCCGCATCTGTCCTACCTGGATACCCGAAGGCTGCAACCGCAGGTTGGAGACGGCACCGATTGGATCCGTCAAAGCCGCAATCTGCTCAAGCCCGACAGCCATGGTTTCAATCGCCTTGCCAGACAGCGCCAGACGGTCAAGCAACGCTGCCTCAAGCCCCTTTTCCCGTGCCGCCTTCAGGTCTTTCTGATTGGCCTCATGCAGCAGCGCCTCTTCCCGGCGGACAGCTTCCGCAATAAACAGCAACGCCTGATTCTTTACCGCTGTATCAGCCTTTGCCATGACACCTGCCGCTTCACGCGCCTGCTTCCCGATACGGGTCATATAACTCTTGATTTCCATGGTTTTCCTGTCTTATCAAACAAAGGGGACAATCGACCATCCCCTCCAATATCCCTCAGATACGGGAAAAAGCAATGCCTATCCGGGTCAAGGCTTCCCAAGCATCACTGAATCCCTGTTTTGAATCAAGCCCTTTCACCAGACGGTCGATATCCGAAACCTGCTGCAATGCCCCCACCAGTTTTTCCTCATCCAAGTGACGCAGGGCATTCATCACCAGACGCTCACGGGCTCCCCGGAGACGGTTGGCACGGGCGACCTCTGACGGTCTCATGCCCGTATCCAATGCCTGACGGCAGCGGAGCAGCATCCGGATTTCATCAACAAACACCCAAAGCAGCAGGGGCAAGGGCGTACCTTCACCCTTGAGTCCATCCATCATACGGATAAAACGTGCCGTATCACGCCCAAGCATCGCCTCACTGACTTGGAAAACATCATAGCGGGCAACATCAAGCACCGCATTCCGCACCTGCTCTTCTGTCAATGTCCCTTCTGGATAAAGAAGAGCCAATTTCTGGATCTCCTGCCAGGCTGCCAGCAGGTTGCCCTCAACCCGTTCAACCAGAAATTGGATTGCCGCCCGGTCTGCCTGCTGATGCTGCCGCCGTAGACGGGAAGCAATCCATCCACCCAACTGGGCAACATCCACTGGATTCACTTCAACATAGACTGCACGTTTCTGCAATGCTGAAACCCATGATGATTTCCGGGTATTCCAATCAAGCTGGGGGAGTGTGATCAAGGTGACATTATCTGGAGACAGACCTGACACATACTGCTGGATGGCCTGCGCCCCTTCTTTGCCAGGCTTACCGGATGGAATCCGCAATTCAATCAATTTACGGTCACCGAACAGGGACAGTGCATTGTCTGCGACATACAGTTCTTCCCATTTGAAACCCCGTTCAACCGTAAAGACCTGGCGCTCAGTAAATCCCCGCTCATGTACAGCAGTACGGACCATGTCAACTGCTTCCTGCACCAACAGGTATTCATCACCTGTCAGCACATACAATGGCGCCAGTTCCCCTTTCAGGTGTGTTTCAAGGGCTTCATATCGGAGCAGCATATCAGCACGCCATCAGCGTTGGACTGTCATTGACCTTCCGGTTCAATCTGGAATATGCCCCCGGGCATCTCCGCATTCTGGTTCTGGATCATCCCATCATCAGCTTGCTTATCTTCAGGCAAGATATCTTCCGGATCCAAAGTAACCTTGCTCAAACGGCGCAGGATTTGCTGGGCGATATCCTGCTGCATATCGGCATACAGCATCCGTTTTTCGCGTTCTTTCGCCAAGTCTTCTGAATCATCATAGGTCATTGTCCGACGCAGGGTGATGGTTGTTGGTGCAACCAGTTCCTTACCTTTCTGTGTCCGGAGAGAATATGTCACCCGATAAAACAGGGCGTATTCACGCGCATCCCCATGATTGTCATAAGATAGGGTTTTCTGTTTTTCTCGTTCTTGGGAAATTGTAAGGATGACTTCTGCTTCCTTGGGATTATCCACAATTTTCGTCATCTGCATACCGCGGTTCAACCGTTTAATCAGACGGGACATCGGAGAACCTGATGGGAAATTCATATACATCGATTTGAATGCAAATGTGAAATCGCCCCGCAGATGGAATCCACACGCTGCCAGCATGAAAGCAAGCCCGATGACCACCAGCCAACGTGTAATGGAACGGAGATAAGGACTGTGTGTGATTCCCATAAGCAAGTCCCCTGTCAGACCACAATATTGACCAATTTGTTCGGCACGACAATCACGCGTTTTGGTGTATCAGCAACGAATTTCGCAACATTTTCGTTTGCCAATGCAGCTGCTTCAATAAAGGCCTTGTCTGAACCTTTTGGAACACTGATTTTCCCACGGAGTTTACCGTTGACCTGTACAACCAGGGAAATTTCACTCTGTTCCAATGCAGCTGCATCAACCTGGGGCCAAGACGCATCCAGCAGATTGCCAATGCCAGTATCATAACCCAGCTCACGCCACAGCGCATAAGTGACATGCGGAACAACCGGGTAAAGCACCCTGAGGAAAACCGACAGGGTTTCCCACAGCACAGCATTGGATTCAGCAGAACCATCCAGTTTGGCGGCTTCCAGAGTATTCAACATTTTCATGCCAGCGGAAACCACGGTGTTGTACTGCATACGGGCATAGTCTTGGTTTGCCTGTTGAAGGACCTGGTGGATTTCACGGCGGAGCGCCTTCAGGTCATCATTCAGATTGGCAGGAATCTCATGCGATGCACTACGGACAGCATCCTGGTTCCTGTAGGCAAATGCCCATACCCGGCGCAGGAAACGGCTTGCCCCCTCCACACCGGATCCCGACCATTCCAACGTCTGTTCCGGTGGTGCTGCAAACATGGTGAACAAGCGTGCAGTATCCGCACCATACTGACTTATCTGCGCCTGCGGATCGACACCATTATTCTTAGATTTCGACATCTTCTCAATGCCACCAATGACAACCGGTGCACCATCAGCTTTCAGGGCGGCAGAGACAGGACGTCCTTTCTCATCAAGCTGCAGGTCAATTTCTTCGGGATTGAACCAGCTCTTCTTGCCAGAAGCATCTTCCCGGAAATAGGTTTCATTCAGCACCATTCCCTGGGTCAGCAGGTTCTTCACAGGTTCATCAAACCTGACCATACCAAGGTCACGCATCACTTTTGTCCAGAAACGTGCATACAACAGATGCATGACAGCATGTTCGATGCCACCGATGTATTGGTCCATCGGCATCCAATAATCGACACGTTCATCCACCATCGCCTTGTCGGAACCTGGTGAACAATAACGCATGAAATACCAGCAGGAATCAACAAAGGTATCCATCGTATCGGTCTCACGCTTAGCTGGCTTGCCACAGCGTGGGCAGGTTGTATTCAAGAAACCTGTTGACTTACGCAAAGGATTGCCTGTCCCATCCGGAATACAATCCTCAGGCAGGATGACGGGCAGGTCCTTTTCAGGAACGGGGACTGCACCGCAATCTGGACAATGGATGATTGGAATCGGTGTCCCCCAGTAACGCTGCCGGGAAATCCCCCAGTCACGCAGACGGAAAGTCACCTGTTTCCCGCCAAGACCTTTGGCTGACAGCGCTTCAGCAACCGCATCCACCGCGGCCTGATGCTTCAGGCCATCCAGAATCCCCGAATTGACACATTGACCATTTTCCTTGTCTGCATACCAATCCTGCCATTCCCTGTCTGAGAATGACTTGCCGGCAACACTGATAACCTGTTTTATCGGCAAGCCAAACCGCAATGCAAACGCAAAATCACGTTCGTCATGCGCTGGGACCCCCATCACAGCACCATCGCCATAGCTCATCAGCACATAGTTGCCAATCCAGACCTCAACCTTCTCACCGGTCAATGGATGTGTGACAAAAAGCCCTGTCGGCATCCCTTTCTTTTCCATTGTCGCCATATCGGCTTCAATGACACTGCCCTGACGGCATTCCTCAATGAACGCCGCCAGTTCCGGTCTGCCTTCTGCTGCAAAGCGTGCAAGGTCATGTTCCGGTGCAACTGCACAGAACGTAACCCCCATGATGGTGTCTGCACGGGTTGTAAACACCCATAACTTACCATCACCAATCAGTTTCCCCTGACTGTCCCTGATATCATGCTCAAATGCAAAACGGACCCCTTCTGAACGACCAATCCAGTTGATCTGCATGGTCCGGACACGTTCAGGCCAACCAGGCATCTTGTTGGTGATGAAATCCAGCAGTTCCTCCGCATACTGTGTGATGCGGATGTAATACATCGGGATTTCACGTTTCTCAATCAATGCGCCGGAACGCCAGCCCCTGCCATCAATCACCTGTTCATTAGCCAACACTGTCTGATCGACAGGATCCCAGTTCACTGTACCGGTCTTCTGATAGATGATGCCCTTCTCCAGCATCTTCAGGAACATCCATTGGTTCCACCGATAATACTCTGGGCGGCACGCCGCCATCTCACGTGACCAGTCAATCGCCAATCCCATCGAAGCCATCTGCCCTTTCATGTGGGCAATGTTGGAATAGGTCCATTCAGCAGGCGGAATACCGTGTGCCATTGCTGCATTTTCCGCAGGCATACCGAACGCATCCCATCCCATCGGCATCAGCACGTTGTAACCGTTCATCCGCATATAACGGTAGAGGACATCGTTGATGGTGTAGTTACGGACATGTCCCATATGCAGTCTACCGGATGGATAAGGCAGCATGGAACAGGCATAGAATTTCCCCTTTGGGAAACGTGGGTCGTTTTCAACCGCTTTATATACCTGTCCTTTTTCCCATTCAGACTGGACCGCTTTTTCAACTTCAGCGTAATTGTATCTGTCTTGCATGATTACTGTATTGATAAAAAACATCCATCAGCCCACAGGGCATCAGTGGAAAACCTATCGATTCAGGATGATGTCCACATATATTCCGCCTGCCATCCATTGCCAGGCCGTAGAGGTCATTTCAATCCCAAGACATCCTGCATGTCATAGAGACCAGCTGCCTTGCCGGCAAGGAAACGGCAACCAATCAGGCTCCCCTGCGCATAAGACGCACGGCTTGCCGATTTATGGGAAATCTCAATCCGCTCCCCTGTCCCGGCAAACAATACCGTATGGTCACCCACAATATCGCCGCCCCGGATTGTCGAAAAGCCGATTGAAGAAGGGTTGCGTTCACCGGTAATCCCTTGGCGGGCAAACACACCGCATTCCTTCAGGTCACGTCCAACCGCTTCTGCGATGACTTCACCCATCCTCAGGGCTGTCCCTGACGGTGCGTCCATCTTGTGACGGTGATGTGCCTCAATGATTTCGATATCGTAACCTTTAGCAAAATGCTTGGCAGCAACAGCCAGCAGTTTCATCGTAACATTCACACCGACACTCATATTCGGTGCAAAGACAACCGGAATTTTCCCGGCTGCTTCAGCAATCGCCTGTTTGCCTGCATCATCAAACCCGGTTGTGCCAATCACCATCTTCACGTTATGCGCGGCACACCATGCCAGATGTTCCAATGTACCGGCAGGACGGGTGAAATCAATCACATAATCCGCATTGGCGAAAGCTTTCTCCATATCGGATTCAACCGGTACCCCTGTCTGCTGTCCCAAGAACATACCTGCATCCTTACCGATAGCAGGGGAACCTGGGATATCCAGTGCACCAACAAGATCCGCATCTTCTGCATTGAGGACAGCCTCAATCAACATATGCCCCATCCGGCCATTTGCACCGGCAACAGCAATTTTCATATTACTCATAATTGAACATTCAAGTTTGATTGATTTTCAAAATGCAAATGAAAACAATCATCTAATCATAAAGAAACACCTAAAACTAGGTGAAAAATTTTTTCTTTATACCCATTTTTATACTCTTTTTTCATTGCTAGGACATTGAAGCAGTATAAAACGGCAAAAAACCATAAATGATAATTGTACCAAACCCGCAACAGGAACAGAAAGCCCCCGCCTTGGCTAGGCAGTATGAGAAATGAAAGGAAAACAAAATGCGAGAAGAAGACAGAGATACTATCGAAAAGACTTATGACCTCAACGAAATTGGAGCCGCTCTAGAACATGCCCTCTTACAGCTTCAAACCAACGGCATAGACCTGCCCGCTTTCATTGAGGCGGTGCAAGAAGTCAATGATGATTTGCGCTGTTACTTGTCCTTCGCCAATGCCCGTAAAGACCATTTGCCAAAATTCAGAACCCAGTTTGTCACTGATTAAAACTATGGGTAGAAAAATGTCGGAGAGAAAGGGCAACAGCCTATTTTTCTCTTATGAAACGTCCATCAATCCTGTAAAGGCGTTTCGCTTTCTTTATTATCCGCAAAGGAAACGATATTGAATACAGGCGGCTCTATAGGCTGATTCGTTATCATGTCGATTTCCTGACGTGGCTTGCCGTATGCCCGCTCTATGATGATAGCCGCCGCCCGCAGTGCTACATTCTCATTACAGGAATCTAGCAACGCTTCCAGCTTTTCCAGTGCCTTTGGTGTCTTTTCCCGGCAAGCCTTTACAAGGTCAAGTTCCTCTGCTGTCTGTCTCGGTCTGCCAGACGGATTGCCTGATTTCCCTTTTTCAAAAGCCATTGTTTTTTCCTTGTTAGCAATGATGGTCATTGTCTGCCATCTGCTTCTATGAAATGAACGTTGATTACAGGCGGCTGTATGGGTGTTTCATCCTTCCCGGTCATCTCAATGGTGCTGACTGGCCTGCCATATACTGTATCCCGGATTTCGGCAAAAGCCCTGACATTGCCATCCAATGCGGATTTGACAAGGGTAGCTGCCAATCTTTCTGCCCCGGTCAATCCTTCGGAATCCTTGCCGTCCAGAACCGCCATCAGGCATTCCCTCAAATCTTTTTTTCTGCGTCTCGCTTCACCTGACGCAATGCCCCCGGCTTTTCCCTTCTTTCTCGCTTCGTTCTCGGTTCGAACAGGTGTAAGGTTGCTTTCGTTCATTTTCAATCCTTGCAGTTATCTTTGCATATAGCCTGAAATAAATGCGTCAACGGCAACGGCATCCGCCCCGGCTGTTTCTGCAAAATGCCTCGTTTCTTCCAGCAGTATCCTTGCCCGTTTCAGCTTGAAAGAGACAAGCCCGGATACCTTGCCCCATGCGTCTGTACTTATGACCGCCCGCAGTTTTTCCAGTTCCTCAGACTTGCTTTGTTTTCCGTCATGGCTTGATTCATAGCCCGCCCGGTACGCTTCTGCATTCCCGTCCATACCAAAATCAAAGCCAACAACCAAAGCCCTAGCCGTTTGTTCCTCAATGCCATCAGAAACAGCCGTGGCAACAGCCTTTTCTGTGCCAAAGTCCATAAATGCTTCAAAAGCCCTCGTTACCTTTTCTGTTGTAAGTTCCATGATTCAAGTCTTTCAAAAAAGCCCGCCCGCAATCTGCAAGACAAATACCCCATAAAAAAACAATATACATATGGCATAGTCTATAAACTCCTACAGAAACTGTAGTTAGAAATATCCCAAAACTGTTATAAATCATGGGTTTTAACTACAGAAACTGTAGTTAGAAAAATTTGTAACTACAGAAACTGTAGGAGTTACGAGCTACAGAAACTGTAGCCGTTTAAAAATTTTTCCCGTTAGAAAATCAAGGGGGCTTGTAGTATCCGACTTCTGGAAAATCCTTCGGATTCCAGTCTATGGGCAAATCTGGATTGATGATTGCATACCTGTTTGCCAGATGCTGTTTCTTTGCTCCTACAGCAATCAGGCGGATAAATCCCTTATCCCGCAATTCTTTCAAGCCCTTGGAAAGTGACAATTCACTGCCCACAATTCCAAGGTCATGTAACACGGAAAACGGTGCAATCAATTTTCCGTTGTTGCCACTTCTGTATGACATAAGCAAGTATTCATACAATTTTCTGGAAGTAGGAGTTAATCCCCAGAAAGCCGGGGCTTTTTGCAAGTCTTTAGACAGCGGCGAGAAAGGGAAGTTGTATTTCCCTTTCCTTTTCCGCCTTGCTTCTGTGGAATCAATGCCCACATCAAGCCCCAGCCTTTAAGAGTTTGTACCGCTTCCATCTTGCTGGATTTTTGTAACGGTTCTCGCCCTCTACCCATTCATCATAGAAAAGCCAGCCCCTCTGTCGTAACTCGCTCATCAAGGTGCGGAAACGGGTGCAGCCATGTTTTTGATGGGCTTCCCAATCAGTCAACCATTCGCCCCGCTTGAAAGCCTGAATTACAGCTTCATCAGCGGTAAAGGCACTGCGTTTTCTGGTAGAATTGGCATCGGTATCTTTCGCCCTTGCTTGCTCGGAAACGACAGCGGGGGCATTTTCTTTTGTGGCATTGATGCCGTCATTGAGTTTTTCCATGACAGCCCTCTTATGCGATAGCAGCGGATTTTTCAGCCTGACGATTCAACCAATCATCAAGGTCAGATTGAAGCCATGCAACAGCACGCTTGCCAATCTTGATAGGCTTCGGAAAGTCCGGGTCAGTCCAGATTGAAAAATGACTTTTGCCAGTGATATGCCGTACTTCTGGCTCCCTTAAGAGACGGTTTCCGTTGTCGAAACTCTTACGGCTTTCTGTGTTTAGTTTGAGGATGGTAGCCACAGCATTTCTCCCTTATTCAAGTTGAAAAATGTTTCAGCGGTTTCCCTGTGTAATCCACAGTCCTACGCTGTAATGGCTATGTATGTTATGACACGTTTTTTATTCAGTAACCGCCACGCCACGCCATGTTCCGCCATGGCGGATGTGGTTGTTAAGATATCCGAAAGTCTTTTTTTGCTTTTGCGTAATACCTTTCCTCAGTCCTTTTAGAAATGTCACATTTTTTCATGGCATAGTTTTGGAATATTGTTCTTTCGCCCGGTATTTTATGATGGCCTAAATCGAAGAATTCCTTAACCAATTCGCTGTATTCTTTGTACGCAACAAGCTTTATTTGTTGCAGACCCCGGCGGTTTTGAGGGGCGAGGCTGTCTACCATCAGCTTTTCAAGTTCTTCTGCTGGTATGACAAGCTCATCAAGGCTTCCAGACAATACAGGGAACAGTGCTTTTGGATTTTCGATGTTTTCTAGTTCTATGCCCAAGTCTGTGCGTCCATATGGAAAGATAACATTGGTTGCATAGGTCTTTTTCTTGCGGTTAATGCAACGATTTGGAATTTGATAAAGCCCGGTCAATTTATAACAACCATATCCGTTGGGGTTGTGTAACTTTGGGCGTACATCCTCTCTTTTTGTTTCATCCGTCTTTAGATTTTTGATATACCACTTGCCAGATATTGTTGTAATCGATGTTGGCAATAAAAGCCGTTTCGTCTGTGGCGCAATCCTTTCATATATAGGCTGATTTTTTTCTTGACGCTCTTTTAACAGTTTTTCAAATTCTTCTGCCGCCTCTTTCAAGTTCGGAAAAAGAGCATCTAATACATTCTCCGGTATTGTTTCTTCTGGTTCATTTGGTAAAGAATTAAATTCTTCGTCATCAATGGAAATAGTCCCTTTTTGCCAGTCTCCGTTGTATGGGTCTATATCAATGCAGAAAGCAATCTGCCCCATTCTGCCCATTATCAGAAGGTTGTCTATGTTTATGCCAGACTTCTCCGAAAAACCGGACAAGGTATAAAACAACTGTTCCATGATGTGCCTTTCATCATTCCCGCCTATGATTGGGACAGGGGCAACAGGATAGGCGTTTCCTGCTTTCTCTGCGTCCAGATAGCCCCTGTCTTAACCTGCCCTCTATGCGGCCTTGTCGCCCGCCTGCGGGATTTCCTGTTCCTTGATGCTGTCCAGATAGTCTGCCCACGCCTGCAACATTTCCCGCCTTTCTTCCATGTAATCCGCCCGGTGGTATGCCTGATTGGTCTGTCCCTTTTCAAGATGCGACAACTGCCGTTCAATCGCCTGACGGCTATAACCCTGTTCATCCAGCCATGAAGTAGCCAAAGCCCTGAATCCATGGACGGTCATCTTTCCGAAATATCCGCATCTGATAATCGGCTGCATGAGTGTCGTAACACCCAACGGAGCATCCTTTCCCCTTGCCCAAGTGCTGAATACATAACGGCAACGCCCTGTAAGTCTGTGCAACTCTGTCAGAACAGCGATTGCCTGACGTGGCAACGGATAGACCTGTTCCCTGCGTTTCTTTGTGTTGTCAGCAGGAATTTTCCATAACCCGGCTTTCAGGTCGATATGTGACCATTCAGCGTTTATCAGTTCTCCCCTACGCATGAACAGCATCATCAGCAACCTTATGGCGGATTTAACCTGCAAGCCTGCTGTATCGTTCTCCAATGCTTTTAGCAAAGATGGCAATTCTTCAAGCCTTATTGTCTTTTGATGTGTTGTAACGTGTCTTTTCAGGATGTCGCGTGTTATAAGCTCAGAAGCAGGGTTTCTATCGGTCATGCCCAGAGATATGGCATAGCTGAATACCCGAGCAAGATTGCTTTTTACGTGCCTTGCTAAATTTGCGCTTTTCTTTTCGATTGACAGCAGCAGATTTAAAACATCCCTTGCCGTAATGTCAGCAACAGGGATTAAACCGAGAACCGGGAAAATATGCAGTTTAAAAAGCCGTCCAGTATTTTCCAAAGTCGCCGGGACAACCTTGCCTGTTCTAGCTCGCAACCATTCAGCGGTTACATTCTCTAAAGTGGATTCTGTCCGCAACCGTTCTGCTAGCTCCTTTTCCTTGGCAACCCGGCGGGGGTCAAGACCTTTTGCAATCTGTTTCCGCAGTTCCTGACGCTTCTGCCTTGCCTCTGCCAATGTAACAGCAGGGTATTCCCCCAACGTCATCAGGATAGGTTTGCCGTCCGCCAGCTTCGCTTTAAACCTGAAAACCTTTTTCCCTTTCGGTGACACTTCAAGATACAACCCTTGACCGTCAAAGGATGTAACAGGTTTGGTGGATGGTTTCAGGTTACGGATTGCCCTGTCTGTTAAGGGAATCACCTGCCTTTTGTCTGTTGCCGTGGTTGCCATAAGCGTATATGCCCCTGTTTAGAGTATAAAAAATTTTTCGCTTTCTGCTTCTATACCATCTTTTATACTCTTTATACCCTAATGTTGCAATACTCTCCAAAACGGTATAGACTAAAAAAGCCTTGATTTACAAGGCTTTTCGTATGATTAAAGATGATTAAAAACTAGCATGTTTGTTTTACTCATTATTGGATATTCCCAATCTGTTTAAGGTTTGGTGATTCTGGAACCATCTTGTCAGTACGTCTTGGAATACTGATGGATTCAAACTTCTTGATACTGTCATAGGTCAGGTTCTTGACACCTTCTCCCTCTTCCACATCATCATAAGCATGCAATGCCCGCAGCATCGCATCACGGTTCGCCATCCATTCAGAACGTTTCTCTTCAGAAACAGCACCCTCAATAGGTTCCTGTACCATTGAAGGCCTGAATGCGCTGATAGGACGCAGGGAACCAAGCTGACCGCCACCATATGTTCCAGTACGGTAAGAAGGCAGGCTCTGATAATCCACAACCTGTTCTGCACCGTCTTCCCCTTTGATTTCTGGCACAGCAATAGATATATCCTTAGGCGTCCATGTTGTCTGTCGGGCAATAGGTTTCACACCTGGTAACGGACGGGAAGGTTTACCAGTCTTGGAAACCCGTCCTGGGACATAATCCGGTCTATGGACATCTGGCTCTCCGCCTGTCGTCCTGACTGGCGCGATTGATGGCAACTGTCGTTCAAGTTCTTCTGGTGTCGGTGTTCCAGCGGCCCCTGCCTCAAGCGGTGTTGGAGAATGTCCTGGCTGGAAATCCCCTGTCATATGATGGTCTGTTGAAGCCAGTCCATCTTTCTTTGGTTTATCCATGGACTCATCATCAGAGGTAATCTGATTGAGATATTCAATCTCTTCTGGCAAAGTATCATGCTTCACACTTTCGACAACACCATCTTGATTGAAGAAAACCGCAACACGGTAAGTCGTCAGTGCACCATTCTTCTTCAGCAGACGGAACGGGTAATCCCAACGGTTCGCATGGAACATATCCATCAACAGAGGTGTTCCCAAGGCGAAACGCACCTGTTCTTTCGTCATTCCCGGCTGCAGGCGGTTCAGCATTTCTGCAGAGATAAAGTTGCCCTGCTGCTGGTTCACCCGGTAAGGCGTAAAGAAAATCATCCATTTCTTGACAGGTCTTGGCGGTGAATTCAGCAGGACTTCCTCTTTCTCACCCCGGTCGGCATTGCCATAGGCACTGTAAGTGATTGACCGGCGTTCCGGTGCGTGGAATTCAGGGACAATTTCCAGCGGCCGCCTTTCTTCCTGCCCAGAAACACTCACTTCTTTCACTTCTGGAATCTCGGTATTGATCCGTTCTGGCTCAACAGGCTTCACAATGGATTCAGTGCGCCCTGTTTCTGCAGGAGCAGGCACAGGAACAACAGGCTGGACTACTTTTTCTGTGACATCCCTGGCAATGGTTTCCGAAGACTGTTTTCCTGAAACCGCCTGCTCTGCTGGCAATGTCCGCTCCTCTATAGGCTTTTTTACAGCCTGTATCTGTTCTTCTGCACGCCTGTGGGATTCTGCCAGAATGCGTTCTTTCTCCTGACGTTCTTTCAACGCCTGTTCTTCACGCAGTTTCTGTTCATCTGCCTCAATCGCCGCAATCACTGTCCTGTCATCATCGACCGGCGTATCCTCATCAATCAGAGGATTCTTCGACGCGCACCCAAACAGCGCCGCTGCTGCTGAAACCAACAGCAGGGACGTCCGGATAAAACGCCACAGACTATCTCGTTTTTCACGCATGTCGAAAATGAACCTTAACAGTAATTTATTGAGCAGATTCTGCAAAAGCTATATGATAAAGCAGATAACCGTAAAGAACCAATTTTGAAACAGAAAGGCTCTTCAAAATAATGAGTGCCAAACCCAGTGACCTGAAAGCAACCGGATTGAAAGCAACCCTGCCACGCTTGAAAATCCTCGATATTTTCCAGAAAAACGCTTCAAGCCATCTCAGTGCGGAAGATGTCTATCGTCGGCTACTGGCAGAAAACCAGGATATCGGACTTGCCACTGTTTACCGTGTCCTCACTCAATTCGAACAGGCGGGCATATTATCACGGAATTATTTTGAGACAGGTAAAGCTGTCTATGAACTTAATGAAGGCACCCACCACGACCATATTGTCTGCATCAGCTGTGGCCGTGTCGAAGAATTCCAGGATGCGGACATTGAACGCCACCAGCAGGAAGTCGCAGCACGGATGAACTATGAGCTCGTTGACCATAATCTTGCCCTCTATGGCCGATGCAGTGCGTGCCGGCAGAAATAAACTTACTGTTCCACATCCAACAGAAAGTCCGTGATTCCACTATCACGGACTTTTTCTTTTCCCTTCTTTACCAAAGCACCCTTAAACCCTGTCCATCAAAGCAATACAATAGTTCAAAAAATCTCAGGCTTTACAAACCTAATCCGGAGGTGACCTACCTGCCTGTCCTGTATCTTTGACCGGCTCTTCTTGCCGCTGTACTGGATTGTCCCTGCCTGTATCTGTATTGCCGGCAGGCATTCCTTCCGGATGGCTGGCACCGGTCAAAGGTTTCCCGGCATCCATTGCTTTCCCGTCTTTCCGGTTTTCCTTT
This sequence comes from Oxalobacter sp., assembly GCA_018384065.1. GTDB lineage: Bacteria > Pseudomonadota > Gammaproteobacteria > Burkholderiales > Burkholderiaceae_D > Oxalobacter. Next base: position 40,135 of record JAHAYL010000002.1, read on the forward strand.
TCCTTCCCGGTTACAGCAGGTTTCTCAAACCTCAAAGCCAATTTATGGTAGAACGATGCTGGACATACCACCTTTGAGACAAAATTCGCAATCAGTGAGACGGCAATCATCGGCATCAGCAGCTCATAACTGCCTGTGATTTCCACCGAAATCACAAAAGCCGTCAACGGGGACTGTGTCAGGCCTGAAAGATATGCCACCATCACCAGGATAATCAATGCACGATGTGGAGCAATGTCTGGCAAGACATGGGAAACCATATCCCCAAGACCACCACCAACAGCCAAGGTCGGCGCAAACAGCCCGCCAGGAAGCCCGCATAATGCGGAAAGCAATGTCCCGGCAAATTTTGCAGGTCCATAGAACCAGACATGTGTCGCGGCATCGTTCTCCAAAGCCATTTTTGTCGGGACATAGCCTGTGCCATTGACCAAGCCGTCTGTCGCCAGGCTCAGGCAAGCCATAAGCAGTCCACATACTGCTGCAAAAGCCATCGGATGGTGTGTCAGTATCCGTCTCAGCCTTTCCGGCAACCCATCTGGTGTTTTCTGCGCCAAAAGGCTGAAAACCCCTCCAAACAATCCACCGACAACCCCGCAGACCAGAATCGCGGGGATATGTGTTACAAAATCCAGCTCAACATGGTATTTTCCGAAATAGGTGTAACTGCCCATGATGACCAAAGACACCAGTCCTGACATCAATACAGTGAAAATTGTCTGGTTATGTCCCCGGTACACATACTTTTTCGCCATTTCTTCCATGGCAAACATGATTCCGCCGATAGGCGTATTGAACGTTGCTGCAATCCCGGCGGCACCTCCTGCCAACACCAGCATCTGACGGTGTTCCGCCCTTTTCAGCGTGCCATAGCCGAAGAATATGTGCATGATCGACCCGCCAATCTGCACCATTGGACCCTCGTGGCCAATCGAAGCCCCGATAACCAATCCGCCTATCAACAGCAGGATACGGCCAATGACAATTCGGACGGAAAGCAGGTTTGATTTTTTCGTGCCATCATGGTCCTCCAGCACCGCGATTGCCTGTGGAATCCCACTACCCTGCGTCCCTGGGAAAAAACGGCGGCTTACAAAAATCAGCAAGGCATAGCCAACAGGCATATAGACAATGGCACCCCACCCCAGATGACTGGAAATCCATCGATTGATTTCATAGCAGACAGTACTGATGTTTGCCATGCTGACACCGGCAATACCAATCAGCAACGGTGCCAGTATCCAGGTCACCATCTGCCGCCATGTGCGGGCTGTCTTCTGCGCAAGAACCCGCCTGTCATGCTTCGAGGATGGGTCAAAATGAGGAAAAGACATGATTCAATCAGCCAGGACCTGTTCAGGAATGTCTATTCTATCGTACAAAACCGTATCAGGCATGACCTCCCCAAAGTGTAAACAGGTCTTTCCCAGCATAAAAAAAGGCCCGCGGACTGTTGATCCGCAGGCCTTCATCTTGAATGGGTAAACCCATGGAGGGATGATTACATCATGCCGCCCATGCCACCCATACCGCCCATGCCACCCATGCCAGCACCTGCATCAGCAGGTTTTTCTTCAGGGATGTCATAGATCATGCAGTCAGTCGTCAGGATCAGCCCAGCAATGGAAGCGGCATTCTGCAGGGCAGAACGGGATACCTTGGCGGGATCGACAACCCCCATCTGAACCATGTCGCCATATTCACCGGTAGCAGCGTTGTAACCGAAGTTTCCAGAACCTTCCAGAACCTTGTTGACAACAACGGATGCTTCTTCTCCGGCATTGGAGACAATCATACGCAGCGGCTCTTCCAAAGCACGCATCACAATTTTGATACCGGCTTCCTGGTCAGGATTGTCACCCTTGACATCGGCATTGTCACGGGCACGAAGCAGTGCGACACCGCCACCTGCAACAATCCCTTCTTCAACAGCAGCGCGGGTTGCATGCAGGGCATCTTCAACGCGAGCTTTCTTTTCCTTCATTTCGACTTCGGTTGCAGCACCGACTTTGATGACGGCAACACCGCCTGCCAGTTTCGCAATACGTTCCTGCAGTTTTTCCTTGTCGTAGTCGGAGGTCGCTGTTTCAATCTGGGTACGGACTTCCTTGACACGGTTTTCAATCGCAGATGCATCGCCGACACCATCAATGATGGTCGTATTTTCCTTGTCGATTTCAATGCGTTTTGCCTGACCCAGCATATCCAGCGTGGTCTTTTCCAGTGACAGGCCGACTTCTTCTGCAATCACTGTACCACCGGTCAGGATAGCGATATCCTGCAGCATGGCTTTACGGCGGTCACCGAAACCAGGTGCCTTGACAGCACAGGTCTTCAGGATGCCACGCATATTGTTGACAACCAGGGTAGCCAGGGCTTCACCTTCAACATCTTCAGCAATAATCAGCAGTGGCCGGCTGGCTTTTGCAACCTGTTCCAGGACAGGCAGCAGGTCGCGGATATTGGAGATTTTCTTTTCAAACAGCAGGACATAAGGATTGTCCAAGGCAACAATCTGTTTCTCAGCATTGTTGATGAAATAAGGGGACAGGTAACCACGGTCAAACTGCATCCCTTCAACAATATCCAGTTCGTCATTCAGGGATTTACCGTCTTCAATCGTAATGACACCTTCCTTGCCGACTTTATCCATCGCTTCAGCAATGCTGTCGCCGATAGAGCTGTCGCTGTTGGCGGAAATGGAGCCGACCTGGGCAATTTCTTTGCTGGTGGTGATTGGTTTGGCGATTTTCTGCAGTTCAGCGATTGTTGCGGCAACTGCTTTGTCGATGCCGCGTTTCAGATCCATTGGATTCATGCCTGCTGCAACATATTTCATCCCTTCACGGACAATCGCCTGAGCCAGGACTGTCGCAGTGGTGGTGCCATCACCAGCGTTGTCATTGGTCTTGGAAGCCACTTCTTTGACCATCTGCGCACCCATATTCATGAGCTTGTCTTTCAGCTCAACTTCCTTGGCAACAGAAACACCGTCCTTGGTGATGGTTGGTGCTCCCCAAGTACGTTCCAGAACAACATTGCGGCCTTTTGGACCCAAAGTGACCTTGACAGCGTCTGCCAGGATATTGACGCCTTCTACCAGTTTGTTACGGCCGGCATCGCCGAATACAACTTCTTTAGCGGACATGAATTTCTCCTAAAATCTTTTGATACGATGGATTTCTGACTTGCAGACCAAACAGCCGTTACTGTTCGATAATAGCCATGACATCGGATTCACGCATGACGAGCAGTTCTTCGCCATCAACCTTTACTGCCTGACCGGAATATTTGCCGAACAGGACAAAATCACCGACCTTGACATCAAGAGGCAGCACCTTGCCGTCTTCCAGCACCTTGCCATTCCCGACAGCCAGAACCTCACCCTGGTCTGGTTTTTCTGCGGCGGCATCCGGAATGATCAGACCAGATGCCGTTGTGGTTGTCTGTTCAACGCGTTTGATGATGATACGGTCTTGCAAAGGACGAAGTTTCATAACAATTCCTTATAAAATCTATCTGGTTAATCCACCCGGTCATGCCGCGTGGACGGGTATTTTTCCTTCAATCAAAGAACAGGAACAGAGGCTGTTGTTAGCACTCTCCCTTAACGAGTGCTAAGTATATGGGCGGGACTTTGGGATTTCAAGGGCAACAGGAAAATAAATTTCCAATGCCATTCATCTTTGTTTCCATAGAAATGGCATCAAAAAAGGACGGACCTCCCAACGGTGCTGGGATGCCTGCCCTTTTCAATTCCCAAACAAATGGGAAATCACTGTTGTCCAAGTCCATCGAGATGATCCTGTGCTTTTCCACAGCAGCAACAGGATGAAGATGATGAGACATCTTCCTTCCCAGGTTTCTGATGGGACTGGCAAGACATGCCTGCACTGCAACCGCAATCGCAGCTGCTGGAGCAGAAAGCTGACTTGCCCTGCCGGACCTTACGGATTATATTGAAGATGATCAATGCAACAACAATCACCAACCCGCCGCCGACAATAACCGTTCCCATGACGGTTCCTCCTTTTCAGGGAATCCGCTTATAAAAACGGATTGCCTTTTCTTTGACAACGGACTGACCGGCAGTCACATTCCCGGATTGACAGATGGCATTCGCGCCACAGGCATTGCAACTGACACCATCACAGAGGATGGATTTCCCTTGGCGGTATCTACGGACCATGCTGAGGATGACCAACCCAACAACAATCACCAATCCGCCGCCGACAATGATGGTTCCCACGCTATTCCCCCTACCGTCAAGATGCCTGCTGTCCTTCACTGACCACTTTCACCGCTTTCTCAACATACCCCTTACGGAAAAGCATGTAAACGGCAAAGACGACCAATGCACAGGCAACCGCTGTCCAGAATCCGAACAATCCTGTTGTGAGCCACATACCGATCTGATAGAAGCAGAGGACGGTACACCAAGCGAAAACACATTGGTAGCCGATGGCGAACAGGAACCATTTCCAGTTGTTCATTTCGCGGCGGATTGCACCCATTGCGGCAAAACACGGCGCACACAGCAGGTTGAAAACCAGCATGGACCAAGCGGACAACCAGGTATAGTTGGCAGCAAGCTGTGCCCAGATTTCATCTCCGGCTTCTTCGACTTCCTCAAAACCATACAGGATGCCAAAGGTGCCAACCAGGTTTTCTTTTGCAATCAGACCTGTGATGGTCGCGACAACCGCTTTCCAGTCTCCCCAGCCAAGTGGCGTAAACAGCCAGTTCACACCATTACCGACCGCCGCCAGGACACTGTCTTCCATATCTTCAACCATACCCCATCCGCCTTCTGCCCATCCATAAGTAGACATGAACCAGATAAGGATGGTGGACAGCAGGATGATGGTGCCTGCCTTCTTGATGAAACTGGAACCACGTTCCCAAGTCGTCCGGGCAAGCGTACCGATACGCGGGAAACGGTAAGGCGGCAGCTCCATAACGAAAGGAGCGGGATCACCGGCAAAAATCCGGGTTTTCTTCAGGATGATCCCTGAGATGATAATAGCTGCGATGCCCGTGAAATAAGCCGCTGGTGCCACCCACCAGGCACCGTTGAAGACTGCACCCGCAAACATCGCAATGATTGGCAACTTCGCACTGCATGGTATGAATGTCGTGGTCATGACAGTCATACGACGGTCTGCCTCGTTCTCAATGGTCCTTGATGCCATCACCCCGGGAATACCGCAACCGGTACCAATCAGGATTGGAATGAACGATTTTCCGGACAGTCCGAACTTATGGAAAATACGGTCGAGGATGAATGCAACCCGCGCCATATAGCCACAGGATTCAACGATACCCAGCATGATGAAAAGCAGAAGGATCTGGGGAACAAACCCCAAGACAGCACCGACACCGGCAACAATCCCATCAAGAATCAGGCCTGACAGCCATTCATCGACCTCCATGCTTTCCAGCCATCCCCCGACAGCTTCCGGAACCATTTCACCAAAGAACTCATCATTGACCCAATCAGTGATGAATTCACCCAGAGAATGCATCGCCACATAATAGATGCCGGTAATCACCATGATGAATATCGGCAATGCCAGGAAACGGTTGGTGACAATCCGGTCAATCTTATCGGAAGTGGAAACCTGCTTCGGTGCCGCATGCAGGCTGGCGGAAACCAGCTTGCCAACCCATTCATAACGTTCCATGGACATGATGCTTTCGCTGTCATTGTCCAGTTCCTCTTCGCAGGTGATGATGTCCTTTTCGATATGCGCAACCTGTTCAGGCGTCAGTCCCAGTTTATCCGCAATCTTCCTGTCGCGTTCAAACAGGCGGATGGCATACCAATGCTGGATATTTTCAGGCTGGTCATGCAAGACGGCTTCCTCAATATGTGCCAGTGCATGTTCCAAAGCGCCGCTGTAATGATGACGGGCGACTTTCGGCCTGTTGCCTGCTGCCTGCAGGACCTGGCCAACCGCCTCTTCAATCCCGGTTTCCTCCAATGCAGAAATGGCGACAACCGGACAACCCAACCTCTCAGAAAGGGTTCCTACATCAAGGATATCGCCATTCTTTTTCAGCAGGTCAAACATGTTGACTGCAACAACAACCGGCAATCCCAGTTCAATAAGCTGGGTTGTGAGGTACAGGTTGCGCTCAAGATTGGTCCCGTCAACGATATTCAGGATAACTTCCGGTTTTTCATCGACCAAATAGGTCCGGGCTATGATTTCTTCAGGGGAATAAGGGGAAAGGGAATAAATACCCGGCAGGTCCGTCACGGAGATATCAGGATGTCCTTTCAGACGGCCTTCTTTTTTCTCAACAGTGACTCCAGGCCAGTTGCCGACAGACTGGCGTAGGCCTGTCAAGGCATTGAACAGCGTTGTCTTGCCGCAGTTTGGATTCCCGGCAAGCGCAATACGGATACTCATGTTTTTGCTTTACAGATAAAAAACTGACAGGCCTTCTATTCCTCAACTTCAATCATCCCAGCATCCGCTGACCTGAAAGAAAGCTGATAATTCCTGACAGAAACCTCAATCGGGTCTCCCAAAGGCGCAACCTTGACCACTTGGATGGAAACACCTTTGATGATACCCATATCCATCATCCGACGGCGGGTCGCCCCTTCACCATGAAGCCTCTTCACGGTAACGGTCTCACCAACTGCAACATCTTTCAGGGTCCTCATACCTGTCATTCCTTTGAAACCAGAATGTGTCCAGTCACATCCTTGCCAAGCGCAATACGGGAATCCTTGACTTTGACAATCAAGCTGCCGTTCATATCACTCACGACCGTAATCACCTCACCAACCGAAAAACCCAGGTTTTCCAGAAAACGCCTGGTTTCTTCCTTGCCGGTAATCCGTCCAATCCTCAAGGGGCTTCCTTTTTCTGCAAGCAACAGAGGTAACATCCATACTCCTCCAGTCAAACAGATATTATAAACCAAGCTCCATCAAGAAACCCTTATAAGAACTATGCTGGACAGTGTTTCATTGCCATCAGGAAACCCGTTTCCAATCAGAAGTTATGGGTAATCCCGAACTGGACACCGGTCATTGAATCAGTTGCCACACCATTGTTGTTGTAGATGGAACCGACATCATCATTGCTGCTGTCGGTATAGGACACCATCCCGTACAGCTGGGTGCGTTTGGACAGGTCATAGGTATAGCCCAACGCATACTTGTTGGCATTCCCGCCCTTGAGATAATCGTTGCCATCCATCAAAGCACGGTTGTAGGCGAACTTGACGGTGCTTGCGCCAAACCCATAAGCCAGGCCGATTTCCCATTCCTGCTGCTGGATACCCGTGCTTTCAACAAAATCATCCCCTTCGCCGAGACGCCAGTCACCCAGGTCCTTGACCTGGGATTTCTGATACCCCAGGGAAACCCGGAAATCCCCGATGGAATAGGCGCCACCGACGTTCCAGACCCAGGATTTATCTGAATCTGCGACACGGGTGAAGTTGGCCGTCAGGAACAGGTCATCATTGTCATAACGCAGGGAAACCCCGAACCCGTCATTCCTGATTCCCCGTTTATGGGAGAACGTGCCATCGTCATTCTCAACCCGCTGATGGGAATCGGTTCCCAAGGTATAGGTTGCCCCGAAAGAGAAACCGGACCACTCCGGTGAGTCATAGCGGAGGGTGTTGGAAATCTGTTCGGAACGGGTCAGGTTGTACTTCGCCAGACCAGAACCCGTTGACAGTTGTTCAAACGGGTCGATTTCCTTGAAATACTCGACGGACATCTCATTGACGCGCCCAAGGCGGATATGACCGAAATCACCCTTGATGCCGACATTGGCGGCACCAAGCCAGTCAATATGCCGTTCCCCTTTTAGCCGGGCAGCCAAGGTATCATGGAACCCTTCACTTTCTTTATAGCCACCGTCGTAGAGTTGGAACTGCTTTTCCAACTGGAAGGTCGCCTTATAGCCACCGCCAAGGTCTTCAGTCCCCTTGAAGCCGATGACATTGTCTTCATTCTCTTCCATCCGGGTATCTGTGCCGGTTTCCTTGACATAACCGGTATCGACAGTCCCGTAAATCCGGACATTGGTCTGTGCATAAGCCGCTGTGCCGGCAAGGGTCAGCAGGGCAGCAACGAGTATTTTCTTGTTCATAATCTGTAGGGATAAAAATCAAATCAACTTTGAATCACCTGAAGGTGTTCTGGATCAGGATGCTGATATCAAACCATCAGTGAAAAGAAAAAATGTACTGGTGTTTTTCTTTGGTTCCTGATGGCAGGATGATCCCGGACCACGCATAAAATTCATTCAGTTCCTTATGCCATTGGATGATTTCCCTTTTCACTGGTGAATAGGCAGTACCTGGTTCTCAATCCATATGACATAGAGGTTTTCAGGAAATCCTTTCCCATAAGGGGGAAGGCATTCCTTGTCAATTGACATCAGGCTAATTGTTCATGCGGTTCCAGTCAGTGATTGGGGTTCTGGTCTGGACAATGGTGAGGCAGAGCAGGACCATGCCTGCAAAAAGAGGAAGGATGGGAGATGGTTGTAAGGCCTGTGATGAAGGGGGGACAGTGCCTGTCTTTTCCAAGGTATGTCCTGCTTCAGCCAGGCAGGTGCAGACCACGCAATGACCGTCATCGCAATGGTGGTGGGTGCTTTCCACCAAGGGTATCAGGGACTGGAGGAATAGCAGGCAGATGATTGCCAGCATACCGGTCCACAGGGTCTTTTTCCGGAAAAAGTCAGTCATGATGGCATCGATTGTCCGAAAAAGAGGATGCGGTTCCAGAGGAACAGCGGTTGCATAGGCCATAGAAGACTGTCCGTGCGGGATCCAAGGCAAAATGATGTGTCTGGCTCAAATGACCGGACAGGGCTTCAATTTCTTTGCAGGTCAGATGGATCAGGATGCCACAGTGCTCGCATTTGCAGTGAAAGCATGGCGTGTGATGATGGATATGTTTTTCTCCCAGGAATTCATAACAGTAACCTTGGCTGCCATCAATGGTGTACCGTGCAAGCAGCCCTTCTTTCAGCATACGGTCCAGATGCCGGTAGATGGTGGCTGTTGAGAGTTTTACCCCAGATTCCTGGAAATGTTTACGGATGTCCATAGCCGTAACATGATTGGCCTCTGTGGATTTCATGTAGTCCAGCATCTGCATGAACTGCTTTGTCTGATAAGTTGAATGGGAGACCATACCGGGGACTGTAAATTTGAGAACCGTTCTCATATTACATGAAAGCAATAGCTGCAATCAACTGTCAAGGAACAGGTTTTCAGCGGATATGGTCAGTTATCCTGCCAAACAGCGGGAAACACAGGGAAGGGAAAAGGTCTGGTTGTTGACTGTTCAGCGCCTGAAGATGTCAAATGCGTTATCCGGATTGTAAGATGGTGCCTGTGTCAGGGTGAATTCAACCGTCGGGTCTGCCTGGCAGACTGTAATCAGCAGGTCTTCAGGCTGCCGCAGGGTTTTCCATTCAAAGCGGTTGTCTGCCAAGCAGTCTGTCTGCCAGAAAAGGTCGTCATGGATACCGCCATGTTTGCTGGAAAGCAGTTTGTAGCATGCTTCTTTGCGTGTCCATAGTTCATAGTAACCCCGATGCCATTCATCAGATGGCAAGGCTGACAGCCAGGCGTTTTCATGGGCATTGAATGCGGTTTCTGCTGGTGTGGCGATTTCCCGTTCCTTGTCTACGACTTCAATATCCAGTCCTGTCAGGCGTGAGCGGCTGATGGCACAGACAGCATGGTCATAACGGTATGCCAGGCTGTAATAAAGGGGGGCCGCCAGAGGGGGCATTGCGCGCAGCTGGGGTACGTTGCTCCGGCGTTCAATCAGGGCAAGTCCGTGTATCGGACGGTCCTGCAGCCTTGAAACAGCGTATTTTGCCAGCAGCCTGCCGACCACAAACTGGATACGCCGCTGTTTCCGGCTGAGTTCACTGTAACGGATGACAGAACTTTCGTGCAGGATGCCGACGATGTCTTCCGGCATCAGGACAGGCAGTTTCCTGATATCGAGCAGCCACAGCGAGCAGTCAGGGAGGATGTCCTGTTTCTGGACAAGGGAATCAAGCATTTCCGGTGAGAAAGGAGTGTCAGGCATAGGGTTGGCATCCATCAGGTTGAGTATCTGGAAGCCCTTATTTTAATGGATGGAGGCGGTCATCTGGGGAAGGTGCCTCTGAAAATTCCATCTTCTATCTGGTTGGGCTATGATGGCTGGAACGGTATCTGAGGGAGAAAGGGCGGTTATGGAAATCCGGGGTTCATCGGTTATGTTGGCTTCTGTCTTGGCGTTGCCGTTGATGTTCTGCCAGCCGGTTGCCTTTGCAGCATCAGACAGTACGCAGGCTTTGGCGGAAACGGCTGTTGACCAGCAGTCTTTTACATTGGCTTTAGAGAAGGCGGAGGCTGGTGATGCCAAGGCGCAGTATGATGTCGCCCGTTTTTACCAGACAGGGAAAGGTATTGCACCCGACCATGCGAAAGCGGTTGAATGGCTGGTCAAGGCGGCGGAGCAGGGATTGATGGAGGCGGAGACTTCGCTGGGCAGTGCCTATGACCTGGGGATGGGGGTACCGATCAGCAACCGGAAGGCGGTTTACTGGTGGCAGAAGGCGGCAAAACAGGGCAGTGGGTTTGCCTTGAGATGTTTAGGGTATTCCTATATCGAAGGCAGGGGTGTTGCCCAGAACAACCTGTATGCCTATGTGGTCTGGAAACATCTGCCTGCTGATGATGCTGAGGCAATGGATGTGCTGAAGGCACTCCGCAAGAACCTGTCAGCAGAGGAAACCGCCAAGGGCGACAGGATGACGCTGGATGAGGTGTTCCAAAGCAGATGACATGCCTGACCTGCCCCATCAATTGAATACAAGGCCGCTGCCGAACCAGCAGAATGTCGCAATGACAAGGATGGCAATCAGGTTGAGCCAGAAACCGGCGCGGATCATTTCACCGATACGGATATGACCGGTACTGAACACAATGGCATTCGGTGGGGTGGCAACCGGCATCATGAATGCGGCTGATGCACCGAATGTCGTCGCAAGCAGCAGGATTTCCGGTGCAATGCCGATGGGTTTTGCAGCAACGGAAAGCAATGGGATCATTGTGGCTGCAAGCGCAGTGTTGGAGGTGATTTCTGTTGCGAAAACCACCAATGCCGTGATGCCCAGGATGACGATGAAGCCCGGCATGCCTGCCAATGCCGCCGCCTGTGCGCTCAGCAGGCCGTCACAGCCGGTTTTGGAGATGGCAGAAGCCATTGACAGGCCGCCACCGAACAGCAGCAGCAGCCCCAAAGGCAGCTGGCGGCATTGTTCCCAGGTCAGCGTACGCTGGTTCATCTTGAGGTTCAGTGGCATGAGGAAGAGAAGCAGCCCACCGAAGATGGCGATGGAGGCATCGGATATGCCGGCAAAAGGACGGGTGCCGTCAGACAGGGCAATCATCTTGATGTAGGGGCTGGAAATCCAGAGGATGACGGTGACCAGGAAAATGCCCAGTACCAGTTTTTCCCCGCGGGACATGACGCCCAATTTCCGGATTTCACTGTTGATCCATTCGCGTCCCCCTGGGATTTCATCGATCTGGTTGCGGTACAGGACTTTATTGAGCAGCAGCCAGGTGAGCGGCAGCAGGGTCAGCATCAATGGCAGCCCGAGTTTCATCCAGTCCATCACGGAGACTTCGAGGTTGTAGGTGTGTTCCATGAAACGGACAAAAATGCCGTTCGGCGGTGAACCAAGGACGGTACCCATGCCGCCGATGCTGGCACCATAGGCGACACAGAGCAGCATGCAGATGGCGAAATTGTGTTCTTTGCGGTTGGAACGCATCCCGCCATGGCATTCTGTCTGGAACAGGCGCAGGACGGCTGAGACAATCGGCACCATCATGGCTGCGGTCGCGGTGTTGGAAACCCACATCGCCAGCAGGGCGGTCGCAATCATCATCCCGGCACTGATCTGCTGCGGTTTTGTGCCCATGATGCGGATGGTGTACAGTGCGAGGCGGCGGTCTAGGTTCCATCGTTGGATACCTGCAGCAAGCAGGAAGCCGCCCAGGAACAGGAAAATGGTGCTGCTGCCATAAGGGATGCAGGTGTCTTTCAGGGATGCGATGCCCAATATCGGGAATACGGCGACAGGGATGATGGCTGTGGCGGCGATGGGTATGGCTTCTGTGAACCAATAGATGCCCATCAGCACGACAACAGCAAGACAGGCTTTTGCAGCATGGCTGAACGGCTGGGTTTCGCCAAGCGCATTGGTGTAGGTGTCCGGCAGCATGAAATAGACGGCTATCGCAACGATTGGACCGATGACCAATGCAGAATACCTGAGGTTACGGAAAAACCGCCCGATCCTGCCGGACATCGGATTGAAGCCTCTCCGTATCACAAAAATTCTCCCTGCTTGTTTGGACCTGTTGCTGTTTTCGGTGTATCCGGCAGTTCAAATCCGGCATTGGGACACCAATAGACCATTATACGACACTCATGGCATTAAATGGCAGCGCAACCTGCTGGAAACCTATCGGTTTTCAGGGAAAGGAAGTTCTGGAAATCAGGAATGTTTCCGGGTCTTTCCACTGTTTTTCCTGAAAAGGACAGGATCCTGCCATGACAGACAGTGCCGTTGCCTGATGAGGCGGGTGCATAATATCATGGCTGTGTCTGTATTTGCCTGACTGTCTTGATGGAAATGGAAAAGAGAGCATGAACTGGTTGGTGGACCTGATTGATTACGGGGTGGTAGGTGTCCTGCTCATCCTGTCTATTGTGGTTGTCGCTCTGTCGATAGAGCGTTTCCTCTTTTTCAAAGGTGTCGCTATGGAAGCCTATACTTCCCGGAACAAGCTGGAGTATGACCTGTCCAGGCACCTGCATATCATCGGTACGATTGCCGGGAATGTCCCTTATGTCGGGTTGCTTGGCACGGTGTTGGGCATCATGGTCACTTTTTACCAGATCGGGATGACCGGCTCGATGGATTCCCGGACGGTCATGGTCGGGCTGGCACTGGCATTGAAAGCCACTGCCATCGGATTGACGATAGCCATTGTTGCGGTGATGCTCTACAACATGCTTGTCCGCCGTGCAAAGAACATTCTCCTGTTATGGGATGCTGCCCATGAAGAATAGTTTCGATGGGAAGGATGGGTTGACCGAAATCAATATGGTGCCACTTATCGACGTCATGCTGGTGCTGGTGGTCATCCTGTTGATGACGGCGACTTTTGTGGTGCCCCATATGACCCCTGAGGGCATCCATGTCAGCCTGCCGCAGGCAAAGAGCGCCCAGGCGGTTGCGGCATCTCCTGTCCAGGTTGAACTGGATGCGCAGGGCGGGCTGTCTGTCGATGGGCAGCCGGTGGCGGTTTCCAACCTGCCTGCGGTGTTGGCGGATATGCCCCGGGAACGGCCGGTATTGATTGCTGCTGACAAGGCGGTGCAGCTGCAGGCGTTTGTTGCTGTCATGGATACCCTCCGGCAGCAGGGTTTCACACGGATCAGTGTGCGGACACAGCGATGAACCGCCTTGCCAGGGGACTGTTGTTTTCCGTGATTGTCCATCTTGTTGTGGTTGGGGCTGTCTGCCTGTTGGTAGGGGCGGGGCAGCCTGAAGACAATCTGGTGGAGGTGGACCTTGCCGCCGTCGGTTTCCATGATGGCAAAGGTGGGGGCGGCAGTATGGAAGGGCGCGGTTCCAATGACCATAGCCTTGTCCCAGTGGCTGGGCAGCAAGACTCCAGGGATGCCGCCAGTTCATCTGTCGGACAGCCTGTTTCCAGTCAGGTGTCTTCTGACGGGAAGCAGCCTGGCATCATCCAGCCGGAAACAGACCAGCCGGCGTCCACCTTGGCAGGCAGGCCCTCACAGGGGACTGGTGATGGGGCTGCCACAGGCCGCGGTACTGGTAGGCTTGGTGGTGGTACAGGTTCGGGTATCGGTTCAGGCAGTGGTACTGGCGATGGCTCAGGTTCCGGTCCAGGCGGAGGCGGGAGTGTCAGCCATTATGTTGCCGCCAATTACAGTTACATCCTTGCCCATATCCAGCGCCAGGTGGTCTATCCCAGTCAGGCACGGATGATGGGGATTTCAGGCAAGGCGGTCTATTCGTTCATTATCCGCCAGGATGGTCATATCGACAGTCTTTCGCTGGTCAGCAGTGCAGGGTTTGATGCGTTGGATATGGCGGGGTTGAAAGCTATCCGGAAGGCGAGTCCATTTCCTGCCCCGCCAGCACCGGCACGTATCAAGGTACCGATAGTCTTCTCATTGCATTGAGGCGGCTGTCCTGCTGCCAGCAGCGTGCGGACATGGCAGGCGTGGGGATATCAGCATCGGGGGATCCGGTTGTCATCCAGGTCATCTTCTGCATACCACCAGGCATGCTGCGAGACGGTTGCCCAACTGCCGCCATGGCGGTAGATGAACCGGATGCCGTGCCGCCGGCAGAAATTCACAAATTCAAGGCGCTCCATGCTGCCCAGCAGCCAGAGCAGCCCGCCCTGTGAACGTTTGTCGTAATACCGGAGTCCTGCCGCCTTGATCAGTTCCACGGCATCGACCTTGGATGCCCGTGCTGCCTTGCGTGCCGCTTCCAGCTTGAGCTGGGTGAAAGCGCGGATATCCGGTTTTTCTTTCCGTTTCATGGTTCCATAACCAGCGAATGAAAATACCTGTCCCTTATTCTACCTGAAGGGTACTGTCTATGACGGTGTATCTGTCCTAGGGAACGGCTGGATGCAGGACCAGTTCGGTGATTTCAGAGGGTTTGCCTAAACGGATCAGGAAGCCGTTCCATAGCCCAGCCCCGTTGCTGACATACAGCTTCATGCCATCCACATCATACAGGCCTGAGACATAACCATCATTGAACATCTGGTTCAGCCAATGGATACCGAGCACCTGCCCGCCGTGGGTATGTCCTGAGAGCTGCAGGTCCACACCGGCTGCGGCATTGGCGCCTGACCCTTTCGGCTGATGCGCCATCAGGATGACCGGGACACCTTCAGGCTTGCCGGCCAGGGCTTTCTGGATATCCGGCTCGGGCAGTCCGAAGCGGGCGGCTGTCCGGTCAGTGGTGCCGGCAAGCACAATCTGCCTGCCTTTATCGTTTAGGACCAGGTGTTCATTTTTCAGGATACGCAGCCCAAGCCCCTCAAAATAACGCATCCATGCCAGGTAATTGGAATAGTATTCGTGGTTGCCGGTGACGACATAAACGCCAAGGCGCGCCTTCAGGTCTTTATAGGGGGCGACATCATCCACCCGGTTCCTGGTGAGTCCATCGACCAGGTCACCGGTGACAACCATCAGGTCAGGGTTCAGGGCATTGGTCTTGTCCACCACGGCACGCATCCATTCAGCGTTCATCAGGCGGCAGGCATGCAGGTCGGTCAGCTGGGCAATCCGGAAGCCATCCAGTTCCTTCGGCAGATGGCGTACATTGACATGGACCTGCTTGACATCAGGCACCCGGATGCCTTGCCATGTACCGATTGCGGACAGGATGATGGCAAGGATGCCCAGACCGATATTCCATTGCCAGCCCAGTTGTGGTTTCTGTGGAAAGATACCGGTTTTGCCTGCAATCCAAAGGAAAATGGATGCAATATCCTTGAGGATCAGGAAACAGAGCAGCAGGATGAAGGCACCAGTCGCCCAGCCTGCTATGACAATGACGCCTCTGGGCACTTCGGGAGATGCCCAGCCACCAAAGAGGTTGGTGATCAGCCCCCATTGCGAAATCAGCAGGATGACCAGTGCAATGGCGATTTTCCAGGCACGGCTGAAAGGCAGTGCTGGAACAAAACGCCAGATGACAATAGCAGCAAACAGGGCAGGAAAAATCAGGAACATCCCCAGGTCTTTTTGGTGTTCAGCAGAAAAAAGTCAGGTAATGATAATGGATGGAAAGGGGCAGGATAAGCCCCTGTCACACAATTTTACGGTTTCGCGCTGGTACCTTGTCCCAGATATTCAGCATCAGAGACTTTCTCAAACCATTCAACATTCTGGCCGTCTGCATCGTAGCCTGTGATGGCGATATGGGTCATCGCGCTGTCAGGTGAAGCGCCGTGCCAATGCCTGACACCGGCAGGGCACTGTACGACATCGCCCGGATTCAGTTCAACGGTTTTGCCGCCTTCATAGCCGGTCAGTCCTTTCCCTGCCGTGACAATCAATGTCTGTCCAGCGGGATGGAGATGCCATGCGGTGCGGGCACCTGGCTGGAAGGTGACGGATGCGCCGGAGGCCTGGAGGTTTGCGGTCTTATTGAACAGCATATCGACTTTCACTTCTCCGGTGAACCATGCATCAGGGCCTGCGAAAGAGCCGAGGGAATGGGCGGGAAGCACTGTCTGGCTGCTGTTGCCGGGATGTGCTGTATCAGCGGTGCTGCCTGCCTGTGCAGCACCTGCCATTGCGATAGTGAGCAATGAGGCAATCAAAAGTTTTTTCATCTGGATTCCTTGTTTTCCTGTTTTACATCGATTGTTTTGATGATCCGGGCAGGAACGCCGCCGACCACCGTATTTGGCGGGACATCTTTTGTGACGACAGCCCCCGCAGCGATGATTGCCCCATCACCGATTGTGGTGTTTCCGACAATCGATACATTGGCGCCAATCCAGACATTCTTGCCGATGACGATCGGGGCAGGATGGATGTCACCACGGCGTGCTGGATCCGCTTCATGGTTCAGGGATGCCATCACGCAGTTGTGTCCAATCAGGGTTCCATCACCGATTGTGATGCCGCCTTGGTCCTGGAAACGGCAGCCGGAGTTGATGAACACCCTTTTGCCGATGGTCAGGTTCTTGCCGCAGTCTGTGGTGAATGGCGGGAACAGCATGAAGTCGTCTGGAATGGGACGTCCTGTGATTTTTGCCATAATCCTGCGGATTTCTTCTGGCGTGTGGTATTTGGTGTTCAGTTCAACCGTCAGTTTCATGGCTTCCTGGGCAAAGGCATGAAATGTCTCCCCCAATTCGGAGTTCATGGTTACAAGAACCCGTTTTGCCATCAATTCACGGAATTTATCAACAGTTAATGTCATTTAGTAGGACTTTCAAAGAAATCATAGAGACAATGCCATTAAAAATGACTGGTCTCGGGTCCAGCGTGCTTTATCAACAATATAATGGCAATGCTTTCCAATGTCTAATACCAATAATTCATTTCATGTTATGCTTCAGAGGCATAGTCTAAAAAGACAATCAGACAGGAGGGTTCATTTTGGAAATCCGGGTTTTGCGCTATTTCTTGGAGTCAGCCCGTACCGGCAGCATCACCCGTGCCGCTGAACGGCTGCATGTCACCCAGCCGACGCTGTCACGCCAGCTGAAAGGGCTTGAGGAGGAACTGGGGAAAAAACTGTTTGTGCGGGGCAGTGCCAGTATCCGCCTGACCCATGAAGGGCGTCTGCTGAAGGAACGTGCAGAGGATATCCTCAGCATGGTGGACAGGACCGCTGCTGAGTTCAGAGTGCTTGATGATTTTGCCGGTGGCGACCTGCATATCGGCTGTGCGGAATCGCAGGGTATCCGCCATCTTGCCCGTGCAGTGCATCTTTTACAGCAGCGGTATCCGCGTATCCGGTTGCATCTGCATAGCGGCAATGCAGAGAATGTGACGGAGCGGCTTGACCGGGGGCTCCTGGAATTTGCCGTCATTGTCCGTGATGTGGATGCTTCCCGTTACAACAGCCTGGAGATTCCCCATCATGATGCCTGGGGGTTGATTCTGCGTCAGGATGACCCGATGGCTGCGAAGGCTGCCATCCGTCTGGAAGACCTGATGGATATCCCATTGATCTGCAGCCGCCAGAGCATGGAATCGGAATATCCGAAATGGTTTGGCGACAGCATGGATAAGCTCAATATCGTGGCAACCTACAATCTCCTGTTCAATGCTGCCGTCATGGTGCGGGAAGGGCTTGGCTGTGCATTGGGATTCGACCATCTGGTGGATACAAGCCCTGAGAGCGGACTCTGTTTCCGTCCACTTGAACCGGCACTGCTGACACCGATGCATCTGATCTGGCGGAAACATCAGACGTTCACGCCTGTCGGGCAGCTGCTGCTGGATGAGATGCACCATCAGTTCAAGACAGGTCAGGGACAATGAGCGGTTTCATGGTGGACAGGATGGAAGGGAATAGCATGACCGGGTTGCCACCGTTATCCTTGCTGGATCAGGAAGAACCTTTGCAGAAGGCTTCACAGGATATCCTGGATGATGCCTGCCGTCAGATTGAGGCGGTATTGTCAGGGTTGGGTATCCCAGCGCGGTTGGTGTCGGCGGTTTCCGGTCCGGTGCTGGCTTGGTATGAGATTGAACTGGCGGAAGGGGTGGAACCAGTCAAGGTCACTATCCATGCCCGGGATTTTGCCCGTGCGCTGTCGGTGGTGTCTTTCCGGGTGGTTGAGGATGTGGCTGGTTCCAACCGGTTGGCTTTTGAAGTGCCGAATACCATCCGGGAAAGGATTTTCCTGTCAGATGTCCTGGGTGCCGGGATTGTCCAAGGCAGGGAACCTGTATTGCCGGTCGCTTTGGGTAAAACGGTTTCGGGCAGTCCGGCTGTCGCGGACCTGGCTGGGATGCCGCATCTGCTGGTTGGCAGTGATTCCAGTATGGAGAATGCCGGATTCCTCCATGCCTTGGTCCTGTCACTGCTTTGCAGGCAGGCATCTGGTCAGATGCGGCTGCTGTTGGTGGATGTCAGGAACCAGGCGCTCTCTGTCTATCAGGGGATTCCCCATCTTCTGAGACCGGTCATTACAGAGGTGCGGAAGGGAATCCAGGCCTTGGATTGGGCAATCCAGGAAATGGAACGGCGGCTCCAGCTTTTTGAAAGGGCGGGTGTCACGGGTTTCGCTGGATATCAGCAATCTATTGCCGATGGGAAGATAACCGGTCAGGACCTGCCCCGTATTGTCGTTGCCATCAATGGCTATCCTGACCTGTTTTCCAATGGCAGGGAAGTTGAACTGCTGATAGCACGTCTTGCGCTGAGAGGGCATATTGCCGGCATCCATCTGGTGCTGGCGGCTGGACAGGTCTCATTCGATACCGTCACTGACCTGATCAAGCTGAATGTGCCGACCCGGGCTGCTTTCAAGGTGAGGAGCATGACGGATTCCAGAAGGATGGTCGGACAGAATGGCGCAGAGGCTTTGCTTGGGCAGGGGGATATGCTTTATCTGTCCAGCGGGTCAGGAACTGTCCAGCGTATCCATGGCGTTTCGGTATCTGATGAAGAGATATCCCGTGTCACGGCTTACCTCTGCCGGCAGGACAGGCCAGATGGCAGCTTTACAGCGGTTGGTGGGAATGGCTGATTTATAATGCCGGTATGTTTCAAGGAAGGAGCTTCAGATGGCAGTCAATCTTGCAGAAAAGTTCGGTATCAGGATCAAGGTGAAATATACCGAAGGGGACAAGGCATCCCTTGACCGGAAACTGCATGACCTGTTCGGGGAAGACAATGCGAATTTCCGGAAGTACCTGGATGAGCACGGATACAATCTTTTTTCAGCGGATTACCGGGTGTTTGACCGTCATTTCAATGATTTCATCAATCAGGTGCCTGAGCTGGTGTCCTATATCCATGACTTCAAGCTGTTCGATGACATCCTGGTACAGCTCAAGGACCTGCTGCCACCTGTGAAGCCAGAAGAAATCGAGGCGTTCGACAACCGTCAATGATGCCGGTTACCCGACAGGCCTGCCCATCATTGGCAGCCTGTCCTGGGAACAGCCTGAGGTGCGGTCCCCAGGCTGAAGGATGCCCTAGGGATTCAGACAGCAAGGGTTTTCAGGACAAGGCTTTCCTGATTGATGTCATCAAAACGCCATGCATCACAGATCTTGACATCGATGGAATCGACTTTCGGGTGTCCTTTCAGTGCCTTGATGCAGTCAAGGAGTTTGTCTTCATCCGCTGGGCTGCGGGTTTCATATTCAACAATCGCTTCGATGGTCTGGATGTCCTTGTCGAAGCTGGCTGAGCCACAGCTGACATAGCAGTTGTATTTTTCAACGTGCGGAATGAGCCAGCCGAACAGCAGGTCAACATATTCAGGGTTTTCTGTATTCCCGACCCAGATATTGTCCTGTACATCTTCGATGGCCAAGGGGGCATTCAGGTTGATGACAATTTCTGCGCAGATCTGCTGATAGGGACCATAATGCCCTTTTTTCAGCTGGCGCTTGTTCATGCGTTTGAGTTCATTCCTGTTGGGTGTGCCAAAACGGTCCATACTGGTCCTTTGATGATGGTGTTGATTGCGGGCTAAAGGGGCTGGTAGGCCATCGGGATGTTTCCCGTTGCCTGTTCCTGCGCCTGTCCGGTCATTTACGTTTGCTTTTGCCTTCCAGCACACTTTCCTTGCATTCAAACAGGATCTCCACATGGGCGACAGGATGTGGCCCCGGGATATTGCGGGTTGTGCTTGAAAGGACAAAATTGGAGCCGGTACTGTAAGCGGCTTTCAAGACCTGATAAGGCGTGATGTCGCCTTCCTTGAAAAGGTCTTCCGGGACAAGGTCGGGGCGTCTGCCACCGATCATGGCAGTACCGATGGGATTCGTACCGATGAGTTCCCCCTCAAAACAGGCGATGAGCATATGGCGGCAGGCGGTGACACCGGTGAGACCGAACAGGTTCTTGCCACAGACAGGGCAATGCCAGTGCGGGGTCTTGGTATAGAGCCAGTTGGTTGCGACGACCTGTTTCTTGCTGCCATCCTCGAACTGGAGTTCTTCTTCTGCCGGTTTTTCTGGTTTCTGTCCGGATTCTGTTTCGCCAGCCAGTGGGGTACGCCAGGCGATGGCATAACGGTCCACCAGGTTGGCGCTGTGTTTTTCATGGGTGTTCTGGACCCGGTCATCTTCAGACCAGGTGACCCTGGGCAGGGGCAGGATGCCAGAAACATAAAGGACAATCTGTTCGACGATGGAATAGGTGGTCGCCATCTCGGCTTCCATGTCCTCGATTTCGAAATCTGTCGGCAATGCGGTGGTCCAATGCCCGCCATGCTGCATCTTGGCAAGCTCAATCTTCCTGGTCAGGATATATTCCAGCAGCCTGAGATGTTCCAGCATCTTCTGGATGGACATGGTGCTGAGGTTGTCACCGTAATGCACATTCCAGTCCCGGAGGAAGGTTCGGAGGTCGGAAACAATGAATGAATGGGACTGGAGGATTTCCCAGTTGCTGTGCCATTCGCAGAGCATGCTGACAACATGGTGCATTGCGGCGTTGGCAGCATTCTCAAGGTTTGGGGAGGTGTCGGTGTCTTCCATTTTTCCGTCTCTATCAGGCTTTTCAGGGAATAAACCTATAAGATACCGCGTTCGTGGAGTTCTGCCATGACCTGTGTCAGGTTTTCAAAAAGGATTCCGATTCCACCTTTGGC
Source organism: Oxalobacter sp. (assembly GCA_018384065.1). Classification (GTDB taxonomy): domain Bacteria; phylum Pseudomonadota; class Gammaproteobacteria; order Burkholderiales; family Burkholderiaceae_D; genus Oxalobacter. Next base: position 61,558 of record JAHAYL010000002.1, read on the forward strand.
GCGCCATTCAGCGATGTTCTTGGGACTGTCGTCTATCAGGACGTCATCTGGTCCGGTGCAGTAGTGCTGTTTATGGGTGGTCAGCACGACTGTGTTGACCACAACCGTATCCGAGAGGAAACGCCTGACCCAGGCAATCTTGTCATCCCGCACGGTCGGCATGTTGCGCTTCGGTTTTGGCATGGCAGTCAGGATTTCGCACCGGTCACCATATTTCCCATAGAGGCGGTCGAACAGATCTTTGGCGCCAGCCATCTGGTCCAGTGTGTTGAAATAATGGGGGACCTTGTTCAGGACCGCCCACATCGCATCGCTGTCGGGGTTGGCAATGCCGCAGAGTGACCTTGCGCGTGTCCAGAAATCCACCAATACCCCATCCATGTCCAAGAAGATTTTGCCTTGATGCATACCGTTTTCCCTGTTTCTGACAGGTCATCAGTATAGCGGAATGTATGGGACTTGCTGTATGGCATCTTGGGGAAGCGTGTATGGAAAATCCAGGTGAACTGTTAGAATGTCTTTATCGACAATATGGAACAGCTTATTTTATAGATGCAAAGGTTATAGGCATCCTGTTGGTTTCCATGGTGCTGCTGGGAGGGGGAATGTCACAGGCGGACGTTGTTGCGAATGAACCGGTTGATGCAGCCAAGGTGGCAAAGGCGGAAAAGATTATATTGGGGTTGCAGGCGCGGCTGCCTGTCTATACCGCCAAAGGGGCTGGTCCTTTTGTTGCTGCCATCTATGACAGTCAGGGAAACCTGGTGGTTGAGACTGCCAATTCGGTGGTGGATGGGCAATGCAGCCATAACCATGCCGAGATGAATGCCATCCGTCTGGCAGAGGAAAAACTGGGAACCTACGATCTGGGACCGCATCATCTGAGCCTGTATGTGACGGCTGAACCTTGCGTGATGTGCATGGGCGGCATCATGTGGTCGGGTATTGAGGCGGTTTATTATGGCGTACCGTCCAAACGGGTTGAGGAAATCACTGGGTTTGATGAAGGCTATAAACCGGATTGGCAGGAAGCGTTCCGTGAACGGGGTATTACGGTATATGGCAATATCGCTGTTGAAGCTGGCGAGAAAGTGCTTCAGCAGTATATGGATGAAGGCAGGGTTGTCTATAAGCCTGAGCGGGATAAGTGAAAGGCACGGTTCTCCTTGTGGAAGGTATGGATATGGAAAATATGGAACATGATACTGGGACAGCCGTTGTTCCTGGCGGACTGATGGAGCCGGACAGTCAGATACCTGTATGGGCGACGGAAGCAGGTCCTGCTCCAGATGTTCCGGAAAAGAGGCCACTTGCCGAAGAAGGGGGCGCATATGATCCAAATGACCTGACGGTTCTGGCTGTCCGTCTGAAAACCGCCATGGCAAAGACGGGCATGACCCAAGCACAGCTTGCCCGTGCCTGCGGGGTGAAACCGCCCAGTGTGAGCGGCTGGCTCAATGGGAAGGCGAAATATCTCAAGGGGCAGAATCTGCTGGCGGCCGCCAAGGCATTGAATGTCTCACAGGATTGGCTGGCGACGGGGGAAGGTGCGATGCTCCCCTACGATGATGGACTGACCGCCATCCCCAATCTCCCTTCCAATGAGTTTGTCCAGGTTCCTATCCTGAACACCCGCCAATCGGTGCTGGATGACCGTTTTGAAGAGCATCTGTATGAGGAAAAGATGGTTTTCCGCAAGACAGACCTGATGGAAATGAAGGTTTCTGCCCGTTTTGCCCGGGTATTGGCAGTGCCAGATGGCTGTATGGAACCGACTTTGCGGCAAGGTGGCGTCGTCCTGATCAATACCGAGGATACGGTGCCTCAGGATACAAAAGTTTATACGGTTTTTTACAACGGACAGATGTTCCTCCGCCGTCTGGTGCTGGATTTCAGCGATGTTGCCGGTGAACGTGTCTGGGTGATGCGTTGCGACAACCCTGACCGGCATCACTACCCTGACCGGCGTCTGCCACCGGATGCTGCTGTTTTCGGACAGGTAGTCTGGTATGGCGGGGCTCTCTGAGCTGTTTTGTCTTTATCTTGCCGGTGGGAATGTAAGGAAGGAGTGGTCAGTAGATGGCAATCAGGCAATATGTGGTGGATGCATTCACGGAAACGCTTTTCAGGGGCAATCCGGCAGCGGTCTGTGTGATGGATCAATGGCTGCCAGATGACCTGATGCAGTCTGTGGCAGTCGAGAACTGCTTTTCTGAAACGGCCTTTGCTGTAAAGGAAGGCGGTAAATACCATCTGCGCTGGTTTACCCCGGGAGGAGAGATTGACCTTTGCGGCCATGCCACGCTCGCCACAGGTTTTGTCATCCATACCTTTATTGAACCGGGTATTCCTTCCATTACGTTCTCCACACTGAGCGGTGATTTGACCGTGGCCTGTCAGGCGGGGCGTTTTGAGATGTGTTTCCCATCTTATCTGCTGGAAGAGGTTGCTGTGACACCGGCAATGACTGCGGCATTGGGGGCGGAACCGGAAGAAGCTTATCTGGCAAGGGACCTGATGTGCGTGTTCAAGGATGCTGATACAGTACGCTCCCTCAAGCCGGATATGGCACTGGTCGGACAGCTGGATGGCTTGTTGGTGCATGCCACAGCGCCAGATGTACAGTACGACTGTGTTTCCCGCAGCTTCGCGCCGAAGCTGGCAATTGATGAAGATCCTGTCTGTGGCTCAGGCCATTGCCATATCTTTCCTTATTGGTCACAGCGGTTGCGGAAAAACGCATTGACCGGGTGGCAGGCATCCCGCAGGGGCGGAACACTTTATGGCCGTTGTAATCATGAACATGGATGTGTTTACCTGTCTGGAAAGGCAGTGCTGTTTTCCATTGCAGACCTTCAGATTGGTTCAAAGACTGCCTGAAACCATTTTTCCCCCTATTGATGATGTCCATAGGAATCTTCTTAATCCATATGGCTGTCATACTGAATAAACCAACAGGTTTAGATTTTAATAAAAACAGTGCATAATCGTCAGCATAAGGTTGCTTTTCTCGATTTTTACAATAATCCATGAATTGGAGGGTTTATATGCTGACTGCTTTAGGTAAGTTCCTGAAAAAACTCCGTGTTGACCGTGGTGAAGTCCTGAAAGATATGTCTGCCCGGTTGGGTGTCACTGCATCTTTCCTGTCTGCTGTTGAGAATGGCAAAAAACGTATGCCGTCTGAATGGAACGGCAAACTTTGCACTGCCTATGAACTGGATGCAGATGCCCGGAAACTGCTGACAGCTGCCATTGCAGGGACTGAATCCAGTATCGACCTTGATCTGACTGGGCTGGAATCTGCCAACCGTGAACTGGCAGTGTTTTTTGCAAGGCGTTTCGCAGTCTTGGACAACAGTCAGGTCAAGGCTATCCAGAAAATCCTGCGGAAAGATGAAAAGAACCGTGGGGAAGGGTGAACTTCTGATGTTCTTGGAAAAGGTTCCGATGCCGGTTGCCGGTGTGGCGCTGGCGGTTGCAACGCTGGGTGGGTTGTTCAGGCTTTATGGTTTTGAAATCCGTCCTGTACTGGGAATTGTGTCTGCCGTGCTGCTGGCATTGCCGTTGTTGCAGTGCCTGTGTGTCCGTGGACAGTTCAGCAGATATATGTCATCGCCTGTCATGGCATCCATCATCGGGACATTCTCGATGGCGGTGATTGTCCTTTCTGGTTATCTCAGGCTGCTTTCCGGAACATTGGCGTTTGCGGTTTTCCTGATTGGCGGGGTGCTGCATACACTGCTGATTGGCTGGTTCACCTGCCGGTTCCTGTTCCAGGTGCCGGTTTCAGGGATGCTGACAAGCTGGTTCATCCTGTATGTCGGCTATGCAGTGCTTTCCATTGTGTCCCCGGTTTTTGGCTTGCAGGAAACACTGGGTCAGTGGATTTTCTGGTTCAGCCTTGCCATGTATCTGGTGCTGATGCCGTTCATGGTCTGGCGTTATTGGGTTTTCCGGGGAGTCCCTGAGCCTGCAAAGCCGCTTGTCTGTATTTATGCTGCACCTCCTGCGTTGTGCCTTGCGGCGTATCTGCAGATTGCAGCAGAACCGGCCGCCTGGCTTGTCTGGTTGCTGGCGGCGTTGAGTTTCACCAGCTTGGTTGTGGTGGTCTGTTTCCTGCCAGGCCTGCTGAGACTGTCTTTTTATCCCAGTTATGCGGCGTTCACTTTCCCGTTCGCCATCTCAGCGATGGCAGGACGCCTGCTGGAGCTGTTCTGCATAAACGCAGGAGGCATGGCGCTGGTCTGGCATTGGATAGCTGTCTGCCAGACGGTATTGGCATCTGCCCTGACAGCCTATGTCCTGCTGCGGTACCTGATGGCAATTGCCCGTGGAACGGCTGAAGGAAAACCGGCAGGGGGATGATGTACTGGGGACCTGTAAGCTGTTGATTGTTGCGCTGATTGTTGTTTCATCTGCATTTATTGCCCTCATTTCTGCCATTGATACCCATTTCACCTTAAACTACTGTTTTCGCTGTTTAGCAGGTACCCATTATGGAAAATCCAAACCAGACAGAAACCGTTATCCGTGAAGCCCAGGAAATCAACAAGCTGCTGACCCAGCGGCTCAATACCAGCCAGACCAGTTCTGATGAGGAATTCAAGGCTTTGCTGCATGCTGTCACAGTGCCGATGATGACCCTGACAGCCAAGATGTCGGGAGAGTCTGAGGCTTTTGTGCAGGATGTCTGTGATGAAGTGTTCAAGGCCATCACCGGCAAGGCCCCACAGCGCGGTGATGATGGCAGGATCCAGAGTGCCCGTTCTGGCCAACCGATGGATGCCACCACATTGTTTGAATCTACCATGACGGATCCTGACATGATAAAGGGGGCTGAGACGGCGAACTATGCATTGGCGGCTGCCATGCAGCAGATGGCGGATACCCATTGGGGAAGACCGGTTATCCGGGCACGTATCATGGTCATGGTGATTGTCGGTCTGCTGAACCGCATTGCGGTGGAATCAAACCATCCGCTTGACCATTTTGATACGGTCCGTGATGCGATGCAGAACATCCAGAGCAATATGGGCTGGCGTTGATGCCGGAGTGATCCTGTTTCCTGACGGCAGAGGTTTTCATCCCTGCCGTTTTTATTTTTGGACGGCTGTGCCATTGCCATTGGAATCGGGTATGATGTCTGGAACAGGAACGGATGGATGTTCTGTGACTGTCCGGTTGCAAGGAGGGCATCGATGAAATTTGAAGATGATATTGAAGTGGTTCTTGAGCAGGATGCTGTCAGTGAAGAACAGTTGGAGCAGTTCTGCAAGGAATTGCAGGAAATATTGGCTTCGGACAAGGTGTTCGGTCAGCTGCTGCTGAAATCGATGTCTGATGCGCCTTTCCTGGACAGCGATGTCGCGGATGAGGATACCCAGATGGCACTGCTGCTCGCAGCAGAAAACCCAACGGGTGTGCTGCATTGACAGGGGTTCAGATGCTTCGCTGAGACGGCATGGCATGGTTCCATGCCGTTTCTGTTTCTTGGGATATCTCAGCTGGATGCCGGCAGTTGGGTGTCAGTTGATGCCTTTTGGCAGCAGGATGCCTTCACTTGGGATGGACAGTTCATAAGCGGAATAGCCTTTCCGCTTTGTGGAGTCGATCTGATAACGTTTCCAGCGTTCTTCCTGTGGCAGGGCTTTCTGGATGGCTTTGTTGATGATGGTCCTTGTCTCATTGAATTTCTTGACAAAATCTTCATGGGACAGGTTCCTGACATCCCTTGCCCGTTTGACATGATTCACAATATTGTCTGAAAAATCCTGGTATTCCTGGACCAATGTGCTGTCTATCGCTGGATGGATGGGGGCGAGACCTTTCTTTTTCCTGACCGCAAGCCATAAAAGCATGATGAAGGGGGCTGGCTGGAGGTCAATGGTCTCCTCGTCGCAGACAATGGTGGATTCTTCAAGGTTGAACTGCATGGTAGCCGGATTTTTCAGGCTGTACTGGATGGCTGATACGGTCTGTGAATAAGTGCCTGTTGTCAGGAAATTCGCTGGCAGGTTCGATCTCAGGTGGACGAGCGGGATATCTGCCAGCATGATGTTGGCGTCCCTTGCCAACAGGGGCTCTGTCTCCTTGGTTTCTGCATTCCATCGGGTCAGGTACTGCTGTTGCTGGGAGGGATAGAAGAAATCCTTGTTGTATTCGTAGCCGCCGGGAACCAGCACATGCGAGAGGATATCCTGTGGGCGCGCGAACAGGGACAAGGCGTAACCGACGATGAATGAAAGGGTTTTCCTGCCGCCTGCAATGGAAACATGAAGGCAACTGTCTGCGTCCTGGCAGAGGGAGCGGATGATATCGACAGCCACATCAGCCATGATGCTGATTTCTTCGGGATAAAGGATGTCATCCAGTTCCCTGCCATCCGGGGAAGCGATGGTATGGATGCAGCCTTCATCAAACCGGATTTTCCCTTCCAGCCCGAATTCTTGGCAGAGTGCGTGGTATGGGCTGTTTTCAGTCAGCAGGTCTCTCAGGATGCCTTCCTTGGCAGGAACCGTACCCAACGCATGGATTTCTGTCGGGACAAACTGCCGTTGGGTGACCAGGGCATAAAGGGTTTCCGTGATGACCTGAGGGTATCTGCCGGTTGCACATAGCAGGATCCGCTTGGGATATTCGTGGGGCGTCATGGTTCGCAGTCTGGCTTTTGTCTTGTTGCAGGAGGCGCTTGGTGTCCATTATGGCATATCTGTCCGCCATGTCCTATTGCCTGGCTGCTGTCTGGCATGTGCCAGAGGGTTCCTTGCCTTCCGTAACCACAAATTTGTGGTCAGGTTTTTCCCCAGGGTTGCTTGATACCATGTCTTCAATGTAGTCAGTGTTTCTGTTTCTGGCCAGTCTTGGATAGAAGGAGGCATAAAGAAAACGATGGAGATGTTTGACTGTTTTCCAGCAGTTGGGGGTGATGTTTCTCCTGAAGCATTGCGGAAAATTGATGAAACTGTTGAAAAGGTTTTGAGGATTGCCAGGAAGAAGGTGGATGACCTTGGTCTGGACCATGATGATGGCAAGGTCTTGTTCACCTATACCCTTCAGCAGTTGCTGGTGATGTTGTTTATGGAGAAACCGGAGGAGGTCCAAGGGATGATTGATTTTCTCAGGAGCCGTCTCAAACAGGATCTGGTTTCAGTAGAACGGTCTTTGAACTGATGCGGTTGTCAGGCAATGTGTTGATGGAGGTGCTGTGGTTATGGATGGGTTGGAAAGCATGGGATTGAAGCAGAACAGATTGGACAGCAGGATGCTGGAGGTTGAATCCCATGCATTGTTGGACAGTGTCCTCAAGCCATTCGCTGAGCTGCATTTGAATGTTGGTGAAGGTACTGCTGCGCTGGACCTTCTGTTGCGCAGGTGGCTTTTGATGATTTTCAAGGATTCACCGGAAGGGATCGACCCGGTCATGGACAGGATGGGGCAGTATGTGGATGAAGATATCGCTGACTTCCATACTTATGAGTCGGGACAGCTGAATTGAGGTTCCTTATAGAGACGGCAGGAGAGGCATGATGGAAAAGACTGTGACAATCAGGGTTGGGCGTAAACGGCTCAACACGGTGCTGATGCAGTGCCGTAATGTCCGTCATGGCGATAAACGCCGGAAAAGGCAGGGCAAGTATCCAAAGCAGTGGTTGACGGATCATCTGGCAGGGTGATCCGCGTTGGGCTGTTTTTGGTCCGTGCTTCCACAGGGTATGGAAGATGCTGGGAGGGCATCTTGGCAGTACGGGGTGTCTGCTGTGTCAGGTAGGAGGATTGCTGTCCTGCATGGTCCGGCGTTTTGCCGGTTTTGTGCCGAAGATGCTGCCCAGCAGGACCAGCCCGATGAAAAACAGCCAGAATACCGCCATGCTGAAATGGATGGCAATCAAGCCCATCAGCAGGAGGCCGATGATGGTCTGGATGGGTATGGCGATGAGGCGGGACATCACGGGAATCCCTTTATTTTCCCCATAATGCGCGGACATGGGCGGCAGTGCCCGAAGCCAGGCCTTCAAGACCGTATCCGCCTTCAAGGACAGAAACAATCCTGCCATCACAGCATTCATCGGCAATCTTCATGATTTCCTTGGTGACCCAGTAAAAATCATCGTCTGTGAACTGGAAACCGCCCAGCATATCCTTGTAATGGGAGTCGAAACCGGCAGAGATGAAGATCAGGTCTGGATTGAACCGTTTGACGGCGGGCAGGATCTCATACTGCATCGCATTGCGGAATTTCTTGGAATCAGCGCCACGTGCCATCGGGACATTCACGATGTTATGGTCGATACCGGTTTCATATTTTGCGCCTGTACCAGGATAGAACGGTGACTGATGGGTGGAGCAGTACAGCATTTCAGGACGGTGGTAGAACGCATCCTGTGTACCGTTGCCATGGTGGACGTCAAAATCGATGGTGGCGACCTTCTTGATGTCGTTCGGGTATTTATGGACAGCCCATGCGGCACCGATGGCGGCATGGTTGAAGACACAGAAACCCATCGCACGGTCAGGTTCCGCATGATGCCCACAGGGCCGGGTGGCACAGAAGATATTGTCTGCCTTGCCTTTCATGACCATATCGACCCCCATACAGGCGGCACCGACACAGCTCATCACACAGTCCCAGGTGCCGGACATCATGATGGTATCGCCGCCATCCAATGGAACCCTGCCGAAAGTCTTTTTCAGCGATTCAATACGGTGGATGTATTCAGGGGTATGCACCAGCAGCAGCTGTTCACGGGTGCCCAAAGGCGCATGTTTCCAGACAAGGTCTTCAAATTCTGGCGTAACCAATGCATCGCGGACAGCAATCAGGCGTTCCGGGCATTCAGGGTGGTCATATCCTGGCTCATGGCCAAGACAGGCATCGGAAGTAAGGATGACGGTGTTTCTCATGGTGTTGCTGGGTGGTTTTTCCAAACAGAAGCGGTTTGTACAGGCAACCGCCTTTCCTATTATAAATGGCAAAGAAAGCTGCCGTGTGGTTTGATGGATCCGGTTCCTGTCCTGTTGCGGGGTTTCCTTGATTTTCCAATAGTCAAACCACTGGTGGTAGAATCGCCTGTAATCCAATGGATTGCGGAAGAAGCTTTGCCAGACAGCATGGGATGGCAGGCTATCCAAGGAAAAGGAAGCAGGAACCATGGAAGAAACCTATGAAGACTGGTTGAAGAAAGTCGCTGCTGACGGGAAGGAACTGAGGAATGTCCCTCCTGCGTTCATGACGGAAGAAATCTGTCATGCTGCTGTGGAAAACTGGGGGATTGCGCTGCAGTTTGCCCCGGATTCTGTGAAAAGTCCTGAAGTCTGCCGTACAGCAGTGGAACATTGGAGTGTTGCATTGCAGTATGTCCCGGAGGCGTTGAGGACCCCCGAACTCTGCATGTATGCTGTACAGCATGATGGCTGGACATTGACTTATGTCCCAGAGCGGCTGAGGTCAGCGGAAATCTGCCGTGCAGCCATGGCACATGACCCGAACGCCTTCACCGAAGTTCCTGAAGCGTTGAAGACACTGGATGTCTGCCTGACGGCTGTCCGCAATGCGGGATCGATGCTCCGGTTTGTCCCGGTGATGCTGAGGACACCGGAAATCTGCCTGGCGGCGGTTGAGAATGATGGCTTTGCCTTGGAGTATGTCCCTGATGAATTGAAGACAGCAGAGGTCTTCAGGGCAGCGGTGAAGAGTGCTGCACCGATATTCAGGCGCCTGCCTGATGCTGAGAAGACGGCTGATATCTGCCTGTCTGCGGTCAGCAGGGATGGATTGCTGCTCCAGAATGTCCCCGAATCCAGTAAAACGGAAGAAATCTGCCTGGCGGCTGTCCAGAATAAATGTGCAGCATTGCGCTATGTACCGGATGTTTTCAAGACGACTGAAGTCTGTATTGCCGCCATCCAAGACAATGTTTCCCTGCTGAAATATGTCCCTGAATCCTTATGGACACAGGAACTGTGCCTGGCTGCATTGCAGAAGCGGGGTTTCACATTGAAGCATGTCCCGGTTGCCTTGCGGACAGGGGAAGTCTGTCTGGCAGGTGTCCGTCAGAACGGCCGTATGCTGAAAGAAGTGCCGGAATCGGTGCTGACCCATGAAATCTGCCTGGAAGCAGTCCGTCAGTACAGCTGGGCATTGCGCCATATCCCGCAGAAGTACAGGACACATGAGGTTGCCATTGCTGCGGTTGAACATAACGGGATGGTCCTGAAGGACATCCCAGAATCACTGCGTTCGCCGGAAATCTGTATGGCGGCTGTCTCCAAGAGCGCCTGGGCGATGATTGATGTGCCTGAATCCCTCAGGACACCAGAAATCTATGCGGCAGCGGTTGAGAATGACGGCTCTGTCCTGGAGTACATCCCAGAAGCCTGCAAGACCCCTGAACTCTGTCTGTCTGCTGTGACCAGCAATGGCAGGGCCCTGCGTTATGTGCCTGATGCCCTGAAAACACCTGAAGTCTGCCTTGCCGCTGTCAAACAGAACCGGAAAGGGATGCGTTATGTGCCTGATGCCCTGAAGACACCGGAGCTCTGTCTTGAGGCTGTCCAGAGCAATGGCATTGCCTTGAAGTATGTCCCGGAAGCATTGAAGACCCATGACCTGTGTATGACCGCAGTCCAGAATTCAGGGTATGCCCTGAAGTTTGTACCTGAGCGCCTGAAGACAGCGGAACTGCTGGCGGCGGTTGGCGTTTGAAGGACACGGGAGGTTTCCGTTACGGTTTCTACGAGGAAAATCATGAAAAAGACAATGATTGCATCTGCACTGGCATTCTGTATCGCCATCCCGGCCGCCCCTTCCCATGCAGGGCTTTTAGACAGTTTCTTCGGCTGGATCCAGAATACTTTTGCGTCATTCAAGCAGAAACGCAACAAGCAGAAGCAGCAGACACGGGGTACTGCGGTCAGCAGTTATGAACAGAGGGAAATCTCAAACCAGGTCATGCCTGCCAACTATGGTGCTTATAACCGCAGCAACGAGTGCTGGGGAAAAGGCAAGAGCTGCATGTCGGTGAATTTCATCAACAAGATCGGGTTCAGGGACGGTACGCTCTATTACATGCTGACTTCCGACCAGGATGAGCTGAACTATGACATGTATGCCATGAAGAAGGAGAACGGCAGGTATCAGGTCATTGACAAGGAACATTACAGGGGCATGGGTTTCAGCGGTGATGGCATGTTCATACAGCTTGGCAAGGAAGTCTATGGCTGGAATATCATGACCGGTGACAAAGGCGGGACGACGCTGTATGAAGATTTCTATGCGGTGATTGACGGGAAAATCAGGCATGTGGCAAGTATCCAGGATTTTGGCCGGTCTCAACCCTCCAACAACGCGTCTGTCCTGACAGGGGATATCCAGGTCAGCAAAGGCCGTGGTGCAATGTATCCGCTGGAAGTCAAGGTCACCGGCCTGACCAATGCCCGGATTGCCTGCAACAGCTGTGAACCGAAGGGCGGTACCAGGATGACACCAAGGTTCTACCGTTTTGACTACAATGTCCAGACAGGGCGGTACCAGATGCCGGCGGATTATCCGATGAAAGGCCAGCGTTTCTGATTCCGGAAGGAGGGGACAGATGAAGGGGATTGTGGCTGCTGCTGCCCTTGCATTGGGCTTTGCCAGCGGTGCTGTTGCTGAAGATACCGGATGGCATTACACCTATTCAAGCTTGAAACATAATATCCGTGTTTCCTGCCCTGATGTGGGGTCAGGGCAATGCACCTATGAATGCTGGAATAAACCCAGGCAGGTCGGTCAGGGCAAACCTGACCTGGCCCTGAAAGACGGTCAGCATATCCTGTATCCCAACAGCAATTCCCTGTACCGTTTCACCACAGGCAATGTACGGATAGAGGTGTTTGATTCACTGCGCCATGATGAAGACGACAGCCTGGATGTCTATATCAATGACTGGCGGAAAAACCATTACCGCCTGACTGCCTTTTGACGGTTACTGCTTCTTGTTTTCCGGCGGTTGACTGTCCTGTGTATAGCGTTTCAGTGCATCGATATAGTGGTTGGCAAAACGGCTGGGGACAACCTTGTTATGGGTGATGTAGCCGATTTCCATATAATCATCAACTTCCAACGGCACGGCGGTGATTTGCCTGCCGTTGAATTCGGTGTTGAGTATCCCACTGCAGATGGTGTAGCCGTTCAGTCCGATAAGCAGGTTGAAAAGGGTTGCCCTGTCCCTGACCTGGATGTTCTTCCGGCATTCGAGTGTGCTGAGGATTTCCTCAGAAAAATAAAAAGCATTGTGTTCTCCCTGCTCATAGGATAGGCGTGGGTAAGGTTCAAGGTCTTCCAGGGTGACAGTTTCTTTTCTGGCAAGTGGATTGCTGCTGCCAATGAAAACATGCGGCTGCGCAACAAAGAGCGTGGTGAAGGTCAGGTCATTCTCCTTGATGGCTTTCCGCAGCACGGTCTGATTGAAGGGGTTGAGGTAAAGGACTCCGACTTCGCTTCTCAACCTGGCGACATCCTCAATGATTTCATAAGTCTGGGTTTCCCGGATACGGAAGTCATACTCGTCCCTGCCGAGTTCCCTTAACAGGTCCACAAAGGCCTCGACGGCGAATGAATAATGCTGCGTAGAGACACAGAACTGATGTTTGCCTGCCGTCTTGCCATGGTATTTCTCACGGATGAGGTTTGTCTGTTCGATGACCTGACGGGCATAGCCGAGGAATTCTTCACCATCCGGTGTGAGGTCAACCCCTTTGTTGGTGCGGCTGAAGATGATGATGCCCATTTCCCGCTCAAGTTCCTTGATGGCAGCCGTCAGGCTTGGCTGGGAGATATAAAGTGCCTTTGCGGCTTCACTGATGGTGCCTTTGGCGGCGACGGTGATGATGTATCTCAGCTGTTGCAATGTCATGTCCCGGTTCTCCTGCTGGTTTCTGCCCAACATCTGTCAGGCAAACATTTTAACGTCTGATAGGAGTGGATGCAGATAGGGGAATCCATTGGAAGGGAAGGATTCCCATCCAATGGAAAGATCCCTTCCTGTCAGGTCAATGAGGCACGGATATGCCTGGTTGCCTCGACCAGATGGTTGAGGCTGGCAATGGTTTCCGGCATCCCTCTGGTTTTCAGTCCACAGTCTGGATTGATCCATAGTTTTTGCTGCGGGATATGTTCCAGCATCGCTTTGATGGCGGTCTCGATTTCTGCGGTATCAGGGACACGGGGCGAATGGATGTCGTAAACGCCCGGGCCGGTTTCTGTCTCAAAATGGTTGGCCTCAAGGGCATCCAGGATGGCCAGTTTGGATCGGGAAGCCTCAAAGGTGATGACATCAGCATCCATGGCATCGATTTCAGGGATGATGTCTTCAAATTCGCTGTAACACATATGGGTATGGATCTGGGTTTCCGGCTTGACCTTGGCGGCACATAAACGGAAAGCCTTGATGGCGAAGTCCAGATAATCCTTATGCCAGTCGGCACGGCGCAGGGGCAGTTTTTCCCGCAAAGCCGCTTCATCGATCTGGATGATACGGATACCGGCTTTTTCCAGTTCCATGACTTCATCCCGGATGGCGAGACCGATCTGGTTCATCATTTCCTCTGCCGGGATGTCTTCGCGGGGGAAAGACCAGTTGAGGATGGTGACAGGACCGGTCAGCATACCTTTCACGTCTTTGTCTGTCAGGGAATTTGCATAGGCGATGTAATCGGTTGTGATGGATTTCCCGCGTTTGATGTCGCCGAAAATGATGGGTGGTTTCAGCCCACGGGTGCCATAAGACTGTACCCAGGCATGGTCAGTGAAAACATAGCCGGTCAGGTTCTCACCGAAGAACTCGACCATGTCATTGCGCTCAAATTCACCGTGGACGAGCACATCCAGACCGATTTTTTCCTGGAGTTCAATACAGTCTTTGATGAAAGCCTTGGCGTTGGCACGGTATTCTGCCTCACTGATTTCACCGCGGCGGAACCTGGCCCGGTTGTTCTTGACAGCAGCAGTCTGTGGGAAGGAACCGATTGTGGTGGTTGGAAGCGGTGGAAGACGCAGCAGTCTGTGTTGGAGGGCCTGACGTTCCTTACGGGGCACCGCCCGGTGGAAATCATCGTCTGTCAGCGAGGCAGTACGGGCACGGACATCGGCATCTGTGCGCAGGGTGCCCTGGTGCAGGGCCTGGTTGGCGGTGAAGGCTGGGTCTCCTGTATAGTCCGGCAGGTCTGCCAGACGGCAGATTTCACGCAGTTCATCCAGTTTCTCGTAGGCAAAAGCGAAATGGCGTCTGATGTCATCGCTGAGTTTGGTTTCATTCCTGACAGTGTAGGGGACATGCAGCAGGGAGCAGGACGTGCTGAGGACAACCTGCGGATTGATGGCCTTCAGCTGCCTGAGTGTCTTGAGGACATCAGCATAGTTGCTGCGCCAGATGTTCTTCCCATTGATGAGCCCTGCGAACAGGACCTTATCGGCAGGGAAGCCATGTTCCGCAATCAGCCCAGCCGTCTGTTTCCCCTCGATGAAATCCAGCCCGATACCGTCAAACGGCAGGGCGCAGATGTCCCTGTAGCAGTCACGGACATCGCCGAAGTAGGTCTGGAGCAGGACCTTGACATGACCTTTCCCAGTGAGCAGCTGTGAATAAAGCCGGTTGAAGAATGCAACGTCGTCATCTGTCAGGTCCATGGCAAGGAAAGGCTCATCGACTTGAAGCCATCTGACACCGTTTGTGTTGCAGGCTTCAAGGATACTGCCATAGGCATGGAGGATATCATCGGCGAAATCGGTGGCAGTTTTGCTGCCTGTGCAGCGGGCCAGTTTCAGGAAGGTGAATGGACCGATGATGACCGGTTTGGTCTCAATGCCAAGGCGGGCTGCCTGTCTGAAGCCATCCAGGAAGGCGTCGGACCTCAGCCTGACCTGCATATCATCATCAAGTTCAGGCACGATGTAATGGTAGTTTGTGTTGAACCATTTTTTCATTGCAAAAGCCCTGACATCGCCAAACCGTCCCTGATAGCCCCGTGCCATGGCAAAGTAGGTTCCGGTATCATCGGCATGCAGGTCCTTATAGCGTTCTGGAACAGCATCCAGCATAAAGGCGGTATCCAACATGCCATCGTACAGGGAATAATCATTGGATGGGATGAAAGCATTGCCGGCAGCCTGTTGGATTTTCCATTGACCGGCGCGTAAGGCAGAGGTTTCGTTGACCAGGGCGCGGGCATCAATCTCATGGCGGAAATATTTTTCTGTTACCCATTTCAATTCCCGGTTGATGCCGATGCGGGGAAACCCGACGATTGAATATTGCATATGTCATTTCCTTTATTGAACGTAACAAGGCAACCACCAGGCCGTACAGCCAGAGGCTGGCGGCACGGTTGGGCGGAACCTGCCACCCGGTCGGGTGACATCTATAAAACAGGTGTCATGACATGGCTGGCAAGTGTATGCTTCATGGATGGGGCTGTAAAATACTGATTTCCTGTGGTTGGTTATAGGTTTTGGCTATAGCGGGAAAGTCCCGGAAAACCGGCTGGGTCATAGGCAATGCCATCTGGTGGATGTATGGAAAGGAGATTGTTGTGGAAACATGCATGCTCAGCTGTTGTAATTGCGTTTCTGTCTGTTTTTAGGCTTTCCACCGATGGAAAAGGCTGTTAAAATCTCAGTCTTTCAAAATTTGGCTTTAACCGTAATACATTCATGACCACTATCCGTCTTAAAGAAAATGAACCATTCGAAGTGGCAATGCGCCGCTTCAAACGTGCTATTGAAAAAACCGGTCTGCTGACCGAACTGCGTGCCCGTGAATTCTACGAAAAACCGACCGCAGAACGTAAAAGGAAACTGGCTGCTGCCATCAAGCGCCATTACAAACGTATCCGTAGCCAGCAGCTGCCTAAGAAAATGTATTGATTGCCTGGAGGCCGTTCTGGCTGCAGGCAAAAGGATTTGACAGTCTGATTTGGATTCCCGCTTCGGTCCAGCCGTAGCGGGTTTTGCTGTTTGTTGTTTGATTTAACAGGGTGACCGCCGTCAAGGGGAACAGGATGAGTCTGAAAGAACAGATTACCGCTGATATGAAAGCAGCGATGCGTGCCAAGGAAATGAAGCGTCTGGGAACCATCCGGATGCTGACTGCCGCCATAAAGCAGAAAGAAGTCGATGAACGCATTGTGCTTGATGACAGCCAGATTCTGGCAATCATTGAAAAGATGATCAAGCAGCGCCGTGATGCCATTGAGCAGTTCACTGCCGGTAACCGCCCTGACTTGGTTGAAAGTGAGCAGGCTGAAATTGATGTGCTGTCTGTCTATATGCCTGAACAGCTGTCTGAAGCAGAGATTGCCGCTGAAGTCGCAGAAGCTGTCAAGGGTGCCTCTGGCCCGAAAGACATGGGTAAGGTCATGGGGGCATTGAAGGGTAAGCTGGCAGGGCGTGCCGATATGGGCATGGTGTCCAAACTGGTCAAAAAAGCGTTGATGGGCTGATTCCCATTGACTGGCGGTCTGGAAGAGCTGCCTTGAACATCTTCCTCCCATCAATTCCTGCCGTTGTCTGCGGCTTTTCCGTTGGAGCGCTGTTGCGGTGATCCCACAGTCTTTTATTCAGGACCTGCTGACCCGGATTGACATCGTCGAGGTGGTGGGCAACCGCGTCCAACTCAAGAAAGCAGGTGCCAATTTCTGGGCCTGCTGTCCTTTCCATTCTGAAAAGACCCCCAGTTTTTCCGTAAGCCCTGCCAAACAGTTCTACCACTGTTTCGGATGTGGGCGGACAGGGTCTGCCATCTCCTTCCTGATGGATTACAGCGGGCTGACCTATCCTGAAGCGGTTGAGGAACTTGCCCGTTCAATCGGGGTTGCCGTGCCCCATGAGGGGACAGCACTTTCGAAAGAGGAGCGGGCGCAGAAACAGGCAAAAGCCCTTGCGCTGACTGAAGTGATGGCCCGTGCGGACCGTTTTTACCGCAAGGAACTCCGGAAGGCACCGGATGCCATCAACTACCTGAAAGGCCGGGGGTTGACCGGGGAGATTGCCGCCCGGTTTGGCCTGGGGTATGCCCCGGATTCCTGGACACCGTTGCAGGCGTGCTTTGAGCACTATAACGCCAGGGAACTGACCGAATCAGGTCTGGTCATCGAACGCAGCAGCGGGGAAGGCCAGGTCAAGGACAGGCGTTATGACCGTTTCCGTGGAAGGATCATGTTCCCGATCCGCAATGAACGCGGACAGGTGATTGCCTTCGGTGGCAGGGTGCTTGATAAAAGCGAGCCCAAATACCTGAATTCGCCTGAAACGCCCCTGTTCAGCAAAGGCAATGAGCTGTATGGGCTTTTTGAAGCACGGATGGCTATCCGCGAGGCGGGATATGCGTTGGTGGTCGAAGGGTATATGGATGTTGTTGCGCTGTCACAGCTGGGATTCCCACAGGCGGTGGCGACCTTGGGCACGGCATGTACTGAGATGCATGTGCGTAAACTGTTCCGTCATACCGACAGGATTGTGTTTTCATTTGATGGTGATGCAGCGGGACGCAATGCAGCGAAACGTGCGATGGAATCAGCCATCAGGCTGGTCAATGATGAGAAGCAGGTATCGTTCCTGTTCCTGCCGTCTGAGCATGATCCAGACAGTTTCATCCGTGAGAAAGGGGCAGAAGCCTTTGAAGCAATGGTACAGGGTGCAGAGCCCCTGTCCCAGTTCCTGATGGGGGAAATCCTTGGCGATGCCGACATGGGCACCATGGAAGGCTGCGCCCAAGCACTGAACCGTGCAAAATCCTGGTGTGGGGCAATGAAGCCTTCCGCATTGCGGTTGCAGGTCGTCCGTAAGCTGGTCGAACTGACAGGGATGCCTGAGAGTGATGTGCTCCCATGGCTGGGGATTGCCGGCAGGCAAGGGTATGGAGATACCCGTCAGGGAAAGGGTTTCAGCCGTGATGGCCATCGGGGTTATCAACAGGGGCGTTTCCCGACCAGGGTGGAACGCTCCGCGGTGACTGCCCTTGACCGTCAGGCGTTGCGGATGCTGATCCGCTATCCAGCCCTGCTGTCCACGCTGACAGAAGTGGATGTGCGCGCCATCCTCGCCAGTGCTGCTGACGGGGGACTGCTGTTCAGGACCGTGGAAGCGCAGATTGCTTCGTTGGGTGCGGGAAATCCTGGGCAGGTCCAGTATGCCGCATTGGTGGAAGCCCTGCGGACGACAGGCCTGGATGTCGAGCCGTTGATTCAGGAAACGGCTGATGATAGTTTCAGTGAGGAAATGGCGGGTGCCCAGCTGCGGGGAGCCGTGCGCCAGATGCGGATGCACCAGCTTTCATCAGAGATTGACCGGTTGGCGGGAACCATCGCAACGGATTTGGACGACAGGGAAAAATACCGGGAATTGAACAGGCAACTTGTGGAATTGCAGAAGGCGGAAAAGCAGGACAACGAACAGCTTTGGCGGCAGCAGGATGATGAAAAGGCTTGACAGTTTCCTTGAGTTTCTGTATTAGGATGCAGTATAATAAAAATTTTTCAAATGCCCGACTTTCTGCTGTATGTATGGGGGAAAGGGGGGCTTTTCCTGTTTGGGTGGATGCGGTAATGGTTACAGCATCTTTCATGACTAACGGACGGTAAGGACGACATGAAAAAATCAGATCAGACTCCGGCAAGTGGGAACAGCGTTGCAGAAACACCTGCCAAAAAACAGAGACGCCGTAAAGCCGCTGTCAAAGCGGTTGAAGCTGCTGAAACCCAGGTTGCAGCAACAGTGGCGGAACAACCCGTCGCCCAAACTGAAGTAAAAGCCAAGAAATCCAGCAAGAAACGCAAGACAGCTGCTGCGGAAAAAACGGAAGCCCCATCGGTTGATGCACCTGCAGTTCCTGAAAAAACGGAGGAACCGGTTGCTGTTGCTGAAGAAAAGAAGGAAAAGTCCGCCAAGGCTGAAAAACCCAAGAAAAGCCGTAAGGCCAAGGCAAAGAAAGCTGAGACTGCTGTAACGCCTGATGTACCGGAAGCCCCTGCTCCGGCAGAACAGCCTGCTCCTGTCAAGGCAGCAGCCAAGGCAAAGAAAGCTGGGACTGCTGTAACGCCTGATGCGCCGGAAGCCCCTGCCCCGGCAGAGCAGTCTGCTCCTGTCAAGCCAGCAGCCAAAGGCAAAAGGGCTGCTCCTAAAAAAACTGAACCTAAAAAAGCAGAACCTGAAAAAGCTGGAAAAGCAGAACCGGCACCACAGGCTGGAACAGTTTCCCAGGCTGAAGAAAAACCGGTGAAAGCCTCCCGGTCATCACGGGGCCGTAAGCCCAAGGTCCGCAAAGAAGCTGAAACGCCTGCAGTTTCCCCAGCACCGGCTGCTGCTGAAACCGGGGATGCCGGAAAAACAGATGTTGCTGAAACATCTGCGGAAGCAGGAACCGTTGTTGTGACTGATGCAGAAAAACTGGCTTCCATCGATACATCGGGTTATGTGCTGCCGACCGAGAAAGTGCCTGCACGCCGTGGCCGTAAACCCAAGGAAGCCCAGCCGGAAAGCGATGAGCTGACCGCCATCAATGCAATGGAACGCGAAGAGCTGAAGAAAGCCAGCAAACGCAGTCAGCGTGCGAAGGAAAAAGCATTGCTGACAGGGACCTTTGCCGGGGATACCGAAGCATCTGCTGAAGAGATTGAACGCCGCCGTGAACGCCTGAAAATGCTGATCAAGATGGGTAAGGAACGCAGTTACCTGACCCATGCGGAAATCAATGACCATCTGCCGGATGGGTTCAATGACCCAGACCAGATTGAAGGCATCATCAGTACGTTCAATGACATGGGCATCAATGTCTTTGAAGTCGCGCCAGACCAGGAAGAGCTCCTGCTCAATGACAATGCCGTCAATGTCACCAGTGAAGAAGAAGCTGAGGCTGCTGCTGAGGCCGCCTTGCAGACGGTTGATTCTGAATTCGGCCGCACCACGGATCCGGTCCGTATGTACATGCGTGAAATGGGTACGGTTGAGCTGTTGACCCGTGAAGGCGAGATTGAGATTGCAAAACGCATCGAAGAAGGGCTGAAAGACATGATTACGGCCATTTCTTCCTGTCCGACCACGATTGCTGAGATCATCAAGGCTGCTTCCGATATCCGTAACGGAGTGGTTGAAGTGGATGAGGTTGTCGATGGCATGGCAGATGCAAAGGAAGAGGGCAGTTCTATTGCTGCTCCAGCATCTGATGAGGACAAAGCGGATGAAGCCGAAGAAGTCAATGATGCTGATGATGAGGAAAACAGCGACGGTGAAGATGATTCCGGCGATGAAGATGATACGGCAGCAGGCAATGCCGCAACAGGTGGCATAACGGCCGAAGAGAAAGAACAGCTCAAAAACGATGCACTGGCCCGTTTTGCCAGGATTGAGGAGCTGTTTGAGGCAATGCAGGCTGCTTTCAGGAATGAAAGTGGCAATGATGGTTACCGTTCGCCTGCTTATATGGCAGCACAGGAAGCGATTTCTGCTGAACTGCTGGCGATGCGTTTCACTGCCCGTTTCACAGAAAAACTGTGTGATTCGCTGCGCGACCAGATGAAAACCATCCGCGATGTCACAAAGGATATCCTGAAAGTCGTTGTGAACCGCTGCGGTGTGCCACGTCAGTATTTCATTACAGAATTCCCTGGCAATGAGACAAATCCGGACTGGGTGGACCGTGAGATTGCCTCCGGTCAGCCATACAGTCCTTTGCTGCAGCGCAACCGCCCTGTCATTGGGGAACATCAGCGCAAGCTGATTGAGATTGAGGAAACCGTCGGGATGCCGTTGGCTGACCTGCGTGAAATCGAGAAAAGGATGCTTGCAGGTGAATCCCATGCCCGCAAGGCGAAGAAAGAAATGACCGAGGCGAACCTGCGTCTGGTCATCTCCATTGCGAAGAAATACACCAACCGTGGCCTGCAGTTCCTGGACCTGATCCAGGAAGGCAACATCGGCTTGATGAAAGCGGTCGATAAGTTCGAATACAGGAGGGGTTACAAGTTTTCGACTTATGCGACATGGTGGATACGCCAGGCAATCACCCGTTCCATCGCCGACCAGGCAAGGACCATCCGTATCCCTGTCCACATGATTGAGACCATCAACAAGATGAACCGGATTTCCCGGCAGATCCTGCAGGAAACCGGGTCTGAACCCGATCCAGCGACATTGGCTGAGAAGATGGACATGCCTGAGGACAAGGTCCGCAAGATCATGAAGATCGCCAAGGAACCGATTTCGATGGAAACCCCGATCGGCGATGATGATGATTCCCATCTCGGTGATTTCATTGAAGACAGCAACACGCTGGCACCTGCTGATGCGGCACTGCATGCTTCCATGCGCAATGTGGTCAAGGATGTGTTGGATTCCCTGACCCCGAGGGAAGCCAAGGTACTGCGTATGCGCTTCGGTGTGGAAATGTCCACCGACCATACCTTGGAAGAAGTCGGTAAACAGTTCGATGTGACCCGTGAACGCATCCGCCAGATTGAGGCAAAGGCACTGCGCAAGCTGCGCCATCCCTCCCGTTCTGACAAGCTGAAGAGTTTCCTGGAGGGAAACTGATATAATTGCGGTTCGCAGAAGGGCCTATAGCTCAGTTGGTTAGAGCAGGGGACTCATAATCCCTTGGTCGCAGGTTCAAGTCCTGCTGGGCCCACCAAAAACAAGTAACAAGCCGTCTCATGACGGCTTATTTTTTTATGGTATCCAGGATGTTTTCCTGTCAAATCCACGTCAACGCCCTGTCAACAGCGCGTCAAATGACAGTTGACAGGACTGTCTCGACATTGGTGGGCGACTGATTGCAGACAGCTGTTTCTCCTTGCAGCTTGGACCCTGACAGGTTTTCCTACCGGCTTTTTTCTTTTTTCCTGCAATAAACAAGGCATGTTACCTGAAGGAGATTGCATCGGGAGAGACCGTCATTTTTCCTATGATGCCGACAGATGGCAGAATGGGGAAGGTCGATGGCAGGAGAGGCAGCTTGTTGTTTTTGAATGGGAAAATGAAGGACTTTCAGTTTTTCAGGCAGGAAGGGAAGGGCTTTGGCAAAAAAAAGGAAGATGCCTGGCTAAAAGCATCTTCCTGAAAAAATAGAGAGTAGATCTGATATTCCTCAGACCGCTTTGATAGGAAGCATTTTCTGTGCCAGAAAATAAAAATGTCTTGAAAAAAGGGCATTTCTGCTTTTATTGAAATTCAAGTCAAAGAAAAACTGAACTGGCACAGCATTTGCTTCACATATCAATGATCTTTGCATCTGCAAAGAGGGGCTGTGTGTTGTTGAACCGATAATGTATGACAGCAGACAGAAATTTCTTTGTGAGAATAGTTCTTAAGGAGAGTAGAGCTATGGCTACAGAAGAAAAGTACCCTAACCGGGTAATACAGCTTTTCCTCGGTATCACCTGTATGGCTACCGTGGCAAACTGTCAGTATGGCTGGACCCTGTTTGTCGGCCCAATCGAAGATAAATACCATTGGGCCCGTGCTGCAATTCAGTTGTCTTTTACGATTTTCCTGATTTTCGAAACCTGGCTGGTTCCTCTCGAAGGCTGGGGCGTTGACAAATTCGGTCCTCGTCCTGTCATTATCTTCGGCGCAATCCTGGTCACCATCGGCTGGATCATCTTCTCCATCGCTTCCAGCCTGGGCGTCCTGTACGCTGCACAGGTCCTGACAGGTGCCGGCGCGGGTGCTGTTTACGGTACCTGCTCAGGTAACTCCCTGAAATGGTTCCCGGACAAACGTGGTCTGGCA
>JAHAYL010000004.1 GCA_018384065.1 Oxalobacter sp.
TTGAAGTCGAGCAGGTGAACAAAGTGGCGGAAGGGCGTCCGCACATCGGCGACGTCATCAAGAACCACGAAGTGGTCATGGTCATCAACACCGTCGAGGAAAGGCGCACCGCCGTCCAGGATTCGCGAATCATCCGCACATCCGCCCTGGCAGCGCGCATCAACACCATCACGACCATCGCCGGTGCCGAGGCGGCCGTCCAGGGAATCGCCAACATGGACAGGATCAACGTCTATGACCTCCAGACTCTCCATAAACACCTGCATTGATTGATTTGATATTTGAGATAAGCGGGGCTTGATTGATTGGTGCGGATGCACCTGTAAGCCTCGCCGTTTTTTAGAAGAAAGAAAAGAAATGAGTTCGATTCCAGTAACAGTCCGTGGTGCACAGATGATGCGGGATGAGTTGCAGAAGCTGAAAACCAAAGACCGTTATGAAGTTGTGGCTGCGATTGCTGAAGCACGTTCGCATGGTGATTTATCTGAAAATGCAGAATATGATGCCGCCAAGGAAAGGCAGGCATTCATAGAAGGCCGTATTGCAGAACTGGAAAGCAAACTGAGTTCTGCACAGGTGATTGATCCGACCAAGCTGAACACCAATGGCAGGATTGTCTTTGCTGCGACTGTTGAGCTGGAAGACTATGAAACGGGGGATATCGTCCGGTATCAGATTGTTGGCAATGACGAGGCAGACCTGAAAGAGTCAAAGATTTCTGTGACTTCGCCATTGGCAAGGGCATTGATTGGTCATGAAGCAGGTGATGTCATTGAAGTACAGGCACCTGCAGGTGTCCGTGAATATGAAATCCTGGATGTCCTTTTCATCTAAAGAAAAGATTTGCCGGTTCAGCTGGCAAGGGCTTTTTTCTTGGCGCTGACTTGACGGGTTTTCCGGCGTTTGACCAGACCGCCTTGTGTCACCCGTTCATTGCCCTTGATAGTGACTTTCTTAGCCCGGTTCCTGATGGCGCCTGAACCAGGTTTGAAAGTCACAACAGTCCTTAGACCGTTTTTGGCAGGAATCTGAACCGTTTTCTCCGTTTCTTTCTTTGGCCGGTAGATGACCAGAAGCTTGCCGATATGCTGCACCGGTGCCGCATCGAGCTGGGAACAGATCTGTTGCAGGATTTCGATGCGGTTCATACGGTCATCGCCAAAGACTCGGATTTTGATGAGGCCATGCGCGTTGAGGTTGACATCAATCTCTTTAAGGACAGCATCAGTCAGCCCTGCGTCGCCAATCATGACGACAGGATTCAGGCTGTGAGCTTTGGCTTTCAAGGCACTGCGCTGGGATGAGGTAAGTTTCAGCATGGTTCTCCTTCCGAAAACTGTATTTTACGCTTTTACGTGATATGTCCAAAAATAAATTCAATAAAAGCTGGATGAAAAAACATCTTGAGGACCCTTTTGTCAAACTGGCGCAGAAAGAAGGGTACAGGGCAAGGGCAGCGTACAAACTGAAAGAAATCGATGAGGATGCCAACCTGATCAAGCCCGGTCAGGTGATTGTCGATTTAGGATGTGCCCCTGGAAGCTGGTCCCAATACGTTGGCAGGAAATTGAAAGTCCCAGGAAGCGACCAGCTCAACGGCACAGTGATTGGGTTGGATTTATTGCCGATGGAACCCGTTCAGGGTGTCCATTTTTTCCAAGGAGACTTCCGGGAAGAAGATACTCTGGAGAAACTGGAAAGCCTGCTGCAAGGGCGTGGCGTCGACCTTGTCCTGTCAGATATGGCCCCGAACCTGACAGGCGTTGCCGTGACCGATGCGGCAAGGGTGGAGTACCTGATGGAACTGGCATTGGATTTTGCCCAGAAACATCTGAAACCTTCCGGCTCCCTGTTGGTGAAATGTTTTTATGGGAGTACCTACAACGACATCCTCGCAGGGTTTCGCGAGACATTCCAGTCCGTGACAGTAAAGAAACCTAAGGCAAGCCGGGACTATTCCGCTGAAGTTTTCTTGCTGGGGCAACGGTTGAAGAACCCGTCTGTGGCACTGTAGATTGAAGGGGACATCAGGCATACTGCAGGAACTGGGGGCTTGCGTTGGAAGACCTGTTTCCTTTGGTGGAATATCAATATGATAGGATGGATGGCATCACTCTTAAAATGATTGTAAAATGTTCTTTCTGTCTGAAACTGACGTACCAGCGTCCAAGGAGTTTTTGTGAATAATATGTTTGTGAGGGTAGGCATCTGGACTGCCATCATTATTGTTCTTCTGACGACATTCAAACACTTTACTGACCGGAGCAATTCGGACAGCATTGAACCCATCAACTATTCACAGTTCCTTGATGGGGTGAAATCAAAACGCATCAAGGAAGTCGTCATTGAAGACAGGACAATCACCGCAACAACATCCGATGGGAAACATGTCCGGACAGGTGTGACCTATCTTGACCGTGGGCTGGTCGGTGACTTGGTTGACAATGGCGTCGAATTCGACGTCAAGCCACCAGAAGAACCCTCCTTCTGGTCGCAGATCCTGATTTCATGGTTTCCGATGATTCTGCTCGTCGGTGTCTGGATATTCTTCATGCGCCAGATGCAGGGCGGTGGCAAAGGCGGGGCATTCTCCTTTGGCAAATCAAAAGCCCGGATGATTGACCAGAAAAACAATACTGTGACTTTCAGTGACGTTGCCGGCTGTGATGAAGCCAAGGAAGAAGTCGCTGAAGTCGTTGATTTCCTCCGCGATCCAGGCAAATTCCAGAAACTGGGTGGACGCATTCCCCGGGGTATGCTGCTCGTCGGTCCTCCAGGAACCGGTAAAACCCTGCTGGCACGCGCCATCGCTGGCGAGGCACAAGTGCCTTTCTTCTCGATTTCCGGTTCCGACTTTGTCGAAATGTTTGTCGGTGTCGGCGCCTCCCGCGTGCGTGACATGTTTGAGAACGCCAAAAAACACAATCCATGCATCGTATTCATCGATGAAATTGACGCTGTCGGCCGTCATCGTGGTGCCGGTATGGGTGGTGGCAACGATGAACGTGAACAGACATTGAACCAGCTGCTGGTTGAAATGGACGGTTTCGAACCGAACTCAAGTACTATCGTGGTGGCAGCGACAAACCGTGTGGACGTATTGGACAAAGCCTTGTTGCGTCCAGGGCGTTTTGACCGCCAGGTTGTTGTTCCTCTGCCAGATGTGAAAGGGCGCGAACAGATCCTGAATGTCCATATGCGCAAAGTGCCTGTCGCACCGGATGTCAACCCGAATGTGCTGGCGCGTGGTACACCAGGTTTCTCTGGGGCAGACTTGGCTAACCTGGTCAATGAATCAGCTCTTTTCGCTGCACGCAAGAACAAACGTCTGGTTGAGATGCAGGACTTCGAAGATGCGAAAGACAAACTCTTGATGGGACCGGAACGTAAATCCTTTGTCATGCGTGAAGAAGAACGCAGGAACACCGCATACCATGAATCAGGTCATACAGTTGTGGCGAAACTGCTGCCGACAGCCGATCCTGTCCATAAAGTCACCATCATGCCACGTGGACAGGCCTTGGGGCTGACCTGGCAGCTGCCCGAACATGACCAGGTCAATATGTACAAGACCAAGATGCTGGAAGACATCTCTATCCTGCTGGCAGGGCGTATTGCAGAAGAAATCTTCATGCACCAAATGTCGACCGGTGCATCCAATGACTTTGAGCGTGCAACCAAACTTGCCCGTGCGATGGTGACCCGTTTCGGGATGTCGGAAGAAATGGGCGTCATGGTCTATGACGATACCGAGCAGGATATGTTCTTCGGCGGACGGATGTCTTCCAGGACCATTTCCGAAGCCACACAGCAGAAAGTCGATGCAGAAATCCGCCGGATCCTGGACGAACGTTATGTTGTTTCAAGGAACCTGCTGGAAGCCAACCGGGACAAGGTTGAAAAAATGGCGGCGTTGCTGCTGGAACATGAAACACTGGATGCCCTGCAGATTGACAATGTCATGAAGGGAATCGAGAACTTCCCAACAGCTAATCCTGAAGTGCCTGCTGATGCGGCACCGGCGCCAGCAGTTTGATACAATTGCATGAAAGGATGAAAAGGGCGGGCAGAAGAGGAAGTCCGCCCTTTTTTTGAGAGTAGAGCATGACAGTTTTCCAATGTGGACGGTTCCGTTTTGACTTGGATAGGGAAGGGAACCGCCCTCTGGTGATGGGCATCCTGAACATCACACCCGACTCATTTTCCGATGGTGGACAGCATATGTCATTGGATGCTGCATTGAAACATGCAGATCAGATGATTGCTTCAGGTGCCGACATCATTGATATTGGCGGGGAATCCACCCGTCCAGGCTCTGATGCCGTCTCAATCCAGGAAGAACTCGACCGTGTCCTGCCAGTTGTCAAAGCCTTGAAAGACTGTGGCAGACCTCTTTCCATCGATACCAATAAACCGGAAATCATGAAAGCTGTGCTGGAAGCAGGGGCTGATATGGTCAATGACATCTGCGGATTCCGGTCTGAAGCATCCCGACAGGCTGTTGCCGGTTCATCATGTGGCCTTTGTATCATGCATATGCAGGGCAATCCGAAAACCATGCAGGAAAAACCGCAGTATCAGGATGTTGTCGGGGAAGTGACGGCGTTTCTGGCAGGGCAGGTGGATGCATTGACCCAATCGGGCGTTGTCCGTGAAAGGATGGTCATTGATCCTGGTTTCGGCTTCGGGAAAACAAAAGAAGACAATATCCAACTGCTGAAAAATATAGCAGGATTGGAAAAGACATTGGGATTGCCCGTGTTGGCGGGATTATCCCGCAAGACCCTCATCGGTCAGATAACCGGCAAACCTGTTGAAAAAAGACTGGCAGGCAATCTGGCGGCAGCGTTGGCGGCTGTAGGAAACGGTGCCATGATATTGCGGGTGCATGATGTGGATGAAACCGTGGATGCCTTGAAAATCTGGCAGGCAGTCCACTGAACAAGCATGGAAGAAAACAATGAAACGACGTTATTTTGGGACTGATGGTGTCAGGGGCAAGGTTGGGCAATTACCGATTACGCCAGACTTTGTCATGCGGCTTGGGTACGCAGCGGGCAAGGTCCTGACAAGGACCAACCTGACCAGTGGCACCCCCGTTGTCTTGATTGGAAAAGACACCCGTATCTCAGGCTATATGCTCGAAGCCGCATTGCAGGCGGGACTGTCATCTGCGGGAGTGGATGTCATGCTTTCCGGTCCAGTCCCAACCCCAGCGGTTGCATATCTGACAAGGGCGCTGCGTCTTTCTGCTGGGATTGTCATATCAGCATCCCATAACCCTTACCATGACAACGGCATCAAATTCTTTTCCGCATCCGGCAACAAGCTGCCTGATGACCTGGAATTCGAAATGGAATCCCTGATTGACAAGCCCATGGAATGTGCACCGTCTGAAAGCCTGGGAAAAGCAGGCAGGCTGGATGATGCCAGGGGACGTTATATCGAATTCTGCAAAAGCACTTTCCCGACAGATTATGACCTCCGGGGCATGAAAATCGTTGTCGATTGTGCCAATGGCGCTGGTTACTGCGTCGCCCCCTACGTATTCCATGAACTGGGTGCAGAAGTCATCACCATCGGTACAGACCCTGATGGCATGAACATCAACCTGAACTGTGGGGCGACCTCGATGGACACCTTGTCCAAGACCGTTGTCGAGAACAGTGCAGACCTGGGCATCGCCTTGGATGGGGACGCTGACCGCCTGATGATGGTCGATGCGACAGGCAAAGTCTATAACGGTGACCAGTTGCTTTATCTGATTGCGAAAGACCGCCTGTCATTCAGCGATGTCAAAGGCGTAGCCGGTACCCTGATGACCAACATGGCCGTCGAGGTCGCTTTCAGGGAAAGGCATATCGGTTTCGGAAGGGCGGATGTTGGTGACCGCTATGTGCTGGAAATGATGAAAGAGAAAGGCTGGCTGTTGGGCGGTGAAGGCTCCGGTCACATTATCTGCCTGGACAAGCATACGACCGGTGATGGCATCATCTCTGCATTGCAGGTGCTTTCTGCATTGCGGCGCCATAAGACCTCCTTGCCGGCATTCATCGAAGAACTGAAACTCTTCCCACAGACATTGGTCAATGTCCGTGTTACGCCTGGATTCAACTGGAAGGCAAACCAGGAAATCCTGTCTGAGAAAGAAAAGGTCGAGGCAGAGCTCGGAGGCAGGGGGCGTGTCCTTATCAGGGCATCTGGCACCGAACCGCTGATCCGTTTCATGGTCGAGGCGGAAGATGCGGGGATGGCTGAAGCCATGGCTCAGCGGATTGCATCAAAATGCCCTAGCACCGATTAATGAACCAGTGACTGAAAGATGAATTTCCTTGACGTTCAGCAAGCTTGCGGGTAATATCCGCATTTCCGGGGCGTAGCGCAGCCTGGTAGCGCAACTGCTTTGGGAGCAGTGGGTCGGATGTTCGAATCATCTCGCCCCGACCACATTTCAAAAGGCTGTTATCATGACAGCCTTTTCCATTTCTGCAATCCTGTATTAAGGCAACCTGACGCCAGCCTTTTCAACCGCTTCATGCAGTTCAGACATCTGTGACATCAGCGTCCTGACCAGCCGGGCATGCATAGGGTCTTCAATTTTGTCATGGTAATGCGATGGATTCAGGTAACTGGCGGAAAAAAACGGGACATCATCATACATGATCCTGCCTTTGACCACCTCAAACAGTGCATAGACTGGGATATGATGGACTTTCCCCCGCCATTCACCTAACCGGTCATCAGTCCCTTTGGCATCCCGAGGAACCGACATCGTAAACATCAAAGGTGGATAACCACCATATTCATCTTTGTTCCGGTAAAAGTCATACACCTTTTTTGAATACGCCACAAAAGCATGCTTTCCCGAAGCCTTGTCGCTCATCATGAAATACAGCCTACCATCATGGTGATTCTTGATCAGCGAAAGGGTACGTGGTCTGCTTGGGTGGTATGTGCTTGCCAGCAGTTGCGCATTCGTGCTGAGCTGAGCCTTGCCATCAACCCCTGTCTGAATGTTGATGGGTGTGGAACCTTCCACAAAAAGTGTTCCAGCAGCAGATGCGGTTGATAGGATCATCGTACCGGTCAACAGCGAAAACAGCACAGCAGCAATTGGTTTTCTTCCAAACATAGGAAAACCTCCTTATTCATTAAGCGTTGTTGAAACAAGCCATCAGACCTTTCAGCATATTTTAGACTGGCACAGGCAGTTTATGTCCAGTGGTGTTTCACGGAATCGGTTGACAGATATCTTTAAAAAGTATTTTCCAGCTCAACTGGAAGGAAGGTCTATACAACAGGGAGAAGGTATCCAAGCATACATTGGATGCTGTAATATGTTGTGAATGGTCAAACCTTGTGGAGGCACAGATGATTGTCGAGGAACAGGTTGGGAGCTTTGTCAATGTCTATGTTGGCGGCATGGTTTTCACTGCTGATGGGAACCAACATGGATGGCAGTTCGGTGATGGAGATGATTCTCCTGAACGCTGGGCTTCTCTGGCAAAGCAGAAGGGCATGACTGTTGATGACTGCCGCAGGCATTATCAGGGTATCTGCAATGCGGCGGCAGGCTGGCTGGATGATGTCTGGACTTTCCGCTATGAGGTTGTCTGCCAGGAAGGCACGACAAATGTCATGCTGCAGGAGATGATGGATTCGGTGACTGAAGCCATTGACCGGAACAAGGCATCCCAAGACCGTGAGCAATGCCAGCAACTGCTCCGGAGGACGCTGTCTCTGGGCGTTGTCCGGATGTATGGGCTGGGTATCCGGAAGTATATTTTCCCGGTTGGGAAAGCAGAAAAGAAAACGATTGCCTATCAGCGTGAAGAGCTGACGCCTTATCATTTTGAATGCTTGGTACCTGAGAAGGTCAGGCAGTCAGTGGTGCATCAATATCAAGAAGTGGGCCGCTGACCGATTTCAATTGGATTGAGAACGGAAAAAGGGTACTGCAATCAGTCTGCTTTGTTGACGAAGAGGACAGGGGCAGAATATTTGACAATGGTCCTGTCAGCCGTCACCAACAGCATATTCTCGGCAATCGCCTGAGCAATCAGCATTCTGTCAAAAGGGTCTTTGTGGATTTTCTGTAAGTGTTGGATTGCGGTAGCGTGGCTGCTGGTAATCGACAGTTCAGTGTAATTATTTTCAACAAGTGCTTGATAGATGGTGAGCGGGTCAAAGGAAAAATCTGGTTTCCCCAATGCATGTTTGATAGCAATTTCCCAGATACTGGCGGCACTGAAAAAGAGGGTGTTTTGAGTGTCCTGGATTTGACTAAGGATGTTTTCAGGGATTTTCTCTGGAGAGCCTGCTATCCAAAGCAGGATGTTGGTATCAAGCAGGATTTTCATAGCTTGCCCTCGAACATACCGATGATTTCATCTTGATGGAAGGAATCAAAATTTTCTGGCAACTTGATTTTTCCTTTAAGAAAACCTACCGGCCGTTTCTTGGGAAGTGCCTGTTCATAAGGTACAAGCCTTGCAATAGGCTTTCCAGCTTTAGCAATGATGAAACTTTCGCCTTGATTTACTTTGGCGAGAATGGCAGAAAGCTGGGTCTTGGTTTCGTGGATGTTGTAGGTTTCCATGATTCCCTCAACTGATGGACTTAGTTTAATAGACTAAGTCCATCTTCACATGTGCTTTGATTGATGTCAAGTCATATCTGTGTTGATAAAGGGAAAAGCTGCCTCAAGGCCGTTCAGGCAGTTCGATTCTGGCGGCTTTCTCTTTGATGTCTTCGGTGATGGTCCACATATAGACGGTTTTGGGACCGACTTTCTCAATTTTTTCAGCAGGCCATTCGGGACCCATGTCTGATTCGTTGGAAACGACACGGGTACCGGGTTTCAGTTTTTTCCAGAGGTAGGGACGCAGTTCATAGTTGATCTGCTGGGGCAGATAGAGGGCGACGACAGTTGCGTCAGAGTAATCAACTTTGTAGAAGTCGCCAATCTTGAATTTGACCAGATGTTCGACCTTGGCGGCTTTGGCATTTTCATTGGCTTCGTCGATGCGCTTTGGGTTCAGGTCGATGCCGACACCGTGTGCGCCATAAATCTGGGCGGCAGCGATGACAATGCGTCCGTCTCCACAGCCCAGGTCATAGACGACGTCATTCTTATTGACTTCAGCGGTTTTCAGCATGCCTTTGACAGTTTCAGGCCAGGTGGTGATGAAACCGGCATCCAGCTTTGGACCGGTGACTTCATCGATGCCATACATGTTCCTACCGAAGAAGATGACCATCAGATGGACAAGGACAGCGATGCCGGCAATGATGAGGACGGCTTTCCATTTTCTTTTCTTAGAGGCTTCCATAAGTTGTCACAAAAGATGGTTGAAGGGGGCTACTGTTTTTTTACGTTGAGACGTTTGATTATCCCTAGAAGTACGAGTCCAATCAAGAGGACGCATACACCGATCCATGCGGCATTGATGTTGCCGAGGGACTGGTTATAGACATATGAGAGGCTGGACCAGAGCATATAGGCGCAGGTCAGGCAGAAAATGATGGGCAGGACCGGGTAGAGCGGCACCTTGAAGGCATTGTCTGCACGGGGATGTTTCCGCAGGATGAACAATGCGATGCCGGTCAGCAGGAAGAACAGCCAGAAGACCGGGGCGGTGAATTCGACCATGGAATTGAAGCCGCCGCCAATCAGGGTGCCCAGAACAACGAGGATAAGGGATGCCAGGCATTGCACAATCAGGGCGTTGACAGGGGTATTCCGTTCGGTGTTCCAGACGCCGAGTTTCCGTAGGGGCTTCCAGTCCTGCCCCATCGCATAGCTGGATCGGGCACCGACAATGATGGTGGCGTTGATGGAGGTCAGCGATGAGATGGCAATCATCAGCGAGATGATTTTTTCAGCGGCATCGCCCCAGACCAGTTGCATAGTGTCTGCGGCAATGGTTTTTGAGGCAGCCATGCCCGGTAAGCCAAGGCTTGCCCAGTAGGACCAGTTCACCAGTAGATAGAGCAGGGTGATGGCGGTGATGGAAAAGACCAAGGCCCGAACCATGTTCCTGCGGCCGTTTTCCAGTTCGGCGCTGATGTAGGCGGCTTCGTTCCACCCCCCGAAGGTCAGCAGGACAAATACCATCGCCAGTCCAAAGCCTGACATGTTCAGGGATGAGGTGTGTGATGCTGGTGCTGTTGCCGAGGGATTGCCGGTTCCTGTGAAAGTGAGGTAAATGGCACTGCCGATAATCAGCATCAGGCAGATGACCTGGATGGCGGTGAACAGTGCCTGTGTCCGCATACCGGTATGGACATTGCGGATGTTCAGCCAGGATAGGATGATGACAACCGCAACTGCATAGATGAAAGCCCCACATTGCAGGTTGCCGATATTCAAGGAGAACAGGCGTTGCATATAGTCGCCGAAGACAAAGGCGAGCAGGGCAATGGAACCGGTTGTGATGACGGAAATCCGTGCCCAGCCGAACAGGAAGGCAACTGATTTGCCGTATGCCCGTTCAATGAAATGGTAATCACCGCCAGCATGGGGGAAAGCGGTTGCCAGTTCTGCATAGCAGAGCGCGCCAATCAGGGAAATCACGCCGCCAAGGATCCAGGCGATGAACATCCAGGTGCTGTCGCCTGTCATGCCAGCGACGGCAGAAGGGGCTTTGAAGATGCCAGAACCGATGACCAGCCCGACAATCAGGACGACCGCTTCAAACAGCTTCAGCGTGCGCTTGGGTGTGCCAGGCATTGAAGCGTCTTGGGATGGCGGGTTGTCAGAGGCTGGTTTCACAGTTTGCAATCGGCAGAAGGCACGCCTAAAAGACAGAAATGCTTATTGTAAACAGAAGTACGTGTTTTCTGAACAGGAAAGCAGGGATACTTATTGGCAGGCAGGCTGGAAACGGCTTTTGAAGAAGTTGGAAAAAGCGTCCATAATGCAGAAGACCATATCAACAGGGAAGGTATCTCAGGATGATAGACAGGACGGTGACATTACCGAATGGTGTTGAAGTGCCGATGCTGGCATGGGGAACCTGGTTCATCAAGGATGGCCGGGCTGCAGAGGCTGTCCGGCAGGCTGTTGCAGCAGGGTACCGGCATATCGATACGGCGCAGGGATACCGGAATGAGCGGGGTGTCGGCGAGGGCATCCGGACCTGTGGTGTGCCTAGGGAACAGCTTTTTGTGACATCGAAGGTGGCGGCTGAACATAAGTCTTATGAAGCAGCAGCGGCTTCCATTGACCAGAGCCTTGCCCTGATGGAACTGGATTATCTGGACTTGATGCTGATTCACAGCCCGCAGCCATGGACAGAGGTCAACCAGTCTGACAACCGTTATGTTGAGGAGAACCGGCAGGTCTGGCGGGCATTGGAAGATGCGCTTGCGGCAGGGAAAGTCCGCGCGGTTGGCATCTCGAATTTCCTGCAAGGGGATATCGACAGCTTATGGCAGACCGCAGCGGTCAAACCGATGGTCAACCAGATTCTCTGCCATATCGGGAATACCCCTTTGGAGCTGATGGCTTATTGCCGGGAAAAGGGCATTGTGCTGGAAGCGTATTCCCCAATCGCACATGGTGAAGCACTCAAGAACCGGCAGATTGCGGAAATGGCGGCAAAATATGGGGTGACGGTTCCGCAGTTGTGCATCCGTTATGACCTTCAGCTTGGTATGATTGTTATCCCCAAGGCAGAAAATCCTGACCATATGAAAGCCAATAAGGCGGTTGATTTTGTAATTTCTGACGATGATATGGAAACGCTGAAGAACATGGAACGCATCAAGGATTATGGTGAGTTCAGCTATATCCCGGTTTTTGGTGGCAGGAAACCACGGGGATGATGTGCCGGTTTGAGGAAATTTACTTGATGCTGATAAGATAGTGACGTTATGCGTGGAAATCCTATCGGTTATCGGAAAACAAGTGGAGGAGATGAATGTCGGATTATAAGAAAGTTGCTTCAGGATTATTGGTTTCCCTGC
This sequence comes from Oxalobacter sp., assembly GCA_018384065.1. GTDB lineage: Bacteria > Pseudomonadota > Gammaproteobacteria > Burkholderiales > Burkholderiaceae_D > Oxalobacter. The sequence goes on from JAHAYL010000004.1 coordinate 11,971, forward strand.
TGGGGATGTCTTTGATGGCACAGGTGCAGGCTGCCGGGAAAAAGGGCAGGACACCACGGGTAGCGGCAAAGCAGGTGCAGCAACCTCAGTCAGAAGTGGCTGTACCGGAAGCCGCTGTTGAAGAAGGGCAGGTTCAACAGGTGCCGGCACAGGTCAAGCAGCAGGTGCCTGGTTATTACCGGATGATGGTCGGTCAGTTTGAGGTGACCGCATTGTTTGATGGGACGTTTGATTTCCACCCTGACCTGCTGAAAAACATGGATCCTGCCCAGGTCAACCAGATCTTGATGCATCATTATGGTCAAACCACCAAGATCCAGTCACCGATCAATGGTTATCTGGTCCACACAGGTGACCATCTTGTCCTGATTGATGCGGGTGCCGGCAAGCTGTTCGGCAAAGACCAGCAGGGGCATATCATGGAGAACTTCAAGGCGGCAGGTTATCAGCCTGAACAGGTTGACACCATCATCCTGACCCATCTGCATGGTGACCATACCGGTGGTTTGAGCAAGGATGGCAAGAAGGTCTTTCCAAATGCGGTTGTCTATGTGAACAAGGTTGACAATCAGTATTGGCTTTCTGAACAGACAGCAGCCAAGGCACCATTGGAACGCCAGATTTTCTTCAAGCTGGCACAGCAGTCCACCCGTCCTTATGTAGATGGCGAGCATTGGAAGCCGATTGAGGCTGGCACAGAGATTGTCCCTGGTATCAAGGCGGTTGCCGCTTATGGGCATACCCCGGGGCATTCTGCCTTGGAAATCGAATCCAATGGCTCAAGACTGCTGGTCTGGGGGGATATCGTGCACAGCCATGCCATCCAGTTTGCCCATCCAGAGGTTTCCATTGAATATGATTCCGATACCGAAGCAGCCAAGACAACCCGTTATGCGTTCATGAAACGGGTGGCTGACAGCCATGAACTGGTTGCCGGGATGCATCTGCCATTCCCGGGCATCGGGCATGTGGTTCCTGCTTCAGGAGGGACTTATACCTGGGTACCTGTCGAGTATGCACCTTTAGCCAAATAAGCGCATGCCTTACCTGCGGGAGAGGATATACTCCCGCAGGTTCAGTTCCCTTGGATGACGGATTTCCGGAAGCGGGAGAGGGATAAAGCGAAGAAGACAACGCCGACCCCTGTCATTGCTAGGAATTCCGGCCAGACAATCGACATGCCGGCTCCCCTGAACAGGATGGACTGTGCCAGTTTCACATAGTAGGTGGTCGGAGCCGCCATCATTACGTTCTGAACCCATTCTGGCATACTTTCCTGAGGTGTTGCCCCACCCGAAAGCATCTGTAATGGGATGATGGTCAGGAAAATCAGCAGGCCAAGCTGAGGCATGGATTTGGAGAGGGTACCCAGGAAAATCCCGATGGCGGCTGCAGCGAACAGATAGACGGTGGATGCCAGTAGGAACAATGGGATTGAACCGACAATCGGCACCTGCATCAGCATCTTGACGATGATGACCAGCCCGCCACTGGCACCGATCAGCACAGCCAGCCCGTTTGCCCAGATTTTCGAAATCATGATTTCTGCCGCCACCAATGGCATCGCCAACAGATGTTCCAAAGTGCCATGTTCCCGTTCACGGATATAGGCGGCTCCCACCAGGATGATGGTCAGCATCGTGACATTGTTGATGACCTCGATGACACCACCGAACCAGAAACCGGTCATGTTCGGGTTGAAGCGGACATGGGTGACCAGGTTGATGGGCTGGGTGGTTGCCGATGCCGTTGTCCGGTTCAGGTATTCATTGATTTCATTGTTGAAGATTGTCTCGATATAACCTGAACCGATGAAAGCTTGGCTCATCACGGTGGCATCGATGTTCAGCTGTACAGTCGGCTTGCGTCCGGCAATCAGGTCTTTCTGGAAACTCGGCGGGATGATGATGGAGAACGAATGGTATCCACGGTCCAGGGATTCAGTCGCCTCATCCAGTTCAACCAGGTCCGGTGTCTTGAAATACGGTTTTGTCAGGGAATTGGCAAGGCGCATCGAAATCTGGGAATGGTCCTGGTCCACGATGGCGACCGGGGCATTATGCAGTTCCTGGGAGACGCCTTTGGCAGAGCTGTAGATGTTGGCGGTGAACGCATAGATGATCAGTAGCAGCATGACCTTGTCAGCCCAGAGGCTTTTGAGTTCCTTGAGGCCCAGCTGGTAGATGTTGTTCAGATGTGTCATAAAGGCGTTCATGGCGTCCTCCTGCTATTTTTCCTGTTTCGGCAACAGAAGCCAGGCAATGAACGTCAGGGCAGGGATGAAGCCTGCCAGACAGCATAAGGGATGGATGACATCGGCAAACTGCAATGCTTTGGTGAAAACCCCTCGGCTCAGGATAATGAAATGCGATGCCGGGAAGAACTGGCCGATCCAGTAAGCGCTGCCTTCCAGCGAACCGATCGGGTCTTTCAGGCCAGAGAAAGAAGTTGTCGGCAGCATCGTCAGGATGGCAGTACCGAAAAGCGCTGAAATCTGGGTTTTGGTGAAGGTCGATATCAACAGCCCCAGCCCAGTGGTCGAGATGACATAAAGCAGGGCACCTATCGACAAAGCGGTCAGGCTGCCTTTGATTGGGATACGGAAAAACAGGACTGCACAGGCTGTCATCAACGCATAACTGATCATCGACAGGACAACATAAGGCAGCTGTTTCCCCAGCAGGAATTCCAGTTTGGTGACCGGTGTCACATACAGGTTGGTGATGGAGCCCAGTTCTTTCTCCCGGACAACGCCCAGAGCCATCAGGACAGCGGGAATCAGCATCAGCAGCAACGGGATGATGGCGGGAATCATTGCAAACTCGCTCTTGAAGTCCTGGTTGTAACGGTAACGTTTGAGCAGGGTTGCCGCTGCCTGGTAATCATTGCCGGATGTCTCTTTATTCAGTTCAACCAGGTATTTGCCATGGAGTCCCCGGACATACCCTAAAATCGTTTCACCCCGGTAAGGCATCGCCCCATCAATCCATGCAGCGATTTCAGGTTTCCGCCCTTGCATCAGGTCTTTGCCGAAATTGGGTGGGATTTCAATCGCTACACTGAGTTTCCCGTCTTTCATCCGGGTATCCAGTTCCTGTGCATTGGCAAGGGGCGGCTGTTCGATGAAATAGCGTGAGCCGGAGATGTTATGGATGTAGTCTCGAGACTGTGGCGACTGGTCATAGTCCAGCACAGCGAATTTCAGGTTCTCCACATCCATCGAAATCCCACCGCCCAGCACAAAGAACAGGATGATGCTGCCAAGGATGGCGAAACTGATGCGGATTGGGTCACGCCGCAGCTCCAGGGACTCCCGGAAAGCATAGGCAAACATCCGGCGGAGGCTGAAGAACGTGTTTTCAGCTGCATGGGCATTTTCTTTGCCGGTCTTCTCTTCCACCGTGAAAGACTGCTGTCCCTGGTCACCGATGTCTTCTTCCAGGTATTCGATGAATGCCTGCTCCAAGGTTGTGGCATGTTTTCGCTGGCGGAGTTCATCCGGTGTGCCGCTTGCCAGCACCTTGCCCGCATTCATCAGTGAAATCCGGTCACACCGTTCTGCCTCGTTCATGAAATGCGTCGAGATGAAAATCGTTACATTCTGTTCACGGGACAGTTCAACCAGCAGGCGCCAGAAATCATCCCGGGCGACCGGGTCAACCCCGGATGTCGGTTCATCCAGGATCAGCAGTTTAGGACCATGCACGACAGCGACTGCCAGCGAAAGCCGCTGACGGATGCCAAGTGGCAGGGATTCCGCTGTTGAGTTGACATATGGTCCCAGCCCGAACCGTTCAACCAGGTGGTTGATCCGTTGTCTGGCTTCATCACAGGGCAGGTGGAACAGGCGGGCATGCAGGTCAAGGTTCTGCTGTACCGTCAGCTCACCATAGAGCGAGAAAGCCTGCGACATGTAACCGACATCCCGACGGCTGTCGATATTGTTGGCATCGACCTCTTTCCCAAAGGTCTTTGCTGTGCCGGACGTCGGTGCCAGCAGGCCGGTCAGCATTTTCATCGTGGTGGTCTTCCCGCAGCCATTGGAACCGAGGAAACCGAAAATCTCCCCTTGGGGAATCTTGAAACTGACATGGTCCACCGCGACAAAATCCCCGAACTGTTGGGTCAGCCCATCGGCTTCAATCGCCCAGTCAAGATGCTGGTTGTCAGTCAGGGGAGGGATGACCAGTTCTTCATAATTGGCCCGTTTTTCTTCAGGCAGGAACTGGATGAACGCCTGTTCCAGGGAGTTTTTGCCAGTCTGCGCTTTCATCTCTTGGGCGGTGCCGGTTGCGATGACCTTGCCACCATACATCGCTGCCAGCCAGTCAAACTGCTCCGCTTCTTCCATATAGGCAGTTGCAACCAGCACACTCATCTGCGGACGGCGTTGCCGGATGGAATCGATCAGCTCCCAGAACTGACGGCGTGACAGTGGGTCAACCCCGGTGGTTGGTTCATCGAGGATCAGCAGGTCAGGGTCATGCACCAATGAACAGCAGAGCCCCAGTTTCTGTTTCATTCCGCCGGAAAGTTTACCGGCAGGACGGTCCTTGAACGGGAAAAGCCCGGTCGCAGCAGTCAATTCATCAATCCGCTGTTTCCGTTCTTCCGCATCCTGTCCGAAAAGGCGGGCAAAGAAATCAATGTTCTCTGCGACGGAAAGGGTTGGATACAGGTTCTTGCCAAGCCCTTGGGGCATATAGGCAATCCTGGGCAGCAGCGCATTGCGGACAGAAGTGTCGCTGATATCGCTTTCCAGGACCTGTATCTGGCCTTCCTGGATTTTCTTTGCGCAGGACAGCAGGGAAAGCAGGGAAGACTTGCCGACACCATCCGGACCGATCAGGCCGACCATGCAACCACCCGGGATGGTCAAAGTCAGGTCATCCAGCGCCTTGACCTTGCCGTATTGCAGGCTGACATGGGACAGTTGCGCGGCAGGCGGTTTCATCTCACTGCTTTACCTGCAGGTTGGAAGGCCAGTCGGCATCCGCTTTTGTCTTGACCCAGCCGGTGCCCGGCATACCGGGTTTTGCGATGGCTCCATGTGCCTTGATCCATTCAGGATCGACTTTCAGTTTCACCCGGAACATGAATTTCTCACGTTCATCCTTTGTCTCGACTTCTTTCGGGGTGAACTGGTTCCTTGGGGAAACATAGACGACGGAACAGGGCAGCGGGGTATCCGGCAGGGCATCCAGCAGGATACGGGCCTCACTGCCGATAGTGACATTACCTGCATCGGCGCTGGACAGATAAACGTACATATAGACATCGTTCATGTCCAGGATGGAGAAGACCTTGCCTCCCGGTGAAAGGACTTCGCCGGGTTCTGCCAGACGGTAGAGGATCCTGCCATTGACTGGGGCTTTCAACGTCAGGTCATCCAGATTGCTTTTCAGCGAGGCAACCCTGGCAATCTTTTCCTGGACGGTCGCATCGGCTTCAAGCACCCGGTTCCGTGCACTGGCAAGGTTGGCGTTTGCTGTGCGCATCGTGCTGATGTCCTTGTCCAGAGCGGCAGCGGAGATGAATCCCTTCTTGATCAGTGCTTCTGTACGCCGAAGGGTGACTGCTGCCAGTTCCTGCTGGCTCTGCATGCTCTTGACGTTTTCACGGGCAACGGCTGCGGCTTCCTTGGCTTGGATGACGGCAGCTTCCGCCGCCTGGATATCTGCTTTGATCTGGGCATCGTCCAGCAGTGCAGCAACCTGGCCTTCTTCCAGGTCTGCACCTTCCCGGAAAAGCACCTGGACCAATTTGCCTTGGACTTTTGTCGAGACAGCGGTTTCCGTGGCTTCAAGACGGCCATTGCCTGATGCCAGGCCTTCTGGCTCAGAAGACGGTTTCAGGAAACGCCAGGCAACGAAAGCGCCGATGATGAGTACCAGCAGGACGATAATCAGTTTCTTGTTCTTTAAAATGGCTGCCATTGGAGGGTTCCTTGCATAGAGCCGGGATACAGATGTGTTCAACAGGTAATCTGGATTATAGCAGGCATGGTCCCCCAGAGATTGACATCTGATGCTGTTTAAATTACTGTCTAGCTAGATATTGAAACAGCTAGACAGAAAGGATGTTTTATGCAGCAGACGCAGTGGAACCTGCAGGATGCAAAAAACCGTTTCAGTGAAGTCGTCAATGGCGCAGTCTCCGGTCAGGCACAGTTCATCACGAAACGGGGAGTCCCTGCAGTTGTGGTGATATCGCAGGAACAATACAATCTGTTCCTGAAAGGGTTGAAACAGGCACCGACTTTACCCGATATGTTGATGGCGATGCCGCATGCAGATGATGAGCAGGGCATGGAAAAAGATCTGTATCCTGTCAGCCTGTCCCTGAGGATGAATGAGGTTGACCTGTGAAATATCTGCTGGATACCGTCACGGTTTCTGAACTGCGCAAGTCCCGTCCTGATCCGAATGTCATCGATTGGATCAATCGTCATCGGGGGGGCAGGTTCTATCTTTCCGCAGTGACGGTTGGTGAGATATACAGGGGAATCATCAGCGTCAGGAAGAAAGACCCTGCCTTTGCAGGGAGGCTGTCCACATGGCTGGAAGGTATCATCAGGTTTTATGGCAAAGATATCCTGCCTGTCACAACAGAGGTTGCCTTGGAATGGGCGTTGATTTCCGCAAAGACCGGGAACAGCAACTCGGACAATATGATTGCAGCGACAGCAAAATGTAATGGACTGACGGTCGTCACACGGAATACCAGCCATTTCCAGGTGACAGGCGTCGATTGTGTGGATCCTTGGATAAAGGAATAAGTAGAAGCCAGGTCAAGGAGAGATGGTTTTGCAGACAGCAGAGGAAACGGGAAGGAAACCGCTGGAACTGGTATGTCCGGCGGGGAGTCTGCCTGCCTTGAAACAGGCGGTTGACCATGGCGCGGATACCGTCTATCTCGGTTTCCGTGATGCGACCAATGCCCGGAACTTCATGGGGCTGAACTTCAGCGACAGGCAGGTTGAAGAGGGGATTGCCTATGCCCATGCCAGAGGCAGGAAAGTCCTGCTTGCCCTCAACACCTATCCGTTGCCGGATACAGTAGGTATCTGGCAGAAAGCAGTTGACCGTGCTGCACGGCTGGGGGTCGATGCAATGATCACCGCTGACCCAGGGCTGATGCGGTATGCCTGCGAGCACCATCCAGGACTGCGCCTGCATCTTTCCGTACAGGGATCGGCAACCAATTACGATGCCATCAACTTCTATGCCCGTAAATTCCATATCGCACGGGTTGTCCTGCCGCGTGTCCTGTCTATCGAACAGGTGGCAATGGTGGCAGAGCATACCGATGTCGAACTGGAGGTGTTCGGTTTCGGCAGCCTGTGTGTGATGGTGGAAGGGCGGTGTGCGCTTTCTTCCTATGTCACCGGGGAAGCACCGAACAACAAAGGTGTCTGTTCCCCGGCAAAAGCCGTCAAATGGGTGACAACCCCCAAAGGGCTGGAATCGCGGCTTAATGGCGTGCTGGTGGACCGTTATGCGGACGGGGAAAAATCGAGTTACCCGACCATCTGCAAAGGGCGTTACCAGGTCAGTGGCGAAAGCTATTACGCCATCGAGGAGCCAGCCAGCCTGAATACCCTGGCACTGCTGCCCAAGCTGAAACAGATTGGCGTTTCTGCCATCAAGATTGAAGGGCGGCAGCGCAGTCCTGCCTATGTTGCGGCAGTGACAAAGGTCTGGCGGGAGGCGTTGGACAGCTGCAATGCAGATGATGGCAGTTATCAGGTCAATCCAAGATGGGATGCAGTCCTGGCAAAACAGTCAGAAGGACAGCAGCAGACCTTGGGTGCCTATTACCGTTCTTGGAAATAAGCCTGTGGGAAGGAATCGACATTGAAACTGGCACTGGGACCTGTCCAATATTACTGGCAGAAAGACAGGCTGCTGGCTTTCTATGAAGCCATCGCACAATCACCTGTAGATATCGTCTATCTGGGCGAGACCGTCTGTTCACGCCGGCATGAGATGCGCGAAGAAGACTGGTTGGCCCTGGCAGAGAGGCTGTCTGTTGCTGGCAAAGAGGTTGTCTTGTCCACGCAGGTGCTATTGGAATCCGGTGCCCATCTGAATGCGATGCACCGGATTGTCGAAAACGGCCGTTTCATGGTGGAAGCCAATGATATGGGGGCAGCCGGACTGCTGGAAGGCAGGGGGGCGTTTGTTGCTGGTCCCCATCTGAACCTCTATAACCCTGAAGCTTTGCAGATAGTGGCGGAACTGGGTGCAGTCCGTTGGGTCATGCCTTTTGAGATGGGTCATGACAGCCTGCGCCAGATGCTGCCAGGATTGCCGGGAAACATGCAGTCAGAGGTGCTGGTCTATGGGCACCTGCCATTGGCATACTCAGCCAGGTGTTTCACGGCACGGCACCATAACCTCCAGAAAGATGACTGTGGTTTCCGTTGCATGGATTATCCAGATGGGTTGTTGGTCCAAACCCGCGAAGGCGGACCTTTCCTGCTTTTCAACGGTATCCAGACCCAGTCAGTAAAAGTCTATAATCTGATCCAGCAGATACCGCAGTTGGAGGCATCGGGTGTTGATGTCGTCAGGGTTTCACCCCAGTCGGAACATACCGCTGGAATCATCAGCAGTTTCAGGGATGTCATGGAACAGCGGCAGTCACCTGCGGAAGGGATGGCTGCCATCCAGCGTTTCATGAACGGAGAACCCTGCAACGGCTATTGGTATGGAAAGCCGGGCATGGCGTGGCAGGCTTGATTGACAGGAAAAACAATGGCTCAATACAACATTCCCAAACCGATAGGTCAGATAATGGCCTGCCTGCCATCCTGGCCAGGGTCAGTCGTTTTTGTCTCGTTGCTCAATGAAATCCTGAAAGACAGGTTGCCGGAAGATGTCACCGGATTCATGCTGGGCAAGCAGTTCCGCATAGCCGTCACCGATGCCGGCATCCATTTCAACTTTGCCTGGATGAAAGGCGGTTTTGTGCCTGCCTGGGATGATGTTGAACCTGACTTGACCATCTCAGCCAGTGCCCAGGATTTCTACCGGCTGGCAAGGCGTGAAGAAGACCCGGACACCCTGTTCTTCAGCCGCCGTCTGGTCATGGAAGGGGATACCGAGCTGGGGCTGATGATCAAGAACACCCTGGATGCACTGGAACTCAATGTCTTTGAACTGCTGAAAGCACTGCCTGCCCAGAAACTCCAGTCACTTTTCCCTGTCCAGTCAAAGAAGAATGGGGGACAACCATCGGTATAACCTGCAAAATATTCATCAGAGACAAGCCCGCAACCAGAAAAGGGGAAGCCGACCGCTTCTCCTTTTTCATTCTGGTTTGCCAATCATTTTCATCACCAGGTTAGGGCACGGATTCCTGACTTCCGCTAGATTGTGCGCATAGCGTGGTGTTACCTCAATCAGCCTGTGCTGCACGGACAGCTGTCTTTGCCGGGACCTTGGTGGTCCAACCATCAGAAAAATATGTTGTTTTTTTGTTACTCCCCCCCCTTCTTTTTTGTCTAGGAATGGTTACATCTTGGCATTTCATATCACTAAACAGGCTTTCTGTACCGAAAAAAGTCCTTCATACCTGATAGAATCCAATCAGTTATTTAGTATTGCGTAATACGTATCACATGTATTGATGCATATCAGGGGGATTCAGCCATCTTTTGGTCTTGGGATGGTTCCGGGATTGCCATTTTCTTAGGAGAAAGCCGTGAACAGAACATTCAAAGTCATTTTCAATCAGGTATTAGGACGGCATGTCGTCGTCAGTGAGATTGCCAGCAGTATCCAAAGGGGGGCGAGGAAAGCCGTCATGGCGGTAGCCGCTGGTGGGGCATTGGCCGCAGCGGCCCTCCTGCCGATGGGGGAAGCAGGCGCGATTTCCAGCAGCTATGTCCCGAGCTACAGCAGCCAGTATGGCTCTTCCGGCCCTGCGGACTACCAGACAGACGGCGGTCATGTTGATGTCAACCAGATTGGCGGCTATAACCAACAGGCTGGTAGTTATTACAACTATGTCTATGTCAATGATGACGGGACAATCAATTTTTACAAGAATGAGAACTACCAGCAAAACGATATCTCCTCTTTGGTCGGCAATGTCGCCATCGGCAACTTTTCCCAGGCCGGTACTGGGGCAGATGCCAACCAGGTGAATTTCTACAATTACAGCTACCAGTTGGCCTATGAAACAAAGCCTGAAGGTGCAACTGGAACATGGTATCAGACATCGGCTCCCGACGGAAAACAGTATTGGTATGCCAGCTCGTGGAACGATCGCACGTATGCATATTCTCCTACAAACAGTTACGGCGGCTCCGTAATTGAAAAGGACGGAAAATACTATCATGGCTCATGGTCTCCGGATTTGGACGACCAGGGCAATTATCAATATGATGAGCAAGGTAATACAATCGGTTCATACAAATATGCTGAAATCAAGAGCAACATCTGGAAGCAGAATCCGGACAATCCTTCAGGGAATCTCGTCATTGATTACAAAACTGTCGATGAGTATGGACAACCGGTCTTTGACCTGAAGCCAGAAGACATTGGGTTGGATGAAAACAACCCATATGGCTATTCAGGCGGTACCAACAACGTTGCCGTCGGCAACAAGTCAAAAACCCTCAGCCACAGCAGTGTCGCAGTCGGGGATACCAGCACCGCCCGCGGTTACCGTAGCGTTGCCATCGGTGCGCAGGCAGAGGCTGGTCAGGAAAACGCTGGCGGTGACTGGAACAACGGCACATCTGCCGTAGCGATTGGGGATTCTGCTAAAGCTTATGGTGGTACCAGTGTTGCCGTTGGTCATAATGCACAGACCTATTCCTTCTCGGGCGTGGCTGTCGGTAATAACGCGAATGCCTCTACAGAATATGCCATCGCCATCGGTGACAATGCCCGTGTCGCCTATGTGGGCGATGCAGATAGTGACGACACCAAGAAACTGGCTGTCCATGGCATCGCCATCGGCCGTGACACCCTTGTCGAGGGCAAGGACGGCACCGCAGTCGGCCGTCAGTCCCAGGCGCTGATGCGGAATGCCACCGCCTATGGCAACAACGCGCATGCCGATGCCTTCAACTCCGTCGCCATCGGCAACAAGGCGATTGCCGGTTCCCAGAAAGACACAAGTATTGCCCAGTCCGCTGTCGCCGTCGGCAACCGTGCCACGGCCACCGAAGAATACACCACGGCCATCGGTGCCAGCACCTATGCCTCCGGCACCCACAGCGTTGCAGTCGGTGATTCCAACCGTGCAACCGGTGCCTACAGTACCGCCATCGGTGCCGGCTGGTCCACCTATACCGTCGATGAAGACGACAACTACAACACCGAAGCCGCACGCGAATATGAATCCATCGGCGCCAACCAGGCGACCGGTGACTACAGTACCTCGGTCGGTTATGGCAACGCGACCTTAGGCCAGAACAGCACCGCCGTCGGTATGCAGAACGCCGTCTCCGGCAAAGACTCCCTGGCATACGGTAGCCAGAACAAGGTCGGCTCTGACCGTGACCCGGGCAAGACCGACCTGCAGGCAGATGCAAAAACAGTGGGTAATGTCACCGGCTATGCGGTTGGTTCCTACAACAAGGTCACCGGCAACAAAGGCCTGGCAGTCGGCACCGAGAATGAAGTGTCCGGTGAACAGAGCATCGCCATCGGTACAGGACACAAGGTCAGCGGCAAGAACTCCGGCGCCATCGGTGACCCGAGCAAAGTTTCCGGCAACAACAGCTATGCTGTCGGCAACAACAACACCATCGAAGTCGATAAAGGGTTTGTCCTTGGCAACGACGCCTCCGTCACCACAGAAGGCGGTGTCGCCCTGGGTCAGGATTCCGTCGCCTCCACCGGTCCAAGCAAGGGTGGCTATGACATGCTGACCGAAGAAAAAGAATACACGGACGGTACCTCCACCTGGCAGTCCACCCATGGTGCTGTCTCCGTCGGTGATGCAGGCAGTGACATCACCCGCCAGATCACCGGGGTCGCTGCCGGTACCGAAGACACTGATGCGGTCAACGTCGCCCAGCTCAAACGCGTCGCCGAAAACTCAGGCACCGCCATCACCTTCCAGGGCGACGTCGGTGACGACATCAAGAAACCGAGGGAAGTCAAGGTCTATGGCGGTATCACCGACGAGTCCAAGCTCGCCACAGAAGACAATATCGGTGTCGTTTCTGATGGCAAGAAGAACCTCAAGGTCCGCCTCGCCAAGAATGTCAACCTGGGACCGGACGGCAGCGTGACCACCGGTGACACCACCATCAACAACAACGGCATGACCATCAAGGGTGGGCCACAGGTCACCAAGAAGAATGTCGATATGGCAGGCAACCAGGTCCACAACGTCGCAGCCGGCACCGCAGACACCGATGCTGTCAACGTCAGCCAGCTGAAGGACATGAGTGCCAACTACGACCAGAAGATCAACCACCTGAACGGCCGTATCGGTGAAGTCGCCCAGGATGCCAACGCTGGTATCGCAATGGCGCTGGCAGCCGCTTCCCTGCCGCAGGTCTACCTGCCCGGCAAGAGCATGATGGCGGTCGCAGGCGGTACTTACCGCGGCGAACAGGGTTACGCCATCGGCTTCTCCACCATCTCCGATGACGGCAAGTGGATCATCAAGGCACACGCCTCCGGCAACAGCCAGGGTCACTACGGTGCCGCCGTCGGTGCAGGGTACATGTGGTAAGCGGAAACCAGAAGAACAAGACATAAAGGAAAGGAAAACATCATGAAAGCAGCCAACCTGAAAAACATTGTCCTTCTGGCAGCGGCGGCAGCACTGCTCGCCGGCTGCGGCACCAGCACCGTCATCAAGGACGACGGGACCACAGACGAACCCAAATGGCATGACTGGGACAGCGTCCACTTCGACAACACCATGGGGACCTTCCCGAACCTGAAGAGCCTGTCGCAGATGCGTACCCATATGACCAAGGACCAGGTCTATGAACTCATCGGCCGTCCGCAGTACTATGCCAACTGGCGTGCCAGGGAATGGGACTACCTGTTCCACTTCCACACCCCGGGTGTCGGCAAATATGACATCACCACCTGCCAGTACAAGGTGCTCTATGACAAGGACCTCTACACAGGCTCCTTCCACTGGAACCCGGTCGACCCACCGGACGCCGCCTGTCCACCGTCAGCGAAGCCGAAAGCCGTCAACAAGACCTTCACATTGGGAGCGGACGCATTGTTCGACTTCGACCGGAGCGGTCCGGGCGACATGAACGCCAAGGGGCGTGACTCGCTGGACAAGCTGGCAGAAGATGTGAAACAGCTGGACAAGCTCGAATCCATCACCGTCATCGGCTATACCGACCGTCTGGGCTCCGTCCCATACAACCAGCGGCTCTCCCAGAACCGTGCGAACACCGTCAAGGCATACCTTGCGGAACGTGGCATCCCGAGGGACAAGATTAGGGCCATCGGACGTGGCAAGGCAGACCAGATTGAGCCATGTCCGGGGTTGAGTGGCCAGGCACTGCGTGACTGCCTGCATCCGAACCGCCGTGTTGTCTTGGAAATCAAGGGCTACACAACGGGGAATGCCCCGGTCCAGCAGTCAGGCAACGACCCACAGCCGATTCCGGTTGAAGGGGTGAGCCCGGATTAAGGAAAGGATGTTTACGATGGCTGAGAAAACAGTATCAGTGCCACCGCATCCAGGCAGTCTGGTGAGGGCAGTGGTGGAAGGGCTTGGCTTGAGCATCAATGCGTTTGCCAGGAAACTGAACGTCGCGCCATCAACCGTACACCGTATTGTCACTGAACGTGCCGCCATCTCGCCGGAGATGGCGGTCAGGCTGTCAGTAACTGTCGGGGATTCCGCAGACAGCTGGATGCAGCATCAGGTGGATTACGATTTGTGGAATGCCAGGAAACGCGTTGATGTCAGTCAGTTGCCTGTTTTGAGAGGCTAGGTATTTCTCAGGTCAGCAGTCAAGGCTGTTCAGAAAAGGGGAAGCTGCTTAAGGCTTCTCCTTTTTCTTTCCTTTCTTTTTGGATGGTTTGGCAGCAGGTGCTTTCTGCTGTGCCACAGGCTGCTGCGGGTTCAGCAGCCTGATGGTGGCCTTGATTTGGCTGGCACGGCTGGTGAGGTCTGGCATCTTGGCGGTGACCCGCAGTTTTTCAGGGCCATTGAAGCGGATATGCCGGTTCTGCTGGATCAGTTCGATGATCCTGACGGCGTCAATCGGGGCATCTGGCTGGAACTGCAGGACAAATGCTTCGGTATGGGCATCGATTTTGCTGATGCCGATGGTTTTTGCCAGCAGGCGCAGGCGGTGGGTCTCCACCAAGGCGCGGGCAGCATCGGGCAATGCGCCGAAGCGGTCAACCAGTTCTTCCTGCAGGTCATTGACCTGTTCTTCGGTTTCACTGCTGGCGAACCGTTTGTACAGGGAAAGCCGTTCATTGACACCGGGGCAGTAATCGCCGGGCAGCAGGGCGGGCGTATGAAGGTTGATTTCGGTGGTGGTCCGGAAGGGCGCATCGAAGTCAGGTTCTTCTCCCTGTTTCATCGCCCGGACGGCTTCTTTCAGCATGTCGGTGTACATCTGGAAACCGACTTCTATCATTTCGCCAGACTGTTCTTCGCCGAGGACTTCCCCGGCTCCCCGGATTTCGAGGTCATGCATCGCGAGGAAGAAACCGCTGCCCAGTTCTTCCATCTGCCGGATGGCTTCAAGGCGGCGCTGTGCCTGTTTGGAAAGGCTCTGGGTGTCGTGCACCAGCAGGTAGGCATACGCTTGGTGGTGTGAACGCCCGATGCGCCCGCGCAGCTGGTGCAGCTGTGCCAGTCCGAATTTGTCTGCCCTGTGCATGATCATGGTGTTGGCGTTCGGGACATCGATGCCGGTCTCGATGATGGTGGTGCAGAGCAGGATGTTGTATCGGTGGGCGACAAAGTCTTTCATGACCCGTTCGAGGTCCCGTTCGTGCATCTGCCCATGGGCGACACCGATCTTGGCTTCTGGAATCAGGGTTTCCAGCATCGCCTTGCGGTTTTCGATGGTTTCGACTTCGTTATGCAGGAAATAGACCTGCCCGCCCCGTTTGAGTTCACGCAGGCAGGCTTCTCGGATGACGGAATCCTGTTCTGAACGGACGAAGGTCTTGATGGCAAGGCGTTTCTGGGGTGCGGTCGCGATGATGGAGAAGTTCCGGAGACCTTCCAATGCCATGCCCAATGTCCGGGGAATCGGGGTGGCGGTCAAGGTCAGGACATCGACTTCGGCACGGATGGTTTTCAGGGCTTCTTTCTGGCGGACACCGAAACGGTGTTCTTCATCGATGATGATGAGCCCCAGCCGTTTGAAGGAAACGTCTTTGGACAGCAGTTTATGGGTGCCGATGACAATGTCCACTGAACCGTCGGCAAGCCCTTGGATGGCGGTGTTGACCTGTTTCTGGGTCCGGAAGCGGGAGAGTTCGGCAATCCTGACCGGCCAGTCGGCGAAACGGTTGCGGAAGGTCTGGGCATGCTGTTCTGCCAGCAGGGTGGTCGGTGCGAGCAATGCAACCTGTCTGCCACCCATGACAGCGACAAAGGCTGCCCGGAGGGCGACTTCAGTTTTGCCGAAACCGACATCCCCGCAGATCAGCCGGTCCATCGGCTGGTCGGATGCCATATCTTCCAGGACGGCGGCAATGGCGGCTTCCTGGTCAGGGGTTTCCTCGAAACCGAAGCCTTCTGCGAAAGCATTGTAGTCTTTCTGGGAAAGCGGGAAGGGGAAGCCTTTCCGCATCGAACGGCGGGCATAGAGGTCGAGCAGTTCTGCCGCCGTGTCATGGACTTTCTGTGCGGCTTTCTGCTTGGCTTTTTCCCATTGCCCTGAACCCAAGGTATGCAGCGGGGCATCTTCGGGGGATGTACCGGCATATCGTGAGATGACATGCAGCTGGGCGACAGGGACATACAGTTTCGCATCATGGGCATATTGCAGATGCAGCAGTTCGGTTTCCCCTTCGCCAAGGTCCATGGTGACCAGCCCACGGTATCTGCCGATGCCATGGTTGGCATGGACAACCGGGTCACCGATTTTCAGTTCAGACAGGTCACGGACGATGGATTCGATATGGAAGTCAGCCTGGGTCGGTCGGCTGCTTTTCCGCCGTCCGGAATAGGCATAGAGTTCAGTCTCGGTGACGATGGCGAGGTCGCCCAGGATATACCCCAGCGTAAAGCCGTTCTGTATCGGTGAGACGCAGAACATGACGGGGTCTTTGCCTTGGATGAAATCACTGAATCTGGTGCAGGGCGAGGTTTCCAGATGGTATTCGTTGAACAGCTGCTGCATGGTTTCCCGTCTGCCTGGCGATTCGGCGCAGATCAGGATACGCTTGCCGGATTTATCGATGTATTGCCTGAGATTGGCAAGCGGGTCGTCTGCCCGGCGGTTCACAGCGACATCCGGCAGGGGGGCAGACAGTTCAGAAGGTTCATCGCCTTTCTTGAAAACCCATCTGCCGAAGGGTTTTGCCAGGGTGAAGAAGTCTTCTTCTGTCAGGAACAGGGCTTCGGGTGGCAGGATCGGACGTTCACGGTCAGCTTTGAGGAAAGCGTAGCGGGATTGGGTGTCTGCCCAGAACCGATGGAATGCTTCCGGGATGTTGCCGATCATCGCGAAGAGGGCATTTTCCGGAATGTAGTCGAACAGGGTGGCAGTCTGTTCAAAGAAAAGTGGCAGGTAATACTCGATGCCAGCGGAAGCGATGCCGCTTGCAATGTCGCGGTAAATGACGGAAACGGTCGGGTCGCCTTCAATCTTTTCCCGCCAGCGGCTGCGGAAGCAGGCACGGGACTGTTCATCCATCGGGAATTCATGCCCGGGCAGCATCCGGATGTCCTTGACGGGGAAGATTGAGCGCTGGGTATCGACATCGAAGGTCTTGATGGATTCGATGGTGTCATCAAACAGGTCCAGCCGGTAGGGCAGTTTCGCCCCCATCGGGAAGAGGTCGATCAGACCGCCCCGTATCGCATATTCCCCAGGGGACATGACCTGGGAGACATGGTTGTAACCAGCAACGGTCAGCTGTTGCCGGAGACGCTTTTCATCCAGGGATTCGCCCTGTCTGAAAAAGAAGGTATGGGCGGCAAGGAATGACGGTGGGGCGATGCGGAGCAGGGCGGTTGCTGTTGGAACCAGCAGGATGTCGCAGTGTCCGTTAGTGACTTCATACAGGGTTGCCAGACGTTGGGAGACCAGGTCCTGATGCGGGGAGAAGGCATCATAAGGCAATGTTTCCCAGTCAGGTAGCAGATGGCAGCGCAGGGGATTGTCTGGCTGGCTGTCAAACCAGGGGATTTCTTCCAGCAGGCGGCGGGCATCTGAGGCAGAAGCTGTGAAGACAACCAGCATCTGCTGGGTTGTTTTCAGCTCACGGGCGGCTTTTGCCAGCATCCATGCGTCAGCAGAGCCATGGAGCTGGGGCAATGCATAACGCTGTCCTGGACGTGGCAGGAATTTCCTGAGATTGAATGACATACCAAAAAGAATGAATCCATTGCGTCCAGCCTGTCTTGACGCAAGATACCAAACCATCCATTATAAACGATGGTATCGGTGATGGATGATTGGGAGGGCATGATGGCAAGTGGACAGGTTCCTTTCAGGGTCGGTCAAGGCTACGACTGCCATGCTTTGGTGGCAGGGCGTGACCTGGTCCTGGGGGGCGTGAAAATCCCCCATGACCGGGGTCTGATGGGGCATTCCGATGCGGATGCCCTGCTGCATGCGGTGATTGATGCGTTGCTGGGCGCGGCAGGGCTTGGCGATATCGGCAGCCATTTCCCGGATTCTGATGAACGCTATCGGGGGATTGATTCCCGGAAGCTGCTGCGGGAGGCGTCCGCATTGGTTGCCAACGCAGGCTATGGCATCGGCAATATCGATGCGACCATCATTGCCCAGCGTCCGAAGATGGCACCGTATATCGGTCAGATGAAACAGCATGTCGCTGATGATTTGGGACTTGATGCCAGCCAGGTCGGTATCAAGGCGAAAACCAATGAGAAGCTGGGGTTCCTGGGGCGGGAAGAGGGCATCGCCGTGCAGGCGGTTGCCCTCCTGGTCAAGCTGTAGCCGGTTGCCTGGCCGGGGGATCAGCGTCTGAAGACATCGGCTCCCTTAGGGATGCTGAACCGGAAAGAGCCCGCATTCACAGGCGGGTTTTTCCGGAAGCCGGTGAAATTCACAACGGTCTTGTTGCCCAGGGAATCATAGAGTTCCATCGCACGGGGTTTGCCATCCTGCATGCCGAGGTTGATCCGCGTGAAGGGGGTGTCCCTTGAGCGGGGGACGACCTCAACCCATTCGCAACCGTCATTGGATCCCAAGTCACGCAGCTTGAAGTTCCTTTCAAGGTTGGTGCTGCCGAACAGGATGGCGGCTGGACTGGAGCCCAGTGCGGCGCCCAGGCGTTTGATGGTGACTTGGTTCAGGTCTTTGTCATAGATGTACAGGCTGGAACCGTCGGACTGCAGTGTCTGGACGTAAGGTGTCTGGTATTTCCAGATGAATTTCCCGGGACGTGAGAAGACGAAACTGCCTGAAGATGTTTTTGCCGCACGTCCTGACCGCATCAATGTCTGGGTGAATGTCCCGCTGGCAGAATGGGCGGTTGCCGAGAAGCTTTTCAGCTGTCCAATGGATGAGGCATCGGCAAACAGGGGAACCAGCAGCAGCATGCAGATGCCAACCAGTTTTGAAAAGAAGGATTTCATGTTCATTCCTCGCTTTCAGGTCAATGTTCTTCAATAGATTGGGATAGGGTCATGGCGCATCATCCGATGATGTCGGGACAATGACATCACGGGTACCGTTGCTCTTCATCGGGGAGACCAGCCCGCTGCGTTCCATCTGTTCCAGCAGGCGGGCAGCACGGTTGTAGCCGATCCGAAGATGGCGCTGGACCATGGAGATTGATGCTTTCTTGTTCTTCAGGACAATGGCAACGGCTTCATCGTATTTCTCATCGGATTCCCCATCATCAGAAGCATAGCCTTCTCCTTCTGCACCACTGTCTTCATCGGCACTTTCAAGGATACCGTCAATGTAATCGGGTTCTCCCTGCTGTTTCAGGAAGGAGACAACCTTGGTGACTTCATCATCGGAAACAAAAGCCCCGTGGACGCGTTTCGGCAGACCGGTGCCCGGAGGTAGATAGAGCATATCGCCAAGCCCCAGCAGGGTTTCTGCACCGGTCTGGTCCAGGATGGTCCGGGAATCCACCTTGCTGCTGACCTGGAAGGCGATGCGGGTCGGGATGTTGGCTTTGATGAGACCAGTGATGACATCGACGGAAGGACGCTGTGTCGCCAGGATCAGGTGGATGCCGGCAGCACGGGCTTTCTGGGCAATGCGGGCGATGGACTGCTCGACCTTTTTCCCGACAGTCATCATCAGGTCAGAGAACTCATCGACAATGATGACAATCTGCGGCAGTTTCTTCAGGGGTTCGGGATCCTCCGGTGTCAGGGAGAAGGGGTTCGGGATTTTCTGTTCTTTTGCTTCGGCATCTTCGATGCGTTTATTGTAGCCAGCCAGGTTGCGGACACCCATCTTCGACATCAGCAGGTACCGTTTCTCCATTTCAGAAACTGCCCAGTTCAGTGCATGGTCCGCCTTCTTCATGTCGATGACAACCGGTGCCAGCAGATGGGGGATATCCTGATAGATGGAAAGTTCCAGCATCTTGGGGTCAATCAGGATCAGCCGTACCTGGTCGGGTGTCGCTTTGTACAGCAGCGACAGGATGGTGGCATTGATGCCGACCGATTTACCGGAGCCTGTGGTGCCTGCAATCAGCAGATGTGGCATCCGGGCAAGGTCGGCAACCACCGGCTTACCGGTGATGTCCTTACCCAATGCAACAGTCAGGTTGGATGAAGCATTGTTATATTCGTCAGAATCCAGGATTTCTGACAGATGCACAATCTGCCGTCGGGTGTTCGGCAGTTCCAGCGCCATATAGGTCTTGCCGGGCACGTTTTCCACAACCCGGATGGAGACCAACGACAGCGAACGGGCAAGGTCACGTGACAGGTTGACAATCGAACTGCCTTTGACACCGACTGCCGGTTCAATTTCATAGCGGGTGACTACCGGTCCCGGGAAAGCCGAGACAACCCGGACTTTCACGCCGAAGTCCGCTAGTTTCCGTTCAATCAGCCTGCTGGTGTAATCCAGTGCTTCAGGGCTTGCCGATTCTTGCTGGACCTCAGGGGGATCCAGCAGGGACAATGGCGGCAGGGAAGGGACAACCGGTCCATAATCCGGCAGGATTGTTTCAGGCGCAATGACAGGTTCTTGAACGGCATTCAAGGCTGGTCCCAATACAGGCGCTGCCTTTGGTGCAGGGTTGGCGGTTGGCGCTGCCTGTGGGATGGTTTGTTCTTCCTGGTTGCCTCTCACAACATCAGCAATCTCCGTTTCTGGATAAAGGGGGCTTGGTTCAAACCGGGAAACAGGTTCAGGGGATTCAACGGTTCTTTCCAAGACCGGTTCTTCGAATTTTTCAAGGACAGGTTCACGGATACCGGTGAATCCAATGGTGTTGTCTTCAGCTTTTTCAGTCAGGGTCTCTGCGATGACAGGGGCTTCTGTTTCAGGTGTACTTGCTCCACTGGTTGTGGCAGGGGCTTCAACCACGGTATCGACGATGGCGGTCTGGGCAGGCTCATCTGCGATGATGGTACCAGTTCCTGTTCCAGCAGGGACAGGAAGTGTTGTGGCATCTGGTTCCATGCTGTTTGCAGCAGCATTTTCTGGCACGGCAGAGTCTTGGACTGGGACGGTTGGCTGTGGAGGCTGGCGCCGGAAAAGGGTGAACGGCCACTCGACAACGGCACCGATGCCTTCAACAATCGCAATCCAGGATTTCTGAAGGCAGAGGCTGAAACCGATGAAGGCAATCAGGCCAAGCAATGCGGTACCGCAGGTGAAGCCCAGGTATTGCTGGGAAATCTGTCCGATGATGTCTCCGACAATGCCGCCTGGGATGTTGGGCAACTGGGCATCTGTCCGGTACATACGCAGGTATTCAATGCCGGAACTGGAGACAATCAGCAGACAGAAACCGATGATGGCGGCAATCTGCCGGAACAGGCTTGGTTCGGGAAGTTCCCGGTTGCGCAGGACGGCGGCAATCCGCTTGCATCCTGTCCAGATGCCTTTCAGCAGGGGAAGGGCGATCCACCAGGCGGAAAGGCCAAAGATGAACAGCAGGATATCGGCAATCCAGGCTCCGGTCCGCCCCCCCATGTTGGCGATGGAATCCACTTGACTGGCATGTGACCAGCCGGGGTCATTCCGGTTGAATGTGATGAAAATCAGGAAGAAATACAGGGTGACAGCAACCAGTACCAGCCAGATGATTTCATTTTTCAGCAGGGCTAAGGAAAACCCGGCAGAATCTTCTTTGGTGTCTGTTTCTTTGGTTTGGTCAGTCATGGTCAAAAGTGGTTCAGCGCCTGATAAATGAAGAAACCCTTAACCCTCTATGATAGCAGTAAATGAGGATTCCAACCATGAATAAAACCAAGGTTGGCAGATGGCTGGCCTCTTCAGGTGAAAGGTTATCAGATGATTGCCGGTAAGGGGCAGGATTATTGTTTCAATCTGTTTCATCTGATGCCAGGAACAGAAACGGCTGCCAGTTTTCCGGCAGCCGTGGATTTTATGGAAAGCAGGCCAATCAGTTGTCTTTATCCACTTTGTCCTGCCAGGTGCGCTGTTCCATAGGAACCGCCATGGCGGCTTCTTCCATCATGGTGCCGACGGCTTCGTAGTTGGCCTTCACCCCTTTACTGGTGTTCTTGTATTTCACGGCATTGTCACGCCGGATGCCGAGGCTGCCGGCTTCTGCGGCTGCATCGATGTTCGCGCCGAGGAAAATGAATTCCCAATCCTGTTTTTCCTGAAGGTCGGAAATGAGTTTCTTCACATCAGCCCGTTTGTATTCCCTACTGGCGTTTTCCATGCCATCGGTGATCAGGACAACGATGACCTTGTTCCCTTTGTCATTGATGCCTTTGGCGGTTTTCATGCGGGAGAGGGTGTTGCCGGTCGCATCCAGCAGTGCTGTCATGTTGTTGGGGGAATATTCCTTTTCTGTCAGCAGGGGAACATCAGCAATCGGTTTGCGGTCATACAGGGTGGTCTCCTTGTTGTTGAAGAGGACGGTTGTCACGGAGACATCGGTACCGGATTTCCGCTGTTTCTCCACCATGGCGTTGTAACCGCCGATGGTGTCGGATGTCAGGCTGTGCATGCTGCCTGACTGGTCCAGGATCATCAGCAGGTCAATATGGGTGGGTTTATCGACTTTCTTGACCACTTTCGGGGTGTCCTGTTTTTCAGCCGTCTGGCTGTTTTCCGCTGAACAGGTATTGCCCAAGGCAATCAGACCGACTGCCGTTATCAAAAAAGCCAAGGCTCGTTTAATCATTTTGGTCAACTCCTTTTTCTTTTCTGTTTGGGGAACTGCGGTATCCTTGCCATCCTTTCTGCCAACAGCATGACAAGTCAGCTTGAAGTCATCTGCTGTATCCATAATAATAAAGGACTGCTGAGGCAGGGGAACAGTTATTTTTCATATGGTTACATTTGCACACTTCCATTTCCTGACCTGGAAGTGTTTTCCCTGTATGGTATGAAGATGCAGGAAGCTGGATTATGAGAGCAACATCAAAGAAAGTGCCGGATTTCAAGAGCCTGAAAAAAGCCGTCAAGCAGGCCAATGTGCAGCGGGAAAGGGAAGAGCAGGCAAGGCGGGCAGCGGAAAGGCAGGCGATGTCTGACCGGGACCTGTTTTTACAGAGCATCGGCAAGGATGTTGTGCGTCTTGATGCTTCTGACCGTGCATCAACGGTCTCAGAACGGCCGAAGCCTGTGCCGGTGCAGCGGATTGCCGATGAGAAGAGGGTCCTTGAAGAGTCCCTGTCCGATGAATTCAGCTGAGAACCTTTTGGATACGGATGACCAGCTGAGTTTCCGGCGGGATGGCATCGGTCCGGATATCGTCAAGAAACTCCGCCGTGGGCATTGGGTCATCCAGGATGAGTTGGACCTTCATGGCATGCGCCGTGATGAAGCGAGGGAAATGGTGGTGGAATTCCTCAGGATGGCTTCTATACGGGGAATCCGTTGCGTCCGTATCGTGCATGGCAAGGGACTGGGTTCTGTGAACAATGAGCCGGTGTTGAAGAAACTGGTCTTTAAATGGCTTGTCCAACGGGCAGATGTCATGGCTTTCTGCCAGGCAAAACCGGTTGATGGTGGCGGTGGTGCGGTTGTTGTCCTGCTGAAAGGGCGCCGTTAGGTGCAAAAAAACATCTGGTATCTGCCAGCTTTTGGTAAACTTCAGTCTGTTGATATTTTTCCTTCTTTAAAGGGGTTTTCATGTCGGTTCCGATTTATAAACGCTGTCTGGTTGCATTGCTGGCACTGTCTGCCGCTTTTGCCCTTGCTGGGTGCTCTTCCAGTAAGGAGGCGGTGGCAGACCTGACTAGAAAAGCGGAAAAAGGTGATACTGAATCCATGGTTAAACTGGCAGATTTCTATTGCCGGGGAGCTTTCGGTCTGAGTCCTGATGACCAGATTTGCAGCATGTGGATGAAACGGGCAGCAGAGCATGGACATAAGGATGCACAGTATAATCTTGGCAGGATGTATGAAGAAGGGATTGGCATGAGAAGGGATATGGTCCAAGCCTACAGCTGGTACAGCGTAGCCTATGACAATGGTTATGTGATGGCTGGTGACAAAGCCAAGAATGCACTTGAGAAACTGTCTCCGAAACAGCGTGAGGAGGCACAACGGCTGATAGGCATTTATAAGACGATAAGTGCGAAGAAATAAAAAAAGAAACGGGAGAAATAAAAATTTCTCCCGTTTTTACATAAAGTTATCTTAATATCTTTAGATTCAAGATTAGCTGGATTCCTTCAGTGTCAGATAGCATTCACGCCTGTTTCGCCAGTGCGGATCCGGATGACCTGTTCAACGTTCTGGACAAAGATTTTCCCATCGCCGATTTTCCCGGTGCGGGCTGACTTGATGATGGCTTCGACCGCAAGGTCCAGGATATTGTCATCGACAACCACTTCAATTTTCACTTTCGGCAGGAAATCAACAACATATTCAGCGCCACGGTAGAGTTCCGTATGGCCTTTCTGCCTGCCGAATCCCTTGACATCGGTGACAGTCAATCCATTGATTCCTGCATCTGAGAGGCTTTCGCGGACTTCATCCAGTTTAAAGGGTTTGATGATGGCGGTGATTTTTTTCATACAGACTCCAGTTGCAAGGCATTTCTTAATTGACCATTGTAAAACAAATCCAGGTCAGCCGCGGAATTTTGAGGTGATGGGATAGCGCCAGTCGCGTCCAAAACCCCGGGCGGTCAGACGGATGCCGACAGGTGCCTGCCGCCGTTTGTATTCACTTCTTCTCAAGAGGCTGATGATCCTGCTGACATCTGCCCCGTCATAACCCAATGCGGCGATTTCTTCAGGTGTTTTCCGCTCTTCCATGAACAGCCGGACAATGGCATCAAGGGTTTCATAAGGGGGCAGGGAATCCTGGTCACATTGATCCGGTCTCAGTTCAGCGGAAGGAGGCCGTGTCAGGATCCGTTCTGGGATGATATCCGATATAGTGTTCCGGTAGCGGCAAAGGCGGTAAACCAGCGTTTTATAGACATCCTTGATGACAGCGAAACCTCCTGCCATATCGCCATACAGCGTACAGTATCCGACAGCAGTCTCGCTTTTATTGCCGGTTGTCAGGACAAGGGAGCCGGTCTTGTTGGACAGTGCCATCAACAGGGTTCCCCGGATACGGGCCTGAAGGTTTTCTTCGGTCACATCTTCAGGAAGTCCTGAGAATTGTTCTGCAAGTGTTTGATTGAATGCTGAAAAACATGTTGTTATAGGCAGTGTATCGCACCGGACATCCAGCCGTTCCGCCATATCGGCAGCATCAGTGTTGGAGATGTCACTGGTGTATTGGGATGGCATCATGACTGCCCGGACATGGTCTTTCCCCAAAGCATCATGGGCGATTGCCAGGACCAATGCGGAGTCTACACCACCAGACAGGCCGATGATGGCGCCCGGGAAACCGTTCTTGCCGATGTAATCCTTGAGACCCAGGACCAGCACCTCATAGATTTCTTTTTCTTCCCCCGGTCTTTTTTCGATGCGTCCTGCCAGGATGCTGTCCTGTTCACAGGTGATGACCTCGAAATCTTCCTGGCAGTGTTTCAGCTGGGCGCAGAGCTTTCCGTTCCTGTCCATGGCGAAGGAACTGCCATCAAACACCAGCTCATCCTGTCCACCGACCATATTTGCATAAATGACCGCCATGCCGAGGGATGCGGCATGGCGCCGGACAACGTCATACCGTTGTTGCATTTTCCCGGTCTGGAAAGGGGAACTGTTGAGGTTCAGGATAATGTCGACACCGGCTTCTTTTGCCTGCTTGGCAGGTCCTGGGAACCAGATATCCTCACAGATAAGGAGCCCGAAACAGGTGCCTTTGATAGAAAATGTCAAAGGCCTGTTGCCACAGGCAAAATAACGGCGTTCATCAAAGACGGCATAGTTGGGCAGTTCCTGCTTGAAATAAGTGCCGATGATCCTGCCATCTGTCAGGATGGAACAGGCGTTGTAGCAGGCTCCATCTTCAATCTGGTGATGGCCGACGATGACATGCAGCCCCTTCAGGTTACGCAGTTCCGTTGCCAATCGGGCGAGTTCTTTCTGTGTGGCATCGTGGAAATTCTGCTGGAACAGCAGGTCTTCCGGCGGATAACCGGTCAGGGACAGTTCCGGCGTGAGGATGATGTCAGCGCCTTTTGAGGCGGCTTCCTGGGCGGCTCTGGCGATGGTCTGCCGGTTCTTGGGCAGATCGCCGACAGTGCTGTTGATCTGGGCAATGGCGACCTTTGCGGACATGATGGCTTTTTTTCCAAGGGGTTGCATTCTGAAAGCGTGGCGGTTTTCCATTGCTGGAAAGCTGCATGGGCATTGGTCATTCTACCTGATAAAAGGGCATGGATTCCGGCTAAGATGATAAAATCCATCAATTGTCAGGATGTCTGGTTACAGCCTGTTTTTTCTATATTCAAGTACACTAAATTGATGATTAGGTTTCTCCTATGCAGTATATCTCTACCCGTGCCACAGGGAATGGTGGTGAAAAACGCACATTCTCACAGATCCTGCTTGAAGGCTTGGCGCCGGATGGCGGACTGTATATGCCGGTCAGTTATCCATCGGTTTCTGAACAGGAGCTGGATGCCTGGCGTTCCCTGTCTTATGCGGGACTGGCTTTTGAAATCCTCAAAAAATTTGCGGACGATATCCCTGAAGCCGACCTGAGGGCGTTGACGGAAAAGACCTACACTGCGGAAGTGTACAAGAATGTCCGCCCAGGAGATGATGCCGCTGTCATTACACCGCTCCGCACCTTGGAAGACAAGGACGGGAAAAAGCTGATGCTGATGGGGCTTTCCAATGGTCCGACACTGGCTTTCAAGGACATGGCGATGCAGATGCTGGGCAGCTTGTTTGAATATGAACTCAAGCGCCAGGATACTGAGCTGAATATCCTGGGAGCGACTTCTGGCGATACCGGCAGCGCGGCGGAATATGCGATGCGGGGCAGGAAAGGCATCCGCGTCTTCATGCTGTCGCCTTACCAGAAGATGAGTGCGTTCCAGACCGCGCAGATGTTCAGCCTTCAGGATCCCAATATCTTCAATATCGCAGTCAAGGGTGTTTTCGATGACTGCCAGGATATCGTCAAGGCGGTTTCCAATGACCTGGCATTCAAGGCCAGACAGAAAATCGGTACGGTCAATTCCATCAACTGGGCACGTGTCGTGGCACAGGTAGTCTATTATTTCCGCGCCTATCTGATGGCGACAGGAAACAGCCGGCAGAAGGTTTCCTTTACCGTCCCTTCCGGCAATTTCGGCAATATCTGCGCCGGGCATATCGCCCGCATGATGGGGCTGCCGATTGACCGTCTGGTTGTCGCGACCAATGAAAACGATGTATTGGATGAGTTTTTCAGGACAGGTGTCTATCGGGTACGTGGTTCAGCGGAAACCCTGCATACCAGCAGTCCTTCGATGGATATTTCCAAGGCATCCAATTTTGAACGGTTCATCTATGACCTGCTTGGCAGGGACAGCCAGCGGGTGGCGCAGCTTTTCCGCCAGATCGAGGTCAAGGGCAGTTTTGACCTGTCTGGACGTCCTGGCAGCGATGGCGATGAGTTTGCCAAGGTTGGGCAGTTCGGTTTTGAATCTGGCAAGTCCACCCATGCAGACCGCATCCAGACCATCCGTTTTGTTGAAAAGGCGTTTGGCATCACGATTGATACGCATACCGCTGACGGGGTCAAGGTCGCACGCGAACACCAGCAGGCAGATGTGCCGATGATTGTCCTTGAAACTGCCCAGGCGGCGAAATTCAATGAAACCATTAACGAGGCATTGGGCAGGGATGCTGACCGCCCGGCTGGGTTCGAGCATCTGGAAGAATTGCCGCAGCGTTTCACTCTCATGCCGGTCGATGCGGCGGAAGTCAAGCAGTACATCGCGGAAAAAACCGGACTGTGACGGGAACGGTGATGCCGATGCTGACGGTTGAAGAGGCATATGCCGTCCTGCAGGGGAATGCCAGGCGGATTACAGAGACCGAAGAAGTGGTGCTGGATGATGCGGCAGGGCGTGTCCTTGCGGAAGACATCCATTCAGGCATTGCTGTACCCTCAGCGGATAATTCTGCGATGGATGGCTACGCTTTCAGGTATGCCGATGCAGCAGAAGGGCTGGTGTTGACGGTTTCGCAGCGGATTCCGGCTGGCAGCCATGGACATCAGCTGCATCCCGGGGAGGCGGCGAGGATTTTTACCGGTGCGCCGATGCCGGAAGGTGCCGATACGGTTGTCCGTCAGGAATGGTGCACTGTCCGGGATGGCAGGTTGATGTTTTCCCAGATGCCTGGACAGGGGGATGCTGTCCGGCATGCCGGGGAAGATATCCAGAAGGGTGCTTTGGTCCTGAAAACAGGGACACTGCTTCAGGCGCAGCATCTCGGGCTGGTGGCTTCCATCGGCAGGACAAAAGTGACAGTGCTGCGCCGTTTAAGGGTGGCATTGCTGGTGACTGGCAGTGAACTGACTGAACCCGGTGAGGCACTGTCACCCGGGAAGATTTACAACTCGAACCAGACCTTGCTGAAAACCCTGCTGACGGGCTTGGGCTGTATTGTCACGGTTTATGGCATCGTGCCCGATGACCTTGAAGTCACCCGTGCAAAACTCACCGAGGCTGCACAGGGGCATGATTTCGTCCTGACATCCGGCGGAGTGTCTGTCGGCGAGGAAGACCATATCCGTCCTGTCATCCAGCAGGAGGGAACCATCCATTTCTGGCGCATCGCCGTGAAACCGGGCAAGCCGGTCGTTTATGGGGAATTGAAGTCTCCGCAGGGGATGACCGGTGTTCCTGTCATTGGGCTGCCGGGCAATCCTGTTTCTGTTTTTGTGACATTCCTGCTGTTTGTCCGTCCTTTCCTCCTGAAAATGCAGGGTGTCGATGCGTCATTGCCATCCGGTTTCTGGCTGAGAAGTGCTGATGCTTACGCCAGTTCAGATGACCGTCGGGAATTCCTGCGTGCAAGGCTGAACCAGGACAATGAAGTTGAGCTTTATCCGAACCAAAGTTCAGGCGTCCTCTCATCCATGGTCTGGGGGGACGGTCTGGTCGATAACCCTGCTGGCAATCCAATCAGGAAAGGGGACCTTGTCAGGTTCATCCCGTTCAGTGCATTCTTCCATCTATGAGGATCCATCTCCGTTTTTTTGCAGGTATCCGTGAACAGCTGGGGATTTCCGAAGAAACCCTGGTCCTGCCAGATACTGTCAGGACAGTCGGGCAGCTGCGCCGGTTCCTGATGACACGTGGGGCTGTCTGGCAGGAAGCCCTGTCCTATGACCGTCCTGTCCGGATGGCATGCCGTTTCGAGATGGCTGATGATGGGACAGCGTTGACAGAAGGGTGCGAAGTGGCATTCTTTCCCCCGGTTACAGGTGGATAGCCTGTTCAGGCATACCGCCATTTCTCGGCTTGGACACTTGTCGGTGCAGAATGTCCTGACAGCAGCACAGTATCTTCAGGCAATTGCAGGATTTTTGACCGAATACTGTGCATCAGCCACCTGCCATTGCCAGTCGGATATCCGTCGTTCCCTGGACTTCCCTTGAAAATCGTGTCCCCGACAAATGCAGCATGATGGTCAGGGGAATACAATGTGGATGAATCCAATGTATGCCCAGGCGTGTGGATGACCTGTAATGACAGGCTGTTGCTTTTGTCCAGATGCAGGACATCGCCATCCCTGAAGTAATTGGCATGGTGAATCCGGATATCAGGACCACAGAACCGGGAAAGGTTGACACCGGGGTCTTCCAGATAAGTTTTCCCATACTCATGAATCATGACAGGGATATCCAAGGTCTGTTGAAGTGCCGGGACGGCACCGAAATGGTCGAAATGGCCATGTGTCAACAGGATTTTCTCAATAGTCCAGTGCTGTTGCTCAATCAGCCGTAGGAGCCGGTTGGCTTCAGCACCGGGGTCAATCAAGAAACCATGGCTGCTCTGTTCATCAATCAGGAAATAACAGTTAGTTGTAAAAACGCCCGTAACAGGCAAGGTGGCAATCATTTGTGGCCACCGATGAAACAGCCTTCCGGTGTGCAGTAGGTTCCCTGCATCTTTTCCTTAACCAGTTTCTCTTCTTCCAGCAGTTCCGCCAAGATGGGTTTCATCTGTTCGACAGGCATTGCTCCAGGAATGGTGTATTTTTCTGCCAGGACAAAGTAGGGGACACCATGGATACCGTATTCCTGTGCCTGTTTTTCATCCTGCCGGACATCATCCACATAATCGTCGGATGCCAGCATGGTACGGACTTCTGTTTCATCCAGACCTTCTGAGACAGCAATGTGGACCAGGACTTCAGGATCAGCCAGTTCCAGGTTTTCTGTGAAATAAGCCCGATAAAGGCGTTCAGACAATCTGTCTGCCAATGTCCTGTCGGGTTTGTCCTGTGCCAGTTTTGTCAGCCGGTGTGCATCAAAGGTACTGGTATAGCGGGTCTGCCCGTAATTGAAATCCAGTCCTGCCTTTTTGCCGGTCTCATCGATCTGCTGGATGCGTTTTGCAGCCATTGCTTTGGTCAGCCCATATTTCGTGGCAAAGCGGTCAACGGTGGTGCCGGTATAGTCCTTGCTGGCATAAGGGTTCAGTTCAAATGCTTTCATTTCAACCTCAACAGATTGTGCCGAGCCCAGTGCTTCAAGCGCCTGTTTCAGATGGGTTTCACCGATATAGCAGTAGGGGCAGGCGTAGTCAGACCAGTAGGTGATTTTCATTGCTTATCCTTAAAAATAAAACACGTTCTATTTGCAAGTGTAACAAGGATATGGTACATATGCAATAAAAATTGAACATGTTTTATTAAGGGTGGGAAAATGAACAGGATCGGTCGGCCAAGGAAAGACAGTCAGCCTGTTGATAACCGTCAGAAAATCATCCGGGCAACGGTTGACCTGATCAGGCGCCGGGGGGCTGGCGCTGTCACGGTGCGCAATGTCTGTGAATGGGCGGAAGTGTCTATCGGGACGTTCTACCATTATTTCAGGAACAAGGATGACCTGACGATGTATTTCATCAAGGATACGTCATGGGATGCCATTGCCTGGGACAGTCCATTGTCGGATATTGCCGGACGGATTACCGAACTGTATATGCATCTGGTCAAGCGCTACGTTGAGCTGGGCAAGGATTTCATGAAAAGTTTCTACACCGCAGACAACCAGGCGCTGTCGGCTTACATGGGACAGGTGGACGGCGGATTCTCTGATGGGACTGTTATGGCATTCTGTGAACAGCAGCTCAATCTGGCTATGCAGCAGGGGATCCTCAAGGCTGGTTTTGATACCCATGAAGCCAGCGAAGACATCTGTACGGTTGTCAAAGGCTGTGTCTTTGAATGGTGCCTGTCGCAGGATGATATTGCTGTCGATCAGGTGATGTACCGGATATTGCAGCGTTATTTCGCCAGTGCCATGGCCGGTGTAAACAGGGTGTGATGAAATGAAAGCGCTTGTCATCGGTGCCACAGGGGCAACAGGGCGTGACTTGGTTGGAAAGCTGCTTGAAGATGATGCTTTCCAGACGGTTGAGATTTTTGTCAGGCGGTCAGTGGACTGGACATATCCCAAGTTGAGGGTACATGTCATTGATTTCAGCCAGCCTGAAAGCTGGCAGTCATTGGTTGCCGGGGATGTGCTGTTTTCGTGCCTGGGAACAACCTTGAAAACAGCAGGCAGCAAGGCTGCACAGTGGAAGATTGATTATGACTACCAGCTGGATTTTGCCAAAGTGGCAGCTGCCAATCAGGTACCGGATTATGTATTGGTTTCTTCTATCGGTGCTTCTGCTGAGTCAAAAGTGTTCTACAGCCGGATGAAAGGGATGCTGGATGATGCCGTCCAGACACTGTCTTTCAAGCGGATATTCATTTTCAGGCCACCTTCATTGATCCGGAAAGGGTCGACACGCTGGGTTGAGAAAGTCAGTGTGAAACTGCTGAAAGTGCTGAATGCGTTCGGTCTGATGAAAAGCTACCGGCCGTTGGAAACGGAAAAGCTGGCACAGGCGATGATTGATGCAGTCAAGTCGGACAGGGCAGGGATTCAGGTCATCACTTCTGACGGGATACAGGCGATGGTCAACCGGCATACCGTGCGGAATCCCTGAGCCGGAAACAGAAAAGCCGGCAAGAATGCCGGCTTCTGTCACCTTGGAAGACACCTGATCATTTGATCTTGGTTTCCTTGTACAGGACGTGCTTTCTTGCCTTGGGGTCAAACTTCGTGATTTCCAGCTTGCCCGGGGTGGTGCGTTTGTTCTTGGTGGTCGTATAGAAATGACCGGTACCTGCTGTGGATTCCAGCTTGATTTTTTCTCTGCCTGCTTTAGCCATGTCAGAAACTCCTCAGAAATTCAGATGATGATCAGATTTTTTCGCCGCGTGCGCGCATGTCTGCGAGGACAGCCTCGATGCCGAGCTTGTCGATGATGCGGAGTCCGGCATTGGAGATGCGCAGGGAGACCCAGCGGTTTTCAGATTCGACGAAGAAACGGCGGCGGTGCAGGTTGGGCATGAAGCGGCGTTTGCTGACGTTGTGGGCGTGAGAGATCTTGTGACCGGATACACGTTTTTTCCCGGTGACCTGAAAGACACGAGCCATTGTAAATACCTCCAGAAAAGATTAAGAAGCCGCAATTCTATCGGCATGAATCCAAAAAAGCAAGAAAAATCCAATGAAAACATGATATTGTATGGATTAATTGTATCTTAATTTTTTGTATAAAGATACAATCTTGATGGTTCCGTACAATGGCGGTGAAGCGGGGAAAGGTGGTGGAATACCCGTTTTCTTTATGTTGTTTTTTTCGCACGCTGCTGCTGGGTATCTTTCTGTTTTCCAAGAGATATCGTGCAGTAAAACACCAAAAAAGCTATAATCTGATTTTGGAAAAAAGGATAAAAGCCATGCGTTTACTCAAAAAAGCACTCACATTCGATGATGTGCTCCTCGTTCCAGCACATTCCACCATTCTTCCTAAAGACGCTGACCTGCGGACAAAACTGACCAAAGGGATTTCACTGAACATTCCTCTGCTTTCCGCTGCGATGGATACTGTCACTGAATCCAACCTCGCCATTGCGATGGCAAGGCAGGGGGGGATTGGTATCATCCATAAGAACATGAATGCCGCAGAACAGGCGAGGGAAGTCGACCGGGTCAAACGGTTTGAAGCCGGTGTCGTGACCGATCCAATCACCATTCCGCCAAGCATGAAGATCCGTGAGGTGATTGCTTTGTCCCAGCAGTACGGTATCAGCGGTTTCCCGGTTGTCCAAGGACCGAACCGTACTGTGGTCGGCATCATCACCAACCGTGACCTCCGCTTTGAAGAAGAGCTGGACGTCGCTGTCCGTGAACGGATGACCCCCCGCGAAAAACTGGTCTATATCAAGGAAGGGCAGTCCCTGCAGGATGCGAAACGCCTGATGAACCGCAACCGCCTTGAACGGGTGTTGGTTGTCAATGACCGCTTCGAACTGCGTGGCCTGATTACCGTCAAGGACATCAAGAACACCAACGATTACCCGTTTGCTTCCAAGGACAAATACGGCAAGCTGCTGGTCGGTGCTGCTGTCGGTGTCGGTCCTGACAATGATGAACGGATTGAAATGCTGGTCAATGCCGGTGTTGATGTCTTGGTTGTCGATACCGCCCATGGTCATTCCCAGGGTGTCCTGGACCGTGTGAAATGGGTCAAGCTGCATTATCCAGATGTCCAGGTTATTGGTGGCAACATCGCAACCGGTGATGCTGCCCGTGCATTGGTTGACCATGGTGCTGATGCTGTCAAGGTCGGTATCGGTCCAGGTTCCATCTGCACCACCCGTATCGTTGCCGGTGTCGGTGTCCCGCAGATCACCGCAATTTCCGATGTCGCTGAAGCATTGAAGGGGACTGGTGTCCCATGTATCGCTGATGGCGGTATCCGCTTCTCCGGTGATATCTCCAAGGCGATTGCAGCCGGTGCTTCCACCGTCATGATGGGCAGCATGTTTGCCGGTACTGACGAAGCCCCGGGTGAAATCATCCTGTACCAGGGCAGAAGCTACAAGGCCTACCGTGGCATGGGCAGTGTCGGCGCAATGGAACGTGGTTCCGCTGACCGTTACTTCCAGGATGAATCGAAACACCAGCCGGACAAACTGGTGCCAGAAGGCATTGAAGCCCGTGTGCCATACAAAGGCAGCGTCAATGCCATCGTTTTCCAGCTGGTCGGCGGTCTCCGTTCTTCCATGGGTTACTGCGGTTGCCAGACCATTGCAGAAATGCAGGAAAAAGCGTCATTTGTCCAGATCAGCGCGGCGGGTATGCGTGAGTCGCATGTCCATGACGTGCAGATTACCAAAGAGGCGCCGAACTACCGTCTCGAAAACTGATTGGATGGAAAAGGCAGGTTTTCCTGCCTTTTTTTATCACCGTTGTCCTCTTTTTCATGGGAATTGTCATGCATTCCAAGATACTCATACTCGATTTTGGTTCCCAGGTCACCCAGTTGATTGCACGCCGTGTCCGTGAAGCCGGCGTCTTCTCTGAAGTGGTGCCTTATGATGTTGAACCTGGATTCATCCAGGATTATGCCAAGGATGGTGCGTTGAAAGGCATCATCCTGTCAGGTGGTCCAAACAGTGTGACCGAGGGTGATACCCCACGTGTCCAGCAGATTGTCTTTGAACTCGGCGTCCCGGTCTTGGGTATCTGTTATGGGATGCAGGCCATGGCTGCGCAGCTTGGCGGAAAGGTTGAGAATGGCAAGGTCCGTGAATTCGGCTATGCCGAAGTCATCACCCAGACAAGCAGCAGATTGTTTGATGGCATTGCAGATGCTGTCCGCCAGGATGGTTCTGCGATGCTGAAAGTCTGGATGAGCCATGGGGATAAAGTGACCGCTTTGCCAAACGGTTTCAAGGTTGTGTTGTCCAATGAGGCCTGTCCAGTTGCCAGCATGGCAGATGAATCCCGTGGTTTCTATGCTGTCCAGTTCCATCCAGAAGTCACCCATACTATCCAGGGTAAAGCTATCCTGAACCGTTTTGTCCATGACATCTGTGGCTGCCAGTCAGACTGGAACATGCCGGATTATGTCAGCGAAGCTGTTGAGGCCATCCGTCAGGAAGTTGGCAAGGATGATGTCATCCTGGGGCTGTCCGGTGGGGTTGATTCCAGCGTTGCCGCCGCGTTGATCCATCGGGCGATTGGTGACCAGCTGACCTGTGTCTTTGTCGACCATGGCCTGCTGCGCCTCAATGAAGGCAAGATGGTCATGGATATGTTTGCCCGCAACTTGGGTGTCAAAGTCATCCATGTCGATGCCTCCAACCAGTTCATGGGACAGCTTGCTGGTGTGACCGACCCTGAAGAAAAACGGAAGATTATCGGGCGGGAATTTGTTGAGGTCTTCCAGCGGGAAGCTGGCAAGATCAAGAATGCGAAATGGCTGGCACAAGGCACCATTTACCCGGATGTCATTGAAAGCGCCGGGAAAGGGAAGAAAGGGCAGACCATCAAGAGCCATCATAATGTCGGTGGGTTACCGGACACCCTGAACCTCAAACTGTTGGAACCCCTGCGTGAACTCTTCAAGGATGAAGTCCGTGAACTTGGGTTGGCATTGGGGTTGCCGCGCGAAATGGTTTACCGCCATCCATTCCCGGGACCTGGCTTGGGGGTCCGTATCTTAGGTGAAGTCAAGAAAGAATATGCAGACCTCCTGCGTCAGGCAGATGCCATCTTCATGGAAGAACTCTGGAATACGCCGTCCGGACAAGTCTCTGACAAAGGGTATCCGATGAGCTGGTACGATGCGACCAGCCAGGCGTTCTCGGTCTTTCTGCCTGTCAAATCCGTGGGCGTGATGGGAGATGGCCGGACTTATGAATATGTTGTGGCACTGCGTGCTGTCCAGACACAGGATTTCATGACAGCGCAATGGGCGCATCTGCCACATGAGCTGTTAGGTAAAGTTTCCAACCGCATCATCAACGAAGTCCGTGGCATCAACCGCGTGGTCTATGACATTTCAGGCAAACCACCCGCCACGATTGAATGGGAATAAGCGGTCATCTGAGGCTGTTCAGGGCTTCCTGGCAGCCTCTTTGTTTTGTATTTCCTTGAGGTATTGATGATTATGAAGCCGGATAATCTTTTCCAGAAAACCCTGCTTGCGATGGTTGTAAGCAGTCTTTGTGCTTCGTCCGCTTTTGCCTTCAATCCGGATAAATACACCTATAAGGAGCAGGTCATTTCTGCGGATGGTTCGGAAATGGTCAAGCTGAGGGTTTATGACCAGGATCAGAAGGTTGAATTTACTGCAGAAGACTTTGGACAGGATGGCGAAGAGAAAGAATCCTTAAAAGTCGACCGTCCGTTCAGCAAAGACGATGCATCAAATATCAAGACAGCGATGCGTTATGTGAAAGCGGTCTTTGGGGCACCCTCTAAGGCACCGGTTGTCGAAACCCTCACCAATAATGAAGAGCAGGCGTCATTCGGTTCCCTGGTGGTTGGTAAAACAGGCGTTTCGGGAACCCGTTTGAGCAGCTGGTTCATGCCGGGAAAGGCAGCAGCCAATACCCTGCCGATCGGTATACTGACAATCGGTGACCTGGGAGAAAAAGGGACTGGCCTGCTGCCTGCACTTACCGCCAAAGGTGAGGGAGCAGGCATGTCCGCTGTCATTGTGCATGAAATGATGCATGGATTGGGCGTCACAGCAGCAGCAGAGCCTAAGGTTGAAGGCAGATATGATTCTTTTATCGCACCGGAGGCTAATTCGACATTCAGTACCCATCTCCGTGACCTCTATGGGACGTCACTTAAGCCAGGCATGAAGATGGAGAAAATAACGCCCAGTGACTTTGAAGCCAGTAAGGGCGTGAGCCCTGATAAAAACACCTTCTATCAGATTGATCCTCAAAAAGGAGAAGCCAATTTCAGTGGTGCTTATTTCACAGGAAAGAATGTTGATAAAGTCCTGAGCATGGAAGGTGAGGCTGAAATTGCCCAGATTGCCTGGCCGGATGGCTCAAAGACAAAAGCTGTGCCAGGCATCCCTGTCAATGGCTATGAGGCAGACCAGGATGAGGATACTGGACAGATATATTATAGTCCTGAGATGAGCCATCTTGAGCTGCAGAACAGTATGATGAGCCATCAGGATTACCGCAACTGGAATATCTTCATGGAGGCTGAGCTTGCTGTACTTCAGGATATCGGGTATGACCAGATTGACCGTCGGAAATTCTTCGGTTTTTCCATCTACAACAACGGTCTCACTTGTACGAACAGCCACGGGTTCAACAGTTCTCAGGACTGGGGTGTCGGGCTTCATGTCTATGGCAGCAACAACACCATCACCCAGCAGGCTGACCTGAAGACCACAGGCGCTGATGCCTATGGTATCCGTGTTGATGGGACAGGTAACAGGCTGACCGTCGCAGAAGGTACAAATGTCGAAGCCAACGGTACTGATGGTATCGGTGTGCTGGTCTCTTATGGCAAAGGGCACAGCCTCAATATCCAGGGTAATGTCGAGGCGGCCGGTAAAGGCGGCAAAGCTTTGGTTTTTGATTTCGGGGGTAATCTTATCGGAGACAAAGAAGAATACCGGGGTTCTTATTTTGCTGTAGCAAAACCCGAGAAAAAGTGGGAGGATGCCGACAGCTATCCGAATGCAGTTGATGGCGCATTGGTTGAACATGTTGATATCAGCGGTTCAGTCAAAGGGAAGGATGCCGCTATCTATATTTCCGACAACGCATTGGTCAAGCAGGTCAATGTCCTGAATGGTGCTTCAATCGAAGGTGATATCCTCTCAGAGTGGTCACCGGACAAGAACCGCTACGGTGAATATGGCAAGGGCAACAGTATGACCCTGCATCTGCCGTCAAACGAAGATGGCCGTACCACATTGACCTTCGGTCTCAAGGCTGATGAAAACGGGCAGGCAATCGGAGAAGCTGATCCGGATTTCAAGATGGCCTATGGCGGCAATATCGTTGGTCCAGACAGTATCGAAGTGGACCTCAAAGGTGGAGCCTTGGATTACAGCGGGCTGGCTGATGTGTATGGATTCCGTACTCAAAAAGACACAACCTTGTCCCTGAAGGACAGTACCATTGCCGCGAAAAACACCGTAGTCGAAGGGAAGGCAGCCCTGTCTGGCACCAATACCTTTGCACTGAAGAAGGGAGGGAGTGCGATATTCAGCGAAGTTGAGAATGACGGTGATGCTGTGTTCAAGAGTGCATCCGCTGAAAGTGAGCAGATTATCATCAATAAATATACCGGTACCGGGCAGTCTTCCCTCAATGTTGATTTAGATGAAACCGCCGCCAACCAGCTGAAAGGCGGCAATACAGAAGCAGCAGTTGACCAGGCATCGAAAGTCCTCCGTATCGATGACAACACCAGCCAATCCAACTGGAACCTGCATATCGCAGAAGGTGAGGTCAGTGGTGATATCAACGCCGTCATCGGACCCGATGGGCAGCCCGTATCTGCGCACGAGCGGAAAAACAGCACCGCTGCTGTCCTGCATGACATCGCGGCAAACAACTTCCAGGTCTTCCGCGCCCAGATGAACGACCTCGACAAACGTATGGGTGACCTCCGCAACATGCCGGATTCAGAAGGCGGCGCATGGGCGAAAGTCATCGCCGGGCAAAGCAAATACAAAGGCATCCACAACGACTACAAGACCCTGCAGGTTGGTGTTGACCATCGGTATAAAGGATTCTTTGGGGGTGTCACTGCCGCCTACACGGATGGGGACGGATCCATCAAACACGGTTCCACCGATGACAAAAACTACACCTTCGGGCTTTACGGTGGCTGGCTGGGAGAAGACGGCCAGTTCGTTGACCTGACCCTCAAGCATCACCACCTTGAGACAGACTATGATTTCGGTTCCAACGGCAAGAAGACCAAAGGTTCGTATGACACCGGCGGCACTTCCTTTTCGGTCGAATACGGCTGGCGTCTGGGCATCGCCGATACCAATTACTACATTGAGCCGCAGGCAGAATTCATGTACGGGCACTTGAACAGCACCGGCTACACCACAAACCGGGGCGTCAAGGTTGACCAGTCAAGCATCAAAAGTGCTGTAGGCCGTCTGGGCGTGGCTGCCGGGTGGGCATCACCCGACAAGACTGGCAGCGTTTACATCAAGGCCTCTGTCCTGAATGACTGGGAAGCCGATTCCGTGGTCAGGACCAGCAAAGACGGCGTGAAGCGGCGTTATCATGAAGACATGGGCGGCACTTGGGGCGAGTTTGCTGTTGGCGGCACTTGGAACATCAATAAACGCCTGTCGGCGTATGGCGAGATGGAAACCACGGTCGGTAATCCGGTCCGCACTACCTACCAGTTCAATGCTGGGCTGAGACTGCACTTCTAAGCAGACAGCATCTGTTCAGTGCAAGAGAAGGGCTTTCTGTCGATGGCAGGAAGCCCTGTGCTGTCTTTGAACGGTGCGCGTTCAATGAGACAGTTTTTCTTGGATAGGATTGGATATCTGATAACATGCTTGAATGCAAGGTTGATATCTTTAGGAGCAGAAAGAAATGAAAAAACTGTTGCGTGTATTGCTGATTTTTCTTCTAGGTTTTGGTCTTGCTTTTGCCCAGGCTTCAGACAGGCGTTGCGCAGAGGTTGACCGGCAGTATCAGGAAGCACTTCAGAAGATGAAGGGGGCTGATGAGCACCAGAAGATGACGGTCATATTTGACCGTGAGGATGTCAATTTCGGATTGGTTGAGAAAAGGCTGGTTTTCTATTATGACAATACGCAGGAAGAAGTGAACAGCAACCGGTTGTATCTGGTCCGTGTTGAACGGAGAATCCCACAGTCATCTGTTCAGGAGACAATCGATTACCTGTTTGATCCAGCCTATCCGCTAGGCCGCTTCATCTTGATGAACAAGGATTTTTCCAGTTCTGACTACCGGATTGAGGAAAGGGCTTATTCTGATGGTAAAAAGCCTTTCCTGATGCGGTCCAGGCAGATTGAACTGCCGACCGGGAAGGTCGTGAATGATGCAACCCAGACGAAGGATATCGGGGACTTGGATGTCAAGAAGCATAAGGTTCTGCTGAAAATATTCAATGGCATCGCCAATCCTGAATAATCTGTGAGGGAGAGTGGATGATGAAAAAACTTGGAATCACCGTGATAGGGCTGCTGCTGATGGCGTCATCGTCGCAGGTGGGAGCATGGAGTTTCGGCTTCAATAAGGATAAGGTCGAGGCCGCTGTGGCGGCGGAAAGCCAGAAGCCGGAAACCGAACTGAAAACCCATATCGAGGCAATCTATGCAGATGCCCGCAGGAATTACCCTCCTGACCCTGGTTCGCCACCCAAGAACGAGGTCAATCTGGATGAACGCTATTGTTCCCAGGATTGGAACAGGATGGTTGGATCGGTCTTGGAAAAAGACCGCAAGGACAAAGTTGAGTTTGGTTTTTTCGATGCGGATTATTGGGTCATGGGACAGGATTGGGGGGACCTGACACCGCAGAATATCCAGGTGACAGTCCAGGATGACAGCCATGCCACCGTGACATTTGAGATGGACGGTACGGGCAGTGACATGAAGCAGGTCCAGCTGGACATGGTCTATGAACAAGGAAGCTGGCGTATCGACAATTTCATCGACCGCAAACATGGTCTGGATTGGAAACAGAGCATGCGTGAGTACCTTGGGCAATAAGCTGTCCCCGGATACGCCCTCCAGTCATCTGGCCATTCGTTGAGAAAGGTCCATTATCAGGATGTTTCCCGATAATATTCCATGAGGTTTCCATGAACATGAAAAGAACCGGAACTGTCCTATTCAGCCTGATGCTGGTGGCTACTTCTTCCTGTCAGGCGGCTCCTTGGGATTTCCTGTTCAAGAACGGTAAGGCAGATACAGCGGTTGAGCAGGCTGAGAACCGGTATTCTGAGGCTTATATCAAGAACCGTGTCCAGGCGGTTTATTCGGATATCCGGAAGAATTATCCTGCTGACCATGGTTCCCCGCCCCAAAATGCTGTGGATTTAGACAAGGCTTATTGTTCGGAGGACTGGAACAGGATGTTCCAGTTGGTCCATAAGAAGGATGCCAAGGCATCTGTTGAGGTCAGCTTCTGGTATGCCAATTATCATTGGGCGGTGGGGCAGGATTGGAAAGCCCTGATACCGCAGGATATCCAGGTAACGCTTCAGGGCGACAACCATGCCACCGTGACATTCAAGATGGGTGGCATGGACAATGGCATGAAGCAGGTTCAGCTGGCTATGGTTTATGAGCAGGGCGGTTGGCGTATTGATGATTTCATGGCTCCAGAATCCGGTCTCGTTGATTGGAAGGGGAATATGCGTGAGTATCTGGCTGAATAAGCCTGTCCAACTGGAAAGTTGGAATGGTTCCTGAAAGGAAGTGTCCTTGAGTTATACCGTCAAAGAAATTTTTTATTCGTTGCAGGGGGAAGGCAACCGGGCGGGGCGTCCGGCGGTTTTCTGCCGTTTCACCGGATGCAATCTCTGGTCGGGGCGTGAGCAGGACCGTGCCAGGGCTGTCTGCCGTTTCTGCGATACGGATTTTGTCGGGACATCAGGTGCTTTGGGCGGACGGTATGCGACAGCGGAAGCGCTGGCTGACCAGATTGTTTCATTGTGGCCAGCGGACTATCCAGAATCCCGTTACGTGGTGTTCACGGGCGGGGAACCGCTGCTCCAGCTGGATGAACCATTGATTGCCATGATGCATCAGCATGGGTTCGAGGTGGCGGTCGAGACGAACGGGACGCTGCCGGTTCCGCAGGGCGTTGACTGGGTATGTGTGAGCCCGAAGGTGGGGGCAAAGCTGGTGGTTACGAAGGGGGATGAGTTGAAAGTGGTTGTCCCGCAGGCAGGGCAGGACCTGAAAGCGTATGAACAGCTGGATTTCACCCATCATTATCTTCAGCCGATGGATGGGGAAAACGCCCAGCAAAACGTTAAAATAGCGGTAGAGACCTGTTTGAAGCATCCTCAGTGGAAGTTGAGTTTACAGACCCATAAATATTTACAGATACCTTGAGAACCGCATGCTGACGATTACACGGAAAATTGAATTTGATGCGGGACACCGCATCCCAGACCACCGCAGCCAGTGCCGGAATATGCATGGGCACCGTTATGTCCTGCATATCACACTGGAAGGGAATCCTGTCGATCAGGATGGCCACGCCGCCAATGGGATGATCCTGGATTTCTCGGATGTGAAGAAACTGGCGGAGGACCATCTGGTGTCGAAATGGGACCATGCGTTCCTGGTCTATGAGAAGGATACGGCTGTCAGGGATTTCCTGGAGAGCCTGCCGGACCATAAGACGGTTGTCTTGGATAAGGTGCCGACAGCGGAGAACCTGGCAAGCATTGCGTTCCGTCTGCTGAAGGATGTCTATGCGGATTTCTATGGCAATGCATTGGCATTGAAGACAGTCCGGATTTATGAGACACCGAACTGCTGGGCAGAAGTGACGGCGGAAACGGTCGATGCGTGATGAACAGTATATGCGTGAAGCATTGCTTCAGGCGGAATTGGCTGGTGCGGCTGGCGAGGTGCCTGTCGGTGCTGTTGTTGTGCGCAATGGCAAGGTGATTGCCCGAGGGTACAACCGGCCGATTACAGCGCATGATCCGACTGCCCATGCAGAGATCGTCGCATTGCGTCAGGCGGCGGAGGTCTGTGGCAATTACCGTTTGCCAGACTGTGAGATGTATGTGACGCTGGAACCTTGCATCATGTGTATCGGTGCGATGATGCATGCCCGGCTGAAGCGTATTGTCTTCGGGGCGAATGACCTGAAGACAGGGGCTTGTGGCAGTGCGGTCAATCTGGTGTCGGATACTTCCCTGAACCATCATGCAGAAGTTGTCGGCAATGTGCTGGCAGATGAGTCAGTCGCCATCCTTCAGCAGTTCTTCACTGCAAGGCGTGCGGAAGCCAAGGCAAGGAAACTGCGTGAGAAGGTGCCTGCACCGGATGGATCCGATGCTGATGGACTTGGATCAATAAACCGATAATGAAAAATTTTCTGATGATGCTGGGGATGCTGATGGCCTGTACCATGACGGTTCAGGCAGAAGAGGCTGTGGCTGTCCCGTCTGCATCCCAGACAGTTGTTGAACAGGATGCTTCAGAACCGATTGAGGAGCCAAAACCTATGGAAAATGTCCCGATTGCCTTAGTCGCCCCCAGTGGCAGTGCCATCCCGGTGGAACGTTATGAAAAAGGGGTGGCGGCTCTGGAGGAGCGCGGTTTCAAGGTCACCAGCTATTACGATCCAGAACTGCATCATGAGCGTTTTGCCGCGGCAGATGCCGTCAGGCTCCGTCAGATGGAACAGGTCTATCAGGATCCGGATGCGAAGATTATCATGGCTGTCCGCGGGGGATATGGTGCCAGCCGTCTGCTGAAAGACCTTGATTTCCAGAAGATGGCTTCAAGTGGCAAGGTGTTTGTCGGTTACAGCGATATTACAGTCATCCAGATGGGACTGCTGAAATATGGGGCGGTGAGTTTCCAAGGACCGATGGTCTACAGCGATTATGGGCTCAACAATCCCAGCCAATATACGATTGAACATTTTGAAGAAGTGCTGACCCATCCGACAACAACATTGCGGTGGGTGGGGACAGACAATCCGGATGTCGATGTCACCGGGACATTCTGGGGGGGCAACCTGGCGATGATGTCGCATCTGGTTGGGACCAAGTGGATGCCGGATATCGAAGGCGGCATCCTTTTCCTGGAAGATGTCAGCGAACATCCCTATCGGGTTGAACGGATGCTGATCCAGCTGGATGAAGCCGGTATCTTACGGAAACAGAAAGCACTGGTTCTGGGGCGTTTCACGGATTACCGGCTGTCTGATGAAGACAATGGCTACAGTTTCGATACGATGCTGGCATGGATAAGGGGACGCCTGACCATTCCTGTGGTGACAGGCCTGCCGTTCGGCCATACGAAAGAAAAGGCGACGTTGCCGGTCGGCGCGAAAGCCCGTCTCAAGGTCCACTCTGGCAGTGTGAAACTGGTCCTGAGTGGTTATCCGACAGTGAAGTGATATCTGTTGTTACCAGAAAAGAGGTAAAACATGCAGGAACTCAAAGAATTCCAATATGACCTGCCTGACATGCAGTCTGGCAGAAGGGCGCTTGCCAATGCCTGGGCAAAGGTTCCCCGTGCGCTTTCCCGTGAGGAAAAGGCATCTTACCGTGAAAAGGTCAAGCGGTTGCTGAAAGAGAAAAAGGCAGTGCTGGTCGCCCATTATTATGTGGATGGCGATATCCAGGACCTGGCGGAAGAGACTGGGGGCTGTGTGGCGGATTCCTTGGAAATGGCACGGTTCGGCAGGGATTGTCCAGCCCAGACCTTGGTGGTCGCCGGTGTCCGGTTCATGGGTGAAACCGCCAAGATACTGAGCCCGGAGAAAAAAATCCTGATGCCGACATTGGATGCCTATTGTTCACTGGACCTTGGCTGTCCGGTGGATGAGTTTGCTGCCTTCTGTGACCAGCATCCTGACCGGACGGTGGTGGTTTACGCGAACACCAGTGCGGCGGTCAAGGCCCGGGCGGATTGGATGGCGACATCTTCCATCGGCCTGGAAATTGTTTCGCATCTGAAGGCACAGGGCAAAAAAATCATCTGGGGACCTGACCGTCATCTGGGCAGCTACATCCAGGAACAGACAGGTGCGGATATGCTGCTCTGGCAGGGTTCCTGTCTGGTGCATGATGAATTCAAGGGAGCGGAACTGGCACTGCTGAAACAGGAATATCCTGATGCGAAGGTTCTGGTACATCCAGAATCACCGGCTTCTGTCGTTGAGCAGGCGGATGTCGTGGGTTCTACATCCCAGATCCTGAATGCGGTGAAAAGCATGGACGCGAAGACGTTCATTGTAGCGACCGATAAAGGCATTTTCCATAAGATGCAGCAGATTCCCGGCAAGACGTTCATTGAGGCGCCTACAGCAGGCAAC
Organism: Oxalobacter sp.; assembly: GCA_018384065.1. Classification (GTDB taxonomy): domain Bacteria; phylum Pseudomonadota; class Gammaproteobacteria; order Burkholderiales; family Burkholderiaceae_D; genus Oxalobacter. Next base: position 56,752 of record JAHAYL010000004.1, read on the forward strand.
GGGGCAACCTGCAAGAGCTGTGCGCAGTGTCCTTGGATGGCGATGAGTTCTTTGGAAAACCTTGCTGAGGCGCTTGAAACAGAATCGAACGAGGTTTTTGTCGAAGAAGATGTCCGGAAGAAGGCATTGACCTGCATTGAACGGATGCTGGATTTCTCAGCCGCATTGAAGGTGAAGAAGACAAAGGAACAGGAACTGACTTCCGGGATGGGGTGTGCATGAAAAGATTTGATTCACTGCCATATGAAAAACTCCAGCAGGAGGTGGTTGCCAATGTCAAGGCAGCCTTGGCGGAAGATGTCGGGACAGGTGACCTGACAGCGGCTTTACTGCCAGCAGATGAGACAGCGGTTGCCCGGTTGATTGTCCGTGAGCAGGCGGTGCTGTGCGGTGTGCCTTGGTTTGAAACCGTCATGGCGATGGTGGATGACCGTATCAAAGTGGAATGGCGGTATGAAGAAGGGGATGTCATGTCGGCTGGCAGTGAGGTCTGCCGTCTGACCGGCGCAGTCCGTTCCCTGCTGACTGCTGAACGGACATCCTTGAATTTCCTTCAGCTGCTGTCTGGCGTGGCGACTGCGGTCAGGGAATATGCTGACTTGGTCAAAGGGACATCCGCGGGCATCTATGATACGCGCAAGACCATCCCGGGGCTGCGGCTTGCCCAGAAATATGCTGTCAGGGTTGGTGGCGGCAACAACCAGCGTCTGGCACTGTATGATGCCATCCTGATCAAGGAAAACCATATCGCTGCGGCAGGCGGGATTCCTGAAGTCCTGGCAGAAGCGGCGAAGCAGCAGGGTGTACCCGTTCAGATTGAGGTGGAAACCATTGCCCAGCTGAAACAGGCATTGGCATCCGGTGCGGAGTCCATCATGCTGGACAATTTTTCACTGGACATGATGCGGGAGGCAGTCCAGGTCACCCGGGCAAGTCAGGCAGGGGCGGTACTGGAGGCTTCCGGCGGCATCAACCGTGAAACCATCCGTGCGATTGCAGAGACTGGGGTTGACCGGATTTCTATCGGTGAACTGACGAAGTCTGTGAGAGCCACCGATTATTCATTGCGGATCATTGATTGATCCACCGTTGTCCGCAAGCGGTATCTGATATCCTGATTAGGGAATAATTTTGGCTAGAATTTATCTTTTATAGTTATATAGTTATTGCATATTATTTATAATTCGGTTTAACTTGTTTTAATGAAAGTTATTGAATGGAAAACAACGATATTGTGACAAAGAAAATTGACTTGGCAAAACAGCGTGTCCAGAAAGCCCTGCAGGAATATGCGCTCAATATAACCCTCTTGAAAGAAAAGATTGAATGGAAAGACCTGACTGAATTCCTGACTGCCTGGCAGGAGGAATACAACAGCCAGGCGGCTTCATTGGAAGGCAAGGACAAGCTGTTCCAACTGTCTTTGCTGATCAGCAATCTCGATATCCAGCTGGATATGCTGCGTGTCACCAAAGGGTGGCAGCAGCTTTCGGAAGATGTGTCTAAACAGGTTGCACTGCCAGCTGAACTGGAAATCATCCAGCAGGCGGTTGCAGCCATTTAACTTGGTTCATTCCTGTCCAGATGAGCATCCGGATCCAGTCAGAAGATTTCGACCTGTCTACCGAAGTTGCCAGACTGCGGGCAGCTTCCCCTGCGGTTGGTGCTGTTGTTTCTTTCCTGGGCACTGTCAGGGACATCCATGACAATGGCAGTGACACGGTTTTTTCCATGGAACTGGAACATTATCCGGGGATGACGGAGAAAGTCCTGCAGACGCTGGAAACCGAGGTCAGGGCAAGATGGCAGATTGAAGATATGCTGATTATCCATCGTGTCGGCAAATTGGAACCCACAGACCAGATTGTCCTGGTGGTTGTCTGTTCACGGCACCGTCAGACGGCTTTTGAAGCCTGCGCCTATGCGATGGACATGCTGAAGACCCGCGCACCGTTCTGGAAGAAAGAGACAACTGGGAAGGGGAGCCATTGGGTAGAAGCCAAGACTTCGGATGAGGAAGCTTCTGCTGGGTGGAGTAAAAAATGATTAAGAAAAGATCTGTCAATATGTTACTGCTTGATGAAGCTGTAACGGGTCGTATTAGAGCAGGTATTGCCAATTGGACTGGTGTTGTTTTTAAGGTTCCTAGAACATATTTAAGTGAATCAAAGAATCGTCCTGAACTCCAACAGACAGGAGTTTATCTGCTGTTTGGTGAGGCTGATGGGGAGAAAGATGGTTGCGTTTATGTAGGACAAGCATCAGAACGTGCAAATGGTAACGGTATCCTTGGTCGTATTTTTGAACATGATAAAAATCCGAATAAGAATTATTGGCAAGAGGCAATTATCATAACAACAACGGATAATTCTCTTGGTGCAACTGAGATAACTTATTTGGAAAGTCAGCTATATGCTTTGGCTAAACAGACAAACCGCTATGAGGTGATGAATATCAACGAACCGACATCTGGAAATGTTACAGAAACAACCGAAGCAGAAATGTCTGCTTTTCTGGAAAATGTCACTGTCCTTGTCGGAATGCTTGGGTATAGAGTTTTTGAGTCTCTTACCAAAGAAGGTACGAAATCACGTCCAGCAATTTCCTTCTATCTAAAGGAATCAGGGGCTGATGCCAAGATGCAGATGACGGATGAAGGTTTTGTTGTCTTAGCAGGCAGCAAACTGAATCTTAAGGAATACGCAAGTTGTTCACCAGGCGTACAGCAGAGAAGGAAAGAATTGACGCAGGCAAAGATAATTGATGAAAACGGAATCTTGAAAGAGGATCGTCTGTTCAAATCTCCTTCTGGAGCATCAATGTTCTGTCTCAATCGTGCTTCCAATGGCAAGACTGTATGGAAAGACGAGCAGGGTAGACAGCTTGATGCTTACTTGAAAGAAAACTGATAAAAAATATAAATCGACCTGTTTTTTTTGCATCTGTAAGATGAAAGGAATTTCGGCAGACTGGCTTGATGCTTCAAGCGGGCTGGATTATGATTTCTATCCAAGGGCGATGGTGTTCCGCCTTATCTTGTATAGAACCGCTGTTTAGAACAGCTGATGACGCCTGTCTTATCACTGGAATGGTGAGGGCAGGCGTTTTTTCATGCCTGCTTTCCCTTCCGGAAAAAATTGTCTGGAATCATTGAAAGGAAAATGATGGGTTGGATTGCGGTTGGTGTCGGTGCTGCCTGTGGCGCCTGGTTACGGTGGATCCTGGGGAATCTGCTGAATGCTGTGCATGGCTATATTCCATTGGGGACGTTGGCGGCTAATCTTGCTGGAGGGTATCTGATTGGTGTTGCCACGGCGTTTTTCAGCAGTCATGCAGGTATCAGCCCTGAATGGAGGCTGTTGATTGTGACTGGCTTCATGGGTGGCCTGACGACGTTCTCGACATTCTCCTCAGAGACGATGCTGCTACTCCAGCGTGGCGAATATCTGTGGGCGGGTGCACAACTGATGCTGCATGTTGTGGGTTCGATTCTGCTGTGCCTGGCGGGCTTTGCCAGTTACCGGGTTCTTGCCGGGGCTTAGTGGCTTTACCTGCCGGTGAGGTGGTTTGTTGTCTTTCTGTGAATTTCTCCAAAATTTTGTTGTAAAAACCCCTTGAAAGTGGTGTTTTGCACCTTATATGGGTAGTAACACAAACAATTTGGAGGTTGTCATGCGTCAAGACAAATTAACAACGAAATTACAGGAAGCCATTTCGGATGCGCATAGCCTGGCTGTTGGCAACGACAATCAGTACATCGAACCGTCACATCTGCTGTTGGCGATGCTGCAGCAGGGCGATGGCAGTACCCGTTCGTTGCTGGAACGCGCGGGTGTCAATGTTGCACGGCTTGAGTCTTCCTTGAAAACCGCCGTTGACCGTCTCCCGAAAGTCACCGGTACCGGTGGGGATATCCAGATCAGCAGGGACTTGATGAACCTGTTGAACCTGACTGGACGGGAAGCCATTAAACGGAAAGACCAGTTCATTGCCAGTGAGATGGTCCTGCTGGCATTGCTGGAAGACAAGTCAGAGGCAGGGCGTCTTGCCCGTGAGGCTGGTCTGACACGGAGTGCCTTGGAATCAACGGTTAAAGCAGTGAGAGGAGATGGAACAGTGAATTCTGCAGATGCTGAATCCCAGCGGGAAGCCTTGAAGAAATATACGCTGGACCTGACGGAACGTGCCCGGAGCGGCAAACTGGACCCGGTCATCGGCCGTGATGATGAAATCCGGCGTGCCATCCAGGTGCTGCAGCGGCGTACCAAGAACAATCCGGTCCTGATTGGTGAACCGGGTGTCGGCAAGACGGCGATTGTCGAAGGGCTTGCCCAGCGTATCGTCAATGAAGAAGTTCCTGAAAGCCTGAAAGGCAAACGGGTGCTTGCTTTGGATATGGCAGCCCTGCTGGCCGGTGCGAAATACCGTGGTGAATTCGAGGAACGTCTGAAAGCCGTCCTGAATGAACTGGCGAAAGACGAAGGGCAGGATATTGTCTTCATCGATGAAATCCACACGATGGTCGGTGCCGGTAAGTCAGAAGGGGCGATGGATGCCGGCAATATGCTGAAACCGGCGTTGGCACGCGGTGAGCTGCACTGCGTGGGGGCGACGACTCTGGATGAGTACCGCAAATATATTGAAAAAGATGCAGCCCTGGAACGCCGTTTCCAGAAGATCATGGTGGATGAGCCTTCTGTCGAAGACACGATTGCAATCCTCCGTGGCTTGCAGGAAAAATATGAAATGCATCATGGGGTTGAGATTTCCGATCCGGCAATCATTGCGGCTGCGGAACTGTCCAACCGTTACATCACTGACCGGTTCCTGCCAGACAAGGCGATTGACCTGATTGATGAAGCGGCTTCCCGCATCAAGATGGAAATCGATTCCAAGCCGGAAGTCATGGACAAGCTGGACCGTAAGATCATCCAGCTGAAGATTGAACGGGAAGCTGTCCGTAAGGAAACGGATGATGCGTCCAAGAAACGGATGGCATTGCTGGAAGAAGAAATCGCGCGTCTTGAAAAAGAATATGCCGATTATGACGAAATCCTGAAAGCAGAAAAGGCTTCTGTCGAAGGATCAAAGCATACGAAGGAGGAAATTGAAAAGGTACGGCTTCAGATTGATGAAGCGAAACGTCAGGGCAATTACCAGAAGATGTCAGAACTGATGTATGGCATCCTGCCTGACTTGGAAAAACGGCTGAAAGCAGAAACCGGCGGTAGCAAGGCTGATGCAAAACCGAAACTGCTCCGTACAGAGGTCGATGCAGAAGAAATCGCAGAAGTTGTTTCGCGTGCAACCGGCATTCCGGTCTCCAAGATGATGGAAGGTGAAAGGGCGAAACTGCTGCGTATGGAAGATGAACTGCATAAACGTGTCATCGGTCAGCATGAAGCGGTTGTCGCGGTTTCTGAAGCCATCCGCCGTTCACGTGCCGGGCTGTCTGACCCGAACAGGCCTTATGGCTCATTCATGTTCCTTGGACCGACCGGTGTCGGTAAGACGGAACTGTGCAAGGCTTTGGCAGCATTCCTGTTCGATACGGAAGATGCGATGATCCGTATCGACATGAGTGAGTTCATGGAAAAACATTCGGTTGCGCGGCTGATTGGTGCGCCTCCGGGTTATGTCGGCTATGAAGAAGGTGGCTACCTGACGGAAGCGGTCCGCCGTAAACCGTACAGTGTCATCCTGCTGGATGAAATTGAAAAAGCCCATCCGGATGTCTTCAATGTCCTGCTGCAGGTCTTGGATGACGGTCGGATGACGGATGGCCAGGGACGGACGGTTGACTTCAAGAACACGGTCATTGTCATGACATCGAACTTGGGTTCACACCTGATCCAGTCGATGGCAGGCAGTGGGCAGAAGGCAATCAAGGATGCAGTCATGGGCGAGGTCCAGCAGCATTTCAGGCCGGAATTCATCAACCGTATTGATGAGATTGTGGTCTTCCATGCACTGGATGACAAGAACATCGGTTCTATCGCACGTATCCAGCTGGATCTGCTGAACAAGCGTCTGGTTGCAATGGATATGTCGCTGGAAATCTCGGATGCGGCACTGCATAAGATTGCCGATGCCGGGTTTGATCCGCTGTTCGGGGCACGTCCACTGAAACGGGCTGTCCAGAACCTCATCGAAAATCCGCTGTCCAAGGAAATCCTCGAAGGGAAGTTCGGACCGGGTGATGTTGTCCAGATTGATGTTGAGAACGATAAACTGGCATTCAACAAGAAAGCCAAGGCAGACTGACAGTCCAGTCCTCTGAAAGAGCCGGGTAGCCCCCGGCTCTTTCTGTGTCTGGGTTACAAGACATCCCCGGCGTAATCCGCCAACCGGGAACGTTCACCCCGGGCAAGCAGGATATGGCCACTGTGCTGCCAGCCTTTGAAACGGTCAACGACATAGGTCAGGCCACTGGAGCCTTCTGTCAGGTAGGGGGTGTCAATCTGCGCAAGGTTGCCAAGGCAGACAATCTTGGTACCCGGACCTGCCCGGGTAATCAGGGTCTTCATCTGCTTCGGGGTCAGGTTCTGGGCTTCATCGATGATCAGGTATTTCTTGAGGAAGGTCCTGCCACGCATGAAGTTCATCGATTTGATGGAGATACGGGACTGGATCAGGTCACGGGTCGTCTGCCGTTCCCATGAACCGGCATCCTTGTTACCGGATGTCAGGACTTCAAGGTTGTCATCGAGTGCGCCCATCCAAGGCGACATTTTCTCTTCTTCGGTACCCGGCAGGAAACCGATGTCTTCCCCGATCGGGATGGTTGGCCGGGTGACGATGACTTCATCATACCGCTGGCTTTCAAAGACCTGCGAAAGGCCAGCCGCCAGTGTCAGCAGGGTTTTGCCGGTACCTGCCTGACCGACAACAGTCACAAAATCGATGTCAGGGTCCATCAGGAGGTTCAGCGCAAAGTTCTGTTCGGTGTTCCTGGCATGGATGCCCCAGACATTGTCTTTCCCTGCGGTGTAGTCATGCAGCGTCTTGATGGAAGCGGTTCCATTGTCGATGGCTGTGACACGTGCTTGGAAGGGCGGGAAGGTCTCATTCTGTTCCAGATAGACAAACTGGTTGACCTGGAGTGAGGGGACAGCCGGTCCCTGGAAGGTATAGACCGTCTGGCTGTAACCATGATGGTCATTCTCCGCATGGGTTTTCAGGTTGGTGCCGTTGGTATCCCAGAAATCGTCTGGCAGCTGCAGGAGGCCAGGATACAGCAGGTCCTGGTCGTCCAGCACCTGGTCGTTGAAATAATCTTCTGCCGACAGTCCCAATGCTCGGGCTTTCAGGCGGATGTTGATGTCTTTCGAGACAAGGACGACCATCCTGTTCCCCTGCGCTTTCGAGAGTTCAAGGACAGCGCTCAGGATCTGGTTGTCCGGGTTCTTGTCATTGTCTGCGGCAATCTGCTTGTCTGTTGCCGCCTCGAGGTAGAGTTTCCCTTTGGCTTCGATGTTGCCCAGTTTGTCGAGTGGTATGCCTTGGGAGAGCAGGACATTGCTGTCCACATCGGCAATGAGCCGGTCCAGTACGCGGGAGACCTGCCGGGCATTCCGTGCTGTATCGGCAAGCCCCCGTTTATGGGCATCCAGTTCTTCGAGTATCTTCATCGGAACGAAGATATCGTGTTCCTCAAACTTGAACAGCGAAGTCGGGTCATGCATCAGGACATTGGTGTCCAGCACAAAAATCTTGGGGATGCCCGACAGGCTTGCTGCCTTGCTCAAGGGAGTCTGCCGGTTGGTGCCTGTCAGTTTCTTTTTCGGGGCAGCCTGCCTGCGGGGACGGCTGGCCTTCGTTTTAGGCTTTTCTTTGGTCTGGACAGGCTGGCTGTTTTCCAGCTGGATGGTTTCCTGGGGGGCAACCAGGTCAGCAGGTTTTGTGGGCATTTTCGGCAATGGCATCTTGGCTCCGTGAGATGTGCTTCCGTACAGGGCAGATTAGGTTGGATGCAGTCTGTGACAGGTTATTCTTTGGATAGTTCCTGGGCAGCCTGAAGGACTTCCTCAACATGCCCGGCTACTTTGACATTGCGCCATTCCTGGACAAGTTCACCTTTTGCATTCACCAGGAAAGTGCTGCGTTCAATGCCCCGGCTCAGTTTGCCATAGCGTTTCTTGACTTTCATCACGTCAAATTGGTTGCAGAGGGCTTCTTCAGGGTCTGAAATCAATGGGAATGGCAGGTCAAGTTTCTTTGAAAAATTCTCATGGGATTTCAGGCTGTCACGGCTGATACCGGCAACAGCCGTGTTGGCAGCCTGGAATGCCGGGTAGGCGTCCCGGAAACCGATGCTTTCAGTCGTGCATCCTGGGGTGTTGTCCTTTGGGTAGAAATAAATGACAAGGTTCCTGCCCTTGTAATCAGAAAGATTGAAGGGCTTGATGGTGGATTCAGCCGTGAAGTCTGGAACCAGCTGGTTCATGCTCAGTGTTTTGTTTGACATGGTCATTCCCGGTATTCAAAATCAGTTCATGTTCAGGGTTCAGTCCCTTACAGACCGGTCAATAGACCTGTCCGTAAAGTGAAGTCAGATTGAAAGTAATGATAATCTGAAAACCTGAACCGTGCATGATGGAAACAGGCATTACGGTGGATGGCAAAGCCTGCTTTTGCTGTCAGCGGGAGAATGTGCCGTCTTATCGATGGTGACAGTTATCTCCAACAAATCGATTTTCCGATAAAAACTTGATTATTCAAGTCCAAATCATCAAAATAGAAATTTCCCCATCAGATAGGGGTGTTTTGTTTAATCAAGATTCTGAGCGAGCATAAAATGCATGAAATCAGCAAGTCCAAGAAGCTGGATAATGTCTGCTATGCCATCCGTGGTCCTGTACTGGACCGGGCAAGGCAGATGGAGGAAGAAGGGCAGAAAATCATCAAGCTGAACATCGGCAATGTCGGTGTCTTCGGTTTTGACCCCCCTGAGGAACTGGTCCGTGACATGATCAGGAACATGCAGAATGCGACAGCGTATTCTGATTCCAAAGGCATGTATTCTGCCCGCAAGGCAGTGATGCAGTATGCCCAGCAGAAACAGATTGACGGTGTGACGATTGATGACATCTATCTCGGCAATGGGGCTTCTGAACTGATTGTCCTTGGTATGCAGGCATTGTTGAACAATGGGGATGAGGTGTTGGTTCCTGCACCGGATTATCCATTGTGGACAGCAGCAGTCAACCTGGCAGGTGGCAAGGCAGTGCACTATGTCTGCGATGAAGCCAATGAATGGATGCCGGATATCGCCGATATTGAGTCGAAGATCACACCTGCCACCAAGGCGATTGTCGTCATCAATCCAAACAACCCGACAGGGGCAGTCTACTCGGAAGACCTGCTGAAACAGATTGTCGAACTGGCACGCAAGCATCAGCTGATCATCTTCGCCGATGAAATCTATGACAAATGCCTGTACGATGGCGTCACGCACACATCCATTGCATCCTTGGCGAATGATGTGCTGATCCTGACGCTGAATGGCTTATCGAAGAATTACCGCGCATGCGGTTACCGTGTCGGCTGGATGATTGTCTCCGGTGAGAAACGGTATGCAAAAGACTATATCGCTGGATTGAACATGCTGTCGTCCATGCGGCTCTGCTCCAATGTCCCCGGTCAGTTTGCGGTTCAGGCAGCCTTGGGCGGTTACCAGAGTATCAACGACCTCGTTGCACCAGGCGGCCGTCTTGAACGCCAGCGCACTTTGGCGCATAAGCTGCTGACAGACATCCCAGGGGTCACCTGCGTCAAGGCAAAGGGCTCCCTTTACCTGTTCCCTCGGCTTGATCCGGAAATCTATCCGATCAAGGATGACCAGCAGTTCGCTTATGACCTGCTGGACCGTGAGAAGGTCCTGATTGTCCAGGGATCGGGTTTCAACTGGATTGCGCCAGACCATTTCCGCGTTGTTTTCCTGCCGCCATCCGATGACCTGAAACTGGCGATTGGGCGGCTTGCCAATTACCTGGCGTATCTCCGCAAGAAATTCGGTACTGAAGAACTTGCCCAGAAGAAATACGGTAAAGCCAAAGTGGAAGAGCCTGTACCTGTCTATGAAGAAGTCACCGTTTGACGTTTTTTTGAAAGTTATAGAAGCATGAAGCCTGTGAAAGTTGGTATCCTGGGGCTGGGAACGGTCGGTTCCGGTACATTCAATGTCCTGAAGCGCAACCAGGGAGAAATCCTGGGGCGTGCAGGACGCCGTATTGAAGTGGCGATGGTCGCAGACCGTGATGTCGAACGTGCCCAAAGCATTGTGAAAGGGGACTGCGAGGTTGTTGCTGACGGGAACCTGCTGGTCAACAATCCAGAAATCGATATTGTTGTTGAACTGATCGGTGGTTATACCGTTGCCAAGGATTTTGTCCTGAAAGCCATCGAGAATGGCAAACATGTGGTGACCGCGAACAAGGCGCTGCTGGCAGTCCATGGCAATGAAATCTTTGAAGCGGCACAGAAGAAGAAAGTCATCGTCGCTTTTGAAGCGGCGGTTGCCGGTGGCATCCCGATCATCAAGGCGCTCCGTGAAGGCCTGACAGCCAACCGCATTGAATGGATTGCAGGCATCATCAACGGCACAACGAACTTCATCCTTTCCGGGATGCGTGACAAGGGGCTGGATTTCAATACCGTCCTGAAAGATGCGCAGGCTTTGGGTTATGCTGAAGCAGACCCGACCTTCGATATCGAAGGGATTGACGCTGCGCATAAGGCGACCATCATGTCAGCGATTGCCTTTGGTGTGCCTGTCCAGTTTGACAAGGCATATGTCGAGGGCATCACAAAACTGGAATCCATCGATATCACTTATGCGGAACAGTTGGGATACCGCATCAAGCTGCTGGGCATCACCAAGCGGATGGAAAATGGTATTGAACTGCGTGTCCATCCGACCTTAATCCCTGAAAAGCGCCTGATTGCCAATGTTGAGGGCGCAATGAATGCCGTGCTGGTCAACAGCGATGCAGTTGGGGCGTCCCTGTATTACGGCAAAGGCGCGGGTTCTGAACCGACGGCTTCAGCGGTCATTGCCGACCTGGTGGATATTGCACGTGTGGACACGGTCAATCCTGAGCACCGGGTCCCTTACCTGGCATTCCAGCCAGATGCGATGAACGATACGCCAATCCTGCCAATCACCGAGGTGACGACCAGTTACTACCTGAGGATGCAGGTCAAGGACCAGCCGGGTGTGCTTGCCGATATTACGCGGATCCTCGCTGACCTGAGTATTTCGATTGATGCCTTCCTCCAGAAAGAACCACAGGAAGGGGAAACCTTGGTTGATATCATCATCCTGACGCATCAGACACAGGAAAAGAACATGAATGCGGCAATCGGGAAGATTGAACAGATTCCCACAGTCAAGGGCAAAGTCACCAAAATCCGTCTGGAAAACCTGCTGTAAACGTTTCACTATCCAAGGGAAAAGAACGGGAAGGGCATTTGATGCCTTTCCCGTCCTGCATTTTGGCCATGTCTGGTACGGTTTGTCCAGCAGATGGGCAATAAAAACCGGAGACGTGGCATCTCCGGTTTTCAAGGTCAGGTCTGATTGATCAGACGTGTTCACCCAGTACGGAAACGGTGATGCTGACAACAACATCAGAGTGCAGGGAAACATCGACTGGATAGTCGCCGACAGCCTTGAACGGTCCCTGTGGCAGGCGGACCTGTGCTTTGTGGATGTCAAAGCCCTGTTTGGTCAGTGCTTCAGCGATGTCGAAGTTGGTGACAGAACCGAACAGACGGCCATCAACACCAGACTTCTGCAGGATCTGAACCGTCAGGCCAGCGAGTTTTTCACCCTGTGCCTGTGCATCTGCCAGTTTAGCTGCTGCTGCGGCTTCGAGTTCAGCACGTTTTGCTTCGAATTCCTTGACGGCTTCGGCGGTTGCACGGCGTGCGATGCGCTGAGGGATCAGGTAGTTGCGGGCATAACCATCCTTGACTTTGACGACATCACCCAGGTTGCCCAGATTGCCGACTTTTTCCAACAAAATTACTTGCATGTTTTTCTCCAATATCCTTTAGATTAATCGACAGAATCAGGCAGAGTGCAGGGAAGTGTAAGGCAGCAATGCCAGGAAGCGGGCGCGCTTGATGGCGGTGTCCAGCTGGCGCTGGTAATGTGCCTTGGTGCCAGTCAGACGGGCTGGCATGATCTTGCAGTTTTCCTGAATGAAATCTTTCAGGGTATCGATGTCTTTGTAATCAATCTGTTCTACGTTTGCGACGGTGAAACGGCAGAATTTCTTGCGTTTGAACAGAGGGTTCTGCTGTTTGCGTTTATCTTTGTTTTTGTTCTTGTCGAATTTCTTACCAAATGCCATTTTCGGCTCCTGTATAAAAATCGGGTTTATTCAATCAGTGAAAAACCTGTGATATGGAACAATGGATCCTGACTTTTCAGGCTTCTTGCAGCGATGAAACCTTCAAACCGGTAGAGGCAGTTGGAAGGCAGCTTCTGGATGTCTTCTGCAATCCTGCCAATGGCGACAGCAGGGAGGGATATCTCCACATTCCTCACTGTACCGGCTTCCATCTGTCTGGATTGATGGTGCAGTGCCGCTGATATGACTGGTATGCCTGCCGGGGTGTAACGGATGGCTGTCCGTCCTTCAATGACCGCAGAAATCTCCAGCCTGTTCACCTGTGTCAGAAAAATCTCCTTTTCAATGGTCTTTCAGGTCAAGCGGACTGTTCAGCTGCAGGTGCTTTGCTGGTTTCTTCCTTCTGAGCGGATTTCATCATCGGGGAAGGACCGGTTTCAGCACGTTTCATCTTGATGGTCAGATGACGCAGGATGGCATCGTTGAACTTGAATGCGGTTTCCAGTTCATTCAGGGTTTCACTGTCGCATTCGATGTTCATCAGGACATAATGTGCCTTGGCAAACTTGTTGATCATATAGGCCAGTTGACGGCGGCCCCAGTCTTCGACACGGTGGATTTTACCGCCGCGGGAAGTGACACTGTTCTTGTACCGTTCAATCATTGCCGGGACCTGTTCACTCTGGTCCGGATGAACGATGAAAACAATTTCGTAGTGACGCATGCGTACTCCTTTTGGACGTTGAAAATATGCCCGCCCCAGCGTCAAGTCAGGTGCGGGAAGAAGAAAACTCTGAATTCTAGCATGGCAGGTAGTTGATTGCAATAGCTTTTAACGGTTGTTTTTTGGTAAAAAAGTGTAGTTTTCCCGTCACGAAAAAAGCTTTTTTCCTGCTTCCCCCCCCCCTAAAGATACAATCTGTAATTTTTTGGGGGAATGAAAAGGCTAAAATGTCATATTAGGAGACTTGTGCCTATCGCGTGGGGACAGCCCATTGTTCATGACGGTTTTGATCCGTGAACAAGGGCTTGCAGCCCTTCCGATAGTGGTTCTGACAACATTGAGGCCAACCACCATGAAAAAGAGACCGTCGCTACCGTATTCCCTGTCCAGGACCATCGCATTGCTGCTTGGTGCTGCCACCTGCCTTGCCCTGCCGCAGCTTGCCCATGCTGCTCCATCATACTACGCAGACCTTAACCGGGCAGACAACAACCCGGGTGCCCAGCTCAACCGTGCCCGCGAATACATGGAACGCGAACGCGTCCTGCGCCAGATCGAGGAAGACCGTGAAAGCCGCAAGGCGAAAGTCCAGGGGACTCTGGACAAGCCCTATTCTGGCGAAATCCAGGCAATCACCTTCGACCTCAAGACCATCAGCTTCGAGCCCGCATCCTCCCAGGTACTTACTCAGGAAGAACTCGACAGGCTCGCTGCCAGCTACCTGAACCGCAAGGTCTCCCTCGAAGACCTCTATGCCCTCGTTGAAGACATCAATAAACTCTATGCAGGGAAAGGCTATGCCACCTGCCGTGCCGTCCTTCCCCCTCAGCGTATCCATGAAGGTGCTGTCACCATCAAACTCATTGAAGGCAGGACAGGGCATATCACTGTCAAAGGGAACGAACATACCCGTGAAGACTACATCCTCAACAGGGTGGACCTCCAAGGCGGGGGTATTGCCAACATCGAGGGGCTCAACAAAGACCTCCGGCGTTTCAATGCCTCCAACGATGCCCAGATGCGCATCATGATGAAAGCCGGTGAAGAACCGGGGACCACCGACTACGAGATTGAAGTCATCGAGCCTGAGAAGAACCAGACCATCAGCCTCTATATCGACAACGCAGGCTATGAGAACAACGGACGTTGGCGTGGTGGGCTGCTCTACAACAACCGCAGCCTGACCGGACACCGTGACCACCTGAACCTCAATTACCTCCACAGCGAAGGCAGCGACATCTTCGGGGCAGGCTACAGTGTCCCCATCAACACCTGGGGTACCCGGCTCGACATCGGTTACAGCGCCAACTCCACCGAAATCGTCGATGGCTGGATGGACCGGCTCGGTGTCAAGGGGCACGCTTCCTCCATCAGTGCTGCATTGCGCCACCCGTTGATGGTGGACGAGGACATCCGGATTGAGACAGGCCTTGAATACCGGCACCAGGAATCCACCACCTCGCTGTTCGTCAAATACAGCAACCGCCAGAAATGGATAGACGACATCACCAACAAGGTTGTCCCTTACATCTCCTTTACCCATTACGGCGACAGCACCGTCCTCTACCACCGCCACGGCTTCAACCTCGGCCACTACAGGAACATAGATGGCGATTCCAGGGACTACAGCACTTACAACCTGGATGGGCTCTTTTACTGGCGTTTCGGGGAAGGGCAGATGCTCCAGGCAAGGGTTACCGGGCAGGAAAGCTTCAGCAACTACCTTTCCTCATCCGAGAAATTCTACCTGGGCGGTGTCGGCAGCGTCCGTGGGTATGAAGAAAGCCTCATCAGTGGTGACAGCGGCATCTCAGGCAGCATCGAATACAGCCATCCGCTGACAGCCATCCTGTCTGGGCTCAGTGCATACGCTTTCCTGGATGCAGGCTCCGTCTGGGGAGACAGCGCCTATGGCGATAAACAGCTGGCAGGTGCCGGCTTCGGGTTCCGTTACAACCTGAACAACTGGGTGAACCTTGATGTCGGCTTGGGAGTACCGCTGAAGCGCACCATTAATGACGATGATCAGGACAGGGGCAGGTTGCATTTCATGCTGTCAGCAACCTACTGAGGTCAAGAGGTTAGAACAGAGAAAGCGAAAGAATCGGAAACATGCCGGACAGCCACTGGGAGAACGGCTAAGGCATCCAGAGAAGGGAAAGCATCATGAACCGCATATACCGAGTCATCCGAAGCAGGACCTACCACCGTGATGTGGTCGTATCGGAAATCACGAAGACACGCGGCAAGAGCAGTAGCGAAGTCAGGACCCAGGCAAGGGGCAATCCGTTCTTCCGGTCATTGCTTTCCGGGCTTCTGGCGGCAGGGCTGGCAGGCATTCCGGTCAGCTGCCTCTATGCGTCAGAAATCACTGGGCTTGATGGCAAGTCGCTGATTACTGCCACAGATAAAGTGCACAATCTGTATGCTCAGCAGATTAACACCTCCAATGCGACTGGCAAAGTCGGTGTCAGCAAGTATGGCAAGTTCAATGTGACCTCAGGCGACATCGCCAACCTGCACTTCAACAAGAAGGGAGAGACCGTTTATGCGGACAGCTTGGTCAACCTGGTCAATAATCGGATCAACATCGCAGGGACGGTCAATGCGCTGAAGGAAAACCGCATCGGTGGTCATCTCTACTTCCTGAGTCCGGAAGGGATGGCGGTCAGCAAGTCGGGTGCCATCAATGCGGGCCAGTTCACGGCTGTTGTCCCTTCTACTTCGCTGTTTAAGGACTTGCGGGATGGTTCCGCCAACACCTTCAATGAAAAGTTCTTTGATGCTGTCATGGAAAAGGGAAAGGTCAATGACCTGAGCGACTGGTATTCCTATGACAATGACAAGAACATCAAGATTGAAGGTGCCATCAATACCCGCAGTGGCATCAAACTGCGGGCATCGAAAATCGACATCACGCAAGGCGCTAAACTCTTAAGCAATCGGACAATCGATTTCTCCAGCTTGGTCAATACGACCAATTTCGGTGGCCTGTCCAATGTCGGGATGACGGCGGCTACCGATGACAAGACCGGTGACATTGTCTTAAAGGCTGAGGTGGAAAGCTATGCGGATGATGCTTTCTTTCCTCCTTCAACCTCATGGGTCGGCTACAAGGTGACCACCCGCAAGGCATTGATCAATGTCGATGGTGCCATCGAATCTGATGGAGGTGTCGAGATTGGAACCGCTGCCAAGACAACATTCACGGAAGGCAATGTCTTCAATGTCCTGAGCCAGTCTGACCTTGTTGGCAAGATATTAGGTTCTGCGGGCATCAATATGATGGCGGATTTTGCTGACAAAACAAATTCTTCACACATTACTGTTGGCAAGACCGGATCCATCAAAAGTGGGGGCGATACGGATATCTCAGCGACCAACACAACGGCTATCAAACTCAATGCTGTTACGCCTGCCAAGAAAACAGGGGAATCTATTTCAGAAGCCTTGCCGGTCATTTCAGTCGGTGTTGTCAGGCAGCTCAACAACGCCTTGGTTGATGTCTATGGGGATATCGAATCGGGCGGTGACTTAAGCCTCAAGGCTTCTGCTGACACGTCAGTGGTTGTGAAAACAAAGTCAGCGACTGAGATTGGAGACAATCCTCATGCCCCAGAGGAAAACCTCATCTATATCTCTTTGGGTGTCATTGACAGTAATACCAATGCCGCCATCAACCTTCATGGCGGGGATGATGCCAGCAAAAAGAAAATAACGGCAGGCGGTGCGGTCGATATCAGTGCCAAAGTCTCCGAAGACCTATCAATGGAAGTGGAGTCGTCGTCACCGGACAAGAGTATCGCCTCAACAGGAATCGGCATCATCGACAGTGATACCGATGCAACGGTCACGATTGACCGCTCGATTGATGCCAAGGGCAAGGATAACCGTAAGAAGGAAGGGGAAGAACTTCCCCCTTGGGTCAATATCTTTGTTGGAAATACTTCTGACAATGCCCGGACCAATTCCTTGACAGTATCCAATGAACTGGGGGGCATCAAATATGAGGCGGAATTCAAACCCAAGTGGATGGAATCACCGGGGATTGTCGATTCTTGGCTGGATCCTTTGCTTGGGAAAGTTCAGAACAAACTCAGCAATTGGCGTTATGGTCCTGGTGGCAGGGCGGCAGGCGGGGATGTCGTTTCCAACTTCCTCACCAACATCGGGTCTTATGTGAAGGCAGGTGCCAGTGTTGCTGTTGAGACCCAGAATAATACCGCCAAGGTTGCGGTCGGTGATGGTGTCACTATTGATGCTGGCAAGGAAAATGACATCAGCATTGACGCCAATGTGGACATGGATGGGCTGAATATCGTCGCGGAAGGTGTCGGCAACAACCAGGAAGCTGCACAGCAGACGAAAGCCATGGTGGCTGTCGGTGTCACTGGCAGCAACACTGAGAACACCGCATTGGTCAGCATCGGCAAGGATGCGAAACTGATTGGTAAGGGTGTCTCAGTCATTGCGGATGCCAACCTGTACTATAACCCAATATTGGATGCATTGGATAATGTCGGCAAATCTTGGGCAAAGGTCTGGGAGATTGCGAAGAAGACCGGTAAAGACCTGAGCAGCATCAAGGAGATAGGGGATAAACTTGATGAATTGAAGAACATCGACGATCCGACAGAATTCACTGGCAAACTGACGGAAATCAAGGAAATGGGCTCCGACCGGATGGATGCTTTCTTGGATTCTATCAAGGATACCGGTGCTATTTATACCCAGATCAAGAATGCGTGGAAGGATTCCCTTGGTCTGTTGGATCCAGCAACCTACACAAACTATTACGCTAGGGCGGAAGTCGCTAATACGAAGCAGGGGGGACAGAGCAGCAAGCTGGATGTAGCGGGAGCCATCAATATCGGTATCTTGAAAAACAAAGCGGTCGTCTCGATGGCGGAAGGCGCAACGGTTGAAGCAGATGGTGATGCCAACCTCCATGCAGGAACCAAGACCCAGACCGTCGCCATTACCGGTTCTGGTGGCAAATACCTGCAGTCCAATGAATCTGGCAAGAGTGGTGTGGGCGTCAGCCTTGCCATCCAGAACATCTCTGCGGACAGCCTGGTTCTGATGGGTAAGGATACCGCTATTTCCAGTAAGAATGTCACCATTGAGTCAGACAACCTGATGAAACAATGGGGCATCGTCTATGGGGCTGGCGAAGCTGGTACCGTCGGTTTCACCGGGACCATCAATGTGATGAATGGTGGCAGTAACAGTGTTGTGTCAATCGATGGTGAGGCAGAGCTTTCTGCCAGTGAGAAAGTTGACATCAAGGCGAAGAATGACAGCACCATCTTGGCAGTTGCCGGTGGTGCATCGCTGGGCAATGACAGTTCTTATGCTTCCATCGGTTTCGGGCTGGATGTCGTCAACTATGATGTCAACACTGTTGCCATTGTTGCTGACAACGCCAAAGATGGCAAAACTGGGAGTGAATGGCTGACTGAAGACGAGAGGGCGGTTGCTAAGACAGAAGCTGAAGCCTACCGTGAAGAGTATCGTGACAGCATTACAACCAAGGTTGATCAAG
This sequence comes from Oxalobacter sp., assembly GCA_018384065.1. Classification (GTDB taxonomy): domain Bacteria; phylum Pseudomonadota; class Gammaproteobacteria; order Burkholderiales; family Burkholderiaceae_D; genus Oxalobacter. Next base: position 75,380 of record JAHAYL010000004.1, read on the forward strand.
ACATCAAGGACGGCGTTATTGAATTTTCAGATAGGGAATCAGAAATCACCAGGCGGCTTGATGTCATCTATGACGCCAGACTGGAAGAACTGGAAGAAGAGGCGCTTGCCATCAAGACTGCTGGCGATAAGGAACTCGAAGTTAATGTGAAACGGGCGAAAGCCGTGAATGTTGCCCGTGAGATGGCCAAGGAAGTCGCCACCCGTACCTATGATGGTACAGAAGCCGAAGCCAAATCATCAATGGTTGACTTGACTGCCTCGTTGGGCGATGCAACCCAAGCAGGTCAGCAGGGAACCATCAAGGCGAAGACACTCAATGTCACCGCAGATACAGACGGAACCATCAACAGCTTCGCCATCGAAGGTTCCTACAGTGCCAGTGAGCATGACTGGTATGACAAGTACAACAAGTTCACGAAGCGCTCGAAGGTATCGTCTTTCATGTCGGATTTTTTGCCAAATGCAATCAGCATACCATTCGATTACCTGAACAAGAAGATTGGCGGCAAGATTAAGAACAAGCTTAACCCTAATGCTGCGAACAATGTCGCGAACAATGCAGCTGGTGGTGGTAATCAGGCAGGTGGTGGTATGGCAGCGAATGTCGATTTGCATATTGCCGGTGCAGGTAGCCTTGCCATCAATGTCGGTGATGGTCAGACGATGGCGATGGTTGACAACACCGTCATCAAGGCACCAGAGGAAGGGAAACTGGATGCTGTCAATATCAAGGCAGAGGATTCATTGTTCAGTGGCGCTTGGGCAGGTGGTGCCGCCATCAATGCGCATACCAGTGCAGCGGCTGGTGGTTCTAGGGAGTACACAGCCGGTATAGCACTGGGCTATAACTCGGTTGACCGCAATGTTGATGCAATCATCAGCAACAGTGCTGTCAAAGAAGCGGCAAGCATTTCCAATGAGGCGAAGAAAAAAGGGGCTGAAGTCGGTTTGGGGGTCGGTCTTGCGGTTTCCAAGGGACAGCAAGGCGGGACTGATGCGTCTGTTGGGGCTTCCGTGTCTTATAGCCGGGCATCATCCGACATCCATGCGTTGATGGTCAATGATGCGGTGACAGGCGATCAAACCAAACTTAGCAATACCGCATATAACCAGGACATCCAGGTTGCTGGTGGAGTGGATTTCGCTTGGACTTCTGGGGGGGATGATGGTGGAGCCTTCGGTGGGACAGCGACTGTCTCCCGAATCAAGGACAGTCTGCAGAGTGGTATATATGGTGGTACCTATACTGGCATGGACAATGTGACGGTGGAAGCCGTCAAGTCGTCATTGCAGGTCAATGCGGCGGTTGCTGGGGCTGTTGGTACGGAAGACACGGCGAAGAATGCCAGTTTTGCAATTGCTTATGGGCAGGTTGACAACGATGCCGAGGCGTTCATCAAGAAAGCGTCCATCACCAGTGCTGGGACTGTGCGTGTTGAGGCGAACGACACAGCGAATGAAAGCAGTTACCAAGAATATCTGAAGCAACGCGGTGTCGATCCAGAAGGCACCAGCTACCTCGGCGAGAAAGGTCAGGAAGTTGTCGGTGACAAGAAGGGGGGCAGCAAGGTCATCAATGTTGCCATCGGTTTCAACAAGTCTGGTACAGCAGGTGGTTCTGTCGCTGGTTCCATCAATGACCTGTCTGAAACGATGAAAGCGGAGGTTTCTGATTCGTCAATCACTGCCAATGAGTTCATTGGTCAGGCAGACAGCAAGACCACCATCGTATCTATCGCCGCCGGGGTTTCTGCTGGCGGAGACAAGTTCAACGGTGCTGGGTCTTTCTCATGGAACGACCTGACCACAGAGAACACGGCCACTTTCACCAACAGTACCGTACACGCCGGTAAGGTCTCTGCCATTGCCAACAACCAGGCGAACATCGTCAATATTGCCGGTGAGGTGGGTTTTGGCAAGGGCGTTGCCGCTGGACTGGCGTTTGCCTACAACAGTCTTGACAGTACAACTGGCTCGCTTGTCAAAGGCGGTGCTTATCAGGCGAAAGACAGCGCAGGCACCTTGTCTGTTGCGGTTGATGCGCAGAACAAGTCCGATATCACAGCAGTTACCTTTGGAGGTTCCATCTCGACTGAAAGCTCCGCTTGGAACGGTACGCTTGCCATCAACATGGGCAACAATGATACGGAAGCCGCTATCGAAACCATCAAGGAAAAAGACCCCGAAACGGGCAAGGAAACTGAAAAGGGGGCCAAACTTGATGATGTCAGTGCCATCAAAGTCAATGCCACAGACAGTTCCACCCGCAGAACCGGTGCCGGAGAGCTGACTTGGTCGAAAAATGGCGTTGCTGCGGTTGGTGCAGCCGTTGCCTACAGTGAAATCGGTAGTACCAGTGCGGCATCCGGCAAGGAAAATGAAATCCTCAGGGCAGAAATCAAAGGCGCTGACATCACAACGAAGAAAGCGGGTGATAAGAATCCGGACATCACGGTCAACGCCTCGGATACCTCGACATTGACAACTGCTGGTGTCGGTTTGGGTATCGGCATGGGCAATAGCAACAAATTCAATGCCCAAGGTGCAGCGGCAGCCGGTGTGATTGCCAAGAAGACCTCCGCCGCCATCACGGATTCAAGGATCGATGCCGACAGTGATGGTCACCAGACTGGCAGCGGTGTGGCAGAAGTCAATGTCAAATCGACCGCTGACAACTATATCGGTTCTGGCGGTGTTGCGGTAGCGGGATCGTTTGGGCAAACAGTAGTGACCGCAGGCGTTGGTCTTGCCATCAATAAGATTGGCAATGCAACCACCGCCAAGGTTTCCGGTGCCAAGATGAACGTCAATGAACTGTTGGTCAAATCCGATGCCGTCTCGCAGGATGTCGGTGTTGCGGCAGGGTTTGCCGGCAGCGCAGGTGATGTTGCCTTGGCTGGCTCTTTCAGCTACAACTATATCAACAGCTCCGCCACAGCAGAAATCAAGGATTCAACCATCAACAGTAAAGGCAATATTGGGATTGTTTCCAAGAGTGATGAACTGATTGACAATTATGCTGGCGCGTTAGAGGGTGCTAAAACGGCTGCCATCGGGGCATCAGTCGCCATCAATAAAATCTCAGGAGATACGGTTGCCAATGTTTCAGGCAGCAGTCTGACTGCCAAGGGGGCGACCGGTAAGACCGTAGCTTTGGATAGCACTGTCAACGATGATGACATCATCGCCCATCAAGCAAGCAAGGAGACGTTTGATGCCTCACGTCTGAAGAATGCCCGTCAAAAAACAGAAAAGACTGGCGTTGTTGTAGACAGTTCCGCAACCCATGCGATTGCTTCCGATCTGGTATCAGGAGGAGGTGCAGGGAAAGTGGCTGTTGAGCTGACTTTCAATGAAAACCTTATTACTGGCAAGACCGAGGCAGCCATCACACAGTCCAATATCAACAAGGATGCCGTCAAGACAGTAGGTTCTGACAGCTCAGTTCCGGACGTCGGTGCAAAGCAGGATGTCACGGTTGCCGCTTCCGATTACACGAACATCGGGGCGTTCGAGGTTGGAATCGCCGGTTCAGGGAATGTCAGTGTGGGGGCGACCCAGAATGCGAATTATGCGAAGCGTACCGTCACGGCGAAACTTGAAGGAAAAGACAGTGCCAGCAAGGTGAAAGTCAATGCCCATGATCTGGGGGTCACTGCGGTTTCAAAACAAGGGTTTTCTAACTTGGGGCTTGCCGGTGCTGGATCCGGTCAAGGTTTCAGTGCAGCCGCCAATGTCCTGACCGACAAGATTGATACAACTACACAGGCTTTCGTCAAATATGCGGACATCGGCATCACTGACAAAGCATCTGTGAAGGCGGACAACCTGTCACGTGCCTATATCGGTACTTACGATGTTGGCTTTACAGCGGAAGGTGCTGCCGTCGGTGTTGGCGTCGGTGTCATTTCCCAGACATCAAAGGTCTTTGCGGATGTCTCAGATGCCGTCATCTCTGACCATCAGACAGCGGTTTCCTCAGATGATGATACCCAGATTGACATCGGTGCCTTCAATACGGTGGATACCGGCAGTTATTTTGCGTCAGTCAGTATTGCTGGATATGGTGGCAGTCTTTCCGGTACGTTCACGTTCAACAACTTTGATTCAACAGTCGGCACGACAGTCGACCATGCCACCCTCAAGGCGGATACGGTTGAAGTCGGTGCCAAGGAAGACCTGTATGCCGAGAACTATGGGGCGAATATCGCTGGTTCCGCTTTTGCCTCAATCGGTCTCAACAGTACCGTTGATACTGTCACTGACAAGGTTTATGCGAAAGTGGTGGACAGCCAGCTGACGGCTACCAAGCAGTTGACGGTTGGGACAGAAGCCAGACGTGACCTGCGCCAGACAGTCGCCAATCTGGCAGGAGCACTTGGAGTTGTTGGTGTCAATGTACAGGAAACTTATGTCAATAAAGCCATCAGCGATGATGATGTGAAGAACAAGATCGAAGAAGCCAACAAAAACGATACCGATATGACAGGGTACTTTGTTGGACTTGATGATAAGGAAAAGGCGACGGTCCGGGAAGAAACAAAATTGGCAGCCAATGCCGGGAATACGCCGTCAGAGCAGGCTGGTGTGCATACCTTGGTCTCAAGATCGATGCTGACATCTGCTGAAGATGCAGGGGCAGTCCACATCGATGCAACTGAAAGGAACAGGATCAATTCACAGGCAGGTGGCGGTGGAGCAGGACTCGTAGCGGTTGTCACGACGGTTTCCGGCGAGCATGTCCATTATAAGACGGATGTGCAGCTGGAAGATTCCACAGTTGCTGGCAAGGCGGTCAAAGTCACATCCTTCGTCGGGGATAACAAGAAACATGTCGATGGTTATGCAGAAGCGATGGCAGCTGGCAAGACTGAAGAAGAAGTCTCAGACAGTAATCCCGGACTTTATGCGTTGACCGGTGTCGGCAATATCGGAGGAGTGAATATCATCCCCGCAATTGCCAAAGTCGATACAGCCGGGTCTTCTGGCATTACGTTGAAAAACTCGACCATTACTGGTAAGACAATTGATGTGATGGCAGGGGATGCCTCTTCCAAGACCGCCAAAGTAACAGCAGTCACAGACGCTCTTGTCGGAATCAGCGTCGCGCATGCAACGGTCGATGACCAAAGCGTAATGGCCGTTGATTTGGATTACAGTAAGGATAAGAAGACCATCAAGGCTTCTGAGAGGCTGACTGTTGATGCCCAGAAACAGGATACTGTCAAAGCGGCTTCCTATGGTGTCGGTATTTCGGCTGTGGGATTCGATGGCAGTTGGGCGTTTGCAGAAGACCACAGCACGGTCGGTGTGACTGCGAAGGGTGACAAACTGACTGTTGATGCTCCGACTGCAGTCTTTTCCGCCAACAATGCGCCGAGCCTTTCGTATGCAGTGGACAATCATGGAGGCACTATCCTTGGAGGGTTCTTCTCGAAAGGCAGGGCGTTTGCTGAATCAACAGCTGTTGTTGATGTTGCGGCAGGCAACCATTTTAATGTTGATAAGCTGTCTTTCCGGTCGTTGATTGGTGAACAGGACCGCACGATGGCATCGGGTGAACTCTGGAGCGTCAGCGTGGCAGGCGTCAATTTCACGCCTGATATCAGTGAGACGAAGACCACCACAATTTCCAAGGTAATGGTTGGTGGGCAGACCTACAAGGTAGATGACCACGGCAATGCATTGACCGACCTGACCGTCAGTGCTGACAATCAGATTGAACATGCCAACTGGGCAAAGATGATGGATCTGTCAGTCCTGGATTTTGCGCACTTCAAAGCAAATGGTGCATTGCAGTCAGAATCCACATCCAAAGATACGGTTCAGACAGTGGTCGGCGGGGGACAGGTCAAATCGGCTTCGGTCACAGCTGGCGGCAATGTTTCCATAGACAATTATGCCAGTGGCAATGGCGGTGCATTGGTTGGGTTGGGTGTCGCATCCAGGGCAGTCAACAGCTTTGACAACAGTGCAACGGTGACTGTTGGCGGTGGATGGAAAGCTGGCGGGTTCAAAGCCACAGCGATGCAGCGTGATGAACTCGAATCGGAAGCTTATTCTGGGCATGGTGGCGGAGTCGATGTGACTTGGGTCGAGGCAGAGAACACGATGAAGGGCAAGTCCCTTGTCCAAGTTGCCGATAACACCAAGATGACAGCAGACACCGTTGATATGAAGGCAGAGAATCAGGTTTACACCAATCAGAGCGATAAGTATGGAAACCGGGTTCATGGTGTTGTCGGGGCAATTGCCGCAGGGACGGTCGAGACCTCCGATGATACAGTCACGAAGACTGCTGAGATTGATATCGGCGAGAATGCCCAGGTGCTGACTGCCGGTCAGCAACGTTATGAAGCCGATACAGTCTCAGGCATGAATAACACTGTCTTGGCGTTTGCAGCAGGTCTTTTTGAGGGAGGGACTGCGCGTGCTTATACCAACCATACCTACAGCAATTTAATCAATGTTGGAAAAGGGGCAGTTCTCAAGAACACCGGTGCCTATGAGGATGGCGGCATCACCCTGAGTGCTCATGAAAACCTGAAAGAACGGGTGGATGCAGATGTGCATGTTGATGGGGTCATTGGTGTTGCTCCGAATTCCAAGGCAATCAACACGACCACCCGCAACGATAAGATTACTGTCAATGGCACCATCGACAGTGCCCATGACATCAATTTCTATGTTGGTGCAGACACCAACGGGGCGGCATCCTATCTACGGCATGAGACCATATCAGAAACCTATAACGAGAGTGTGATTCCGATTGCTTGGTCAACGAATCCGCAGGCAACGCTTAACAGCAACAATCAGGTGGTCATTTCTGGAACCGGCATAGGAAAAGCCGTCAGGAACATCAATGTGATTGCTGACAGTGGGCAGGAAGATGGGTATATCGAGTCCCGTTCATCGAACCTGTACACCAGCACCAAGAGTGACAAGAAGATGCTGACCGCCGCTGAAGGGACGTCAGAGTATACCCGCAAAGCAGACAATTACGTCAAGGTTGAAGGGGCTTTAAGGGCAGGTGTCAAGAGCAAGGTAGCGGTCACCATCGAGGGACTGGCGGTTCCTGAGGGCACTTCTATCGATGGTGATGTTGCAGGCTATACCGGAGATGGCAACTACACAATCAGTGTCAACGATGCAGATGACAAGGGCTTCACAGCAACTTTCCATTCAAATGGCACTATCGATGAAGCCAGTATCAAAGTGGATGATGGTCATGAATCCATGAAAGACCTTGGTCTCCAGGTCAAGACTGGCACGATGGACTATGCGAACGTGTTGGCTGCGCGATGGAAGAAACTGAATGAGCTTCTGGAGGCGTATGAAGGGAAAGATTTAAATGACGACAACCAGTTGACCGCCTATGTCGGGTATCTACAGGAAAAACAGCTGATTGAGTCCCAGATGGAGGAACTGGGATTGATGACGACAGTCACGGATGACAAGGGCAATACTTATAAGATGCCGGTGCTTGAAGGCTACAAGGTGGTTTATGTCGAGATGCCGGATGAACTGGTCGCCAGTGGCGGCAACATCACGGTCAGCTCCGACAACCTGTATGGCAGCGGTGTAATGAAGGCTAATGGCAAGCCTTCCATCATCGTAGACAACACCTCGAATGCCTACCTGAAGCTCAACCAGATGACAATCGGTGACGATGGGGGCGGCATCGTTTTCAGGGAGGTCGTGCTGGATGATGATACGGGCAGACAGGAAATCAATAAGCTGAACAAGAACAGTAGCTATCAAGCAACGTTCAGTACATTTGAGACGGGCGGCAATGCTGGGGATGGCGGTATCACGGTGACGAATGACAACCGGTTCAAGACAGACATCTCCATCAAACAGGAAGAGAAAAAAGAAGACGGAACCACGGAAACCCATGAAGGGACATATACCCCTCTTTCGATCGTCGAGGTGGCAGGCGTCATCCAAGGATCCAAGAGCAAGGTTGAGATTGACAACAAGTCTGGCAGCATCATCATTGATTCTGGCACCACAGAAAAACCAGTCAGCATCAATGGTAAAGAGATTGTCCTGACTGCAGATGGCGATATTTCCCAAGGATACACAGATGGGATGGTCAATATCGGCTATACGCCGGAAGCCGTTTTGTCTGACCTCGAAAAATCGACGAAGATAACGACAGAAACCTATTCTGCACCAAACGTCAATAAAAATGAAACAAGAACCCAGAGCAGTGGTATGGTCAATACCATACTCCATAATGCAGAAACCGGTGGCAGGATTGCCGGGGGCAGTGTCTATCTGTCAGCTTCCGCCATCAACATCAACGGTCTGATTCAGAGCGGTTTTGGTAATTATTCAGCAGAAATCACCCAAGCGCAGGTTGACGCCGCAGTCAAAGCCAGCCAGAGCCATACCGGTGGTGTCATCGTCAATGGCCGTCAGATGTACAAGGTCAATGATGGCGGCATGAAGAAAGGCAACGATGGTATCTACGCCTATGTTGTCCAGATTTATTATGATCCGTCAACCAATGGTTTGGTTGCTGAAGACATCGATACCAAGGGCGGCAAGGTCTATCTGGCGGGGCGTATCCTCAGCACCGGTCAGGGCAAGATTGTTGCGATGGACGGTGGCGCAGACATCACCATCAAGAACACATCCTCATCAGCCCTTGAGATGGGCAAGGTCTTGAATAACAATATTGATGGGGTTATCCAGATTACGGATACCCTGAAAAACACCCGGACGACCTATAAGAAAGAAAGTACGGAGACCATCACTGACTACAAGGCTTGGCTGGTTGCGGCAGCTGCTGACAAGCCGCAATATGTCCAGACAGCAGGCGCTGCTGACGCCTATACGCCGAAAGAAAATGCCCGTTACAACTGGTCGGATGGAACGCAGACGACAACCAAGACAACATACCAGACAGACAAGACAAAATTCCTGTCTATCATCAAGACGGACGAGGAGACCATCAGCAATGAGGAAAAGAATTCCAGCAATATCAAGGATTCCCAAACTTACAACGGGGATCCTCTGCCTGAGGGGGCATATCTGTCGGTAGGCAAGGCTGATGATGCCGCTTATATCCTGGTGGCGGACAACCAGGTCCTGGACGAGTCGCGGTCGAATGTCGATAGCTGGACAGAATGGCATTTCCTGAACAAGCATTATTACAGTCGGTGGACGAAGACAACCGGCACAGCACAGACCTATGCGAACAGTCTGATTGCTGACAAGCCGATTACCATCGGGTTCTTGGGCAAGACAGACGGGGCGATTGCCATTTCGAGTGTGAAGGACGTGGCTCTGGGCAGTAATATCCGGAACAATTCTGTCGGGGCAACGCTGAACATCAGTGTTTCAGATGGCGGTATCAGCCAGCAGGCTGGAACCACTATTTTCGGCAACCATGCTGATTTAACCGCAAAGGGAGCCATTACAAATATCAATATCGATGGCTTGGATGAAGCCAAGGCTGTCAAGCTGAATGCCATCAGTCAGGAAGGAGATATCACAGCCAATGTGACTGGTAGCGTGGCGGTCAAGAATCTAGCAGCAGGGGTCGGTGATGTTCTGGCAGCAGATACCTATGGCAGCCAGAATGCTGTGTTGACAGCGACAGGCGATATCGTGCAGGCAGCCGGAGATGATGCCTATGGCGTAAAAGGGCTGCGGATTGACCTGACCAGCACCCAAGGAGCTGTCGGTACGGCCGATGGGGCGTTGAAAGTCCAAGTCAGTCAACATGCTGAAGGGGATAATCCGCTTTCCGCATCCATCAACGTCCGTGCAGCGAAAGGCACCAGCCTTCAACAGGATACCGGCGATATGCGTGTCGGAACCATTACGGTAGCCGATGGTGATGTTTCACTGACTGCATCAAAAGGTACCTTCATTGATGCAACGCCTTATCAAGGCTCTGTAAACAATGCTAATACGGATACCCTCATCCAGCGATGGATTGATGTCGGGCTGATTGCCGGTGAGGGTGCTTATACGAGGCAGTTGGCACAGGATGTAGATGATTACAAGGCTGAAATCCAGCAGGCTTATGCAGGCTATATCGATATGAAGGCTTGGTTTGACAAGAACCCGGATGCACCGGAAGACCCCTCCTCTGTTGCCTATCAGGAATATCAGCAACGCAAGGCACTTTATGACAAGCAGACTGCAAAGTTTGGCGGTTACAGCGATGTCGATGCTTATCTGGCATCTGACGGTACTTATGCAACGTTGATCGAGAAGCGTGACCATCCAACCTACAAGTGGACGAAGGAACAGATGCTCTATGCGGTCCGCAAGAGCATTGTCAACAAGGAGACGGGTTCGACCGACCAGGAAAAGAAACCAGCCAACATTTACGGTAAGAATATCACGCTGAAAGGTATGGGTGTCGGAATCGACAAGGATACAACCCAGGAAATCACGATTGAGATGTTGGATTCGGGTTATAAGGACCCAGATACCGGCAAGACTTATATTGATTACCTGAAGATGCTGGCGAACGCCGATGCCGCGGATGTAGACGTTGAATATGTCAAGGATGCCAGTGGCAACATCGTCAAACAGCAGGTGCCGGTCTATCAGACAGATGAAACCGGCAGGGTTGTTTTGGATGATGATAACAATCCTGTCATCGACCACTACAAGGATGGTGATCCAGTCATCGCCAAATTCATCATAGGAGGCAAAGCACCTCTGGGCATTTATGCGACTGGAACGGTCAATGCTGAATCCACGGGAACAGATGCCTCGCATGAAGGGGATGTTTTCATCGCCAGCCGGAACAAGAACGAAACGGAACAGGCTCTCGCATTGAATGTCGGTCAGGTCACTGTTGCTGATAAAACAGCTTCAGATGTCCGGCTGTATGGCAAGGCAGGTGTTTACAATGCCTTGGATAATGTTATTGACGGAGATGGTTCCAATTACAACACAGCCAACGTCATTGCCAGAGACCTGATTGTGGAAGGCGGAACCGGCTTCATCGGCATGATGGATGACAAGGCAAAGGTCAAGGATTTCACTGTGGATCTGGCGGGCAATCTGACCGCCCGGGCAGAAGGCAGCATTTATATCAGGAATGTCAATGAAGACAAGTTGCAATTGGCAGCAGTCTATTCCGCCGACACCGTTGCCCTGACCTCTGGTAACGGTATTGTGATGGGCGATGTCAATGATGACATCGGCTATATCAATGCAAAGAAAGGGTTGTCGCTGACAGTCAATCCAGATACTGGCGTCATCGGGACGGACGAAAAGGCGTTGCGTATTCTGAACACCGGTGTCGTCATCGAGATTGAAGCAGGTTCTGCCAATATTCATGGGGTGACGGGCGGTGAAAGCGACACGATGAAACTGGGTGTCATCAAGACAAAGGATACATTTACAGCATCCAGTGAAGACAGTCTTGACCTGTTGGGTTCCTATGAAAAGACAGTCATTGAAACCGACGGGGAGGGTAATCCAGTCATTGATGAAGAAACCCAGAAATATAAGACAAAAACCATTACGGTGAACGGTTCCTTGACGTCTGGCGGAGATGTCATCCTGAGTGCTGTTGACAACCTGACATTGGATGCCGTTTCTAAAGTCGGAATGGTGGATGAGAATGGTTATGTGACCGATGGCAAGAAGTTGACGCTTATTGCGGAAAAAGGTTCCTTCACCCAGACGGATTATGGTGCCATCACTGCTGGCGCGGTGAAGACGGTCTCTGGCAAGATGATTGAATTGACCAATGATGGCAATCATTTTTCGAGTTATACCGCAAGCGGCATCATGCAGGAAGGGGCTGTCAAGCCGGTCGATATTGATGGCAGTGTCACAGTGAAGACCCATGGTGGAAAAACACTTGAAGTAGCGTTTGACACAACAGTCAACGGGGATGTCGCCATCACCAACTTGGATGAGGACGGTGGACTGCTGCTGAAAACTGATATTACCGCGCAGGAATCTGATATAGCAGAAGGGAAGGTTTCCCTTACGTCGGATGGTGACATGACAACATCTTCAGGAAAGCGGATCCAATCTGCGTCTGACACCAACCTGACATCTGTCTCAGGCAACGTCACCTTGGATGGCGGTATCCAGACAGGCAAGGATCTCAATGTTACCGCTGGCAAGAGCATTGCCATTAATGGAAAACAGGAAGTCACTGAAAACCTCAATATGACGGCAAAGGATGCTGTGTTGGAAGGGGCGGAAGGTTCAGTGCTTGCCGAAACAGTCAATGCATCCATTGGGAAAGGCATTGATTTGCAGAATGGAAACAACCAATTTGCTGCTTTCACTGCACAGGGTCTTGAACAGGAAGGCGGTGCTGTTGCGGATATTGACGGCAATGTCTTTGTCAAGGCAAAAGGCACGTTGAATGGTACACCTGACCTGAAGGTCACGGTCGGCTCTGTTGTCAATGGCAATGTATCCGCCACCAACCTGGCTGATGATGGGCATCTTGTCCTGACATCTTCAATCACTGCCAAGAAGACAGATGATGCTTCCGGTGAGATTTATCTGGAATCAGATGCGGATATGACGACTTCATCAGACACATCCCTTGTGTCCGACGGGAAGACAACATTGGTTTCCCGAAGTGGATCAGTCAACTTGGAGGGTGGCGTCACTACAGGGACAGACTTGATTGCTGAAGCTGCCAAGGATGTGATGGTCGATGTGGCATTGGTTGTCCCCCATACATTGAAGGCAACAGCAGGCAACAGTGTTTATGAAACAGGAACTGGTTCCATCAACGCGGCAGAGGTCTGGACATTGACAGGTGGTTCAGTTGATCTTCAGAACGCTAATAATGCTTTCAACAAGTTTACGGCATCAGGAATTGTGCTAGAGGGGCAGTCACTGGCAGAAACAATCAATGGCGATATCCTTGTCAAGACCCAGACTGATGCATTGGATGCTGAGGTGAGTGCTGCAATCAATGGTGATATGGAGATTACCAATCTCCATGATGATGGCAAACTTAACCTGCATGGCGAAACTGTTGTGAATGGTTCTGAGGAAAGGAATAAAGAAGGACATGTCATCCTGTCGGCAAAAGGCGACATCAGCACAGACAACAGTATCACTGCGGATGCTGATATCAGGCTTGAATCGACTGAAGGCAATATCACGGTCGGTGCAGATACAGGCGATGTGACCCATTCTAAGGATGGTAGCGTTATTGCCCAGACTGGCAATGGGAATATCACCATCAGGGGAGATATTGATGCTGATGCAGGCAATGTTGCAGCAACGGTGTCAGGTGATGGCAGCATCCTCTTCGATGGGTATGTTGACGCAGGTCATGACGTCACTGCATCGGTGGAAGGGGCAGGCGGCATCACGTTCAAGAGCGATGTCGATGCGGTCAGGAACGTAGAAGCCAAGACAGCGTCAGGCGACATCGTGTTCAGCGGCAACCAGACCAGGGGCAATGAAATCACCGTGGAAGCCAATGAAGGGAATATCAATGTCTATGGCAAGGTTGTTTCCGATGCAGGTGGTATCACGTTCAAGGCGGTCGATGAAAATCCAGCGGAAACCGATAAAGGCAACATCACCTTCCATGAGGGCAGTACGCTGACATCGTTGTCCTCGACAGTCGACCTGCATACGGTCAACGGCGACATCACGGTGGTCGGAGCCGGGGAAAGTCTCGGCGCTGGCAGCATCGTAGCGGAAGGCGACATCACCGTTGCGACCGAGGGGACAGGCGACATCGCCATCAACGGCAAGCTGGAATCCAAGACCGGTTCGTTGAGTCTGACGGCAGAGAACGGCGATATCCTGACAAATGGTGATGTCGATGCTGGTAAGAATATTTATGCAACGGTTTTCAATGATTATGAGGTCAATACCCCACACGGTATTTTCATCAATGGTACGGTAGATGCCGGTGATGTTGTCTTTTTGGGTATCGGCGATGCCCAGGCGCGGGCTCGCGGCAATATTTCTGTGCTTGGAACAGTGAACGCTGGCATGGAAACTGGGGATGAAGATGGTGGCAGCGTCAAGGCTCTCATCCTTGGTGAAGGCGATATTACCTTCGCAGGTGATATCGATGCCAAGACAGATGTACTTGTTGGCATTACGGGGGCAGGGAACATCCGTGTCGAAGATGGCGATGTCTATGCGCATGAGGGAGATGTTGAGGCAGTCATCCTTGGTGAAGGGGATATCTCTTTTGAAAGGAATGTAAAAGCTGGTGCAGATGTCTCTGCATCAGTTGATGGAAAAGGTGATATCACCGTTAAGGAAGATGTCATTGCTGGCGGTAATGTCGAGATGACTGCGACAAAGGGAAACATCACGGTCGAGGATGACATCTCTGCGGGGGACAGTGTCACAATCAATATCGCAGAAAAGGGGAATATTTCCATTGGGGACGAGACGTCAGTCGTTGGAGAAGACAAGGTCGCCATCGGTGCAGCCAACGATATCACCCTGAAGACAGGAGAAGGTGTCATCAAGGTCTATGGGGAAACGACGGCGGAAAAAGGTGACATCTCCATGACGGCGGCATCATCGGCATACACACCGGGCGAAGATGGAATGAACATCATCATTGATTCCAACAGCCGGGTCACTTCAGGTCAGGATATCAATCTGACAGCAACAAACGGTGACATCCATGTCACCGATGCAGTGACTGCCGCGCGTGACCTGAATGCCAAGACAGTCACCCAAGGATCGGTCTATTTCGATACAGACCTCGTGGTCGGTCAGGATATCAAGGCTGTCACCGAAAAAGGTGATGTCAAGGTCGGGGAAGATATCCAGGCGGGCAGAGACATCTCTATACAAATTACCCAAGAAGGATCAGTCGATGTTGGCAGAACTGTCCATTCGACTGGCGGTAGCGTTGATATCACAACAGCAAATGGCAACATCAAGATTGGGGACACTGGGGAAAATAGTGATACCGTTTATGCAAAAGACAATATCAACCTTTCCACAGAACTGGGGCAGATTGAGATTTATGGTGAAACTGCAACCAAAGATGGCGATATCAACGTTGCGGCAGCATCCGATGACTACATCGAAGGTCAGCGGAACATCATCGTTGACCTGAACGGTCAGATTGATTCCGGCAGGAGTGTGACCTTGGATGCGACGAACGGCGATATCCATGTCACCGATGACATCATCGCAAGACAGGATCTGAATGCTGCTACCCATAAAAACGGTACGGTCTATTTCGATGCTGGTGTGGATGTTGCTGGCAAGGTTACAGCAAAGACTGACACAGGCGGCATTATCATTGGCAACAGTGTCGAGGCTGACGGAGACATTTCGATGCAGGTCGCCAAGGAAGGTACCATCGATATCGGCAAGACTGTCCATTCAACAGGTGGAAATGTTGACATCACGACTGCCAAGGGCGACGTCAGGATTGGTGATAACGGTGAAGGAACGGATACCGTCTATGCTAAGGACAGCATCAACCTTGCGACAGGTCTTGGCAAGATTGAGATTTATGGTGAGACCGCAACGAAGGATGGTGACATCAGCGTTTCAGCGGCATCCGACAATTACATCGAAGGTCAACGGAACATCATCGTTGATATGAACGGTGAAATTGATTCTGGCAGGAATGTCACTTTGGATGCCACGAATGGTGACATCCATGTCACCGATGACATCATCGCAAGACAGGATCTGAATTCATCAACACATACAGAGGGCAGTGTTTATTTTGACAATGATGTGGCTGTTGCTGGGAATGTCAATGTTTCCACAGACAAGGGCGATGTCACTATCGGTGATGCAGCTGTCGGGAAAGGCAATGTGACGGCATCAGATGTCACGATTGCCATCGGTGAAGGTGATGTTGATATTGTGAAGACAGTGACTGCTACCAAAGGGGATATTGATATTGCAACCGGTCAGGGAGATATCCTTATCGGTGATAATGGTCCAAAAGAAGATACGGTCACGGCAAAAGGCAATATTGATCTTGTAACCAGGTTGGGCAAGGTTGAAATCAACGGTCGGACAGCAACAGATGAAGGGGATATCTCTATTGCAGCTGCATCGGACGGTTATATCGAGGGGCAGCAGAATATCGTCTTGGCAGCGAACGGTGAGATTGATTCTGGCAGGAATGTCACTTTGGATGCCACGAATGGTGACATCCATGTTACGGATGACATCATCGCAAAACAGAATCTGAATGTAGCAACACATAAGGAAGGAACAGTTTACTTTGATGAATCCATCAAAGTTGCAGGTGATGTCAATGCCACAACCGATAAAGGGGATATCAATATCGGTCAGACTGTTGAAGCTGGAAACGATGTCAACCTGAAGACAGTCGAAGGATCCATCACCGTTGCTGGTGCGGTCGAAGCCGGAGGCGGCGTTGAGGTGTCGGCAGGCAAAGGCGACATTTCCCTTGCAGGCGATGTGACAGGAGCGGGCATCACAGCGAAGACCGGCGCAGGAGACATTGTCCTTGCCAAGACCGTCAAGGCCACCGAAGGCAATGTGGATGTCACGACCAGCAAAGGAAATATCAGCGTTGGTGGTTCTGTCGAAGCTCAGGACAGTGTCAACCTTGCAGCCCATCAGGGAACTGTTCAGATTAAGGGTGGGGTAAAGACAGCAGAAGGCGATGTCAGTGTTTCTGCGGCATCTGACAGTTATTCGGAAGGGCAGCAGAACATCATCATAGGTGGGGAAATTGATTCCAGCAGGGATGTTGCCTTGGATTCGACCAACGGTGACATCCATGTGACAAGTGCAATCAGGGCGAAGGAAGATTTGATTGTTACCACTCATAAGCAAGGGGATATTTATCTGGAAGCTGATTTGGATGTAGTCGGTGATGTGAAGGCAGGAACAGACAATGGTGGCATCACTGTAGCAGGTGCAGTCGATGCAGGTGGAGATGTCGTAGCAACAGCGGGTAAGGGCAACATCAGCGTAGATGATGCAATTACAGCGGAAGACAACATCAAGTTGGCTACCCATCAAGGAGCTATCCAAGTCAAAGGCAATATCAAGACAGCAGAAGGCGATGTCAGTGTTTCTGCGGCATCTGACAGTTATTCGGAAGGGCAGCAGAACATCATCATAGGTGGGGAAATCGATTCCGGCAGGGATGTTGCCTTGGATTCGACCAACGGTGACATTCATGTGACAAGTGCAATCAGGGCGAAGGAAGATCTTGCTGCCATCACCCATAAACAAGGCGATGTTTATCTGGATGCTGATCTGACTGTTGCCAGAAACCTGTCAGTTGCCACCGACAAGGGCAACATCACCGTTAAGGACAGTATCGGTACGGGCAATGACATTACCTTTACCATCAATGAGAAGGGTGATGTCAATGCGGATGATGTCACAGCGGATCATGATGTGATTGTCAAGAACAATGGAACTGGCAATGTCACCATTGATAATATCGTTGCTGACAATCTGGCGGATGTTGAAACCACCAACGGTGATATGAATATCGATACCATCACTGGCAACAGGGTCATCGCCTTGGGCGGCAACAATACCCAAGCGTCCCATATCGGTACTGTCACTGCCAATGCGAACGGCAACGCCAATGGAACCGGTGAACCGGATGTCGTTTTGGGAGGCAATTATGTCAATGTGGATACTGTCAGGAAAGCAGACGGTTCTTCACCATTGACGCTTGCAACCCAGGGTGCTACGGCAGACCAGCCGATGAGGGACTTCAATATCAGCAGCCTCAATTCGGATACCGGTACCGTCATCCAGGATATCTGGACAGTCAATGGCAACATCCATGTCGATGAAGGCAACCTGCATATCAGCAAAGCCTATGCAATCGACAAACTGCGTGTTGACAACGGCAAGGTATCGGTTGCCCTGTTCGGTTCGACACCGCGCCGTGAGGGAGAAACAGTGGTTGTATGGAACGACCGACGCAGGAACCAACCGGGCAACAGCCTGTCTGATTGGTACGATGGTTCATACAAAGACAAACGCTGGGTCTATATTGACCTGTTTGCCAATGGCAGGGCCGGTGCAGGTAATGGCGGTATCATAGACTACCGTGACTATCCTCATTTCGATGGTGACCGGAACAGTGTCGTCAGCGTCATGGGCAGGTATCTGACAGGTAGCATGTATGAAGACTGGTACGACATCTCTTACTTCGACCGTTATGGCTTGGTTCAGTCAGCAGATGGCTTCGAGCAGAATGCGACATTCGATGAAATCAAGGTTGAATGACTGATAGGGCAGGAAAGGCCAGTCTTGACACTCAAGACTGGCCTGACCGTAATTGCTGCGGCCGGAAGGATACTGCCGGTAATAAGACTATCAGGAAATACTGGAAAATTCCCTTGCCATACTGATATTTGATGTTTCAGAAAATATTCTTCTGGATGAAATATGAAAAATCCTTTAGAATACCTGTTTAAATAGACAGTCTATATGAATAGACAGTATTTTGAAGGTTCAAGGCGTTTTTCAAAAGCAGGCAGTATCGGTATATCCATCAACCATAGGGCGGGGCGGCTATGATTAAACTGACAGCAAGACAGCGGGAAATCCTCAATCTGATTCAGAATGCCATCGAACGGACAGGTTTCCCGCCTACACGGGCAGAGATTGCGGCAGAACTGGGATTCAGGTCTGTCAATGCGGCAGAAGAGCATCTTCAGGCATTGGCGCGGAAAGGCGTGATTGAAATGGTGCCAGGGATTTCCCGGGGCATCCGGCTGCTGTATCAGGAAGAGAAACATCCTGAGACAGGAGCTTATCTCGAATTCATGGAACTGCCTCTGGTCGGTTCAGTGGCGGCAGGCGCACCAATCCTTGCCCAAGAGCATATCGAGCGGAAATTCCAGGTTGACCCTGCGATGTTTCCGGAAAAGCCGGATTACCTGCTCAGGGTCCGGGGTACTTCCATGAAAGATGTCGGCATCTATGAAGGTGACTACATCGCGGTGAAGAAAACCACCCAGGTCAGGAACAACCAGATCATTGTCGCCCGTATCGGTGATGAAGTGACGGTCAAGCGTTTCAGCCGGAAAGGACGGTCTGTTGAACTGCTGCCGGAAAACCCGGACTTTGAACCCATCAAGGTGGATGGCAGGCTGGAAAACTTCCATATCGAAGGGTTGGTGGTTGGCCTGATTCGTCCTTGGGGTTGACCAGTCAGGGCAATGTTTTTTTCCTTGAGGCTGCTGCCTGTCCTGCCAGTGATTCCATCTGGTTGGCGATTCCCCGGAGGATATTGATTTCTTCGGTTTCCAGATGGCATCGGGAGAACAGCCGCCTGAGCCGTGGCATCAGTTTCTTGGGATTTTCCGGATCCAGGAAACCAGAAACCGCCAATGCCCTTTCCAGGTGTCCAAACATCCCGTTGATCTGGTCAACAGTTGCCGGTTTCCCATGGAAACCGATTGGATTTTCCGCTTCGGACAGAGGCGCTTTTTCCAGTACCGCCATCCGGCATTCATAAGCCAGGACCTGGACCGCCTGGGCCAGGTTCAGGGAGGTATGTTCAGGGTTGGCCGGTATGTTGATCAGCGTATCGCATTGTTCAACAATCTCATTGGGCAAGCCATACCGTTCACTGCCGAATACAAGCGCCTGATGCGCTGCATGGCTTTGCTGCCAGCTGGAAGCGAACTGCCGGGGTGTCAGGACCTGTGGTGAGAATTCACGCAGCCGGGCAGTGACGGCAGCTGCCTGTGTGCAGCCATTCAATGCCTCATCGATGGAATCCACAATCTGGGTGTTCTCTAGGACATCAAGCGCACCGCTGGCGAGTGCCTGGGCATCGGGATGCACCAGCACATCGCTGAACCGTGGCCGGACAAGGACCAGCCTGCTGAACCCCATCGTCTTGAGTGCCCGTGCTGCGGCACCCACGTTGCCGGGATGGCTGGTCTCAACCAGTACAAAGCGTAAAGTCTGGAAAATGGATGTGTCAGTTTTCTGCGTGTTCATTTAAAATAAAGGATTAATGGGAAACAGCCGGCTTTCAAACCAGATGCCAAGAGCTGTTCCTTTACAGGCGTTTTTACCAATCATTATGACACCAGCAGACCGTTCCGGATATTCTGGTGTGAATGCTTTTTTCAAGATTCAAGAACACTATGCAGCATCCAATGCTTACTACTGCGGTGAAAGCCGCCCGCCGTGCGGCTTCCATCATCAACCGGGCTTCCTTTGATCTGGAACAGATCAAGGTTGAACAGAAAGACCAGAATGATTTTGTGACAGAAGTTGACCGTGAGGCGGAAGCCGCCATCATAGATGTTCTTTTGACGACTTATCCTGACCATGCCATCCTGGCTGAGGAATCGGGTGCGTCCAATGGCCTGAATGACAGCAGTGAGAATGTCTGGATCATTGACCCATTGGATGGCACGACCAATTTCATCCATGGTTTTCCATGCTATTGCATTTCCATTGCCCTGCAGCAGAATGGGGTTGTGACCCATGGCTTGGTCTATGATCCTGCCGCCAACAATCTTTATACCGCCTCAAAAGGCGGTGGTGCATACCTGAACAACCGGCGTATCCGTGTCAGCAAGACAGACCGTCTGTCCAAGGCCTTGATTGGAACCGGCTTTGCTGGGCGCAAGAAGGACCCGGAGGCCCTGAAGGCATTCCTGAAGATGTTTGAGGTGATGACGATGAACGCGCAGGCTGTCCGCCGTCCGGGGTCTGCGGCACTGGACCTTGCCAATGTCGCCTGTGGCCATTATGACGGTTACTATGAAAAGGACCTCAAGATCTGGGACATTGCAGCAGGTGCATTGCTGGTTGCTGAATCGGGCGGCATCGTGTCTGACTTTGAAGGGGAAGGGGATTACCTGAAATCAGGCAATATCATTGCCGGTTCTCCCCGCATATTTGCCCAGATGCTGCCGTTGCTGCAGTCAATATAAATCCTTACCGCCTGATGGAAGGCTTGCAGGATTCCAAAGACAGGGAGAAGCCTTTGGGCATTGACCTGTTCTGTGAGGTTATCGACAACTACGGGGATGCCGGTGTCTGCTGGCGCCTTGCCAGGCAGCTGGCTTCAGAACGGCATTGCCATGTCCGGTTGTGGATTGACCGTTTACCCGTCCTTCAGAAAATCTGTCCCGGCATTGATGCCGGGCTTGAAAGGCAGGAGGTTGATCAGGTGGACATCTGTGTCTGGAAACCAGATATGATGCCTGCCGACATCGGCCAGGTTCCTGATGTTGTCATTGAAGGGTTCGGCACCCGCCTGCCAGACAGCTATCTCAACCAGATGGCGGCTAGGGCGGTCAAGCCGGTCTGGATCAACCTGGAGTACCTCAGTGCGGAATCTTGGGTGGATTCAACCCATCTGATGAAGTCCCCGCATCCCCGGTTGCCACTGACCAAATATTTTTATTTCCCCGGTTTCACAGGAAAGACTGGCGGGCTTATCCGTGAGGCAGGTCTGGTTGAGTCGGCTGTCGGTTTTCAATCTGACCGGAGAAACGCGATGGCGTTCCTGTCATCCTTGGGGGTAGCCTGTCGGGAAGAACAGTTCATTGTTTCCCTGTTCTGTTATCCATTGGCACCTGTCCAGCAGCTGTTGGAGACATTGTCCTGGTCAGAACAGCCGGTTCTGTGCCTGATTCCAGAAGGTACCGCTTCCCAGGATGTCGGGCGGTTCATCCATCAACAGCCCAAGGCTGGAACCTGTTTCCAGGATGGAGCATTGACTGTCCAGATACTTCCGGTCATTGAGCAGCGCCTCTATGACCGGCTGCTATGGGCATCTGACCTGAATTTTGTCAGGGGGGAAGATTCGTTTGTCAGGGCACAATGGGCGGGCAGACCTTTTGTCTGGCATATCTATCCGCAGGAAGAAAATGCCCATCTCGACAAACTGGATGCCTTCATGGCTTTGTACCAACAGGGGCTGATGGAAGAAGAACAGCAGGCTTTCAGGCGTTTCTGGAAGCAATGGAACAGTTGTGCAGGGCAGGGCGGTTTCACGGAATCCTGGGCGGGATTCCGTGCAATCCTGCCAGAATTGAAACAATATGCAGGTATCTGGCGTAAAAAACTGACAGAACAGCCTGATTTGGCAACGGGTTTGGTTCGATTTGTGGATTCTTTGCGTTAAAATATTATGATTTTCCTTATCGGTGGCATTCTGTATGGTGTTTTCGAGGGCTGCCGGGATTCCTACTGACATTTTATTTTTCAATTACTGATATCTATTTTTATGAAAACAGCACAAGAAGTACGGGTCGGTAACGTTGTTATGGTCAACAATGAACCCATGGTGGTCCTGAAATCCGAATATTCCAAATCTGGTCGCAACTCTTCCGTCTGCAAGATGAAGATGAAGAACCTTCTGACAGGTTCCCCAATGGAAGCGGTTTACCGTGCCGATGAAAAGTTTGATACCGTTGTCCTCGACAAGAAGGAAGTCACCTATTCCTACCAGGCTGATCCTTACTATGTTTTCATGGACGCTGAATACAACCAGTATGAAGTTGAAGAAGACTGCATGGGTGATGTCCTGAATTACCTGGAAGACGCAATGCCTTGCGAAATCACCTTCTACAACGAAAAACCAATCGCTGTGGAACTGCCAAACACCGTCGTCCGTGAAGTTGTCTATACTGAACCAGCTGTCAAAGGCGACACCTCTTCTGGTAAGGTCATGAAATCTGCCCGTATCGCCAGTGGCAAGGAAGGTGGTTATACCCTGCAGGTCCCACTGTTCGTTGAAATCGGTGACAAGATTGAAATCGATACCCGCACCGGTGAATACCGTAGCCGTAGCAAATAATCCCTGACAGTCAGGATGCTACGGAAAACGGCACGTCTGGGCGTGCCGTTTTTCATCATGAAGAATATGCATCCCTGTTCCTGTATTATCCGATGAGGAGTCAAAATGGCTGTACGCAGCATGACCGCTTATGCGACGACCACCGTTGAGACGGTGGCTGGGACACTGACCATTGAACTGAAAAGCGTCAATTCGCGTTTCCTGGACCTTCAGTTCAGGATGAACGATGAGTTCCGTCTCTATGAGCCTGTTTTCCGTGAAACCATCATGCAGCAGGTCAAACGGGGCAAGGTTGAATGCCGCCTGTCTTTTGGCAGGGGTGTCCATGCGCCGTCTTCCCTGCGGTTGAATGATGCTTTGCTGGCAGAAGTGATGAAACTGCAAGGGGAAGTGCATCAGCGCAACCCGCAGGCACAGGCGATGACCGTCAATGAAATCCTCCGGTGGCCTGGGATGATTGAAGAAGCGGCACCAGATCAGGAAATCCTTCAGGCACAGGTGAAAGAAGCCATGACGGCAACAGTCCAGACTTTCACATCAGAACGTGAAAGGGAAGGCACCTCATTGACAAAGGCATTGCTGGAAAAAGTCTCTGCGATGCAGGAAATCGTCGTCCGGGTTGAACCGCTGATTCCACAGATGCTTGCACAGTTCAGGCAGAAAGCGGTTGACCGTATGCAGGAAGCATTGGGCATCGCCTTAGCAGGCAATCTCCCGCAGACCATGACCCAACAGGAAGCCGCTGAGCGTATCCGTCAGGAAGTCACACTGTATGGCATGCGGATTGATGTCGCCGAGGAATTGGCACGGTTGAAAATCCATCTGGAAGAAACCAAGGAAATCTTCCGCAAGGGCGGTATGCTGGGCAAACGGATGGATTTCATGCTGCAGGAACTGAACCGGGAAGCCAATACCTTGGGTTCTAAGGCGGTCATCAAGGAACTGTCAGATGCTTCCATTGACCTGAAGCTGCTGATTGAACAGATCAGGGAACAGGTGCAGAACCTGGAATGACCTTCTGCTGAAGTCAAAAGGAAAATCCGGCTGATGTGTGAACACCAGCCGGATTTTTCATTGCTTATGTAAAAGCCTGCCTGCTGTATCAGAGGACTTTTGCAATGGCATCCACAACGTAATCGATGTTATGGGAATTCAAGGCAGCGACACAGATGCGGCCGGTTCCTACGATATAGATTGAGAATTCGTTTTTCAGCCGTTCAGCCTGTGCCTGGTTCAGGCCGGAATAGGAGAACATCCCTGCCTGACGGGTGATGAAACTGAAATCCATATCCGGTTTCCTGGCAGTCAGTTTCTCGACCAGCTGATGGCGCATGACGTGGATGCGTTCACGCATGCCTGCCAGTTCATCTTCCCACATCTGCCGCAGGGCAGGGTTCGACAGGACGGTACCGACAATTTTCGCACCATAAATCGGTGGGTTGGAATAGTTTGTCCGGATGACCCGTTTCAGCTGGGAAAGGACGCGTGCGGATTCATCTGCATCAGAAGCCACCAGGCTGAATGCCCCGACACGTTCCCCATACAGCGAGAAAGACTTTGAGAAGGAGTTGGCAACCAAGACCAGTGGGCAGTCTTCTGAGAAACGGCGGACAGCCTTGCCATCTTCAGCAATACCGTTGGAGAAACCCTGATAGGCCATATCCAGGAAAGGAATCAGGCTGTTTTTCTTGACCACATCGATGACCTGCGTCCATTGGTCTTCGGTCAGGTCTGCACCGGTCGGATTATGGCAGCAGGCATGCAGGATGATGATGGAGCCTGCTTTTATGGAACCCAGGGTTTCAATCATGCCCTTGAAATTGACGCCATGGGTGGCTTCGTCATAGTAGGGGTAGGTGTTGACCTTGAAACCTGCATAGTCGAACAATGCGAAATGGTTCTGCCAGCTTGGATTGCTGACCCAGACTTCTGAATCAGGCATAAAGCGTTTCAGGAAGTCCGCGCCGATTTTCAGCGCACCGGTTCCGCCGAGGGACTGCACAGTGGAAATCCGTTTTTCCTTGACAGCCGGATTGTCCGCACCGAAAACCAGGTTCTGGACAGCCGTGTCATAGAGCGGGATACCGTCAATAGGCAGATAGGTATGCGGGGTTTCAGCAGCAGCCATCAGCTTTTCCGCTTCCACCACACATTTCAGCAGGGGAACCTTGCCGTTGTCATCATAATAGACGCCAACGCCCAGATTGGTCTTTTTGGGGTTTTCATCTGCACGGAATGCTTCAGTGATGCCCAGGATCGGGTCGCGGGGCGCCATCGGGATGGCAGGTAAGATAGAATTGTTCATCGTGATAATATTGATTGTCCAACACACATGCATCCACACGGATTTCCATTCACATCAACGTGTGGACGAAATCTAAAAACAGGGGAAGCCCTGTATATAAACGAAATATTATCAGAGGTACGGCGCAATGGCTCATTTATCAACGGTTTCTCCTGAAAAACCAGATAAAAAAGTCGTGACTTTCCCAAATTCACCGTTTGAACTCGTCCAGCCATTCGAACCATCCGGTGACCAGCCTGAGGCGATTGAAAAACTGGTTGAAGGCATCCATGATGGCCTGTCTTTCCAGACCCTGCTTGGGGTGACAGGATCGGGCAAGACCTACACCATGGCGCATGTCATTGCCCGCTTGGGCCGTCCCGCAATTGTCTTTGCGCCGAACAAGACGCTTGCTGCCCAGCTTTACAGTGAGTTCAGGGACTTTTTCCCGAACAATGCCGTTGAGTATTTCGTCAGCTACTACGATTATTATCAGCCGGAAGCTTATGTCCCCCAGCGTGACCTGTTCATTGAAAAGGATTCAGCCGTCAATGAGCATATCGAACAGATGCGCCTGTCCTGCACCAAGTCGCTGATGGAGCGGCGGGACGTGGTCATTGTCGCAACTGTCTCCGCGATTTACGGGATAGGCAACCCGAATGAATACCATCAGATGATCCTGACACTGCGCAAGAATGACAGGATGCCTTATAAAGATGTCATCACCCGCCTTGTCCAGATGCAGTACACGCGGAATGACTACGATTTCAGCCGTGGCACTTTCCGGGTACGGGGGGACATCATCGATGTTTTCCCGGCTGAGAATGCTGACTATGCCATCCGTATCGCAATGTTTGACGATGAGATCGAGAGCCTGCATTTCTTCGATCCCATCTCCGGGAAAGTCCTTCAGGAAATCCCCCGGTTCACCATCTATCCCGGTTCCCATTATGTGACTCCCAGGGCGACTGTCCTGAATGCGATTGAGACCATCAAGGAAGAACTGGCGGAACGCAAGGCATGGTTCCATGCCCAGGGCAAATATATCGAGGAGCAGCGTATCGACCAACGGACCCGTTTTGACCTGGAAATGTTGCAGGAAGTCGGCTTCACAAAGGGCATCGAAAACTATTCACGCCATCTGACTGGCATGAAACCCGGGGAACCGCCACCGACTTTGGTGGATTACCTGCCATCAGATGCCATCATGTTCCTGGATGAATCCCATGTCACCATCGGGCAGCTAAACGGGATGTACAACGGTGACCATTCCCGGAAGACGAACCTGGTCGATTACGGTTTCCGCCTGCCATCAGCCTTGGACAACCGCCCATTGCGTTTCGATGAGTTCGAGAAAAAGATGCGGCAGACGGTTTTTGTCTCCGCAACACCTGCTGGCTATGAACTTGCCCATTCCGGGCAGGTGGTTGAACAGGTTGTCCGTCCAACAGGGTTGGTTGACCCTGCCATCGAGGTCAGGCGGGCGGACAGTCAGGTCGATGACCTGCTGGGTGAGATCCATGACCGCGTCCAGCACAATGAGCGTATCTTGGTCACTACATTGACCAAGCGGATGGCGGAACAGCTCACGGAGTTCCTGTCGGAACAGGGTGTCAGGGTGCGTTACCTGCACAGCGATATCGATACGGTTGAACGGGTTGAGATCATCCGGGACCTCCGGATGGGTAAATTCGACGTGCTGGTGGGCATCAACCTGCTGCGTGAAGGGCTTGATATCCCGGAAGTCTCTCTGGTTGCCATCCTGGATGCCGACAAGGAGGGGTTCCTCCGTTCGGAACGCAGCCTGATCCAGACAATCGGCCGTGCCGCACGCAATTTGAACGGTGCTGCCATCCTGTATGCAGACAATATGACCGATTCGATGAAACGGGCGATTGATGAGACTGAACGGCGGCGTGCCAAGCAGATGGCATTCAACCAGCGGCATGGCATCACCCCAGCTGGCATCACGAAGGAAATCAGGGAACTGATTGATGGGGTTTTCCATCCAGAGGAAAGCCGTAAGACGGCTCAGGCTGAAGAAGAACGGATGGATTATGAAATCATGTCTGAAAGCGAATTGGGGCGTGAAATCAAGAAACTGGAAAAACAGATGCAGGACTTTGCAAAGAACCTGCAGTTTGAAAAGGCAGCCAAGGTCCGGGACAAGCTGCATCTTCTCCGCCAGCAGGCATTCGGTGCGTCCATCATCGACAGGATCAAACAGAAGGCTTTGAAAAAATGAACCGTTTTCCGCCATTCATTGAAACGGCACTCCAACGTGCGCATTCCTCTTGGCAGGACATCCTGAAGCAGGGACTGTCGGCTGTGGAAAAAAATACACCGGGGTATCTGGACAGTCTGGAAAACAGCGGTTTCCTGCCGACACAGGGCAGGCTTTTTGCAGCGTTTTCCCTGCCGGTTGACCAAGTCCGTTTTGTGCTGATGGGAGAAGGACCTTATCCCCGTGAAGCCAGTGCATCCGGTTACTGTTTCATGGATGGTGCTGTCCAGGAACTCTGGTCAGCTGATGGGTTGTCAAAACCAGTTAACCGGGCGGTTTCGCTGAGGAACTTCATCAAGATGCTGCTGGTGGCAGACGGCTACCTCCAGCCGGACGATACCGGCAAGGATGCGATGAAACGGTTTGTTGAGAACAGCCTGAAACCTGACCAGACATTCATCCAGACAGGGCAGGAACTTCAGGCAAACATGATTCATAGTGGATTCCTGCTGCTGAACGCCGCCCTGGTTTTCCGGAAAGGTGTGCCGGCTGCCAAAGAGACACGCTACTGGCAGCCGTTCCTGAATACCGTGCTGGAAGCATTGGGGGCATGCCAGGCAGACCAAAAGCTGCCTGTGACCCTGGTGCTATGGGGCAAGATGGCGGAACGGTTCCAGCCCCAGTTTGAGGGGGCTGGTTACCGGATTGCTGTTTCAGAGCACCCATACAACCTGTCATTCATCGGGAATGGTGTCATGCAGTCATTGTTCCAGCCGTTGAACCTCCTGAAAAAGCCTGTGTAGGAAATCCGGGCAGATGATGAGGTGAAGTTTTTTGACTGGACAAGGAACGGCTGGATTGTCCAGCCGTCCTGGGAAGTGAAAGGTTGATTATCTTGAGATTCCCGCCATAGCAGCATCTGCAATGAATGCTGAACGGCTTTTCAGTCCATACATCCTGACATGCTCATCAATAGCGGATACGACCCGGGATGGCAGGGTGATTGTCAGCCTCTCTGTCTTGCCTAAGAATGGGGTGATGTCGATGTCAACCAATCCGAACTGGAAACCCTTGTATTCTTCCCTGCTCATGATATCAGCCATATTTGATGGCATAGGGATTTCTTTATCCATCCTGACAAAATTGCCCATCTCGATATCAGCTGCTTCAACCGCCGCCTTATAGCAGTCTTCAATAGTGTCTCCGGCCGTTGCAACATCCAAATCAGGAACATAGACGGCATGAGCGGTTTCATCATCCCCCAGCTCAATTACAATCGGATATTTCATTTGATACCTGCCTTTCTTTTAATCTGGGCAACCAATCCCTTTTTAAGGTCTTTCTTGGGATGCGGAACAGCAATATTCATTGGGTTGCCCTTTTTTATATAGATATGATGGCTTCCTTCCGTTCTTGAGAGCGTCCAACCATCAGCGGTCAGTATTGCAATCAATTCCTTGCTGTTCATCAGAAGCCCTTTCATGTCTCATTGGTTGATATTATACATAAAAATATATAAATCATTAAGTATAAGTACATCAGGATGTATATTTTAATCAGAAAAATTTCGATACGGCGGTTACCTTCGTCAGCGGGAATCTGACTGAGGCTGCATGGGAAATGGTATTATTGGGAATATTTTGATACTGGGAGAGAAAGGGTTATGTCCGACATCAAGCTTATCCGCGCAAATGGCCGCCCCCTGAACGCCATGCGCTCCATCGAATTCATCAGGAATTACACCAAATATGCCGAGGGTTCCGTCCTGGCGGTGTTTGGGGATACCAAGGTCATCTGTACGGCAAGCATCGAGGAATCAGTGCCGTCTTTCCTGCGGGGCAGGGGGCGTGGCTGGCTGACTGCTGAATACGGTATGCTGCCCCGTTCCACCCATACCCGGATGGACCGTGAAGCTGCCCGTGGCCGTCAGAGTGGCAGGACCCAGGAAATCCAGCGCCTGATTGGCCGTTCACTCCGTGCGGCGTTCGACCTTGAAGCTTTCGGTGAACGGACCCTGAAACTCGACTGTGATGTCATCCAGGCTGATGGCGGTACCCGTACTGCTTCCATCAGCGGCGTGATGATTGCCGCCTATGATGCGTTTGCCCGCATGGTGGAAGAAGGCATCATCGAATCCATCCCGCTCCGCCATTTTGTTGCAGCGGTTTCTGTCGGGGTCTGTGACGGTTCCCCTGTGCTTGACCTGGACTACCAGGAAGACAGCACCTGCGATACCGACATGAATGTGGTGATGACCGAAAACGGGGATTTTGTCGAAATCCAGGGGACTGCTGAAGGCAATCCATTCTCCAGCCAGAACCTGATTGAACTGCTTGACCTGGCAAAAAGCGGTATCTCAGATCTGATTGGCATGCAGAAACAGGTCTTGGGCCTGAAATGATGATGGGCAGGTGATTCATGGCTGGTAAAATCGTCCTTGCTTCTGGCAACAAAGGAAAGCTCCGGGAATTCAGGCAGATGCTGGAGCCGATGGGGTACGAAATCCATCCACAGTCTGAATTCAGCGTCACCGAGGCGGAGGAGCCGTTTGGTACCTTCGTTGAGAACGCGTTGGCGAAAGCCCGGCATGTCTCCCGGCAGACAGGCCTGCCGGCGATGGCGGATGATTCCGGCATCTGTGTCGATGCCTTGGGCGGTCAACCCGGTGTGCATTCCGCCCGCTATGCCGGTGATCCCAAATCCGATGACCGGAACAACCAGAAGCTGATCGCCGACTTGGCAGGCGTTGAAAACCGTGCTGCCAATTACTACTGTGTCCTGGTCTATGTCCGTTCAGCCGATGACCCGCAGCCCATCATTGCGGATGGCAGATGGTCAGGCATCGTCATCGATGAACCAAAAGGGGAGAACGGCTTCGGGTATGACCCGTATTTCTTGGTTCCTGAATTCGGCAAGACCGCTGCTGAACTTTCGCCAGAGGAAAAGAATGCCTGTTCGCACCGCGGCAAGGCCTTGAAGGCACTGATGGAGAAACTGGCATGATGCAGGAGCAGCCTGTCCATTTCAGACGGGCGGGAGAAATCCAGCCCATCTTTGGCAGTCTGCCGCCGCTTGCGCTTTACATCCATATCCCTTGGTGCATCCGGAAATGTCCATACTGTGATTTCTATTCCAACCGTCTGACTGGTGAACTGGATGAAGATGGTTATATCGCAGTCCTGCAGCGGGATATCGAACAGGCATTGCCCCTGATTTGGGGACGCCGGATCATCAGCATCTTCATCGGCGGGGGCACCCCCAGCCTGTTCTCAGCAGCAGGCATTGACAGGCTGCTGTCGATTGTCCGTTCGCTACTGCCGGTTATGCCGGATGCCGAGATTTCGATGGAAGCAAATCCCGGCACTTTTGAGATTGAGAAATTCAAGGCATACCGTGACACGGGCATTAACCGCCTGTCCATCGGTATCCAGAGCTTCAATCCCGGCCATCTTCAGGCGCTGGGCAGGATACATGGCAGGGAAGAGGCACTGACAGCCGCAAAGACCGCCCGCCAATGGTTCGACCAGGTGAACCTTGACCTGATGGTCGGTCTGCCGGGGCAGACATTGGAACAGTTCCAGCAGGATGTCCAGACGGCCGTTGCCTGTGATCCGACACACCTTTCCCTCTATCAACTGACGATTGAACCGAATACCCCATTCGCCGTCCATCCACCTGTATTACCTGATGAAGATGTCTTGGACAGCATGCAACAATGGATGGAACAGGCTTTGCCTGACATGGGGTTCCAGCATTACGAAGTCTCTGCATGGGCAAAACCGGGTTGCCAATGCCAGCACAACAGCAATTACTGGCTGTATGGGGACTATCTGGGCATCGGTGCTGCAGCCCATTCCAAAATCACCCTGCCAGACGGAAAAATCATCCGCCGGATGTGCGTGCGTAATCCGGGTGCCTACATGGTGGGGGATGAAGCTGGCAAAACCCCTTTTGAAGAAGCCTTTGAGGTTTCGGTTGATGACCGGCGTTTTGAATTCATGATGAATGCCCTGCGTTTCGTCAACGGCTTCCCAACCCGCCTGTTTGAAGAACGGACAGGACTCCCCTTGGCTTCCATCAGTGAGCCATTGCAGCTCGCCGAATCCAAGAACTTGTTGAAAGTCACTCCTGCCACCATCTGTCCGACACCATTGGGTATGCGTTTCCTGAACGACCTCCAGGAAATTTTCCTGCCGGATTGATGATGTTTTAATTTCTTTATAATTCTATTTAAATCAATAGATTATTGATATAAATTTCAAGTAATTTATGAAATAATTTTCTGCCTATTTATCAAGAAAATCCTGCGGTAAGCAGACAGTTCCTTTCAGGGAAGGCTGAAATTTTACCACCGTAAAATTTACCACGGTAAAAAAGTGAAAGCGGGCATCCTGTTATTGGAACGCTTCCATTCATTTACAGCAGGGGCGTAATCGTTCAGAATCAGAATAATCTACAGATGGGACTGAAAATGGAAAACAGGAGCCCAAGATGAAAAAAATCCTCAGTGCGTTGCTGTTGTGTGCGGCTGTCAGTTTCCCGGCATATGGCCAGGGTGTCCATTATTTCGGGCAGACAGACCAGGATACTGTCAGTCAGGTGCCGTATGGCAACAATGTGGTCGCTGGGCATTTTGTGAAAGCTGGTGATGCCCGCATCTATTATGAGGTCTATGGCAAAGGGGAACCGGTGCTGGTGCTGCATGGCGGCGGGGTCGGCTGTACTTATGAGATGGGACGGTTCATCGATGAGCTTGCCAAAGACCATCTGGTCATCGCGCCGTCAACACGGGGGCATGGAAAATCTGAGATTGGCGTGAAACCGATTACCTATGCACAGAAGGCGGAAGACATGATGGCGGCAGTCAATCAGATCACGAAGAAACCGATGGTGATCCTGGGGTTCTCGGATGGTGCCTATACGGCTTATAAGATTGCTGCGATGTATCCGGACCGGATCAGGAAGATTGTGGCAAGCGGGGCAGGGGAGAATGTGCCTGGGCTACGGAAGATTCCGATGGCTAAGCTGGCGGATTTTGCCGCATTGGATAAACGGTTCATTGATGAGAAGGTTGCGCTGTGTCCTGAACCGGATAAGTTGCAGGATTATTTGGACCGTTATTTCGCGTTCTTCAATCAGGAGGCCATCAGCAAGGCACTGTTCAACAGCATCAAATGTCCTGTTCTGCTCATTGCCGGGGAAAAGGATGCCAATGCGCCTTTGGATACGGTCATCAGCGCCTATAAGATGATGCCCAACGCACAGCTGGCAATCATCGCCGATGCGCCGCATCAGGCTTTCATCATGAACTTTGAGGCGGTCTGGGCGAATGTGAAGCCGTTCCTGAAGGATTGATAGGGGAAACAGATAGGATGAAAAAAAGTTTGGTTGCCATTGCTGCTGCACTGGCAGGTATTTCGATGACAGCATGCAATGCAGGGCAACCATCAGCACCAAAGGCAGGTGCTGCCAATCAGGAAAGGACGGTTCAGAAGATGGCTTCCCATGAAAACACCGCACAGTCAACTGCGTTTGTTGCCAAGGACAAAGCAGTCCGGAAGATGGCTCTCGGTACCGGGGATTTGAACTTTACCTTTGATACGGAAGACAATGAGACGGTCAGGGCATTGGCAGGCAGGTTTCCGCTGAAGTTGAAGATGTCTGACCTGAATGGCAACGAGAAGTATGCCTATCTGCCTGAACCATTGCCTGCCAAGCCGGAAAGTGTCGGCAGGATAAGGGCAGGGGATGTGATGCTTTTCGGTGACAACTGCCTGGTGGTTTTCTATAAGGATTTCGAGACATCATTCCGTTATACCAGGATTGGTCATATCGAGAACGGGGTTTTACTTGTGGAAGCCTTGGGAACAGGCGATGTTGAAGTGACACTTGGCAGGTAAACAGCCTGTATCCATCATAGAAAACGGCTGGAGGTTATCCAGCCGTTTTGGTCACCAGAAGGGGAATCCTACTCTGTGGTGATGGCGATTTTCAGGACACCGTCACGGGCATTGGCGAACAGGTCATAGGCTTCTTCAATCTGGTCGAGTTTGAAGCGGTGTGTGACCAGCTGCTGGGTATCGACCCGTCCGCTCTGGACGACATTGAGCAGCCGGCGCATCCGTTCTTTGCCGCCTGGGCAGAGTGTGGTGACGATTGCCTGGTCTGCCAGACCGGCAGCAAACGCATCACCCGGTACGGTCACACCACCTGAATAGACCCCGAGGCTGGACAGGACGCCGCCCGGTTTCAATACTCGCAGGCAGCTTTCAAAGGTGCCTTGGGTGCCCAATGCCTCGATGGCGACATCAACGCCCTGGCCATTGGTGATTTTCATGATTTCTTCAATCGGGTCTTTTTCACGGAAGTTGATGGTGATGTCTGCCCCCATGCGTTTCGAGATGGCGAGCCGTTCCGGGATGCCGTCAACAGTGATGATCCGGGTAGCGCCCCTCAATTTGGCGCCTGCGGTGGCGCAGAGGCCGATGGGACCCTGCGCAAAGACGACGACAGTATCACCGATTTTGACGCGGCCGCTTTCAGCGCCGGAAAAGCCGGTACTCATGATGTCTGGGCACATCAAGACCTGTTCATCGGTCAGGTCATCAGGGATGGGTTCCATGTTTGCCATCGCATCTGGCACCAGCAGGTATTCTGCCTGACAGCCGTCAATGGTGTTGCCGAATTTCCAGCCACCTATCGCTTTCCAGCCGTAGGCTCCCAGCCCGTTGTTCCCACATTGGGAAGGGTGGTTGTCAAGGCAGGCATAGCAGTGCCCACAGGGGGTGATTGCCCCGACGATGACACGTTGGCCAATCTGGTATCCAGTGACACCGGCACCGAGTTCGGTGATGACACCGACGGGTTCATGGCCGATGATCAGACCGGGTTTGACGGGGTATTCGCCCTTGAGGATGTGGACATCGGTCCCACAGATGGTGGTTGTGGTGACTTTGATGACGGCTTGGCCGGGACCGGCCTTGGGAATGGGCTTTTCATCGAGGATGATCTGCCCGGGTTTGACGTATACGGCTGCTTTCATGGTACCCATAGACTTTCCTCCATATCAAGATAGATGCTATTGTGTGCCGGCAGTCAGGGATACCGGCACAGAAAGACCAACAGGGGCATGCTGTGTTCCTGCTTCTGCCGGTATTCCGGTCAAGGAGCGGAACGGAAAACCAATGCCTTCATTGGGTAGATTACCTTGCCTGATGCCAGGTGTCCAGAAGGGATATCCTTGATTGAAAGGAAAAAATTGGCATGGGGTCAAGCGTCCCTGTCTTCCCCGTCTGTTTCAGTCTCTTCAATATCGGCATCGACAGTATCCAGCCCCAGTAACGGAACACTTTGGTTGGCAGGCAGTTCTTCGACAGAACGGAGCCGGCGGTCCATCGCGCGGGTGCGCACCTCAGCCTTCTCGATGTTCTTGGTGACCCGTTCAAGGGCTTTTTTCGTGTTTGCCAGCACATCACCGAATTTGCCGAACTCTGTCTTGACTGCACCAAGGATCTGCCAGACTTCTGAAGAGCGTTTTTCAATGGCAAGTGTCTTGAAGCCCATCTGGAGGCTGTTGAGCAGTGCAGTCAGGGTGGAAGGTCCAGCGATATTGATACGGTATTTGCGTTGGATGTTGTCTGCGAGCCCTGGCCGTCTGACTGCTTCGGCATAGAGTCCTTCTGTCGGCAGGAACATCAGGCCGAAATCGGTGGTGAATGGTGCAGACAGGTATTTCTCGGATATGGTCTTTGCCTGGGTTTCCAACGCGTTTTCCAGTTCTTTGCCAGCAACGGCAACGCCCGCTGCATCGCCAGCTTCAGAAGCCTGGACAAGGCGTTCGTACTGTTCTTTCGGGAATTTAGCGTCAATCGGCAGCCAGACGGGATTGTCCTGGTTGCCTTTGCCAGGCAGTTTGATTGCATATTCAACAAAAGCCCCAGATCCGGGGATGGTTTCAACGTTTTTCTGGTACTGGCCTGCTGTCAGCATCTGTTCCAGGATCATGCCCAGCTGGACTTCGCCCCAGGTACCACGGGTTTTCACATTCGTCAGGACACGTTTCAGGTCACCGACACCCTGTGCCAGCTGGGTCATTTCACCCAAGCTCTTATGGACGTTCTCAAGACGTTCAGAGACCAGACGGAAGGATTCGCCCAGACGCTGTTCCAGTGTGTCATGCAGTTTTTCATCGACGGTTTTGCGCATTTCATCGAGTTTGGTGGCATTGTCCTGCTGCATCTGGGTGATTTTTGTTTCCAGGGTGTTGCGTACTTCTGTGATGCCTTTCCGGTTGGTTTCCGCCATGGTGTTGAGCGATTCCTGGACAGATGCCCTGAGGGTGTTCATGCTGTCAGCCTGTTCTTTACGGGCAGTTGCAGAGGTCTCTGTGAAGGCTTTCCGCATGGTTTCCAGCTTTTCGTCATGGGAGGCGGTCAGTTTTTCAAGGTTCGAAGCAAAGAAGCCAAGTTTTTCTGCGTTGTCAGTCTGAAGGGAAACAATCTTGTCTTCCAATGTCTGGCGGATATCGTTCAGCCGGTTGTTGTTGGCGGTGGTGATGTTCTGGAACGATTCGTTGATGGCTGTGTTCATCTGTCCCAGTGTTGACTGCTGTTCCTGACGGGATTGGGATGCCGAGTTTGTCAGTGATTCACGCAGCTGCTCGATTTTTGCCGAGTAGGTTGATTCAAAGGTTTTCAGCCGCTGGTCCTGTGCGGAGAGCTGGGTGTTCACGACCTGCTGGAGGTTTGTCAGCTGTCCTGCCAGTTCAACCCGGTTCCCCCTTGCCTCGGTCTGCAGGTGCTGCTGTATCTGCTGGATGATTTCAGTCTGTACTTTCTGGAGCTCCGTTTCAGACAGCCTGTCCTTGGACTGGCGGAGCAGGATGAAGATGAGGATGACCAGCAGGATCAGGCAGATGCCGGACAGGATGATCGGGAGGATGGACATAGCGGTTTCCTTGAAGAAAATATGGATGCCTTAATGGTCTCACATTTATAATGCTGTTTTACCGTATTTCTTGATTTTGTGCGACATAAATGACGATGAAACCGACAATGCTGGCACGGCTGGAGAACCTGTCCAACCGGCTGACGGAAATCAATGAGCTTCTGACTTTACCGGAAGTCATTGCCAAGCAGGAACAGTTCCGTAAGCTGAACAAGGAACATGCTGAACTGTCCCCGGTTGTCGCACTGTTCAATGAATACCAGCAGGTCACCTCGGATATCGAAACGGCGGGGGAAATGCTGGCAGACCCTGAAATGAAAGCGTTTGCCCAGCAGGAGATTGAGTCTGGTGAAACGCGGTTGCAGGGGATTGAGAATGAACTCCAGATCCTGCTGCTGCCCAAAGACCCGAATGATGAGCGGAATGTCTTCCTGGAAATCCGTGCAGGGACGGGCGGTGATGAATCAGCGCTTTTTGCCGGGGACCTGCTCCGGATGTATACCCGTTATGCGGAAAAGAACCGCTGGCAGGTGGAAATGGTTTCCTCTTCGATGTCTGACCTCGGTGGGTATAAGGAAGTCATTGTCAGGCTGTCGGGCGACAGTGTGTATTCCCGGCTGAAGTTTGAATCCGGCGGTCATCGTGTCCAGCGTGTGCCGGTGACTGAGACACAGGGCAGGGTGCATACGTCTGCCTGTACGGTTGCTGTGATGCCTGAGGCGGATGATGTCAGCGATGTCCAGATCAATCCGGCTGACATCCGCATCGACACTTTCCGGGCTTCCGGTGCTGGTGGGCAGCATATCAACAAGACGGATTCTGCCGTGCGGATCACCCATCTGCCGACGGGGATTGTGGTGGAATGCCAGGATGACCGGAGCCAGCATAAGAACAAGGCGCAGGCGCTGCAGGTGCTTGCCGCCCGTATCAAGGACCGGCAGATGCAGGAGCAGCATGCCAAGGAAGCCGCTGAACGGAAGAGCCTGATCGGTTCTGGTGACCGGAGTGAACGTATCCGGACTTACAACTTCCCCCAGGGGCGTGTGACAGACCACCGTATCAACCTGACGCTTTACAAGCTGGAGTTTGTGATGGATGGTGACTTGGATGAACTGCTCAATGCGCTGGCGGCAGAAAGGCAGGCGGAACTGCTGGCTGAAATGGGGGAAACAATCTAGCAGGCAGGTTTCCTTTTCCTGGCTGCTGTGTGATGGGCATCGTGATGAAACCACGGAATCAGCTGTTTGCAATCAGTATCCTTTGCGCTGGATTCATTCTGGTGGCATGGTACCTGCAGGTCTTCAAGATGGAACTGCCATGCCCGCTCTGTGTCCTTCAACGGTATGCTTTCATCCTCATCGGCATCTTCTGCCTGCTGGGGGCTTTTCTGAAGAGGGTCCGGCTGTTTTCAATCCTTGGCAGTCTGACAGCCTTGGTTGGGGCTTACCTGGCTGGTTACCAGCTTTGGGTGATTGCCCATCCGGTCATCCAATGTGGCAGGGATGCATTGGAAGAGGCTGTGAACAGTTTCTGGCTGGCAAAGGCGATACCTGTGCTGTTCAGGGCAGAAAGCCTGTGCAGCGATGTCCCAGATACCTTCCTGGTCCTGAATCCGCCACAATGGGCTTTGGTCTGGTTTGTGGTTTTTGCCATTGCCTTGTTCAGGCTGGCACGGCGGGGTGGTTGATTGAAAGATTTCAGGGATGTTGCCAAGGCAGGTGTCACGGTTGAGGCACTGTTCAGGGCTGCCTGTTTTGATGCATCGGAACTTCGGATTCTGTTGGAGCAGGCGACGGGGCTGTCGCGTGTCCAGCAGATTACCCGGTCAGACCATTCCCTGACGGTGGAAGAGGCACAGAAACTGGTTGGATTGCTCGAACGGCGTGATGCTGGCGAGCCGATTGCCTATATCACAGGAATAAGGGAATTTTTTGGATTGCCGTTCAGGGTATCACCGGATGTGCTGATCCCCCGTCCAGAAACCGAGCTGCTGGTGGAAAGGGCATTGGCTGTCTTGCCGCATGGGGGAATGTTGGTCGATATGGGGACGGGTTCCGGGGCGGTAGCTGTTTCTGTTGCCCATGAAAGGCCGGATGCGGTGGTGATGGCAACCGATGTTTCTGAAGCTGCTTTGTCTGTTGCCATGGAGAATGCCAGTCAGATTCTGGGGACTGATGGACGGATCCGCTTCTGTCAGGGAAACTGGTTCGAGGCG
Source organism: Oxalobacter sp. (assembly GCA_018384065.1). Classification (GTDB taxonomy): domain Bacteria; phylum Pseudomonadota; class Gammaproteobacteria; order Burkholderiales; family Burkholderiaceae_D; genus Oxalobacter. Next base: position 113,795 of record JAHAYL010000004.1, read on the forward strand.
TTTGATGCAGGGATGTCTTTTGATGTGGTTGTTTCCAATCCGCCTTATATCCATTGCGAAGACCGTTATCTGAAAGAAGGTGACCTGCGCTTTGAGCCGGAGAATGCCCTGACGGATGGTGCTGATGGTCTGGCAGCGTTGTCCATACTGGTGGAAGAGGCTCCGCATTATCTGAAAAACGGTGGCTGGCTGTTGGTGGAGCACGGTTATAATCAGGCAAAGGCAGTCCAGGAAATGCTGGCACAACGGGGATTTACAGCCGTTCAGAACTGGCGTGACCTGGCAGGCATCGGGCGTGTCAGTGGTGGATGCTGGCGTGAACGGGGTAACGCAGGCTGATAGCGCTTGTTGACCAGACAGACCGGATGTCATTGGTGGCAGTGGATTGATTTTTTGACGGTAGCAGACAATGAAAAATATCGTGATTCTCATTTCAGGGCGTGGCAGCAACATGCAGACCATTGTCCAGAAATGCAAAGCAGAAAAATGGAATGCACGGATCAGAGCGGTCATCAGCAACCGGGCAGATGCAGCTGGCCTGCAGTTTGCAGAGGCAGAGGGCATCCCAACGGCAGTGGTTTCCCATAAGGGGTATCCTGACCGGGAATCTTATGATGCGGCTTTGATGGCGGCCATTGATGGTTATCAGCCGGATGTGGTTGTCCTGGCAGGGTTCATGCGCATCCTGACAGCCGGTTTTGTTGAGCATTATATGGGGCGGTTGCTGAATATCCATCCTTCACTGCTGCCGAATTTCCGGGGACTGCATACCCATCAGCAGGCGATTGATGCAGGGGTCAGGATACATGGTGCGACGGTGCATTTTGTGACGCCGGAACTGGATGGTGGCCCCATCATTGCGCAGGCAGTGGTGCCGGTCCTGCCGGATGACGATGAGGATACCTTGGCTGACCGTGTCCTCGAACAGGAACACCAGGTCTATCCCCGGGTAGTCAGATGGGCTGTAGATGGTCTGGTGACGATGGATGGAAATGGCAAGGTGGTATTGGCGCCGGAAGTGGTCAAGCCGTTGGATTATGTCCTGACAGGAGGAGGGCTATGAAACTGCCACCGCTGGTGCTCAGGCATACTGAGCAGGTCCTGAAGGAGGTCATGCAGTTCAAGGGACCTGCGGATGCCCTGATTTCCCGTTATTTCCGGGGACATGCCAAACTGGGTATGCGTGAACGGGGAGCGGTCGCTGAATCGGTCTATCGGGTTTTGCGGAACCGGTTGGTTTACAACAATCTGGCGGAATCCGGTCAGGGACCGCAGGCGCGGCGGCTGGCATTGCTGTCGCTGTCGGATATCTATGGCATGGATGCTTTGTCTGGACTGTCAGATGGGGAACAGGCTTGGCTTGAGCATATCCAGACCGTTGACCGTGGGCAGCTTCCAGTCCGGCTCAGGGCGAATCTGCCGGATTGGCTGTATAACCGGCTTGTCAAGCAGTATGGCGAAGCGGAGACCCTTCAGATAGCAGATGTCCTGAATACGTCGGCACCCTTGGATTTACGGGTCAATACCCTGAAGAACCGCCGTGAGGATGTGGTCAAGGTCCTGCAGGAAGTGCCGGTGGATTGTGAAATGACGCCCTATGCCGCATCCGGGATACGGCTCGCGAAGAAGATTGCCCTCCAGAATATGCCGCTGTTCAAGAATGGCGGGGTCGAGGTCCAGGATGAGGGCAGCCAGCTGCTTGCGCAGATTGTGGGTGCACGCCGTGGTGAACTGGTGGTCGATTTCTGTGCTGGGGCAGGGGGCAAGACATTGGCATTGGGGGCTGCCATGCGCAATACCGGGCGGCTCTATGCGTTTGAGGTTTCTGAAAAACGGCTGTCCAATATGAAGCCCCGCCTTGCACGGAGTGGGCTATCCAATGTCCATCCAGTCAAGATTGCCCATGAACACGATGCCCGGATTAAGCGTCTTGCCCGGAAGGCGGACCGGGTGTTGGTGGATTCACCATGCAGCGGGTTGGGGACGCTCCGCCGCAATCCAGACCTGAAATGGCGGCAGACGGAAGATGCCATTGCAGAGATGAATGGCAAGCAAAGGGAAATCTTGGCATCGGCAGCCCGTCTGGTAAAACCAGGGGGGCGCTTGGTCTATGCGACATGCAGCCTGCTGGAATATGAGAATGAGCAGGTTGTTGCGGATTTCCTTGCCAAGGATGAACGTTTTGCCCTTGTACCGATGCACCAGGTGCTGGCAGAAGCCAAGATTGACCTTGAGATGGGGGATTACCTGAAACTGATGCCGCACAGGCACCAGACCGATGGTTTCTTTGCCGCTGTGCTTGAACGGAAGGAATGACCGTCCTGCCGGTTGCGGAACGCTGGTTTTTTGACGATGGCATTGCCAGTCATGGCAGTGCCATTGCTGTTTTTGGAAGGAAGGTTGGCGGGACTGGGCAACTGGTGGCGTTTTCTCTGGAAATATCCATGAAAACATGAGCGATGTTTTCCGCATGGATGATACAATGCAAAGATGTTGCCAATAAGCCAGATGGTCTGGGAAGAGGGCAGGCAGCAGTATCTTCCTGACACCGTTTTTTCATGGCACCCGCCCGATTTAACGCATTCAAAAACGATATGGTTAGATTCTCATTGTTGAAATCCTCCATAGCACCACATTTAAGGAGATGCTTATGATCCTTGGCATTGATGTTGGGGGTACGCATACCGATTCGGTTCTGATGGAAAACCGAACGATTATCCGTAAATCCAAAGTGCTGACTGATAAGGAAAACATCCTCAAGTCTGTCCTGATGGCGACGGAAGCCGTTGCAAAGCCAGAAGACCTCAAGAACCTGCAGCGTATTGTCCTGTCAACCACACTGACGACCAATGCAGTGGTCCAGAACCAGCTGGACAAGGTTGGCCTGATTGTCATGAACGGTCCTGGGGTTTCCCCGAAAGACCTGCCGCTGACGGAACAGGCGAATTATGTGACCGGCTATATGAGCCACCGTGGCATCGAGGCTGAAGCGCCGAACAACAGCGAACTGAACGGACTGAAAGAGAAGTTCAGGAAAGATGGCATACGGCATTTCGCCATCATCGGCAAGTTCTCCACCCGGAATCCAGCGCATGAGAAGGAAGTCAACGATGTCATGAAAGATGTTGCGGAACATACTTCCCAGAGCCATCAGCTTTCCGGTGCTTTGAATTTCCCCCGCCGCATCTCGACCACCTACCTGAATGAAGCCGTCTGGGCACTCCAGCAGAAACTGGCTGACCAACTCCGGGTCTATATGGACAAGATCGGTGTCAGTGTCCCACTGTATATCCTGAAGGCAGACGGTGGCACGATTGATGTGAATGCTTCCCGTGAAACGCCTGTACAGACCATCCTTTCCGGTCCTGCCGCGACCATTATGGGGGTCCTGCCACATGTGACGACTGAAAAGGATTCCATCTCGGTGGATATCGGTGGCACGACGACCGATATCGCCCTGTTTGCCGACGGGGTGCCCCTGCTGGAACCACAGGGCATCACGATTGAAGGGCATAAGACTTCCGTCCGTGGACTGCTGACCCATTCCATCGGTGTCGGTGGTGACAGCCATGTCCGTTTTGAAAATGGCACCCTGTTGCTGGGACCAGAACGGAAAGGCGCCGCCATGGCTTTCGGTGGTCCAGTACCCACCACGACCGATGCGTTGATTGTCCTGGGCATCGCTGATATCGGGGATAAGGCCAAGGCGATGGAAGCGATGAAGCAGCTGGCGGCTGAAGGCAATACGACACCGGAAGCAGTGGCGGACCAGGTTGTTGACCTGGCATGCCAGCTGATTGTCGACAAGGTCAACGCGATGCTGGAAGAAATCAACAGCAAGCCGGTCTATACCATCCATGAACTGCTGGAAGGCAGGAAGATTGAGCCGAAGGAAGTGCTGGTCGTCGGTGGACCTGCACCTTACATGGCAGAACGTATCGGCAAGATGCTGGGCATCCCTGCTGTTGTCCCGAATGATTCCGATGTCATCAATGCCAGCGGTGCGGCGACAGCCCGTACGACGGTTGAACTGAACCTGGTTGCTGATACAGAAGCACAGGTCCTGAGCATTGCGGAAGAGGGTATCCAGCAGGAAATCTCCAGGCGCTTCACCGTGGATGATGCGATTGCATTGGGCACTGAAAAACTGATTGCTAGGGCGAAGCAGGCTGGTGCAAAAGACCAGGATATCGAGGTTGAGGTTGCAGACAGGCAGGTCTTCAATGTGGTCCGTGGCTACTCAACCACCGGTAAGAACATGCGTGTCAGACTCCAGGTCAAACCGGGTCTGATCAAAGATGAATCGAAATAAAGAAAGGAGCCTTCCGTGAAAAAGAAAACAGGACTGGTTTTTTTCCCGGCATATGACTATGCGATTACGCCGACCCATCCAGAACGTGAAGAACGCCTTCTTTATACACAGGACCAGGTGGTTGAAGAAGGTCTTCTCGATTTCGACAATGTCAAGGAATACAAGCCTGACCTGGCGACACCGGCTGACATCAACCGTGTCCATTTCTGTGTGCCAGGCATCGATGAGATTGTCCATACCTCGCATCTGATTTCTGTCGGTGGCACACTGACCGCCGCAGACAAGGTGATGACCGGTGAAGTGGACAATGCCTTCGCCTTGGTCCGTCCTTGCGGGCACCATTCATTCCGGGTTGTCCATGGCAGCCGTGGTTTCTGTACGCTGAATATGGAAGCCATCATGATTGAATATATCCGCCAGAAATACGGTGTGAAGAAAATCGCCGTGGTTGATACCGACTGCCATCATGGTGACGGTTCCCAGGATATTTTCTGGCATGACCCGGATACCCTGTTCATCTCCATGCATCAGGATGGCAGGACCCTCTATCCAGGTTCCGGGTTCCCGGATGAAGCCGGTGGTCCGAATGCCTATGGTTCGATTGTCAACCTGCCGATGCCGCCTGAAACCTGTGAAGAAGGTTTCCTGTATGTATTGGACAATATCGTCATGCCGTTACTGGACGATTTCAAGCCGGACCTGATTGTGAACTCCGCCGGTCAGGACAACCACTATTCTGACCCGATTACCAACATGAAGTTCACCGCACATGGCTATGCGGTGCTGAATGATCGCCTGCAGCCACATCTGGCGGTCCTGGAAGGCGGGTATTCGATTGAAAGCGCTTTGCCGTACATCAATACCGGCATCATCCTGGCGATGGCTGGTCTGGATTACAGCCATATCAAGGAACCGGACTACAGCGCCCGTGACCAGATCCAGTCACAGCACATCACCAGCTACCTGAAACAGCTGAAGGACTATACGCTGGAAGCTTGGAAGAGCAAGGAAGCCCTGCGCCGCCGTGCTTATCCAGACAGGCCGTTCCATACCCGTAACCGCAGCATTTTCTATGATACTGACTACATCCGTGAAACCCAGACGGAAACCGTCAGGACATGCAAGGAATGCAGCGGGGCGGTTGTCATCGAGTCCAAGGCGGATACCGGTCGTAGAAGCCGTATCAAGGCAGTCCATCTGCCACGCCACTGCTGCAGTGCCTGCCGCAAATGGGCAACGGAAGAGTTTGAGAAGGGGCGTGAAGAAGGCTTCTTCCAGACATTCCTGCAGGACCGTGACAATGACAGTTACACGGTGGAAGAGCAGTAATCCAAGCTGTTGCAGCCAACAAAAAGCCGACCATCAGGTCGGCTTTTTGTTGGGATGGATACAACGACAAGGAGCAGGAAAATTGAGTATCACCCAATAGAAACAGTTACAGGAAAAGCGTCATCAGGCGCAGCCACAACCTCCACCGCAGCCACAGCCGCCATGACACATTTCATAATAGGCACCGGTCGTGTTCCGTGGCATTTCACCCAGGTCGATGACGATGCCGGTATGCCCGAAGGAGACGATGTCTTTGCCCAGATAATCCTGCATCTGCTGCATCGCATTATCCCCGGTGCAGTGGCATGGAATCATCCAGTCCATCTTCCAGCCTTTCATCGCTTCAAGGGTCTTGTTCATCCGGTATTCTGATGCACGGATCAGGTGCATGCCACCGACAATCCCACTGATTTTCTCAATGCCGGAAACCTGACGGATATAGTTGACCGTATTGACGATACCGGAATGGCAACAGCCAAGCAGGATGACCAGTCCCTTATCGGTCTCAAACCACATCGACATGTCATCGGAAACCGGATCGGGCTTGGTGCCGGCTTCATCCAGGAAGAGGGCATCACCGACATCCTCGAAGTCTGTCAGGCGGGGAACCGGTCCTGTGACACCGACACCCGGCAACAGGTACAAAGGCTGGTTCAGGACATGGCGTAGCCCCAGGAAAGACAGGTTGCTGAGGATCCGTTTTGCACTGGGGGGCGGTGACCAGTTCTTGGCATCTTCCCCTGGACGGCAGCAGAAGCGGTCATATTCGATATTCGCGCCACAGTACATCGGTACCGACGGGTTCAGGGCATAGAAATCCGCCAGGTTGTCAGTATGGTCATCATGGCCATGGCTCATCACCAAGGCTTCTGCTTCAGCAAGATTGATGCCCAGCACTTTTGCATTGTTCAGGATGACCCCTTTCTGACCGGTATCGAACAGGATACGGCGGTCGCGGATCTTGATCCAAGCCGCAAAACCATGTACGCAGGACAGACCTTCGCCTGCTTTGTTGTCAACGAGAAGGGTGATGCTGGATGGCTGTTCTCCGCATCCACAGGCATTTTCAACAGCTTCAGACATGATGGGCTCTTTGAAAGGGTTAAGGACTGGATAAATG
>JAHAYL010000005.1 GCA_018384065.1 Oxalobacter sp.
CATCATATTGCGCAACGCAGGCACATCTGCCCCTTCAATTCGTGCGGAAAGCACCTTCATGCCCTCGACTTCAACCGCCTTGACTGCCAGGTCATCCCCCTGGCTTGATGCCATCTTGGCTTTCAACCCAGCCAGTTCACGGTCCACAGACTTGACATGGTCCTGCAACTGACCGACACGTCCCAGCAGATTGTCCGGCTGGGTCTTGAGGGCAGATGCCACTTCATTGACCTCCTGCGCCAAATCCTGAGCCCATACCATCGCCGTCAGACCGGTCACCGCTTCAACACGGCGGATACCGGCTGCGACACCGCCTTCAGAAACAATCTTGAACAGACCGATTTCACCCGTTCCCGCCACATGGGTACCCCCGCAGAGTTCACAGGAAGTACCGATATCGCAGACACGGACAACATCCCCATACTTTTCACCGAAAAGCGCCATCGCCCCATGGGCAATCGCATCATCGTATGGCATTTCTTCCGACTTGGTCGGCTGGTTAGCCAAGATTTCACGGTTGACAATTTCTTCAACCTGACGGATCTGTTCCGCCGTGACCGGCGCATTATGGCTGAAGTCAAAACGGGTCTTATCCGGATCAACCAGAGAGCCCCGCTGGGCAACATGGGTACCCAGTACTTCACGGAGTGCCTTATGCATCAGATGGGTTGCAGAATGGTTCCGGGCAATCTGCCTGCGGCGTTCAACATCCACAGAAGCCGTCAGATGGTCGCCCAAGGCAACAGCACCTTCAACAACAGCCACATGATGACCGGAAACACCCGGCTTGATCCGCTGGGTATCGGTGACAGCAACCGAAACACCTGCTGCACTCAGGGAACCGGTATCACCGACCTGGCCACCCATTTCCGCATAGAACGGCGTCTTATCCAGGACAATGACGCCATCCTGACCTTTTTCAATCCGGTCAACCGGCACACCGTCACGGTACAGCGCAACAACCGTCCCTGTTTCCGTCAGATGGGCATAGCCGGTGAACTGCGTTTTCTCTCCGTCATAATCCAAGACAGCTGCCATCTTGAACTTGCCGGAAGCCCTTGCAGTTTCCTTCTGTTTCTCCATCGCGGAGTTGAACCCATCCTCATCCACAGAAATCTGGCGTTCACGGCAGATATCCTCGGTCAGGTCCAACGGGAAACCATAAGTGTCATACAGCGTGAAGGCGGTTTCACCATCCAGCACCTTGCCGCCAGTGGACAATGCCGATTCAAGGATCTTCATCCCGTTGTCCAGCGTTTCACCGAAACGTTCCTCCTCATGGCGGAGGACTTCCTTCACATGGTCAGCCGCTTCGACAAGCTCTGGATAGGCACCGCCCATTTCCTGCACCAATGCATCAACCAACGTATAGAAGAAAGGTTTGGTCTGTCCCAGTTTGTAACCATGACGCAATGCGCGGCGGATGATACGGCGCAGCACATAGCCATGACCGTCACTGCCAGGAATCAATCCATCCACAATCATGAATGCGGTGGAACGGATATGGTCAGCAATGACCTTCAGTGAATTTTCTGCCAGATTGTCTATACCGACAGCCTTTGCCGCTGCCTTGATGAGGTTCTGGAACGTGTCGATTTCATAATTACTGTGGACATGCTGCATAATGGCAGCCAACCGTTCAATGCCCATACCGGTATCAACACATGGTTTCGGCAATGGGGTCATATTGCCCTGCTCATCACGGTTGAACTGCATGAAGACCAAGTTCCAGATTTCGATATAACGGTCACCGTCTTCATCTGGGCTTCCCGGAGGACCGCCAGCCACTTCTGGACCATGGTCATAGAAAATCTCACTGCAAGGGCCACAGGGACCAGTATCCGCCATCTGCCAGAAATTGTCAGAAGCATAACGGGCACCCTTATTGTCACCGATGCGGACAATACGGTTTTCCGGCACACCGATTTCCTTCGCCCAGATATCATAAGCCTCGTCATCTTCCTGATAGACTGTGACCCAGAGTTTTTCCTTCGGCAGTTTATAGACTGTTGTCAGCAGTTCCCATGCATAGGAAATGGCATCCCGTTTGAAATAATCCCCGAAGCTGAAATTGCCCAGCATTTCGAAGAAAGTATGATGACGGGCGGTATAACCGACATTTTCAAGGTCATTGTGCTTACCACCTGCACGGACACAACGCTGGCAGGATGTCGCCCGTGTATAAGGACGCTTGTCCAGTCCTAGGAAAACATCCTTGAACTGCACCATCCCGGCATTGGTCAGCATCAGGGTTGGGTCATTGGCTGGCACCAAAGAACTTGAACGGACAACGGTATGTCCTTTTGCTTGGAAAAAGTCCAGGAACTTCTGACGGATTTCGGCTGATTTCATTTTGCTGTGTTTATAAAACAATAGGCGAAAGGGGAATTATAAAATAAAAACAGCCGGCTAAACCGGCTGTCAAGACTGTTTCGGCAATAAAGCAGCCATATTATTGCCACAAATTTTCTACCCGCAAGTACAGGCTAGGGTCATCCCACCCATTTCCGGGCATTCTGGAACATCCGCATCCAAGGGGAATCTTCACCCCAGCCATCGGGTGCCCATGAATTCTGCACTGTCCTGAACGCACGTTCGGCATGCGGCATCATGACGGTGAAGCGCCCATCAGGTGTTGTTACGGAGGTGATGCCATCCGGTGAACCGTTCGGGTTCAATGGATAGGTTTCGGTCGGCTTGCCATCATGGTCGATGTAACGCATGGCGACCAGTGCTTTCCGGATATCACCCTGCTGGGAGAAGTCCGCACGCCCTTCCCCATGGGAAACGACAATCGGTGTCTGCAACCCAGCCATGCCGGCAAAGAAGATGGATGGCGATTTTGTCACTTCGACCATGGAGAAACGTGCCTCGAACTGCTCGGAACGGTTGCGGACGAATTTCGGCCAAGCTTCAGCCCCCGGGATGATGGATGCCAAGCTGCTCATCATCTGGCAACCGTTGCAGATGCCCGAGGCGAAGGTATCCATACGCCAGAAGAAGTTTTCGAACTGTTCCTTGAGCTGGTTATTGAACAGGATTTTCTTCGCCCAGCCTTCCCCTGCTCCCAAGACATCCCCATAGGAAAAACCGCCGACGGCAATCAGCCCCTTGCAGTCATCAAGGTACATGCGGCCGTCCAGCAGGTCGGTCATATGGACATCGACTGCCTCGAACCCGGCACGGTGCATGACATAGGCTGTCTCGACATGGGAGTTGGAACCCTGTTCACGCAGGATGGCAACGCGAGGACGCGCACCTTTGTTGATGTAGGGGGCGGCGACGTTTTCTGACATATCGAACGGCACAACCGGTGAGATGCCCTTGTCTGCCGCATTGAGGATCTGGTCATATTCCTGGTCTGCACAATCCGGATTGTCACGCAGTCTGGCGATGCGCCAACTGGTTTCGCTCCACAGGCGGTGCAGGTCGATATGGGAACGTTGATAGACAACCTGACCTTGCAGTTTGAAAACAACATCATTGCCGGCAGACACCGTGCCCAGATAATGGATGGTTTCACCAAGACCAGCATCAATGAACTGCGATGTCACGGTTTCAAGACTGTCTTTACGGACCTGCAGGACAGCACCCAGTTCTTCATTGAAGAGGATGGAAAGCGCTTTGCTGCTGTCAGATTGGTCTTCAACAGCTGCATCAGCAAGCGCGTCCAGGCTGATATCAAGACCACAATGCCCTGCAAACGCCATTTCACAGAGAGTCACGAAAAGACCACCGTCTGAACGGTCATGGTAGGCAAGCAGCAGTCCCTGCTGGTTGAGCCCCTGGATGGTGCTGAAAAAGGCCTTGAGGTCTGATGCACTGTCCACGTCCGGTACAGTCGCCCCAATTTGGCCGGTGACCTGTGCGAGCGCAGAAGCACCCAGCCGGTTCTTGCCACGTCCCAAGTCGATTGCCAGCAAGACAGTGTCACCCAGGTCTGTCCGGAGCTGCGGGGTCATTGAACGCCGGACATCCTGTACCGGTGCGAACGCAGAGACAATCAGGGAGACCGGCGAGAGGACTTCTTTGTCCTGTCCACCTTCCTGCCATGTCGTCCGCATGGAAAGGGAATCTTTACCGACCGGGATACTGAGTCCCAGGTCAGGGCACAGTTCAAGCCCAACTGCCTTGACGGTATCGTAAAGGGCGGCATCCTGCCCTGACTGCCCACAGGCCGCCATCCAGTTGGCGGAAAGCTTGATATCAGAAACGGCCTCAATCGGGGCAGCTGCGATGTTGGTCAATGCCTCACCGATTGCCATACGGCCAGATGCCGGAGCATTGATGACCGCCAACGGTGTCCTTTCACCCATTGCCATCGCCTCGCCCATATACCCTTCAAAACTCATCAGGGTCACCGCGCAGTCTGCGACCGGCACCTGCCAAGGCCCAACCATCTGGTCACGGCAGGTCATCCCGCCAACCGCACGGTCACCGATGGTAATCAGGAATGATTTATCACCGACAGTCGGGAGTAGCAGGACTTTTTCAGCAACTTCCCCAAACGACAGGCCTTCCAGGTTGATTTCAGGATAGTCATGGGTGACATGGGTAACATTACGGTGCATTTTCGGTGGTTTGCCCAACAGGACATCCATCGGCATGTTGACTGGTTCATTCTGGTATTCAGAATCAAGGACTTTCAGCTGGCGTTCCTCGGTTGCCTTGCCGACAATTGCATAGGGGCAGCGTTCACGGACACACAGGTCGTTGAACAGATCCAGGTTTTCTTCTGCAATCGCCAGCACATAGCGTTCCTGGGATTCATTGCTCCAGATTTCGCGGGGAGACATGCCGCTTTCTTCCAACGGGACATTCCGGAGGTCGAAGACCGCTCCCCTGCCTGCATCATGGGTGATTTCCGGGAAGGCGTTGGAAAGCCCCCCTGCCCCGACATCATGGATGGAGAGGATCGGGTTGTCCTCTTTCATCGCCCAGCAGGCATTGATGACTTCCTGCGCACGCCGCTGCATCTCAGGATTGCCGCGCTGGACGGAATCGAAATCCAGGTCGGCGGTATTCGCACCGGTCGCCATCGAAGATGCCGCACCACCGCCCATGCCGATCCGCATACCGGGACCACCCAGCTGGATCAGCAGCGCACCGACAGGCAATGATTGTTTCTTGGTATGGATATCGGCGATGGAGCCCAACCCGCCCGCAATCATGATGGGTTTGTGGTATCCGTAAACGGTACTGCCAACATTCTGTTCATAGGTCCGGAAGTAGCCTGTCAGGTTTGGACGGCCAAACTCGTTGTTGAATGCCGCCCCGCCGATTGGGCCATCAATCATAATCTGCAAGGGGGAGGCAATCCGGTCCGGCTTGCCGTAAACGGCTTCATCCTTGACCTGTGTGGTGACATCTGATGCGTTTTCCCAAGACCTTCTGGCTTCCGGCAGCTGGAGGTTTGAGACGGTGAACCCTGTCAGGCCGGCTTTCGGTTTCGCGCCGCGCCCAGTCGCCCCTTCATCACGGATTTCACCACCTGAGCCTGTGGCAGCACCCGGGAACGGCGAAATGGCTGTCGGATGGTTATGGGTCTCAACCTTCATCAGGATGTGCGCCATTTCTTCATTGGGTTGATAGACGCAGTCCCCTGACTGTGTTTCTGGATAGAACCGCATGACTTTCCCGCCTTGGATGATAGAGGAATTGTCCTTGTAGGCGACGATAGTCTTTTCTGGATGTTTTTCATGGGTGTTCCGGATCATCGAGAACAGCGAACGGTCCTGCGGCTCGCCATCGATTGTCCAGTCCGCATTGAAAATCTTATGGCGGCAGTGTTCACTGTTCGCCTGGGCAAACATCATCAGCTCGACATCTGTCGGACTGCGTCCGGCTTTCAGGAAGGCATCATACAGGTAGTCAATCTCATCTTCTGACAGGGCAAGCCCCAGGTCGGTGTTCGCCTTGACCAGCGCTTCCCTACCCCCCTGCTGGATATCAACGGATTCGAGGGGCTTTGCATCCAGTTCACGGAACAGGACTTCTGCATCTTTCCGGTTGGACAGGACCATCTCGGTCATCCTGTCATGCAGGAGTCCCACAACGGCAAGACGGGCATCTTCAGGGACAGCAGGCATTTTCCTGTTCCGCCGGATCCGGTAGGAAATCCCCCTTTCCACACGCTTCACATCTTCAAGCGAACAGCTGTGCAGGATATCAGTCGCCTTGGAAGACCATGGGGAAATTGTCCCGGCACGGGGAACGACGATGAATTCATCTCCTTTTTCTGCCTGTGTATAAGGCTCTCCGTAAGTCAGCAGCGTTTCCAGCCGTGTCAGGTCGCTTTCAGAAAGGTTGTCACCACCATCAATGAAATGGAGGTAACGGCCGCTGACCCCTGTTACCGCAGGATCGATTTTCTGGATTGCAGACAGGAGACGTTGCGCACGGAAAGCGGAAAGTGCATTGGAACCCGGCAGAATAAGCATGATGGCATCCCGAATCAAAATAACAGTAAAACAGGTCCTGAAAACCTTATCCAGTTATTATACCTTGCCGGTTTTTGCAGAGAAACCATAGGGGAAAGCACGGTTTCCCAGATGGTTGTCCAAACGCTGGGATTCAGGCTGTTCCGGTTTCTTCTGCCAAGGGAAATGCCACTTGGACAATGAGGCCACCACCCTTCCGGTTCTTCAGATGGAGCCTGCCTTGGTAGCTCTTGGCAATCCTGGCGACAATTGCCAATCCAAGACCGGAACCGTTTGCCTGCCCCCGGGCATTATCCATGCGGGTGAAAGGACGGAGCATCCGTTCAAAGCTTTCTTCAGGAACACCGATGCCATGGTCTGCAATCTCCATCAGGACTTCTTGACCTGACACCGCACAACTGACATCCACCTCGGCATACGTTTCTCCCGGTGTCTTGCCATAACGGAGTGCATTGGTCAGGATGTTGTTGACCATCCGCCGCAACTCAACCTCTCCTGCAAGAACCGGCAGATTTCCCTCAACCTGTACCTGTGCATGGAAATCCGGCCTTGCCTTGAATGGGTCAAGGGCTTCCAGGACCAATAATCCCAGATCGACTTCTGTGACTGGTTTTGTCTCAGCATCCAACCTGGCATAGTCCAAGAACTGGCCGACAATCGCATTCATCTGTGACAGGTCAGACTGCATCCCCTGTCGGCTCTCTTCCGGAATATCCAGCATCTCGATTTCCAGCATCATCCTCGACAGCGGCGTCCTCAGGTCATGGGAAATACCAGCGAGGATTTCCGCCCGGTCAGATTCGACCCGCGCAAGGTCTTGAACCATCTGGTTGAAACTTTGGTTGACCTCCCGGATTTCTGTGATACCGTCCTCTGGCAAGGCTTCCGGTGATTTTCCGGCTGCCATCAAGCGTGCCGCCTGTGAAAGCCTTGCCAAAGGCTGGTTCAGGAACATGGAAATGAACCCTGCACCGATAAGGGACAGCACCAATACCAAGCCACTCCATCCCAACCACCGCCAGACAGAGACACTGCCGATCCTGCCATTGTCCAGACGCAGCCAATAAACATCATCAGCATAGTCTTCCTGAAGACGGAAACTGACCCAAAAACCTGGACGGTCATTGACTTTCGGGGAAACAACCGTCCCTTCGCCCAGTTTCTGCCGAAGATACGGTGCAATCGACTGCACCATGTCATTGGCTTTCTCCAAGGGCTCAATCCTGTCAGAAGGTTCCTTGGGATAGATACGGATCCCTTCTTTGCTGACCAGTTCATAAATCAGTTCCTCTCGGGAAGAGGGCTCTGAATGGACAAGTGCCGCCCTTGTGATTGTCACAACGGAAGCAATCTGCCCTGAGACAGTCTCTGCGCGGTTGTCCCGGTCCAGCCACTGGAAACTGGCAATCCAGAATCCCATGCTGATGGCGAGCAGGACACCGACCAGCACAAATGTCCGCCAGAAAAGGCTGCTCTTCCACCAGGGAACAGCGCTGACAGGCATGGCTGCCATACTCACAGGATGTCTATCGACTGCCATCTACCGTTTTCAATCGCTGGAAACACTGTCAGGGATGAAGACATATCCAACCCCCCAGACGGTTTGGATATACTGGGGATGCGAAGGATCCGGTTCAATCAGTTTGCGCAGCCTTGATATCTGGACATCAAGGCTCCGGTCAAACACTTCGTATTCCCGGCCTTTTGCCAACGCCATCAATTTGTCACGGGACAGGGACTGCCGGGCATTCCGGGCAAAAGCCTTGAGGACAGCAAACTCACCGGTGGTCAATGCGATTTTCTCGCCATTCTTCCTCAATGTCCGGCTGCCAAGGTCCAGTTCAAACTCGCCGAAACGGAACAGCTGCCTTTCTTCTGCAGGGGCACCTGGGGTCTCATCCGGCCGTTTCCGCCTGAGCACTGCACCGATACGCGCCAGGAGTTCCCGGGGGTTGAATGGCTTGGGCAGGTAATCATCAGCACCCATTTCAAGCCCGACAATCCTGTCGGTGTCTTCACCTTTCGCCGTCAGCATGATAATCGGTGTCTGGTCACCACCACCCCGCAACCGGCGGCAGATGGACAATCCATCTTCACCTGGCAGCATCAGGTCCAATACCAGCATGTCAAACCGTTCCCGCATCCAGAAACGGTTCATGGCCTTGGCATCCTCTGCAACAGTGACTGCATAACCATTTTCAGACAGGTAACGGCGCAGGAGGTCCCTCAACCGCGCATCATCATCGACAACAAGCACCTTAGGCTGACGTTCGTTTTTTTTCTGGACTTCTGCTGGGCTCATTTTTTCACCAAAATCAAATGGAAGACATATCAGGGAAACTAGACCAACCTGTTCCACTCCTTGAAGCATGATTACATAAAGTTACAAACTTTTACGGTAATCTGGGGACTTTATCGCTATATTACGCATATTGACTGCGGATTACCCTGTAATTTTGCAACACTATGCAGATGGCTTCGTTAGGAATATATGCGTTTTTTTCTTAAACTGATCCTCGTCTCCGCCGCTTTTGTGGCAGGCACTGTGTCTGCGGACCCCATCTCCCCGCGCAGACCACATGACAGCCATGCCCGCCCTTCCATAGAACGCCATGGGGCCCAACCATATGGACAGCGGAAGTCCCCGATGGTGAGGACTGGATTCAGAAGCCAGAGCCGTGGCTATGGCTACCGGTCAAAGCGGATGTCTGCCGATGAAAGGCACCTCTTGAGGAACCAGATCAGGGAAGCAGGCAGGATGGATTTCTACCGATGACTGCCTGCGGTCTTTATGTCTTGACCTGAACTATAAAACATGCGAGAATCATATGTTTGAAAGTTATCAGGCAATTGATAAACTTTTTTATCTGAAAATTTGACTTAACCAGGCAAGTTGTCGGCAATCAGGTTGCGAAGCTGGAAGAACCGCTGAAGTGCTGACTGGCTACCAGAACGATTAGAGGCAATAATGAAAGAAGGCATCCATCCAGAATACCGTGAAGTCGTTTTCCACGACGTTTCATGTGATTTCAAATTCATCACCCGTTCTACCATCCCAACCCGTGAAACCATCGAATTTGAAGGAAAAGAATATCCTCTGGTAAAAGTTGAAGTTTCAGCTGAATCCCATCCTTTTTATACTGGCAAATACAAGATTGTCGACACCGCTGGCCGCGTTGAAAAATTCCGCCAGAAATTCGGCAAAGTTGGTTCCAAGATTTCCGGGAGCTGATATTTCCTTCTATGAAAAAAGCAGCTTCGGCTGCTTTTTTTTTAAATCGCCTGTTTTCAGATTAAACTGTCGGCATCACTGATTCCGTTTACCCGATGATTGAGACACCAAACAGCCTTCTTCCTGCGAAAAAGCCGGTACGCCTGTCTGCAGCTGCAGCCATGTCCCTGCCGCGCTGGGGAATCCTGCTGCTGTCCCTGGTCTATATCCTGCCGGGTCTGATTGGCCGTGATCCCTGGAAGAACGCCGATGCCATCGGTTTCGGTGTGATGTGGACCATGGCGGAAGGCACGGTCAACGACTGGTTCTGGCCGAACATATCTGGACTACCTTTACCCAGTTCTGGTCCACTCACCTTCTGGATCGGTGCCATCTGCATCAAACTGTTCGGTTGGCTGCTGGGCGCACCGATGGCAGCGAGGATCGCCACCATCCTTTTTTTCCTGCTCGGCGCAGTCTCCATCTGGAAAACCGCCAATCTGCTGGGACAGCGCGCTGATGCCCAACCGATGCGGTTGGCGTTTGGTGGACAGCCTGATACAGAGGCTTATGGCAGGATGCTCGCTGACTGTGCCCTGCTAATCTATCTGGGCTCCCTTGGTCTGCTGACCCACAGCCACCAGACCAGTGTTGAGGCACTCTTTGTCGCCCTGATTGCTTATGTGATGTACCGGTGCACACGGTATATCAACCTGCCGTCCGTCAAGAATGCCTGTATGCTGGGGGTTGCATCCGGTTTCCTGGTCCTGACAAACGGTTTTGTGGTTCCAATCGGCCTTTACTGCTGCCTGGTTGCCGGCATCTTCTTCATCCGTCCACCACGCCGCCGCCATTTCCGGAACCTTGCCATTGCTGTTGTCATCTCAGTTTTCATTGTGGCTGTCTGGTGGGCGGTATTGTGCATTGTCCAGCCTTACGGCAGCTCGCCTTTCGGCGACTGGCTTGAATGGTGTGCGGAACAGTTCACCGTACCAACCATCCAATCCATTTCATTTTTCTTCAAGAAAGGCATCTGGTTCTTCTGGCCTGCATGGCCTTTTGCATGCTGGGCAATCTACGCATGGCGGAATCAATGGAAAACAGCGGCGCATATCGTCATGCCCCTGCTCCTGACCATCATGTTCACCATCTTGGCTTTCTGCAGTCCTTTGGACGAAACCGGCCTGCTTGCATTCATCCCGCCACTTTCAGTTCTTGCAGCATTGGGACTGCCGACCATGAAACGTGGTGCCATCAATGCAATCGACTGGTTCTCCATCATGGCATTGACGTTGATTGCCCTGTTCATTTGGACAGCATGGCTTGCCTGCCATACCGGATGGCCAGCAGGCATCGCGAAAAACGCCATCAAGCTTGCTCCCGGCTTTGTCCCTGAGTTCAGCCTGATTGCAACTGCCATCGCTTGTTGTGCAACATTGGCATGGTTTGTCTTGATTTATTGGCGCATCTCAAGGAAACCTTCTGTCCTGCTCCGTGCCGTCGTCCTTTCATCAGGTGGGGTTATGCTGTGCTGGATCCTGATGGCTACCCTGTGGATGCCCTGGGCCAACTACAGCAAGAGCTATGCCGGTATCGCAAATGACATGGCGCAGAAGATGCCTGAAAAGATGAGCTGCATCTCTTCCAATGTCACTGGTGCCCAACGGGCTTCCTTTGCGTTTTTCGGGGACGTACGCTTCGAGAAATTCGGTGGGGAAACCTGCAAGTACCTGCTGATCAAAGACAGCGTTCCAAAACGCCACCGTCCGAAGGCTCCGGAAACATATGAAGGCAAGAAACTCGTTTGGGAAGGACACCGCCCCAGCGACAGGGGAGAACGTTTCCGGCTTTACTATGCTGGGAAACCGCAGAAATAACCTGTGACACTCCTGCTTCTCCTGCTTCTGCACCATGCAAGAAAAACACCAGAAACCGGATTCCACCGATATGCACCGGCTGTTCGTAGCATTGCTGCCAGATACAAGGACCATCCGCAGGCTGACAGCGCTGCAGGCAGGCATCAAAGGCCGGAAAACACCGCCTGAAAACCTTCATCTGACCTTGATGTTCTTGGGTAACCAAGACAGTACCAACATCCCCAAACTGAAAGCCTTCATTGAGACGTTGGATTTCAAGGCTTTCGACCTTTGCATTGACCGGAGAGGTTTCTTCTCAAGACTGAAAATCAACTGGGTGGGCGCCAGTGAAACACCTCCCTTGCTGGTAAAACTCCATGAAGACATCTGGCACCATCTGGTTCCCCGATATGTGGACGAACGGAAAAGACCTTTCCGCCCACATATCACATTGGCACGGAATGCCCTTCCCTCAGAAGCCCCCTTATCAGAGCCTTTCATCTGGCATATCGACAGGCTCGCCCTGATGGAATCGCTGATCAGCCGGGAATACGGTAAATCAGCTGTTTATCAAATCCTGTATGAAAAACGGGCTGACAGCTACTGAGCCAGACCGTTTGGACTATCCGGCATCCACCAGTTTCTTCAGGACATAAGAAGCAGCTGCCAGACCGAATCCTGCTGTTACGGGCATAACGGTGCCAAATCCGGCAGGATTCATACCGGGAAGCGGCTCCAACGATTCTCCTTCTGAAGCTGCTGGATATTGGATAGGTTCGCTGGAATAGACTGCATCAATCCCGAATTTGGTCTTCAGGCTCCGAGGGAAACCATATCCATTACGCAGCCGTTTCCGGACCTTTGCCAACAGGGGCTCCTGCTGCGTCCTTGTCAGGTCACAGATTTCAATCCGGGTGGGATCAGTCTTCCCGCCTGCCCCACCTGATGCCAGCAGTGGGATACCCTGCTGCTTGCAGAAGACAATCAGTTCTGTCTTGCTGGTGACATTGTCAATCGCATCAATGACAAAATCCGGTTGCTTTGCCCCGACGGTCTCTGCCAGGTTCCCCGCATTGACAAAAACCTGCAATGCCTCAACCTGGCAGTCAGGATTGATTTCGGCAATCCGTTCTGCCAAGACAGCAACCTTCGGTTTACCGATATTGGATTCCAGTGCCTGAATCTGGCGGTTGATGTTTGTCTCGGCAACGGTATCCCCATCAATCAGGATCAACCGTCCGATGCCGCTCCGTGCCAAGGATTCCACCGCCCAGGAACCGACACCGCCATTCCCGACAATGCAGACCGTTGCCCTACGCAGACGTTCAAACCCTTCTTTACCATACAGCCTGACAATACCGGCAAACCGGAAAGCCGCATCAAAACCTTCACGCATATCGATACATCCTTATGGTCCACAGGCACAGGACGCCCCTGCCCCTTGATAAACTGACAGTCCATTTGCTAAAGCATACCTGAATATCGGATTCCATTTCCCTTGGATTGTGCGGTTTATGTCATAAGCTTCATATATATTTGAGCCGATACCACATTTCCCAACAGTTCCTTAAAGCGTCTTACAGTTCAGGGGAATCTGTTTTAAAATCGTCGTATCAACCACCATCAGTGCCGCGTTGCGCCCTGGATGGGATTATCTGGATTAATGAGTTTGGGAGGTTATTGTGTTCTGGGAATCGAAACTGGAAAAAATGGTGGATAGCATCCGTACCACCAATCCACTGCCGTTACGGTTGGAATTATGGACGGGGCAGGTTTATGACCTGGCTCCTGATACACCGCCCAAAGTCACTGTCAGGGTTCCAAGGCTTGATTCACTGGGCTGCTTCCTGAAACCGACACTGGACACCTTGGGTTCCGCCTATGTGGAAGGCAAAATCGATGTTGAAGGTTCCCTTCAGGATATTGTCGGGCTTGCCAACCAGCTTGCCGATATGTTCGATACCCCAGAATCCTCGACTGCTGCGAAGTTCCGCCATTACTTCGGGGGATTCCATAACCGCAAAATCGACGCGGAATCCATCGGCTACCATTACGATGTCTCCAATGAGTTCTACCAGCAGTGGCTGGACCCCAACATGGTCTATTCCTGCGGCTATTTTGAAAATGAGAATGATGACCTCGCAACTGCCCAGATCAAGAAAATCGACCATATCCTGACGAAAATCAAGGTCAAGCCCGGTGACCGCCTGCTCGATATCGGCTGTGGCTGGGGTGCCTTGGTAATCCGTGCCGCTGAGAAATTCGGTGCCAAGGCTGTCGGCATCACCCTTTCGAAGAACCAGTACGAACTTGCCCGCCAGCGTGTCAAAGAAAAAGGACTGGAAAACCAGGTTGACATCAGGATCCAGGACTATCGGGATGTCACCGGAACCTTCGACCGCATCACCAGCGTTGGCATGTTTGAACATGTCGGGCTCCGCCATATGGTCGAGTACTTCTCCATCATCCGCAAGCTGCTGACCGATGATGGTCTTGCTATGAACCATGGCATCACCAGCTGTGATGCCGGCAGTGGCGCAACACCTTTCGGTGGTGGCGAATTCATTGAGAAATACGTCTTCCCGAATGGTGAACTGCCTCATATCGGCCTGGTCCTGCAGAATATGCAGGAAGCCGGTCTGGAAGCACTGGATATCGAAAACCTCCGTATGCACTATGCGAAAACCTGCGGTATCTGGGCAGAAAACTTTGAGAAGGTCACCGACAAGGTCAAACAGCTGATAGACGAAAAACGCTACCGCATCTGGCGTGTTTATCTGGCTGGCTGTTCCTATGCCTTCGAGGCCGACCGTGTCGCCATCTTCCAGGTCCTCTGCACGAAGTCTGGCAAGAAATATCCTGCCCATGGTTGGAACCGGAATTACATCTATCAGAAATAACCCTGTTCTTTGACTCATCTAAAAAGCCTGACAGTTTCCTGTCAGGCTTTTTTGTGCAATCCTATCTTAGACAGACAAGTTCAACAGCCTCTCTCTGCCATACCAGCAATGCGGTCATGGACAGCCTGCCATGCCGGTGTTTCTGGGACAGATTCCAGCAGGATGGCATCAAATCCACCGTCATCAACTTCACGGAGCACGGCATACAGCTGCTGGGCATAATCAGCAGGAGAATCTGGCAGGCATTTGATGGTCATCTGAGGATGATGTTCTGCCAATGACTTGAACAGTGCCTCGGTATGCACCAGTAAAACCATCTTTTCCGCAGGTTCTGAAGTCAGTACATGCTGTATCCTTGCAGCAGACAGGACCAATACAGGTGTCATCGGCGCATAATGGCTTCCGGCATGCACTGTCTCTAGAACCGATACAGTTTCCTGGACAGTCGGATATTCCCCGATGACTTCGGCAATCTGCTCTGCCGTTACCACCCCCGGGCGCAGGATAAGGGGACCATCGGTTTCCAGACGGGACAGGTCGAGAATAGTTGATTCAATGCCAAAATCGCAGGAACCGCCATCCAAAACCATCCCCAGCCGTTCATCTCCGCCAAATTCATCCCTGACATGCTGAGCGGTTGTCGGGCTGACATGTCCAGACCGGTTTGCTGAAGGAGCGGCAATGCCTCCCCTGCCCTGCTTGAAAGTTTTCAGCAAAGCGATGGCCAGTGGATGGGCAGGGCATCTCAATGCGACAGAATCTTTTCCACGCGAGATGGTATCCGGCACATGGGCACTTTTCCTGAGCACCAATGTCAAGGGCCCCGGCCAGAAAACATCCATCAGTTTCTCTGCCATAGGCGGAATTTCTGAAGCCCAATAGGTGATGTCTGTGTCCTTGGATACATTGACACTTAGAGGACGGTCAGCAGGACGCCCTTTCAAGGCGAAAACCTGCCGGACAGCCTCTGGATTCTCAGCATCCGCACCCAAACCATAGACTGTCTCTGTCGGAAAAGCCACCAACCGCCCGGATTCCAGCATCCGGGCAGCGGAGGCAATCTTTCCAGCTTCGGTTTCCTGCTGCTGCATCATTCTGTCAGCAGACGGAGTGCTTCGTTGTATTTCTCTGTGGTACGGGCAGAAACCTCTTCAGGCAACCGCGGAGCAGGTGCCTTCTTATCCCATGGCTGGGCAGACAGCCAGTCACGGACATACTGCTTGTCGAAAGAAGGCGGAGACATACCGACCTGATAGCTTGATGCCGGCCAGAAACGGGAGGAATCAGGGGTCAGGATTTCATCAATCAGATAAATTTTGCCGTCATCATCCTGTCCGAATTCAAACTTGGTATCAGCAATGATGATGCCCTTGGAAGCGGCATATTCAGCAGCAGCCTTATACAGCGTGACCGCCATATCGCGGACTTTCTCAGCAGTTTCAGCCCCGACAATCTCCTTCATCCTTTCAAAGGAAATGTTTTCATCATGGTCGCCGATTTCCGCCTTGGTGGACGGTGTGAAAATCACTTCAGGCAGTTTCTGGGCTTCTTTCAGGCCTTCTGGCAGCTTGATGCCACAGACAGCCCCGGTCTTCTGATAGTCTTTCCAACCTGTCCCAATGATATAACCCCTGACAATCGCCTCGATTGGCAGTGGTTTGAATTTCTTGACGACAATCGCACGCCCCCGGACCTGGTCGCGCTCTTCGGGTGCCACCAAGGTTTCTGGATCGATATCTGTCATATGGTTTGGCATCAGGTGCCCGAACTTCTTGAACCAGAAATTGGACATCGCCGTCAGGATTTTCCCTTTTTCCGGAATCGGGTCTTCCATGATGACATCGAATGCAGACAGACGGTCTGTCTGGATGACAAGCATCTTGTCATCTCCGACCGCATAAATATCACGGACCTTCCCGCTATGCAGGAATGGCAGTGACTTGATATTGGTTTTCATCAGCCCGGTCATAACACCTCCATCAATCAAGTTCTGGAATAACGGCATCCTTGACTTTGTCAACCTGCCTGTGACGGAATGCCAGCAGTTTTTCCCGCATTTCAGGATCGTTCAATGCCAAGACGGCAACAACAGCCAAAGCGGCATTGGCAGCCCCTGCCTCACCGATCGCCAGGGTGGAAACAGGAATACCTTTAGGCATCTGAACCATGGAAAGAAGCGAATCCATGCCCTTCATGTATTTGGATGGGATTGGCACCCCAAACACCGGCAGGATGGTATGGGATGCCACGACACCCGCCAGATGGGCGGCACCGCCAGCACCGGCAATGATTGCCTGGGCACCCTGTGCTTCCATCTTCGCAATCCAATTGGACAGTTCTTCCGGTGTCCTGTGTGCCGACAAAGCACGTGTTTCAAAAGGAATCCCAAAATCACGGCACATCTTTGCTGCTTCTTTCATGATATCCCAGTCAGATGTGGACCCCATCACAATGCCGACCAGTTTTTTCTCTTGTTTTTCTGCCATCTTTTACCTTCTTTGAAAGCAGTACAGGTGCAGCCTGAGGTGCACCTGTACCTTGTTATCAACATAAGCCTTTACTTCACAATCTGCGAAAGCTCACCCTTACGGTATCTTTCCGCCATTTTTTCCAATGGTATCGGTTTGATCTTGGATGCCTGCCCTGCACTGCCGAACGCAATATACCGGGACATGCACAGCTTCTTGGCTTCTTCCTGCGCTGCCTTGTTGTACTGGCGAGGGTCGAAATGGGAAGGATTCTGTGCCATATAACGGCGGATTGCCGCAGTCATCGACAGGCGGATATCAGTATCGATATTGATCTTACGGACACCGTGGCGGATGCTTTCCTGGAGTTCTTCCACCGGGACCCCATAGGTCTCACGGATATCGCCACCAAACTCACGGATGACCGCCAGCAGTTCCTGTGGCACAGAAGAAGAGCCATGCATCACCAGATGGGTGTTCGGCAGACGGGCATGGATTTCTTTCAGCCGGTCAAGCGCCAGGATGTCACCCGTCGGCTTGCGGGTGAATTTATAAGCCCCATGGGATGTCCCGATGGCAATCGCCAATGCATCGCACTGGGTTGCCTTGACAAAATCCGCCGCCTGCTCCACATCGGTCAGCAGCTGTTCACGGGTCATCTTGCCTTCAGCACCGACGCCATCTTCCTTGTCAGCCTTCAGGGTTTCCAGTGACCCTAAAACACCCAGTTCCGCTTCCACAGTCACACCGATGGCATGGGAAAAACTGACGACTTCCTTGGAAACCGCCACATTGTAATCATAGGTGGAAGTGGTTTTGCCATCCGGCATCAGGGAACCATCCATCATGACTGAACTGAAGCCCGACCGGATAGCCGCCATACAGACAGCTGGCGACTGGCCATGGTCCTGATGCATGACAACCGGGATATCCGGATATGCCTCCACAGCCGCTTCAATCAGATGGCGCAGGAAAGCCTCGCCTGCATACCGTCTGGCACCTGCAGATGCCTGCATGATGACTGGAGAGTTGACTTCGGATGCCGCTGCCATGATGGCACGGACCTGTTCAAGGTTGTTGACATTGAATGCCGGCAGACCATAACCGTTTTCAGCAGCATGGTCGAGCAACTGGCGCATAGATACGATAGACATCTGTTTCTCCTAGGCTTTATTGGTTTGCCCGCTGCATCAGGATACCGACAGCAGGCAGGACTTTCCCTTCCAGGAATTCAAGGAATGCACCGCCGCCGGTCGAGATATAGCCGACTTTTTCCGCAATATTGTACTTCGCAATCGCTGCCAGGGTATCACCGCCTCCCGCCAGTGAATAAGCCTTGGAATCCGCAATCGCCATGGCAACAGCGCGGGTACCTCCCCCGAACTGCTCAAATTCAAAAACCCCGACGGGACCGTTCCAGACAACGGTGCCTGCATCCGCAATGACCTTGGCATACTGTGCAGCCGTTTCCGGTCCGATATCAAGGATCATGTCATCCGCCTCGACATCAGAAACCTTCTTGACCGTTGCCACAGCACTTGCTGCAAACTCTTTCGCACAGACAACATCAACAGGCAGGGGAACAGATGCGCCACGCGCACTCATAATCGCCATAATGCTTTTAGCCTCTTCAACCAGTTCCTCTTCAACCAGGGATTTACCGACAGGCAGACCAGCTGCCAGCAGGAACGTATTGGCGATGCCGCCACCGATAATCAGGTTATCGACCTTATCGGACAGTTTCTTCAGCACCTGCAGTTTGCCGGAAACCTTTGCACCACCGACAATCGCCAGCATCGGACGCTGCGGAGTGGCTGTCGCTTTCTGAAGCGCATCCAGCTCTGCCGCCATCAAAGGTCCTGCACATGCGACAGGTGCAAACTGCGCTGCACCATAGGTTGTCGCTTCTGCACGGTGTGCCGTTCCGAAAGCATCATTGACATAGATATCGCAGAGCGCCGCAATCTTCTTTGCCAGGTCCTCACTGTTTTTCTTTTCACCGATATTGAAGCGGGCATTCTCAAGCAGGACAACCTGCCCAGGTTTGACATCAACCCCATCCGTCCAGTCACGGACCAGTTCAACTTTCTGCCCCAGCAGTTCACCCATACGGGCTGCAACAGCTGCAAGGGATTCCGTTTCAGAGAAGACACCTTCTTTGGGACGGCCAAGGTGGGAAGTCACCATCACAGCCGCGCCACCTTTCAGGGCAGACTGGATTGCAGGGATTGATGCGCGGATACGGGTATCTTCCGTAATATTTCCATCGGCATCACGGGGGACATTCAGGTCAGAACGGATAAAAACGCGTTTGCCTTTCACTTCGCCTTTATCCACCAGATCGGTCAGTCGTTTAAATGAGCTTTCTGCTTGCATAATGGACTTCTTTCGAAAGTAAGGAATGCCTCCTATTTTACCGTACCCATTCCCTGAATAGAAAAAAGCACGGGAAATCCCGTGCTTTTTTGGGAAAAAACAAATGTCTTACAGGATACTGCCCAACCGTTTGATGCCTTCCTTGATGATTTCTTCTGTAGCATTGGTGTAATTCAGGCGGAAGGTATTGACGTCCGGTGCACCGACATAAAATGGATTACCTGGGACAAAGGCCACCTTCTTCTCCATTGCCCTGTTGAACAGATCCATCGCGGAACGCCCTTTTTCCATCGTCACCCACATGAACATACCGCCTTCTGGACGGGTATAGGAAACCGTCTTGGGGAAGTATTCATCCATAGCTGCCAGCATGGCTGATGCCTGCTGACCATACAGGTCAACGATTTTCTTGATATGGTCCTCGTAGGAATTGTTGGTCAGGTATTCATTGATGGCATACTGGGTGAAGACATTGGTATGCAGGTCAGAACCCTGTTTTGCCGTAACCAGGTAGCGCATCAACTGCTTGTTCTTTGTGACGACATAGCCCAGACGCATGCCTGGTGTCACAGTCTTGGAAAAAGACCCCATCAGGACGCTCTGCTCATCCAGATAGCCCGCTCCGATGTATGGCAGGGATTCTCCCTGGAAACGCAGTTCACCATAAGGATCATCCTCAACAAGCACCGTATCATATTTCGCAAGGACTTCACGGACAGCTTTCCGTTTCTCCAATGAGTATGTCAACCCTGTCGGATTCTGGAAATTCGGAACGGTGTACATCACCTTGACCTTGTTCTTCTGCAGGGTCTCTTTCAGTTTCTGGACATCGATGCCATCGTTTTCCAATGGCACAGAGAGGAATTCCGGTTCACAAAGCGACAATGCCTGGATTGCGCCCAGATAACCCGGCTCCTCGATCAGCACCTGGTCACCTTTATTCAACATGACCTTGCCAATCAGGTCAAGCGCCTGCTGGGAACCATTGGTCAACAGGATATCATCCGGACTGAAATCCAGCCCAAAACGCTTCTTGTACCTCGCAGCAATGGTTTCCTTCAAAGGCACCAGACCTTCGGTTGTGGAATACTGGAACAGCTTGCTGCCATATTTCTGGATGGCACCTTCAATCGCCTGCTGCATTTCCTTGATAGGAAAAGAAATCGGATTGGGCAGACCGCCTGCAAAGGAAATGATTTCCGGATCCCCCAAAACCTTCAGGATGTCACGGATGAATGAAGAGGGCGTATTCAGGATTCTGTTGGAATAATTCATGATAAAGCCAGTACCAGTGTAATTGTCCACAGAAAATTATACTGCGGAATAATCGGCTGTAAACACCATTATCCGTCAGGAAAAACCATATCCATGACCCAGGTCAACAGCCTTCCCATCACATTGAAGGCGAGCATCCCCTCAACAGACAGGGAATTGGAGGAAATCTGGGTATCACCGGCTTTCAGGACAGTGTGCCTGATAGATTTTCATGAAGATGGCATCCAGTTCCTGTCTGACACTGCTGAAATTCTTCGGCCATTCCATATAGCCGGAAGCATCAATACTGTCTCCGTTTTTCATCGTCAAGCTGAGGGAAAAGCTCCTGCCATCCCTAATATTCCGGTTATATTTTTTGAAACCATCCCACTGACCGACTTCGTATTTCTTGAAAACCGCCTCAATCTCACGCATCACCGTCTCATCGACTTCTGTTTCGACGGCTTTTTCGTCAGGGACACCCACCGGACGGATTCTTGCAATATATTTCCCTTTGACAGACCGCAATGAATATGAACAGTTTGAATACACCATCGAACCACTGGTATAGCGGTAAGAGACGGAAGTCAATGCGGAAATTTCTTTACCGGTACCACAACCGGAAAGCAGGATACCCGCTATGACAATGATGCTGGACAACAGTATTTTTCCTATTCTCATATACATCGCCCCTGTTTCATATCTGCTGCGTTTTCTCGGCAGCATCAGCTAATTGTTCCCACAACGGCTGAAAACTGTCTTCCCAGGATTTATCCCATTATGCCTGCTTTTTGACAGTCTGATGGTTCTGCCAATGGGCAGAAGGTAAAATTGTGTTTTACAAACAGCTAAAAATTGATATAATTATTACTTCAGTTGGGTTGTTAGCTCAGTTGGTAGAGCTGCGGACTCTTAATCCGTAGGTCGTGGGTTCGAGCCCCTCACAACCCACCATCTAACCTGTTGAAAACGCTCATCCTTTTGGATGGGCGTTTTTTTATTGCCAAACGAAAAAAGCACCCGAAGGTGCTTTTCTGAATAATTTATTCTGGTTGTTTAAAACATCTTTGACAGTACAAACAAGGTCGCAGCCGAATTTATAGCTTTCTGGATTTGTTTTGTGTCAGGACTTACGGGTTGATATTCCGACTCCAGCTGAATCTCCTTGTCATCAGACTGGCTGTCCTGTTCCAGCTTGGCTTTCTGCTGACTCATTTTCTTCTTCAATGCTTCCAGCTGGTCAGCCTCTGCTATTTTGAGAGCCTCACTCTTAGCGATTTTCGGCGGTGCATATATAGAAGAGGTTCTCTTGTCAGAAGCACCAGCACCGAGAAAACAACCACAGTAACGGCAGAACTGGTCTTGAGGATCATGGCGGGCCGCATTGGTCACAGAATTTCTTTTCCATATAGCCTCCAATGACCGATGAGAACAATCATGCCCGCAAAGCAGATTCCAATACCATCCTGACATACCGGGCATAAGGCATATCCTTTTCCTTCGCCTTTGCCTTGACGGCATCCATCAGGACGGTTGGAATACGGATGGTCATGGTGGATTCTTTCTTCTTGAACTCAAAAGGCAAAGGCTTGAATGTCGAGTAATCCAAGTCAGACAGGTCCTGTGCCAGGAATGCCTCTGCCTCTTCATCAGTTTTCATCCGTGGTACTGTTTTCATAATGTCTTGCCTCCCTTTTATGCATATACCGGGCACTGACCGGACGGATAAGGCTGCCTCTCAGTGTGAAGGCAACGAACAGCGACTTGCCGTCAACCCGCCCTACAACGATGTATCGGTCTTCCTCAAGCGTTGTATGGTCCAGGTCAGGGGAATAGACCGCTTTGCCTTCTGTGAACAGGCGCTCTATCTCATCACGGGAAACACCGTGCTTTCCGCACTTTGGCCAGTTCCCGCTATCCCAGTCAAAACCCTTTATTTCCATATAGGGATGCTAACAGATGTTATTACAAACAGCAATACATTTTTATTATTTCCGCTTCAGTCTCTTCCGCTTTTTCTCCAGATGGTTGACCGCCTCTGCCCATTGCGACAGTTCAACAATAAGCAGATTGAACCAGTCCAGGCATCCGCAGCCTGTCTCTGCACGGGCAAGGCTGATGCACCATGCCCGGATTTCCTGGCCTGGATGTGCAACCTTGAGCCCTAGAGCAGTAAAAAACTGCTGACTCCCTGGGTCAGTTTGGCGTAATCCTTCGCAGGCATTGCGCTGAAGAATTCCCGTGGCAGTTTGCACAGACGTGCCAGCAGGATGGTGCAGAAGTCGCTGTCACTGGCTGGCACCGGCGCAAAGATCCCGGCACCGGTCATTTCTTTCTCGGCTGCGGAGATAGGTTTTTGGTAAAGTGCCAATCGATTACATCTTGCAACAGCATCTTCTGCGGTATTTCGATGTCAGAGACTCCAAAATCCGGACAAAGAAGGAAATCAGTTTTTTAGGAACACAATTCAATTGGACACGTTCAAAGGGATATGCCACATCATCCAATCTCTTAATCCGTAGGTCGTGGGTTCGATCCCCTCACAACCCACCATCTAGCCTGTTGAAAACGCTCATCCTTTTGGATGGGCGTTTTTTATTGCCAAAACAGGAAACGGGATGGCATGCATGCCATCCCGTTTCCTATCCATAATCCTTCTGCCGATAAGGATTATTTACCCAACAGCAGGTTGTTCATCAGACGGACATATTCTGCTGGATTTTCCAAGGCGCCCCCTTCAGCAAGGACCGCCTGACCGAACAGCAGGTTCGTCCAATCATCAAACCGTTCAGTCTCATATTTCAACCGCTGGACCAATGGATGGTTTGGATTGATTTCAAGGATTGGCTGCGTTGCACGGACATTCTGCCCTGCTGCCTTGAGCATCCGCTGGAGGTTGGTGGACATGTCCTTTTCATCAGCAACCAGGCAGCATGGCGAATCTGTCAGGCGGACGGTTGTCCGGACATCCTTCGCCTTGCCTTCCAAGACCTTCTTCATCTTTTCGATGGTTTCCTTGTAATCGGACTGGTTTTCTTCGTTTTTCTTCTTTTCTTCCTCATCGGCCAGTTTCAGCAGGTCAAAACTGCCCTGGGTGACAGAGACAAGGCTCTTTTCCTTGTATTCCGTCAGGAAGGACAGCATCCATTCATCGACACGGTCTGTGAGGATAAGGACTTCAACACCTTTCTTACGGAAGATTTCAAGATGCGGGCTGTTCTTCGCCGCATTGTAATTTTCAGCAGTGATGTAGAAGATACGGACCTGACCTTCTTTCATCCGGGAAATATAGTCATCCAGTGAAACATTCTGGACATCTGTGTCATTGTGGGTCGAAGCAAAACGGAGCAGTTTTGCAATCCTTTCCTTATTGGATGGGTCTTCAGCAATCCCTTCTTTCAGAACCTTGCCGAACTGTTCCCAGAAAGTCGCATACTGTTCTTTTTTCGCTGCATCATCCGATTGTGCCAGGTCTTCCAGCA
This sequence comes from Oxalobacter sp., assembly GCA_018384065.1. Taxonomy (GTDB): domain Bacteria; phylum Pseudomonadota; class Gammaproteobacteria; order Burkholderiales; family Burkholderiaceae_D; genus Oxalobacter. Next base: position 23,988 of record JAHAYL010000005.1, read on the forward strand.
TAGACAGTACACGGCGGGTAGAACCTTCACGGATCATCCTGACATCACGGGATTCCTGCAGGATTTCACGGGAAACATTCAATGGCAGGTCATTGGAATCAATCACCCCACGGACAAAACGCAGGTAGAACGGCAGCAGCTGTCCCACGTCTTCCATGATAAAGACACGTTTGACATAGAGTTTCAGGCCATTACGCTGGGTACGGTCCCAAAGATTCATCGGGGCTTCTTTAGGGATATACAGCAGTTGGGTATATTCCGTACGGCCTTCAACCTTGTTATGGGTCCAGACCAATGGATCATGGAAATCATGGGATATGTGTTTGTAGAACTCCTTGTACTGTTCATCCGTGATATCAGATTTGCTGCGTGCCCAAAGCGCATTCGCCTGATTGACGGTGACATATTCCGTGGTTGTCTTCGTTTCCTTCTTCTCAGGATCCCATTCTTCTTTCGGCATTTGGATCGGCAGGGAAATATGGTCGGAATACTTACGGATGATGTTCTGCAGTTCCCAGTTGTTGAGCAGGCTTTCCTCTCCTTCCCGCAGGTGCAGGATGATGTCTGTGCCACGGGATGCCTTTTCGATGGTCTCAACACTGAAACTGCCGGTACCGTCAGATTCCCAACGGACCGCCTGGTCAGCTGGAAGCCCCGCCTTACGGCTTTCAACCGTAATCTTGTCGGCGACAATGAAACCTGAATAGAACCCAACGCCGAACTGACCGATCAACGCATCATTCTTCTTCTGGTCAGCAGACAGGTTCGCCAGGAATTCTTTCGTTCCGGATTTTGCGATGGTCCCCAGATTGTTGACCGCCTCTTCACGGGTCATGCCGATACCATTGTCGGAAATGGTGATGGTACGGGCATCCCGGTCAAAGCTGACCAAGATCTTCAGGTCAGTATCGCCAGCCATGAGTTCCGGCTTGTCCAATGACTCATACCGGAGCCTGTCAATGGCATCTGACGCATTGGAAATCAGTTCACGAAGGAAAATCTCTTTGTTGGAATAAAGCGAATGGATCATCAACTGCAGCATCTGTTTGACTTCAGTCTGGAAACCCATCGTCTGTTTGTCTGTTTCAGCCATTTGTTACCTCTAAAGAAAGGATATTCATAAACAATTGCCTGTTATATATAGCCAGTCCATGACATTTCAAGGGATGTTTTTCAAAATCCCTTCAATCAGCATACCGCTTTCATCAAGAACCCTATTCTGATACGCTTGGAGCTTTGAGCAAGATATCATCCCAGGCGGTCCAACCGCCTTCTGAAAGGAGTTTTTTCGATGAATGAAACCATCAACAACCTGCTGAACCGCCGCAGCATCCGTTCCTACAAGACTGAACAGATCACCGATGATGCGCTGAACGCCATCCTTGAAGCCGGTATCTATGCCGCCACTTCCCGAGGCAGGGAAGCCTGGTTCCTGACCGCAGTACAGAACCGTGCCCTGCTGAAAAAAATCCGGGATGCCGCCTGCGATACCCTGAGGAAAGCCGGCGATGAAAAAAGCCTGGCAAAAGCCAATGACCCTGCGTTTTCCCCTTTCTACAACGCCCCGACCCTGATCATCGTTTCCGGCAATGACACACCGAACACACGTATCGACTGCGCCAATGCCTGCCAGAACATGTGTGTTGCCGCACAGTCCCTCGGATTGGGTTCCTGCTATCTTGCAGGTTACACCCAGGCTTTCCAGGATCCAGCAGTTGCCGCTGAATTGAAAAAAGCCCTGGAAATCCCTGAAGGATTCCATCCACAGTTCGGAGTCTGTGTCGGTTACACCGATGAAAAACCGGCAAAACCTGAACGCGACAGGACAAAAGTAAAAGTCATCAAATAACAACCCGGTCTTTGACCTGCCCACTCTGTTCAACAGAATCAGGCGGAAGAAACACAGATGCCATGCTGGAACAACCGGCATGGCATTCCTGTTTTTTCAATGCAGAGAGTCTCTTTGGAAATATGCAGAATATCTTGTAGATATTCTAAAAATATCCAATTTCAATAAGTCACCAGATTATCACTGGCTTTCCTGAACTGGCTGATGGCATCGCCAGCCAACTCAACCATCTTCTCGGCAAGCAATGCTGGATTGCTGTCAGGGCATTGTGCAACCTGTGGTTCCAGCAACAGCAACTGCTGGACTTTGCCAACCGCCTCACGGATCCTGTTCTGGTTCCCTTTGCTCAAAGCGCTGCTTTCAGCCAACGCAAACATCCCTTCCTGCCATGACGCGTCCTTGGCGGATGACAGCATATTGAACTGCTGAAGGACTGCCTGCCTGTCATGCTGAAGCCTGAAAGTGATGCCATCAACAAGATCCTCAAGATTGGCAACCACAATACCGATACGGCCAGCCAAGACTTCCGCATTCATCTGGTCAATCTCAAGGAGATTCTCTTTCCGCTGCTTACCCATCATCCTGTAAAGGATGGCAATGACAATCATAAAAAGCAGCGTACCGCCGACAGCAAACTCATTGCTGTAGCCGCCATCGTCTGCCATCACCGGCAGCATCACCATTCCCCAGAAAAGTATCTCCACCCTTGCTTGGCGGAACATCACAAACAGTTTCTGGATATAGTGTGAAACCTTCATCGGGGATATCCATTAAAAATCGCGGTACCAGTCCATCAAGGGTATACCTCCACGGATCATGCTTCAATATGCCAGATGACTTTCCGGAGTGATGCAAGCGTCTCTGATGCCAACTGGTGCAGCCTGTCCCGCCACATCATCAAAGCGGAAGGTTCCAGCCCATGCATGCCCTTGAACTCACGCCATGCCTGTACCAACCTCTGTAGTCCCTCAAAGGCAATCCTGAAATTGTTCTGCTCCTCCTTGGGCAACCGGCTTGCCTGGACCAGTTCCATCAGGGAATTCTTCCATGATTCATCATCCACGGGGGGCAGGTTCTCCTCAAGAAAAGAGAAACCCGTCATATCCTGCGGATAGAGCAGGGAACCAAGCCTTTCCAGAAAAGCAGAAAGCTGTGCATCCATGATGCCCAACCGTCCATGAAGGACATGCGCGTGCATCCGCTGGAGCATCGCCACGCGGTTGAAACGTTCAGACAGGAAACGCTGGACAATAAAGAAAACCAGGATCAGGCCACCTGCCAGACAGATGCCACTGACAATATTCGAGATGCCCCGCCAGGCTTCCGGCGCATACTCCAACAGGACAGCCGTCCCCCACAGCAAAGCCGCTGTCACGGTGTAACGGACAGTATCTGGAATTTTCCGGTAGGTATCCCTGAGCTTCACGCTGTTTTCCCCGATGGCATGTCCTGTCCTGCCAGTCTATAGGAATCCTTTTATGCCTGGATTCCGCGTTTCTCCTTCTCTACGATGAAACCCTTAGCTTCAAGATCCCTGCCACTCGGCCGCTGATAGACCGCCAGACCGAACTCAGGAAGGACTGCGTAGAAATGATCGATGATATCTGCCTGGACCGACTCATAACGATGCCAATCCGAAGTTGTCAGGAAACAATAGACCTCAATAGGCATCCCGGTCGGTCCTGGATCCAACTGGCGTGCCATGATGAGGTCTTCTTTATCAACCTCAGGATGACTGTGCAGATACTGTTCAATATAGGCACGGAACACAGTGACATTGGTCTGGCGGTAACTGTTGATATAGCCCTTGTCATTGACTTCCCTGCCATCCCATCTACCCTGGATCCTTTCTTCCATTTCCAGCCAGGATTTCAGGACTGGCAACCGATGGATATTCCGGTCTTCCTCAGCTGTCAGGAAATGGATGCTGGACTGGTCCAGGTAAATCGCGCGTTTGATGCGCCGTCCATTGGATTCCTGCATCGGCCGCCAGTTCTTGAAAGCCTCAGTAACCAGTTTCCTGACAGGAAAAGTCGTTTCAGTCCTGTCCAGGTTCTGGACCCGTACCGTATGCAAAGCCAGGTCAACAACAGTCCCATCCACACCGATACTGGGAATCTCAATCCAGTCACCGACACGGACATAACCATTGGCAGATATCTGGATACTGGCGACCAGCGACAGCAGCGTATCCTGGAAAACCAGGATCAGCACTGCCGTAACCGCACCAAGCCCGGAAAGCAGCAGGATCGGCGATTTATTGAACACCAGGGAAACAATCAGGATGACGGCGATGAGATAGACAGCCAGTTTCAGCAGCTGGATATAGCCCCGGATCGGACGCTCAGCACTTGACCGCCGGTTGTACAGCGCATTGATGATATCGAACACACCTGCAACTGCCATCGCCAGGCTCAGCACAATGAACGAAGCAGCGGTATGGCGGATGAAAAGCACCAACCCGTCCGACAGGTTGGGAATCAGATGGATGGTTTCTGTATAGGCTGTTGCCGGTGCAATATTGGCAAGCCGGGTAGCAACCCTGTTGATCAGCTCATACCCAACATCCGAAATACCGGTCATGCTGAGGACTTTCTGGACAATCTTCAGCAGGATGCGTTTGAAAATGAAATGAAGCACCAACGAGACAATGACCAGTATCATCATTGCCGCTGTCGTATAAAGGACAGGTGAACTTTCAAAAAACGACAGGTAAAAAGCGATAAATTCTTTTACAGAATCCAATTAGCCATCCTTTTCTGTGCCATCTCATTCGAATAAAACTGGACTTATGGTAGCACAATCCATTCAGGCAAATACGCCAGGACACATTGTTTTACAATGTCATTCCGGCTTTTTTCTTTCGGAAAGCAAGTGCCATGCACTGTAAATTGGTATGATTGTCTTCTGTTGATGATTTCCTGAAAATGACTCCCGTGACCAATATGAATACTTATCCTTTCGCAGGGTTGGAACCTGCTTCCGTCTGGGCGCATTTCGCTGCCCTCTGCCGTATTCCCCGTCAATCCAAGCATGAAAAAGCCATCGTCGCTTTCCTCAAGGATTGGGCGGACAGCCAAGGGCTTGAGAGCCTTGTTGACAAAGGCGGCAACCTGATCATCCGCAAGGCTGCCACCCCAGGACGTGAAAACCTGCCGGGTGTCATACTCCAAGGGCATCTGGACATGGTCTGCCAGAAAAACGAAGGTGTTGAACACGATTTCTCAAAAGACCCTATCCGTCCCCAAGTAAACGGCAATACCGTAACGGCAGACAACACCACCCTCGGTGCAGATGACGGCATCGGTGTCGCACTTGCCCTGGCGGCACTGGAAGACAAGACCCTGCAGCATGGCCCCCTTGAAGCCCTATTCACCGTTGATGAAGAAGAAGGCATGGGAGGTGCCAACAACCTGGAAACCGGTGTCCTGCAAGGCAGTATCCTGCTCAACCTGGACAGTGAGACATGGGGGGAATTCTGCATCGGCTGTGCCGGTGGCCTTGATGTGACAGCCCGCCGCCAGCATCAGGTTGAAAACATCCCCACAGGCTGGCAGACCATCCAGGTCACCGTATCAGGACTCCGTGGCGGTCATTCCGGTGTGAACATCCATGAAGGCCGAGGCAATGCCATCAAACTGCTTGTCCGCCTGCTGAATACAGCTTCCAGACAGCTGCCCATCCGTATCAGCAGCCTTGTTGGTGGTACTGCCCGCAATGCCCTGCCCCGTGAGGCATCCGCGGTCATTGCCATCGCACCTGAAAAATGGGATGCCTTGACTTCCCTGATCCAGTCTTATCAGGCGGTTTACCGTAACGAACTGGCGGGCGTTGATGACAATGTGACCATCAGCACGCAGGAAACATCAGCATCCACCGTCATGTCCCAGACAGACCAGGCTGTCTGGCTGAACTCTCTCAATGCAGCCCCCCATGGGGTCTGGCGCATGAGCCCGACCATTGACGGTGCCCCAGAGACATCCAACAACATCGGGGTTGTTGATATCCAATCCGACAGAGGTTCCTGCGTCTTCATGGCACGCTCAACCATCGACAGCGCCTGTGAAGCCTTGGCAGATGAAATCGTCAGCCTGTTCACCCTGTCAGGCACGAAGGCAGAAAAAGAAAACGGCTATCCCGGCTGGGAACCGCATTTCGATTCTCCAGTACTGGCAACCAGCATGGCAGTATATGAAAAGGTTTTCGGCAACAGACCTTCTACTCATATCTTCCATGCCGGCGTGGAATGCGGCATCCTGAAAGCAAAATACCCGGTCTTGGATGCCATCTCATTCGGTCCAACCGTCCATAATCCGCATTCCCCAAAAGAATCCCTCGAGATTGATACCGTAGAAAAAGCATGGCTGCTGTTGAAATCAATCCTTGAGGCAATCAACTGACAACAAGACAGAAAGACCCATCAAAAAAACCAAAACGCTGAATCCTCCATAGAGGGTTCAGCGTTTTCAAATATATTTTCAATCAGACAGTTGAAATTTTCTTCAGATTTCAGATATTCCGTTTTCCCATCATTGCCTGATAAAAGGCTTCTTGATGTGGCCAGAAATCAGAAATATCCACTTTCCCAGCTTTCAGGTCAGCCAGATAACCAGGAATCTGTGATGCCGTGATATGGCGGAGTGTTGCCAGTTTCCCTTCATCAACCCAGGCATCCAGGTCATTGCCATACCAGCCCAGTGCTGTATCGCCATCCATCAAATCCGAAACATCCTTGGCAAGCCGTTCAGGGCTGTCATAAACATGGCAGAAATCATCATCCGGCACCTGTAACTGCAGATGGCCGCTTGGGTAAAAAATAACGCACATTTCCATTCAAACACTCCTTCTCCGGCTGAACTGGCAGGCATCATCTTAACCGAAAAGAACCAAAGTTGCCCATCCCTCCTGTTTAACAGGATAAACCTTTCAACTGATTCCCAATCATCATTTTCCTGCTGGATTCCGCAATCAGAAGCCGAATGGCAGCTGGCAGATCATGATGACAACAAAAACAGAGCCGATAAAAGTCAGCACATCCATAACTTCAGAAGTGGTTTCATCCATGACATATTTCCTTTCTATCATTTCAAATACTGTTCATCAAAACAGTGTGTTTATGTACAGTATTATAGGATGCCAACTCGAAACTGTATAGATTAACAGTGAAAAATTACTGAAAAAAAACAACAGTCAGTACTTTTGTGGGCTTGATTCATGCCATAAGAAGACTTGGCATCCACCCATGCCTTGGATACAGGGAACAATCTGGAAAACGGCTTAAAAAAGAGATAAGTTATTGATTGACAGGAAATATTTTAGACAAACCCTGTCATGGCTTCTGGTCGATTTTGAAATCGCGCTCAATCAAGATGTCAGGATCAAGCTCTTTGGCATAGGCTCCCTCAATCTTTTCGATGAATGCCTGTTTACCGCCCATCGCATTGATCAGTGAGGTCGGGCGGCATTTCCTGTCAAGAAGCACCTGCATGATGTACATATAATAGTGGAGGATTCCTGCGATATGGTCCCAACGCTTGGGAGCAATGGAAGTGTACAGCCACCTGTCTGTGAAATGGACTGGGTCTTCACAGGATTTATGCGCCTGTCTTAATGTCTGCTTATAGGCATCACCGAGAATATCCTTGATGAAATCAGTATCCGCTTCCTGGCTGCGCAGTTCCTGAAACACTGACCTTTCATAATCTTCAACTTCTGGATACCTTTTCTGGAAAGCCTGGATTGCCTCAACACCCTCCCGGATCTGCTGCATTTTGGGACTGTTGTTATACCAGTTCTTGATCAGTTTCGGCAGGCAGACGATGATTACCGCTGCAATCACCGCCACCACTATCATCCAAGTTTCCATTGCATTCCAGTCTGTCAGACATCAAGAAAATAAAGGTTTATTTTACAGAAAGGAGTCATCAACTGAAAGAATAAGGACTTGACCAGCTGACGGAGAGGGGAAACATGGAGGCAGATGCACAAAAAGCAAAAGCCCCGCATCGGATGTGATGCGGGGCCTTCATATGGGCTGCCTGACAGTGACCTACTTTCACACCGGTTGCGGCACTATCATCGGCGCACGGGCGTTTCACGGCCCTGTTCGGGATGGGAAGGGGTGGGACCGCCCTGCTATGGCCGTCAGGCATTGAACTTCAGGGGGACCACCCGGTCCCCCACAATCCGGTCACAAAGCCTTAAGCATGCGTTGTATCTTCTTTCCT
>JAHAYL010000007.1 GCA_018384065.1 Oxalobacter sp.
TGGTGTTGCCGCTCGTCGAGGAAGTGCCTGTCTCAACACTGACACTGTCAACCTTGGAATCAGCCGCATTGATGGCATTGCCGTCGCCGCTGATGCCGACATTTGTGCCTGCACTGTAGGTCGTGTCATCGTCCTTGATGCCGGTGACCGTCACGATCGAGGTCGTACCATCAGCTTCCGTGTTCGTCAGCGTCAGCGTGCCGGCGTCATAGTCGACTGCACCTTCAGTGACCTTGGTGTTCGTGTCCTGCGTCTTCGCAATCTCCCGGATGACTTCTTTACCGCTATCAGTGATGTTATCTAAATCCTTATTCGCCTTGCCATTACCAAGCGCATCCATCGCTTGAGCAACTGTCCCCCCTGAAACCAGTTTTGTTTCACCCTCTTCAACTTCACCTCCTCCTGCTGCATCTATGACTTTCTGTACACCTGTTTCTGTAAGCGCAAGCTCTGATGTAGCTTGATGGGCTAAATAATTTAAGCTATCGTTCGTTGTATTTGCATAAACCTTTTGACCGTTAACCATTTTGTACCACCCGCGATTATCATGCGAGAAACCCTGATTTGCCATATATTCACGATCAGTACGACTAGAGTAAGATCTGCCATTATACTGATTCCCAATACTAATAAAGGTTCCTCCATCAGGGGTTCCTGATGGCGTTATATAGTAAAAGTCTCCTTCGAATTCCTCAGAAGACTGAGCAAACGCAAGTCCTGAAACCAACAACGCACCACTTGCAAACAAAACTGCTGCAACAGCTTTACAGATATTTCTCAAACTGCCCTTGCCTTGGCTGTTGACCAGTTCTGAAACCACGACATGCTTGCCGAGAACTTTGCTGAAGATGACCTTGAATGTCTTGTTCATGGATTTCCCCTTTCTTCTAAAATCCAAAAATGTGATGTCTGTTACTTGTCCTGCTGTCAGGAAACCAGCTGTTTTCTGCTAAAAGCTTTTTCCAATAACCTTCCACGCTGGAGGAAACCGTTATTGGAAAACGCTTTCCAAACACGGCATCAAGGGAAACACCTTCCGGTGCTTCCCTGATGCTGCTGAAACGATGGCTGAGGGCTTTGCCTTATTCAGGCTGGGTTCCCTTGACGTCGACCACGATGCGGCGGTTCGGCTGCAGGCAGGCACGCAGTGCCTGGCCACGCATGCCCGGGCAGGGCTCGACCTGGTCTGCCTTGCCTTTGCCGATGGCGGTGATCTTCTCAGCCGGGATGCCGCGGTCTGCCAGGTATGCCTTGACGGTGCTGGCACG
>JAHAYL010000009.1 GCA_018384065.1 Oxalobacter sp.
CGACGACCGAATACACAGTCAAGGTCGTATCCAATGAACAGAGTGTTGGCGATGACGGTACGATCCAGACGAGTAAAGTCGAAACGGAAGGCGCCAAGTTCACCGTCACCGACACGGACACGACGTACAAGCTTGAGCAGTCCCAGGATGGCAAGACCATCACCATCACCAACAATGCTGATTCGAGCGACACGGTGAGCCTGACGGATACGGATACGACCTATACATCCACTGTCACCAGTGAAGGGCTTTCCGGCAACCAGGTGTCGAAGCTGACCATCACGAACGATGCGACGGGTGACAAGACCGAGTTCTTCGACACCGATACCCAATATGAAGGAAGGGTGGAATTTGTTGAAGACGGTAAAGACTTTGGTGAAGGTGAAGTCAAATACGGTATTTATTCAACTACGCAGACAGCCAAGGCAGATAGCAAACAGACTGAAGAACAGTCTACTGGCGGAACGGTTGGCAATGATGCAGATGCGGGAACCGCTGCAACCCCTGCAGCCGGAGCAGACAACACCACCAGCAGTACTGGCGATAATTCCAGCACAGTGACTGCCGAGGCTTCCGGTGGAGAAGAAATCACCATATCCGGTAAGGAGCTGATCCTCAAGGCGGGAGACAACGTCAAGATTTCCAATGAAGAAGGGAAAGCCTTGATTACCGCCAAGGACACCACCTTGGAAAAGAGCTCAGATGCGCTGAGCCTTGACGGCAAGACCCTGACACTGACCGTCAGGGACACTGATGGTAATGAAGTCACCGGTGAAGCCGACCTGAGCAGCCTCGCCGGAGCTTCTGACTTCGAAGGCGACGATGCCAAGGCCGTTACACCGGCGGATGGCAAACTCACCATCAAGGGTGGCGCTGATGCCAACAGTCTGACTGACAACAACATCGGTGTTGTGGCAGATGGAGACAATGGCCTCAGGGTCAAGCTCGCCAAAAACATCACAGATGTCGACAGCATCCAGGTCAACAATTCTGTCACCGCATCGACCGTCAATGCAACGAATGTCAATGCAGCCACGGTCAATGCCACCGATGTCAAGGCGTCCACCGTCACCGCTGACAGTTTCTATGCTGGCGACAACATCTTCAACAGCAGTGGTCTCAGCGTAGGTGGCGGAAACGTCACCGTCACCAATAAAGGTTTTGTCGTCCAAGGCGGACCTTCGATGACCAGTTCCGGCATCAATGCCGGCGGCAAGAAAATCACC
>JAHAYL010000014.1 GCA_018384065.1 Oxalobacter sp.
GAGCTGATTCTGGGCTATGAGACGCTGTGGCACAACATGGTCAAAACCCTGGTGTCACCGGAATGGTCCTGCTGGTTTGAGGATAAGGATGAAGAAGAAATGACCATCGTTGTCGGCAGAAAGATCGACAAGCGCATGGTATAAGGAAGGAGGCTGACCAAAATGTTATTCCGCGAAGATTCCGTCGCACGCGCCCAGCACCAGGCTGTCCGGGAAAACGCCGGCTGGTATCGCTGGACTCACGACCTGGTGGAAGTCAAAGGAAAGGATGCGCTTTCCTTTCTGGATCGCCTGTTTGTGAACAACATCGCCAAAGCCGATATTGGACGCACCAAGTATACCACCATGCTCAATGAGGATGGGAAGATCATCGACGATACCATTGTCATGCACATGGGTGAAAATCTGTACTGGGTTTCCACCCTGTACGCCCCCCAGATGGTGAGCTGGATGGATGCGCATAAGGGCGGCAGCGAGGTTGACTACCGGGATATGACCGGTGAGATGGATATGTACGCCATTCAGGGTCCCAATTCCCCTGCTGTGATGAACACGCTGCTGTCTGTTCCTGTGGACGGCCTGAAGCGTTTTCAGGTTGCCGACGGTAAGATCGGCGACATTCCCGTCATCATCCACCGCAGCGGCTTCACCGGTGAAAACGGCTTCGAGGTCTACTGCGACATGGCGGATACCGCCGCGGTGAAGACTGCCATCCGAGATGCCTGTGATGCCCACAATGCCCCAGAGGTTACCACGCTGGAGGTTTACGTCCGCAGTCTGCCGACAGAGAAGGGATTCGCTCTGCGTCAGGATATGTACCTGCTGACCCCCTATGAGTGTGGGCTTGACTGGTCCGTAGACCTGACCAAGGACTTCATTGGCCGTGATGCCCTTGTGAAGGCAAAGGAGGCAGGGCCCAAAAAGGTGCTGGTGGGTCTTGAGTATTTGGCGGAATCCTATGAAGACATTTCCCAAATGGAGATCGTCTACTGTAAGGGTGTCCCCTGCGGCAGAGTGAAAACAGCGATTTACGGCTATACCGTGGACAAGAATATCGGTTACGCGGTAATCGACGCCCGCAAGGCGATGGAAGGCAATCGGGTTACGGTGGGCTGCAACGATTCTCCCGCCATCATTGTGAAGAAAGGCTGGATTTAACGATGAAACTGGAAGGAAAATCCATCGTGGTCACCGGCGCTTCTGCCGGTATGGGACAGGCGATT
>JAHAYL010000016.1 GCA_018384065.1 Oxalobacter sp.
GCATTAATGGCGCCGTCATTACTCAAAACGCTGTTTCCGTTGAACTTGAGAATGTTAAATTTGAGTCCAGCGTACAGGTGAAGCTATACAGCGGCGATACTCCGCTGACCACTGCCACTCTGAAGCCGGGCATCCTGGCTGCTGGTCAAAATCATCTCTTCGTGACATGCTGCATCCCCACCAAAGGCGAAGATGACGCCTGGCCTCTGACCACCTGGACTCCCAAGGACGATGTTGTCCCCGACAAAGCTGTCCTGTTTGTCGATGGCCACAAGAAGGATGAAAAGCCCCTCGAACTGAATGCCGATGAGTGGGCAGCCCTGCCCGGCACTGCGTTCCCCTCCAGCGGCAGCATTAATGGCGCCATCATTAATCAAAATGCTGTTTCCGTTGAACTGAAAGACGTTACCTTCACTAAGAGCGTTGCGGTTGAACTATACAGCGACAATACTCTGCTGACCACTGCCACTCTGAAGACGGGCGTCCTGACTGTTGGCCAAAATCATCCCTTCGTGACCTGCTGCATCCCCACCAAAGGCGAAGATGACGCCTGGCCTCTGACCACTTGGACTCCCAAGGACGATGTTGTCCCCAACAAAGCTGTCCTGTTTGTCGATGGCAACAAGAAGGATGAAAAGCCCCTCGAACTGAATGCCGATGAGTGGGCAGCCCTGCCCGGCACGGTGCTCCCCTCTAGCGGCAGCATCGAGAGCGTCGTCATCACTCATGATAACGGAATCCTGAAAAATGCTGTTTCCGTTGAACTTGAGAATGTTAAATTTGAGTCCAGCGTACAGGTGAAGCTGTACAGCGGCGAGACCCTGCTGACCACGGCTACGTTGAATACTGATAAGCAGGGAGCTGGTTCGTATCCTTACCTGACCTGCTGCATCGCTACCGAGACTGCTGACGAGTACAGGGCACTGACCACCTGGACTCCCAAGGATGATGTTGTTCCCAACAAAGCTGTCCTGTTTGTCGATGGCAACAAGAAGGATGAAAAGACTTTCACGCTGACTGCCGAAGATTGGGCAAAACTGCCCGGCACTGCGTTCCCCTCCAGCGGCAGCATCGAGCGCGCCGGCATCACTCATGATAACGGAACCCTGAAAAACGCTGTGTCTGTTGATCTGAAGAATGTTAACTTTGCGTCCTGCTTAGAGGTGAAGCTGTACTGGGCCGAGACTCCTCTGTCCACTGCCACCTTGCAGGGTGTTACTCCCGGCAGTTATCCTTTCCTGACCTGCTGCATCGCTACCGAGACTGCTGACGCAAACTGGGCACTGACCCCTTGGACTCCCAAAGATGATGTTGTCCCCAATAAAGTCGTGCTGTTTGTGGATGGCAACAAAATGAATGAAAAGACTTTCACGCTGAATGCCGAAGATTGGGCAAACCTGCCCGGCACTGCGTTCCCCTATAGCGGCAGCATCGAGCGCGCCGGCATCACTCATGATAACGGTGTCCTGAAAAACGCTGTGTCTGTTGATCTGAAGAATGTTAACTTTGAGTCCAGCGTACAG
>JAHAYL010000020.1 GCA_018384065.1 Oxalobacter sp.
CTGACTCAACCGCCTTGAGTATGTTCAGTATCTGTGTCTCGCTGAATCTTGATTTCTTCATTCCGTTCTCCTGATTCCGGGAGAACTCCAATTTTACATGCACCTATTTTAGGGGATGGCTACACAATGGCATCTGGGGCTTTCTCTGCTCCACTAGCTTCAATGTTTGAAAAACCTTGGACTATAATTCCATTCACTTTATAAATGAAAAATCCAGCACTTCCTAGGAATATGCTGGACTTGAATCTGGCGGAGAGGAAGGGATTTGAACCCCCGATACGGTTGCCCGTATACCGGATTTCGAGTCCGGCGCATTCAACCACTCTGCCACCTCTCCGTGTCGGTTTGATGGACGGGATTATAGCAGGATTCAGGTTTGCCTGAAGGACGTTTTTGGCAGGGGGTGTCTGACTGGCATATAATAGCTGTTCTCATTTGGAACTCAACGCATAGAGGCGGTTATGGCAGGCATTTACATCAAGACCCCTGAACAGATTGAAGGCATCCGCAAGGCAAGCAAGCTTGCAGCAGAAGTCTTGGATTACATTGAACCTTTTGTAAAACCCGGTATCTCAACCGGTGAGCTTGACAAGCTCTGCCATGAGTTCATCACAGACCACAATGCGATTCCTGCCCCATTGAACTACTGCCCGCATGGTTCAACCCCCTACCCCAAGGCAACCTGCATCTCGCTGAACGAGGTGGTCTGCCATGGGATTCCGAATTTCAACAAGAAACTGAAAAAAGGCGATGCCCTGAACATCGACATCACGGTAATCTTGGATGGTTATTACGGGGATACCAGCCGGATGTATTTTGCCGGTGAACCGTCCATCATGGCGAGACGGCTTGCCAACATCACTTACCAGAGCATGTGGCTGGGTATCCGTGAGGTGAAGCCAGGCAACCATTTCGGGGACATCGGCTATGTCATCCAGCATTTTGCGGAAAATGCCGGTTACAGCGTTGTCCGCGAATTCTGCGGTCATGGTGTCGGCATCGAGTTCCATGAAGAGCCACAGGTGCTGCATTACGGCCGCCGTGGCACCGGTGAGGAAATCAAGCCGGGGATGATTTTCACGATTGAACCGATGATCAATGTCGGCAAACGGGCAATCACCCAGCTGAATGATGGCTGGACAGTCCGTACGAAGGACCGCAGCCTGTCCGCCCAGTGGGAACATACCATCCTGGTGACCGACACCGGGTATGAAATCCTGACGGTTTCCCCTAATATGCCGGCACCGCCCAAGTTCATCACTGAAGGCAAGTAATGGTATAGACTGTTGCTATTGAAATGTCCGCCGAGGATAGGCAATGGCAACAGAAAAGGTTTCTTCTTTCCGGCAGCAGCTGACCGCGATGCGGGAGGCGGCGGTTGCCGATTTCCAGACACATCCGCGCCCGCAATGGCTGCTGAAAACGCTCTGCCACAGTGTGGATAGAGTGCTGGCTGGCATCTGGAAATCTGTTGGCATTCCATCAAGGCATACGCTGGTGGCGGTCGGCGGTTATGGCAGGGGTGAGCTGTTCCCCCATTCGGATGTCGATGTGCTGGTGCTGTTGGCAGACAGCCCGGATGATGCGCTGAATGCCAAGCTGGAAGCATTCATCCAGGAACTGTGGTCTTTGGGACTGACAATCGGGCACAGTGTCCGGACGGTGGATCAATGCATCGAGGAAGCCACGAAAGACATCACCATCCAGACAAGCCTGCTGGAAGCCCGTTTTGTGACCGGGAGCCGGAAACTGTTCCGCCAGATGAAGGAACGCTATGATGAAGCGATGGACCCGCAGGCGTTTTTCATTGCGAAGACGTTGGAAACCCGGCAACGGCACCTGAAGTTCGGTGACACGCCTTATAGCCTTGAACCGAACTGCAAGGAAGGTCCAGGCGGTCTGCGCGACCTGCATGTGATCCTGTGGGTGGCAAAGGCGGCGAAACTCGGTTTTTCATGGAACGAGCTGGCAGAAAAGGGGCTGTTGACGGCTTCTGAGGCGCAGCAGCTGCGCAAGAAGGAACGGGCGTTCAAGGATATCCGCATCCGTCTGCATATCCAGGCAAAGCGGGCGGAAGACCGCCTGTTGTTTGACCTGCAGATGCCGGTTGCCAGCACTTTCGGGTTCCGCAAGAAGGGACAGCTGCTGGATGCCCGGACGGCGAGTGAATGTATGATGCAGCGGTATTACCGGGCGGCGCATTCAGTCTGCCAGCTGAATATGATCCTGTTGCAGAACCTGCAGACCAGGCTGTTCCCGAAACCGCAGGTCACTGTCAGGCTCAATGACCGTTTCAATGAGGTGAACGGTCTGCTGGACATTGCCTCAGATACGGTGTTCGCCAAACACCCTTCTGCAATCTTTGAGGCGTTCTACCTGCTGTCACAGCGGGCTGACCTGAAAGAGATGACTGTCCGGACCCTGCGGGCGATGTGGCATGCGCGGATGAATATCGACCAGTCTTTCCGCAGCAACCGGGTAAACCATGCTTTTTTCCTGAAGATCCTCCAGTCTGAACGGTTTGCTGTCCGGACGCTGGAATATATGAACCGCATGGGCATCCTGGGACGTTACCTGCCGAATTTCGGCAAGATTGTCGGTCAGATGCAATATGACCTGTTCCATCAGTTCACGGTTGACCAGCATACGCTCAAGGTGCTTGAGAACCTGCATCATTTCTCACAGGCACGGTATGCACATGAGAATCCGCTGTGCAGCCATCTGATGACGGGGTTCAGCCGTCAGTGGGTGCTGTATGTCGCCGCCCTCTTCCACGACATCGCCAAGGGACGGGGAGGCGACCATTCGCAGCTTGGGATGCGGGATGCCCAGCGTTTCTGTGTACAGCATGGGATGACGGCAGAGGATACGGAACTGGTGGTGTTCCTGGTCAGGGAACACCTGACGCTGTCAACCTATGCGCAGAAACGTGACCTGTCTGATCCGGAAGTCAT
Organism: Oxalobacter sp.; assembly: GCA_018384065.1. Taxonomy (GTDB): domain Bacteria; phylum Pseudomonadota; class Gammaproteobacteria; order Burkholderiales; family Burkholderiaceae_D; genus Oxalobacter. The sequence continues at coordinate 2,955 of JAHAYL010000020.1, forward strand.
CAATGCGTTCGCCGGTATTGTCGGGGATGACCGGCATCTGACTGCCCTGTTCCTGCTGACGGTGGCGGATATCCGGGGGACTGCCTCGAACATCTGGAATGCCTGGAAAGGCAAGCTGATGGAAAACCTGCTGGTGCAGACCAAGCGGGTCTTGGGCGGTGAGGCGCTTTCTGTTGACCATGAACTGGCGAAACGGCAACAGGCGGCAAAAGCCCAGCTCCGTTTCTACGGACTGCCGGAATCTGCCAGTGATGCATTCTGGAAACAGCTGGATATTGTGTATTTCCTGCGGAATGACCCTTCGGATATCGCCTGGCATACCCGGACGCTGTACCAGCAGATGGCATCGAAGGAACCGGTTGTGAAATGCCGCCTGTCCCCGACCGGTGAGGGGCTGCAGGTGGTGGTGTATATGCCAGACCGTCCTGACCTGTTCGCCTGGATATGCAGTTATTTCGACCGGAAGAACTATGCCATCCTGGATGCGAAGATCCATACGACTGGACACCAGTATGCGCTGGATACGTTTGTGGTAACCCGCCAAGGATTTGAGAAGAATTACCGGGACATCACCCCGCAGGTGGAACATGACCTGACGGAAATCCTGAAATCGACCGGTCCCCTGCCGGAACCTTCCCAGCCGAAGCTGTCGCGGAAATCCCGGATTTTCCCGGTCACGCCTTCCATCGACCTGCGTCCGGATGCCGGCGGCAGGTTTGTGCTCAGCATCACCGGGAATGACTATCGGGGGCTGCTCTATGCGATTGCCCGGGTTTTCAGCCGCCACCGGATCAACCTGCATACGGCGAAAATCATGACGCTGGGTGAACGCATCGAGGATGTTTTCCTGATTGATGGCGAAACCCTCCAGCAACCCCGCCTGCAGATCCAGTTTGAACGGGACATGATTGATGTGCTGAGGATCAACGCCGGGTGACTTGATCTGTTTTAGAGGTGTTTTTGATGAGTGAACCTGTCCGATTGTCGAAACGTATGTCTGAACTGGGGCTCTGTTCCCGTCGGGAGGCTGATGCCTGGATTGAGCGTGGCTGGGTCCGTGTGGATGGTGAGGTGGTTTCCCAGCTGGGCAGCAAGGTCCTGCCGCACCAGAAAATCACGGTGGACAAGCGGGCTTCGCGCGAACAGTCTGAACGGGTGACCATCCTGATCAACAAGCCGGTCGGTTATGTCAGCGGGCAGGCGGAAGACGGCTATACGCCTGCTGTTGCCCTGGTGAACGCAGATTCCCATTGGGAAGAAGATACGGCAAAAATCCGTTTCAAGCCGTCCCAGAAACGGGGATTGGTGCCTGCTGGACGGCTGGACATCGATTCGGTCGGCCTGCTGGTGCTGACGCAGGATGGACGCATCGCAAAGAAATTGATTGGTGAGGATTCGACGACGGACAAGGAATATCTGGTCCGGGTGCGTTACCAGAAACCGGGACGGCTGCCTGACAAAGACCTGCAGCTGCTCCGCCATGGGCTGAAGCTGGATGGCAAGGCATTGCAACCCGCGAAGGTGGACTGGCAGAATGAAGACCAGCTGCGTTTTGTCCTGCGGGAAGGCAAGAAGCGTCAGATCCGCAGGATGTGCGAGGCGGTTGGGTTGAAAGTCATTGGCCTGAAACGGGTGCGTATCGGTAAGGTCAGGCTGGGCGCCCTCCCGCCGGGGAAATGGCGTTACCTCCGTCCAGATGAATCGTTTTGAGTGCAGGAGTTACCAATATGGACAAGCCCAGATTCAAACTCTCCGAAGAGAATATCCGGTTCACCAATTATCTCGATGGCCTTTTCCATATGGCGTCTTCCTGTTCCACCTGGATAGGACCTTCTTATATCGAAACCCTCTGCATGGACCAGTCGGACTATGCCGGCTTTTTTACAGAACACTTCCATGTCCCGATGGAACTCCTGGAAAACGTCCTGACAAATGAAACACTGGAAGAGACCCTGACTGCCTGGCTTGGCACAAACGAACCCAGGATTGTGGAAGGCCTGGTCCACTGGATGCAGTTTGACCTCGGAAAAGCAACCGGCATTTTCAGGCTGACACACGATAAGAAACTCGTTGACGCTTTAAGCCAATGTAATGGGGGACTGGGACGCTTTTACTTCATGGAAGACATTCTCTTCATTGCCTTCCCCGGAAAGATGGTCTGCCTGATGATGGGCAATGATGAATAACCGCCCCGGTCCTGTCAGCGCTGCTGCTCTTCCTGTTCGTCTGCTTCAAAGGCATCGTTGAAACCGAAGCAGTCGAGATCAAGCATCCGCATCGGGTAAAGGATGCCATCCAGATGGTCGCATTCATGCTGGGCAACCCGGGCATGGAAACCTGTCGCCTCACAGGAAAAAGGCTTGCCGGTCACATCATAGGCATCGATACGGACCTTGGTGTAACGGGGCACCGCACCACGCATCCCTGGAATGGAAAGGCAACCTTCCCACCGTTCTTCGAATTCTTCGGTCAGCGGGGTCAGTTTCGGATTGACCAAGACGGTTGCAGGGATTTCATTCATGTTTTCTGGGTGGTAGTCCTTGTCATAGCCGAAGACGACAACCCGCTTGAGCACACCGATCTGCGGTGCCGCCAGCCCAGCCCCTTCAGTGGCTTTCATGGTTTCCCAGAGGTCTGCAACCAGCTGATGGAGTTCCGGGGTATCGAACTCAGTGATGGGTTCTGATTCTTCGAGCAGAAGCTGTCTGCCCATTTTCAGGATTTTTCTGACGCTCATGTCTTTTTACCGTTTATCGTTGCTGTTCTGCGTTATGCCTGTTTTCCCGCCTTGACCATCTCAAGGAAGGTTTCCTCACTCAGGATGGTGATGCCAAGGGACTGCGCTTTTTCCAGTTTACTGCCGGCCTCTGCCCCGGCAAGCACATAATCGGTTTTCTTGGAAACGGAGCCGCTGACTTTCCCGCCCAGACTGAGGATCAGTTCTGAAGCAGCATCACGGGTCAGTGTCGGCAGGGTGCCTGTCAGCACAAACCGTTTGCCTGCCAGCACCTGTTCCTGTTTCCTGCCCTCGCCTTCCGCCCAATGGACACCGTTTGCCAGCAGCCGGTTGACCAACGCCATCGAATGTTCATCGGCAAAGAAAGCCTTGATGGATGCAGCAACGGTACCACCGATATCCTCGACCTGCAACAGCTGTTCTTCCGTGGCATCGATGATGGCGCGGAGGCTGCCGAAATGTTCCGCCAGTGTCCGTGCGGTGGTTTCCCCGACATGACGGATACCCAGTGCATAAAGGAACCTCGCCAAGGTGGTTTCCTTGGCTTTCTCACATTCTGCGACCAGGTTGGCGGCGGATTTTTCCGCCATGCGGTCCAATGCCGCCAATGTCGGGACATCCAGGGTGAACAGGTCAGCGGCGTCCTGGATGACCGCCTTGTCAACCAATTGGTCAATCAGCTGTTCCCCCAACCCCTCGATGTTCATCGCCTTGCGGGAGGCAAACAGTTCCAGCCCCCGTTTCTTCTGCGCCGGGCAGTTGATCCAGCCACCAGAACAGCGGGCAACGGCTTCATCTTCTGGACGGATGACCGGTGCACCGCAGACCGGGCAATGGGTCGGCATCACGAATTCCCGCGCATCGGCTGGACGTTTCTCCAACACAGATGCCACCACTTCAGGGATGACATCCGCCGCCCGCCGGACGATGACGGTATCGCCGATACGGATATCTTTGCGCCTGACTTCTTCTTCGTTGTGCAGGGTGGCATTGGTGACGGTGACACCACCGACAAATACAGGGCTGAGCCGTGCGACAGGTGTGATGGCACCGGTCCGCCCTACCTGCACATCGATATCCAGCACCTGGGTCAGCATTTCCTGGGCTGGGAATTTATGCGCCAGTGCAAACCGTGGCGCATGGGAAACAAAACCCAGTTTCTGCTGCTGTGCCAGCTGGTTGACTTTATAAACCACGCCATCAATCTCATACGGCAGGGTATCCCGCCGGGCATGGATGTCATTGAAAAAGTCGATCAATCCCTGATAACCTGTCACGGTCTTCCTTTCAGGACAGACCGGCAGCCCCAGTTGCATGAACCAGTCCAGCATCTGCTGCTGTGACTGCAACAGAGCTGCCCCTTCCAGCTCTCCCAGGCCATAGGCGAAAAAGCGCAGCCGCCGGGAAGCGGTGATCTTTGAATCCAGCTGGCGCAGGCTGCCTGCCGCTGCATTGCGCGGATTGACAAATTCTTTCTGCCCGTTTTCCCGTTGCCGCCTGTTGAGTTCCTGGAAATCCTGTTTGTACATCAGGACTTCCCCACGGACTTCCAGCAATGCAGGCGGCTGGTCTGTATCGAGGCGCAGGGGGATGCATTGGATGGTCCGGACATTCGCTGTGATGTTTTCCCCGGTAGTACCGTCACCCCGTGTCGCTGCCTGGACCAGGATGCCTTTTTCATAACGGAGATTGACTGCCAGCCCATCAAACTTGAGTTCTGCAGTGTACTCAACCGCTGCAGTGCCGAGTTCTTCAGTGACCCGCCGGTCAAATGCCTCGATTTCAGCAGCATTGAAGCCGTTCTGGAGGGAAAGCATCGGAATCCGGTGCTGGACTTTCTCGAACTGTGCCAATGGCGCTCCACCTACCCGTTGGGTGGGCGATTCCGGTGTCACCAATTCAGGATGGGCTGCTTCCAACGCCTGCAGTTCACGGTAAAGCCTGTCATATTCCGAGTCAGGGACTATCGGGTTGTCCAGCACATAATAGGCATGGCTGTAACGCTCAAGGTCCCTGCGGAGCTGCTGTGCCTTTTCTTCAGGACTGGCGGGAGGCAGGTCTGCAAACAAGTCCAAGGTTGTCATACTGCCTGCAACCTGTAAAGCCGGAGGGAACGCAGTGAACCTGCATGCAGGGAAGCAGACTGCATCACCTGGTAATACTGTTCAAGATGCCCAGCGATGGCAGTGACATATGCATCGGTCAGGACATTGCCTTTTTCATCGACCAATGTGCCGTCCAGTTCCTTGCAGAGTACCTGTGCACAGGAAACCATCTGGTGGAACGGGTCTTTTTCACGGGGGATGCAGGGGACATCAAGGAACAGGATAAGGCTCAGGACTTTGTCTGAATCTTTCTTGCTGAAGGTCCCTATCAGGAAAAGCTCACATTCCGCCCCTTCTTCCGGGTCATTCTTGACCCAGGTACCGTCTGGACGGGGCTGGTACTGGTATTTTTCAAGCGCCGCTGTCACCTGTTCCCGGGTCCATGGCTGCCCGTTCGGCTGGATGCTGAGCCAGATTTTCGCATCATGGTTCGAGACAAATTCATGCAGCTGCTTTGCCTGGTCAATCACTTTTTCCATATCAGGCACATCCATCTCGGCATCGATGTCAGCCGTCAGATGGTTCAGTTGGGCAATCAAGCTCGAGAATTCGATGTCTGTCAGCGCACCGTGACGGTTCGCCAGCAGGACACAGGCCCTGAACTGGCTGTAGGTATGGGATGGGCGGATGGCATGCCAGTTCTTCTGACCGTTCTCATCATCGGTCAGCCCGACAAAACGCACGGGCATCTTGCCGGCATATTGCCAGGACTGGAGCAATGGCAGGATTTTTTCCGCGGGCACTTCCGATTCCGGGGTGATGGTGATGGCACATTCAATGATGTCATCGACCGGGAACTCGCGCATCCCTGAGACAAGGGATTCCTCAACAGCCGCCTTTTCCGACTCTTCTATCTGCGCCATGACAGTATCGACCATCTCTCCAGGTTCAACTGCCTTTCCTGGACCATTTTCCGGTGCAGTTTCCGCTTTCTCTGCGGCTTCTTCCGCCAGACGGCGGGCAATCTCTGCCTTGCGCAGGCGGTTGGCACGGATCCGGTTATAGATGATGATGAACAATATCAGGATGGACCCTCCTGCAATGAGGATCAGCTGTAAATCTGTCAGTCCTTTCATGCGGTTACCCCTTTTCTGCGAATTCCCCTGCACTGCTGAGATCGACACTGACGATGCGGGAAACGCCTTTTTCCTGCATGGTCACGCCAATGAGCTCTTCCGCCATTTCCATGGCAATCTGGTTATGCGAAATGAACAGGAACTGGGTCTGCCCAGACATTTTCGTCACCAGACTGCTGAACCGTGCCGTATTGGCATCATCCAACGGTGCATCCACTTCGTCAAGCAGGCAGAACGGCGCCGGATTCAACTGGAACAGTGAGAAGACCAACGCCAGTGCCGTCAATGCTTTTTCGCCCCCGGAAAGCAGGTGTATTGTCGCATTTTTTTTGCCAGGCGGCTGCGCCATGATCTGGATGCCGGCGTCCAGGATTTCATCGCCGCTCATGATAAGCTGGGACTTGCCGCCCCCGAACAGGACCGGGAACAGTTCATCCAGCGACTGGTTGACCCTGTCAAAGGTATCCCGCAGCTGTTGGCGGGTCTCCCGGTCGATGCGTTTGATGGCATCTTCCAATGTCGTGATGGCATCGGTCAGGTCCTGGTGCTGTTCCTGAAGGTACTGCCGGCGTTCCCGCCCTTCCTTGAGTTCCTGGGCAGCCGCCAGGTTGACGGGACCCAATGCATTGATTTCAGCTGTCAGCCTTGTGATTTCCGCCTGAAGGGATGATGGTCTGGCATTGGCAGGCATAAGCGGCATCAGTTCTGCCTCAATGACCCCGGCTTCCTGCAGTTTCTGCGCCTGCTGCTCAGCATTCAACCGGGCTTCCTGTTCCTTGAGCTGCAATGCCACAATACGGTCCTGCTGTGGCTGTACCTGCTGCTCAAGCCGCATCCGTTCTTCCATGACTGTCCGTAACTGCTGGGCAGTGCCATCCAGTGCATTGCGCCTGTCTGCCAGCAGCTGTTCCTGGCCCATCCGCTTGTCCAGCAGTGACTGGAGCCTGTTTTCCTGGATACTGTTTTCCAGTTTCTCCAGTTCCTGCCGGTTGGCTGTAATCCCTTCTTCCGCCCGCTGTACCTGTACGGCCGCCATCTTGGCCTGACGGTCTATCTCTTCCTGCCGGAGCCGCATTGTCTGCTGGGCAAAGACCGCCTGCTGCACCTGCTTCTCGATTTCATGGCAGGTTTCACGGGCACGCATCAGTTCCTCTTCTGCGGCAACAACGGTCTCATGGAAGGTATCTTCTTTTTCCTGCTTCCCGACCAGCTGCAGGTCCAGTTCTTCAAGCAATTGTTCCTGTACCGCGATTTCAGCCTGTTTTTCCTGGCTGTCTTCATCCAATGCGCTGAGCAGCTGCATGATCTGCTCCTGCTGCATCGCATAATGGCGCTGGCGTTCTTCTTCCTTGAGGATGGCGAAGCGGATTTCGTTCAGCTGTCGAGTCAGCCGTCCGATATCCTGGCTTAGACGCTGTGCCTTCATCTGCCGGTCATCTAGCTGGCGTTCCGCATCCTGGAGGCTGGCTGCCGCCTGTTTCAGCTCATCATCAAGCCTGCCTGAATCTGCTTCAAGGCGGGTGATTTCCTGATAACGTGAAAAAAAGCCTTCGGCTTCCGATTCCATCGCATAGAGACGGACACTGTATTGATCGATCCGGTGCCCTTGCGGCACGACGAAACAGGCTCCTGCAGGCAATTGACGGCGGTCCCTGACGGCTGTTGCCAAGTCGGGAGCAGCATAGATGCCATGCAGCCAGCTGCGCAGGACAGGCATCAGGTAGGGACGGTCTGTCTTTATCTTGGACAGCAGGGTATCCAGTCCTTCTGCTTCCATTACTGTATCCTGACTGGCTTCCTGTGCCTGTGGGACATGATGGAAACTGAGCCGTGCAGGCAATGTGCCACGGGCAAAGGCTTCCGTCCATTCCAGCCGAGACAGTTCAATGGACTGCATCCTTTCCGCCAAGACAGTCTCGACAGCGGTTTCCCATGCCGGTTCACTGGTGATATGCCGCCAGAAAGGCTGGAAACCATCCAGCTGGTTTTCCCTGAGCCATTGGTCGAGTTTGCCACGCTGACCGGTTTTCTCTGCTATCTGACGGAGTGCATTCAACCGGCTCTCATGCTGGATGACGGCTTCACGGCACTGATGGACCCGGGTCATTGCCTGGTTCCTGGCTTCCTGGAACGCCGGCAGTTCTTCTTCCAGGCTTTCCTGCTGGTATTGCAGTTCCTGCAGCCGTTGTCCGGTTTCTTCCCTCGCCGCTATCTGTTCCTGCAGCAGCGCACTGTCCGGCTCTTGGAGCTGGTCACGCTGCCCAACCAGTTTTTCCCGCTTGAGGCTGCTTTCTGTCAGGGTATCCGTCAGGTTCTTGTGCGTATTGGCAGCAACGGCTATCTGACGCTGTATCTGCTGGCAGGCTTCTTTCAGCAGCAGTTCTTCCTGCCGGCGTTTCTCCAAGGTTTCTTCGTAGTGTGGCAGCCCCGCCTGCTGTTCCGCCAGACGCTCTTCTGCCATCTCTTGGACAACCTGCTGTTCCGCCAGTTTTTCTTTGATGCCTTCCAGTTCTGCAGTAAAACTTGGGACCTGTTTCGACCATTCTGCCTTCTGTGCTTCAAAAGCGGTTATCTGGGACTCAAGGCGCTTACGGGTCTCCGCAATGTAATCAATCTGGGCGGTCAGGCTGCCGATTTCCGCATTGATGCTGTACAGGCTGCCCTGTGCCTCATGCAGTGCCTTGTTGGCGTTGTCATGCTCGACACGGAGCTTTTCCAGTTCCGCATCACAGTGGGTGATTCCTGTCCGGATGCCTTCAAGTTCTGTCCTTGCCTTATCGGTCTGCTGGATCAATGACACCTGTTCCTGCTCGCTGTGCTGTTTCTGCAGGAGCCACAGGAACTGCTGCTGCCGGTCACGCTGTCCAGACAGGTCGCTGTAATGCGCCGCAAGTTCCGCCTGTTGCTGGAGCCGCTCAAGCTGCTGTTCCTGCTCGGCAAGGATATCAAGGACACGGTTGAGGTTTTCCTGGGAATCCGCAAGCCGGCGGGCGGTCTCTTTGCGGCGCTCTTTGTATTTGGAAACACCAGCGGCTTCTTCCAGGAATGTGCGGAGTTCTTCCGGACGTGCCTCGATGATGCGGGAAATCATGCCCTGGCCGATGATGGCGTAAGCCCGGGGTCCCAGGCCTGTTCCGAGGAAAATGTCATGGATGTCCCGTCGGCGGACGGTTGTACCATTGATGGAATAGGTGGAACCGCCATCACGGGTCAATACCCGACGGACAGCCAGCTCGGTGTATTTCCCCCACTGTCCACCGATCCGTCCATCGCTGTTGTCGAACACCAGCTCCACAGAAGCCCTGCCGGCTGGTTTCCGGGTCGTGGTCCCGTTGAAAATGACGTCTTTCATCGACTCGCCACGCAGTTCAGACGCACGGGATTCCCCGAGCACCCAGCGGACGGCATCCATGATATTGGATTTCCCACAGCCATTCGGACCGACAATCCCGTTCAGCTTACCCTGGAAACGGATGGTTGTCGGATCAACAAACGACTTGAATCCTGACAGTTTGATGGACGTTAATTTCACGAGGAACAAAGAAGGACAAAGGAAAATGTAATCATACCGCAGAAGCGGTTTACGGCTATACGCTTTTTCTCCCCTGCCACCAAAGGCCTTGACCATTTATGCCCGGTATCTGTTTTCTTTCCAGAATGGATGAGGAAAAACAGCTATCAACGCACGGTGATTACGGTTTTTTACATTTTTTCATTTTTTCTGACGGTCGATTTTCGGTATACTGGAATACTTTAAAGAGGAGGTGCTTGGTTATGCGGAAATTTACAGTGGGATTACTGGCAATGTTGGTGGCAGGCGCCTTCGCAACATCCCCTGTATCTGCGTCCGTGAAGAAAATAACCATGGCAGCCCCTGCCAGGAAAGCGGACACGAAGAAGGCCGTTTCAAAAGTCAGCAAGCCGGCTAAAACGGTGGCGAAAAAAGCGGATAAAGGGAAAGCTGCCACGAAGCCAGCATCCAAGACCGCCCACGCCAAGACGGTTGCACCTGCCAAGGAAAAAGCTGGGAAAAACCAAAGGAAAACGGTTGCCGCTGCCCATGGCAAAGACCATCATCCTGCCAAGCAGCCGGTGAAAACCGCTCCGGCGAAGACTGTTGCAGCAAAACATACGCCTGTGAAGACGGTTGCCCAGCATCCTTCCCCAAAAACGTCTTCTACTGCCACCAAGACAGCTTATGCGCCTGCATACACACATACGCAGCCAGTTGTCCAGAACACTTACAAGCCGCCTGTCCAGGCAGTACGCACCATCTCGGCTGACCCGTTGCCTCCCTTCTTAACGTCAGGCAGTTCCAACCATTCAGCCAGCACCTTCAAGACAGCGGCCCCGCAGTCAGCTTCTGTTACGCCACCGATTTCTTCTTTCGGCAGGTCCAGCAGCATGCCGGCGGTCTTCAATACGCCAGCCAATGCTTCCCTGCCAAGCCAGAGACCGATTTATGTGGGTGAAACACCGAATGGCCCTGAAACGCGTGCGAAGGCGGTACTGGTGCTGGATGAGGACAAACTGAAAATCCTTTACGAACGCAACAGCACCTCACGCATGTCGATGGCTTCCATCACAAAACTGATGACGGCCTTGGTGGTTGTTGAGGCGATGCAGGATATGAACCAGATCCTGGAAATCTCCTCTGAGGATATCGACCATCTCAAGGGAACCGGATCAAGGCTGAAAATCGGTACACGTCTGCCCCGGAAGGAAATGCTGCATCTTGCCCTGATGAGCTCCGAGAACCGCGCCGCTTCCGCACTGGGACGCTATTATCCTGGTGGCAGGGAAGAATTCATCAAAGCCATGAACCTGAAAGCGGCTATCCTGGGGATGACGAATACCAAATATGTGGACACCAATGGCCTTTCCCCGCAGAATGTCTCCTGCGCCCGGGACCTTGCCAAACTGGTCATGGCTGCGGCAGAACATCCGCTTATCCGTAAATACTCCACAGCGGAATACCATACGGTTTACGATGGTGAGAAGAACCTGAGTTATGGCAGCACCAACCGGTTGACCCATAGTTCAAGCTGGAAAATCCAGGTCCAGAAGACCGGTTATATCCGTGAAGCCGGGCAATGCCTCGTGATGAAGACAACCATTGACCGCCGTCCGATTGTGATGGTCCTGCTGAATGTGGTCGGACCAAAAGGCGCACGCATTGTCGATGCCCAGCATATCAAGGACTGGCTGGTGCATGACAATTCCAGTTCAAGGTCCTTTTTCGGCAGCAGCCGGACCCCGTCAAGCAGCAGTACCGCTTCTTTCGGCGACGACGACTTCTACAACTGACCATCAGCCGGTCATAAGCATCTTCGGGGTCCTGTTTTCCTGATGCCTGCCTATGGTGGGCGGAAAATTCCTGATGCCATGCCGTTTCTCCATCAGCCGCAAGCCTTACCCATCCAAGCCAGCTTGATTTAGAATATCCAGGTCAAACGCATATTGAGGAGAATCATATGGAATTCAGTGAAGCAGTGAAGAAACGCCGCTCTATCCGGGATTTCGATGAAAGACCGATTGATAAAGCTGTTTTGAAAGCGATTGTCGAAGAAGCCCAATGGGCGCCTTCCTGGGTCAACTCCCAACCTTGGAAAGTCTATATCGCAACCGGTGATACCTTGAAAGCCATCAAGAAAGACCACCTTGCCAAGGTTCAGGCAGGAGAGGGCGGCAACTCGGATTTCAAGCGGGCTCCCCGGGAATCTTTCGGTGCTTTCCCGCTGAAGAACATGCAGACGCTTGGGACACATCTCGGCACCTACCTGAACAATGACTTCACAGAATTCAATGCGGCGCAAGGACGCCTCTACCGGTGTGGGGCAGCCGTTTACATCACCATTCCAAAAGGCTCCCCTGAATGGGCAATCATGGATATGGGCGGCTTTGAACAGACACTGATGCTGAGCGCTGCCAGCAGAGGGATTGATTCCATCCCTGCTTATGAGTTTGTGAAATTCCCTGAAATGGTCCGCAGCTATCTGGGTATCCCAGACGATGAGCTGGTCGCCATCGGTGTCGGTCTTGGCTATGCTTCTGACATTGCCATGAACGGTTACCGTTCCCCAAGGGTTCCTTTGGATGAGATGCTGGTCATCAAGGAATAAAACGCGCCATAACTGACTGGAAACGGATGATGAGACGTCTGACAGCAACCTGCATGATGCTGGCGTGCTTCCCTGCTTATGCAGCAGGGCTGCCTGATGGTGTGTTCATGGATTATGACTGGATCAGAAGCCATGCCCAGATGATTGATACGACCGTAAGCAACCGCATCTATGCAATTGCCCCTACCCCACAGGATGTCCAGGACCACACTGGATTGGTCATTGAGGTTCCCATCAACCTGAAAGATGGCGATACGATGTATGTCGGTTATGAGCAGGCAGACTGTGAAAAGCGGCAGGTCATCACCCTTTCCAGCAAATTCATTTACCTGGACGGGAAAAACACAACGGAATGGACCAACCAGAAACACGCCCTGCAGAAAGCTGAATGGCGTGCAATGACAGGAGATGCCTATCATGACAGCCAACTCGGGAAACGGGCGGATTTCCTCTGTGGCATGACCAACGGAGCCCCTGATTCGAAGACGGTTTTCCAGCAGTCTGCCGGGGAATGACAGAACCTACGGAAAAACGCCCGATGTGCAGAGCGCATCGGGCGTTTCTTTTGCGGGCAACCGAAGACTGATGGAAACCTGCTGAAAAGAGGCGGAGAAAAAAATCATAGGGCTTCCTCCAATCTTCTGGAAGGATTATAGGCAATAACCCTTTTATTTGCAAATGATTCTTATTTTCAACTAAATCATTTTCAGATCTCCACCGTTTTTCCCTTGGTTATACAGATGTTATCCTCTGGTTTTTCAACAGGCTGTTGTGGATAAACATCCTCAAAGGATTTCCGTATCGGTTTCTGGACGATGACTGTGAAAAACGCCAAGCGGGAAAGTCATGGCGGAGGCAAACCAGGATTTATGAAGGAGGAATATGGGCAACATCATAAGATTGGATGATACAGCGCCGGTCGATAGATGGCTGTCAATGTCGAATCAGGGAACGGATTGTTTTCTGGAATTACTGATTTATGCCTCTGGAACCATTGGGCAGACACAGTCACAGAAGGAAATGATTTCTTTTTTAAAAGACAGGAAAGACATCAATAATGTGGCACCGGGAACTGCCGGTTTTGATATAAAAGATATGCCTTGGGAAGCCTCTTCCTTATCTGAGGATGTGCGGTTTCTTCTCAGGATTATTGAGATGGCAAAAAGCCGCACAGTATGGGAAAAACTGCCTTATGAACCAGAAGAATCGATTGTGATTCCGTTTCTTGACCTATTTGCAGACATGGTCAGGGAAATGGACAAGCATGATGGATGAGGCAACAGATTCCAGAATGAAAAAAAACCCGCTGACAGTTCAACGGGCTAGGTAAAAAGACTGGCATAACGCAGACCTGTATTGACCAGAGGAGACGTTCTGGACCAATGCTTTTCAAGTCTACGGGAAGCATTCTAACCCATCATCTTTATAAATGCAAGTAAGAATTATTCTTATTTAAAAAAATTTATGGCAGAAATAAAGCTTGCATGATCCTTGTTCCCCAAAAACAACCTGGATGAAAACCCTGCTTCCTGTCAAAACCTGTGGATGCCTGTCCCAACGGATTTACGGAAAGCCAGATTGTTAACTGAGGTGGCAACAGCGGCCAGCATGGTGACTTTATATAGTACGGTGGTGGACGCCAGCATCGTGATGGCTTCGGCGGTCACCGCAGATAGGCTTGATATGGCATAAGCCATCCTCTGACAGAAAAGGGCAGGAAAAAAATCTTCCTGCCCCGTTTTTATCAGGTTCTGGCTGATGCCGTATATTGTCCTTATTCCTTGAATGGATGCTGCAGGACCAGGGTTTCTTCGCGGTCAGGTCCAGTGGAAACCATGGCAATCGGCCGGTCGACCAATTCAGAGATGCGCTTGATATAGTTCTGCGCATTCTGCGGCAGGTCTTCAAAGCGTTTGGTGCCGATGGTGTTTTCTTTCCAGCCAGGCATTTCTTCATAGATGGGTTCACAACGGGCCACATCATCTGCATTGGACGGGAAGATATCAATGACCCTGCCATCCACTTTATAGCCAACACAGATCTTGATGGTTTCCAGGCCATCCAAGACATCCAGCTTGGTCAGGCAGAGACCGCTCAGTCCATTCAATTGTGCGGAACGGCGCAGCAATGCGGCATCAAACCAGCCACAACGGCGTGGACGGCCGGTGACGGTACCGAACTCCATGCCGACAGTTGACAGGTGCTTGCCGATACCGACATTGGTATCCAGTTCAGATGGGAAAGGACCTGCTCCGACGCGGGTGGTATAGACCTTTGTGATGCCCAGGATGTAATGAAGCATGCCGGGACCGATGCCTGCACCGGCTGCTGCATTGCCGGCAACACAGTTGCTGGAAGTGACATAGGGATAGGTGCCATGGTCAACGTCCAACAGGCTGCCCTGTGCGCCTTCAAACAGCAGGTTCGCACCTTCTGCATAGGCTTTGTTAAGGGCGGAAGAGATGTCTGCAATCAATGGCTTGACGCGTGGAACCATCGCCAGCGTATCATCAAGCGTCTTCTTGTAACTGACTGGCTCGGCACCCAGATAGTTTTCCAAGACAAAATTATGGTAATCCATATTCTGCTTGAGTTTTTCCGCAAATGTATCCGGCTTGAGCAGGTCAGCGACCCGGATGGCGCGGCGTGCGACTTTGTCTTCGTATGCTGGACCGATACCTTTGCCGGTTGTCCCGATCTTCGCACTGCCCCGTTTCAGTTCACGGGCAAGGTCAAGTGCGACATGATATGGCAGGATCAACGGGCAAGATTCTGAAATCTTGAGCCGGGAGACGACTTCGATACCAGCGGCTTCAAGCTTGTCGATTTCCCTCAGCAGGTCTGGGATGGAAAGGACACACCCATTGCCGATATAGCAGGCAGTGCCTGGGCGCATAATGCCAGACGGCACCAGCTGGAGCGCGGTTTTCTGACCACCGATAACCAGTGTATGCCCTGCATTGTGCCCGCCTTGGAAACGGACAACACCTTGGGCGTGGTCTGTCAACCAGTCAACGACTTTACCTTTACCTTCGTCGCCCCATTGGGTTCCGACTACAATTACATTTCTGGCCATTTTTCAACTCATTTGTTACTTATGGTTTTCAGTACCCAGTCTCCACTGGATGCATCCTGTTCCAAGCGCTGACCGCAAGCGAATTCATCTGTCCGATGGACAGAGTTCTGTAAATTATAAATGACTGTGACACCTGCCTTGCGCAGCTCGCTGACTTTTTTCGCCAAGGCAGGGTCATCGCTCCAGGGAGCCATCACTGCAGGACGCTTCTCAGCAGCCGGCAGGACCCTTGCAAGTTCCCGGATATCCAGGGAAAAGCCTGTTGCCGGGCGGGAACGTCCAAATGCCTCTGATACAGAATCATAGCGTCCCCCACGTGCAATCGCATTGGGCAGTCCCGGGATATAGGCGGCAAACATGATTCCGCTGTGATAGTGGTAGCCATGCATGTCGGCAAGGTCGATTGTCACTTTGTCACTCTCTGCCTGCCCTGCCAGGTACTCCAGCTCACGCAGTGCACTGGAGACGCCATCGACCTGTGGCAGGACCGCCCGGGCCTTCTCAAGGATGGAGACATCACCATAAAGCTCTGGCAGGGCCAGCAATGCCTTACGGGTGTTTTCATGGAAGTCCGCTGTCAGTTCCGACAGTCCAGGCATGTCTTTTGTCTCAAGCATGTCGAAGAGCTGCGCTTCATGGGCTTTTGCCTGTGGGTCCAAAGAGACAATCGCCTTGAGGACGCCGACATGGCTCAGGTCAAGGTTGACATCAGCAAGCCCAACCGCCTTCAGGGTTGACAGCGCCAGTTTCTGGATTTCTGCATCTGCCTGGATGCCCGCACAGCCGAAAAGCTCTGCGCCTGCCTGCAGGGGTTCACGGGTCGCCTGGAGGCCTGATGGCCGTGTATGCAGGATACTGCCCGCATAACAGAGACGGACAACCCTGCTCCGGTTCATGAGATGGGCATCAATACGCGCCACCTGTGTGGTCATATCAGCCCGGATACCCATTGTCTTGCCAGACAGCTGGTCAATGAGCTTGAAGGTATCAAGCTCGGTATCCTTGCCGACCCCGGTCAGCAGGGATTCAAGATACTCCAGCATCGGCGGGATGACGAATTCATATCCATAGGAACGGAACTCATCAAGGACCCTGCGGCGCAGGTCTTCCATTTTCCTGGCTTCAGAAGGCAGGACATCCGCAATGAACTCTGGTAAAAGCCAATTGGGCATGATTATTAAAGCATTCCAGCAAAAAGGTTAAATGATAATACAATCAGGACCGTATGTTGAGTTATTTTTCACCTGTCCGATGTTTCAGGAACCTGAAAAACGGTGAGGACGCATCCAGCACCAGGACATTCCTGTTCTTGTCCTTGAAGCTTTCACGATAGGACTGGAGGCTCCGGTAGAACCTGTAGAATTCCGGGTCTTCCCGATAGGCCTGCCCATGGATCCGTGCGGCTTCCGCATCGCCCTGCCCCCGGATCCTGCCCGCTTCCCGTTCAGCATCATTCAGGATAGCCACACGCTGGCGGTCTCCCTCAGCACGGATTTTCTTCGCTTCTTCCTCACCTTTGGCACGGATTTCCGCAGCAACCTTCGCTTTTTCGGATTTCATCTGCTCATAGATGGTTGCAGCTGTCTCATCGGTATAGTTGACGCGCTCAAGCCGTGCCTCAACAATCTCAACGCCGGTATTCCGGGTCTTTTCCGCCAACAGGTCTGTCAGTTCTTTGGGAATCCCGCCTTTTTCCCCAACCAAGGTGTCGGCAAAGGTATGACGTGCCATCACTTCACTGATGGCAGTCTTTGCTGCCTTGACAATCCGGTCCTGTGCCACTTCTTCCTTGGCTTCAAAGGAAACATAATACTGCTGGGGATCGGATATCCGCCATCTGATGATGGCATCCGCAAGGATATGGACGCGGTCAGCTGTGACGATATGTTCCGGTTCTGTTGTACTGGTTGTCTGGATACGGCTGTCCAACAGCATCTCTCTCTGGATCGGCATAGGCCATTTCATATAAAGCCCCGGCTCAGTCACAACCGCCTGGACCTGTCCAAACCCGAAGACAAGGGCATACTGTGATTGGTCAACCACATAAAACCCTGTGTATGCTTCTGTCGCAAGAAGCACCAGAGCCACCAGAATACCGATATATTTCATGAACGGCCTCCTCTTGAACGGTTCTCGCGGCTTCGGGTGCCACTGTCTGAACGGTCTTGCCTACCGCCAAGATAAGCTGGACCGTCATTGTTTCCTGTGGTTTCCTGCCTTTCTGAAGCGGTATTCCCCTGCTGGCCAGCTGGCTGTGGAGAACCATCAGGCAATGTTGCGGTCCGTGCCTGCTGCGGGCATTCGCCCTGTTCCTCAGCCCGGACAGGATAACCACCACTGTTATAGACAGGCAGGCGGACAACCGGCTTTTTCTGGGAATCAATCAGGACTTTATCGGTATTGGCATAAATCTGTTCCATGGTTTCCAGATACAGCCTGTCCTTGGTGACCGCCGGCGCCTGCCTGTATTCCGGCAGTATCTGACGGAAACGTTCAGCTTCTGCCTCTGCCCGGACAATCACCTGCCTCTTATAGGCTTCTGCCTCTGTCTTGATCTGTTCCGCTTCACCGTTTGTTTTCGGCACAATGCTGCTGACATAGTTCTCGCTTTCATTCTTCATGCGTTCCACATCCTGCGGCGCATGTTCTGCATCGGCGAAAACTTCCTGGACAGACTGCGGAGGACGGACATTCTGGACGGTGATTCCAGCAACCTCAATGCCAATCCGGTATTTCCCCAGCATTTCTTCCAAGCGTCCTCGGACCTGTGCCGTCACCTGGTCACGGCTTTCATAGAACAGTTCCTTGAAGGTATGGGTGACAGCTGCTTCACGGAAAGCGGTTTCCGCACAGAGCCGGATGATATCTTCAGGATTCTTGTTGTTGAAAACCCAGTCTGTCGGGCTGGTAATGCGGTACTGCACAGAGAACTGGATTTCGACCATCTTGCGGTCTGATGTCATCATCAGCGCTTCGTCTGTCTTGCGTGCTGAGAGGCTTTCACGGTAACCGACTTCGACAATCTGGATATGTCCTGTTTCGACAAACCGGTGTGTCTGGATTGGCCAAGGGAAATGCCATCCCATCCCTGATGAGGTGGTCTTGCTGTAACGGCCGAATGTCGAGATGACTGCTGACTGGCCTTCATCGACCATATAGATACCGGATGCCATCCAGAAGACCATGATCAGCAATGCAAAAAGCACCATGACGATGCGGAATCCGCGGGCGTCATTGTACGGATCGTCATTTTCCGGATCAGGGTCCTCACCGTTTCCATTCTTCTTTTTCTTAAGGCGCAGCAGGCTGTTCAGTTTCTTGTTGAAGTTCTTCCACGCCTTGTCCACATCCGGTGGCGGCTCTTCATTGTTGAAACTGCTGCCATGACCGAAAAGGTCATCCCTTATCGGTTCTGGATTGAAAATGTCTGCTGTCTTTTCCATAAAAAAACCTACAGGCGGCTGTTTCAGGAAGCTGTGGCATCCCAGCGTGGATCCGGCACAGTCCCTTTCACCTCAACACCCTCTTTCTGCACTTTGGCATTATCCGCTGCAAATTCTGCAATCGCCTGACGCAGTAAATCAAGCCCTGCACCAGTCACGGCACTGACTGAAACCCTGCGGATCCTGCCTTCCTCGTTGCGGTCAATCCCCGGTTCAAGCCCTGCCAGGTCGATTTTGTTCAGGACAAGCAGCTGAGGCACTTTCTGCGCATCGATTTCCTCCAGGACCTGATTGACCTGCTCAATCTGTTCCTGCCGCATATCACTGGAAGCATCGACCACATGCAGCAGCATGTCGGCATGGATGGTTTCTTCAAGCGTTGCCCGGAATGCCGCTACCAGCTGGTGGGGCAGGTCACGGATGAACCCGACTGTGTCTGAAATGACAACATTGCCGACAGTCTCGATATAGACCCGCCTTGACGTAGTATCCAATGTTGCAAACAGCTGGTCAGCGGCATAAGTGCCTGCTTTTGTCATGGCGTTGAACAGCGTTGATTTGCCCGCATTGGTATAACCGACCAATGACATGGAAAATGTCCGGCTCCGGTTACGTGAACGCCGTTGGGTCTCGCGCTGGCGTTGAAGCCTGTCCAGACGGGAACGCAGCATCTTGACCCTGCCGCCAATCAGGCGGCGGTCGGTTTCAAGCTGGGTTTCACCCGGTCCCCGCAGGCCGATGCCCCCTTTCTGGCGTTCAAGATGCGTCCATCCCCTGACAAGGCGTGTCATCAGATGCTGCAGCTGGGCAAGTTCAACCTGGACCTTCCCTTCATGGCTTTTTGCCCGCTGTGCAAAAATATCAAGGATCAGGCTGGTACGGTCAACGATGCTGGTATCAAGCCTTTTTTCAAGGTTGCGCTGCTGTGCCGGCGACAGGGCATGGTTGAAGATGACCATTTCCGCACCGTACAGATGGACAGCCTGTATGATTTCATCGACCTTGCCACTGCCGACATAATAAGCGGCATCTGGACTGGCACGTTTAGCAGTCACAGTCTGCACGGGTTCCGCTCCAGCTGACCTGGCAAGCAGTTCCAGTTCCTCAAGGCTGGCGGAAAAACCGCCTTTACCGAAGTCAACCCCGACCAGGACTGCCTTTACCGTAGCCTTTTCAGGATTTTCCATAACCTCAGGCGTTGCTGTTTTCCCCGTTGAGGTTGATGGCCTTGGATGGCACGATTGTGGAAATCGCGTGCTTATAGACCATCTGGGTAACGCTGTTGCGCAAAAGGACAACATACTGGTCGAAAGATTCGACCTGCCCCTGCAGCTTGATGCCATTGATCAGATAGATGGATACGGAAATACGTTCCTTGCGCAGGATATTCAGGAAAGGGTCCTGCAGCATCTGTCCTTTGTTCACACTCATTTTTGCCTCCATGCTTGTTGGCGGATTCCCATCTGGAAATCCCTACCGGTCTGTCCGGTTGTTCAATCAGGGAAAAATCCCTGTGTAATCCTTTGTTTTCCTGGACTGGTCCAGGTCCCTTCATTTCCTGTCAAACGGGTTGTCTCCAGAACGGAATTCTATACGCAGAGGGGTTCCCGACAGGGAAAACGCATCGCGGAAATGCCGTTCGAGATAACGTTTATAATCATCTGCAATATGTTCAAGGCTGTTGCCATGAATGACAATGACCGGTGGATTCTTCCCGCCTTGATGCGCATACCGCAACTTAGGCCGGATACCTGCCTGACGGCGGGGCGGCTGCTGATGTTCAACCGCTTCCTGAAGGACACGGGTCAGTTTTGGTGTCGCCAGTTTTGCCATTGCGGCGGCATAGGCGGCATCGACAGAACGCATCAGGGAAGCAATCCCTGATGATTTCAATGCAGATATGTAATGGAACTTGGCAAATGACAGGAAATGGAGTTTCCATTCCACGTCTTCCTTGATTTCCCTGCGCCTGTCCTGGGAAAGACCGTCCCATTTATTGACACCGACAACCAGTGCCCTGCCGCTTTCAAGGATGAAACCGGCGATATGGGCATCCTGTTCAGAGATGTCCTGACGGGCATCCAGCAGCAGCAGGACAACATTGGCATCTGAGATGGCCTGAAGCGTTTTGACAACGGAAAATTTTTCGACCGCCTGGAAGACCTTGCCCCGTTTCCTCAAGCCTGCTGTATCAATAAGGGTATAATGCCTGCCGTTACGTTCAAAAGGGATTTCAATCGCATCACGGGTGGTCCCTGGCATATCGAATGCAATGACACGTTCCTCGCCCAGCAGGGCATTGACCATGGTCGATTTACCGACATTGGGACGTCCGACAATCGCCAGCCTGATGGTCTTCTGTTCCCCTGGCAGGTCTTCTTCCCCTTCTTCAGGCAGCACCTCTTCTTCAGGGACATGCCTGAGTGCATCTTCCACCAAGGAATAGACGCCATCACCATGGGCTGATGAAATCGATGCCGGTTCCCCCAGTCCCAGTTCATAGAACTCGGAGACTGCAGCGGTGTATTTCATGCCTTCAGACTTGTTGACCGCCAACAGCACAGGGCGGTCACAGCGCCGGAGATACTGCGCAATGACCCGGTCATGGGGAGAAAGTCCCTGACGGGCATCAACGATGAAGATGACGACATCCGCCTCAGCAATCGCCTGCTGGGTCTGTTTTGCCATCTCCTGCACAACGCCTTCTTTGACAACCGGCTCAAAACCGCCTGTATCAATGACAAGGAAAGGACGGTTGCCGATCCTGCCCTCACCGTAATGGCGGTCACGGGTCAATCCAGGGAAATCAGCAACCAATGCTGCCCGGGAACGGGTCAGCCTGTTGAACAATGTGGATTTCCCGACATTGGGGCGCCCCACCAGCGCAATAACAGGTTTCATTTCTTCTTATTCTTCTCTTTCTTATTCTTTTTATACAGCTTTATGCAGACCTGGCAACAAGGTCAGCAAGGTCCAGTCAATCCAGGGCAAATGCCCGCAGCGACCCACCGGTTGTCTGGACAATGACACGGTCAGACATGACAAGTGGTGCCGCAATGATCGGTGAACCGTCCGTCGATGTCCTGGCACTGAAAGTCCCATCATAGCGGGACAGGAAATGCACATAACCGTCCTGGTCACCGACAACAACCGTTGACAGGAACGAGGCCGGTGAGGACAGGTTCCGGTAAGTCAGTTTCTCATTCCGCCATACGCTGTGTCCACTGGTATTGGCAAAGGCATAGACCTTGTCTGCCTGGTCGACACCATAGACATAGTCCTGGTCAATGCTGACACCGACCTTGCTGGAAAAATCCTTGACCCAGAAAGGATTGCCGGACACGACATCAAAACAGCCGATACGGCCATGCCATGAGGTGACACAGACCCCCTGGCCGAAAATGGTCGGGACACCTGTCATATCAGCCAACCGCTCCAGTTCACTGGTCCCCCTGGGCAGACCGACAGGAACCTCCCACCGGATGGCACCGTTGTTCAGCATCATCGAAAGCATCTTCCCACCTGGAGTCGCCACAACCACGGTCGGCCCCACTGTCGCCATACCCGGTTCACGCCGGAGCATCAATGCAGGCAAGCGGTAAGGCACCAGCCAACGGCGCTCACCGGTATCCGCATCGTAGGCAGAAATCTGATTGTCCATACTGCGGACAACCACCAGTCCTTTGACAACAACCGGACTGGCCATCGCCTCGGAAGACAGTTGGGCACGCCATTTTTCCTGACCATCAGACCCCAAAGCAATCAACACGCCTTTTTCACCGACAACCGCCACAGTCGCACCATCTGTACCGACACCCGCTGTCAATCCTGTATCGAGATCCTTACGCCAGATGACATCACCATTCGAAGCATCGACTTTCGTGACACTGCCATCGCCCGATGCAGCATAGATGACATCGAAGGATGCTGCCGGGGCAAACATACCCATCTCTGAGGAACCGATGCTGACAGACCAAAGCTGACGGACATTCCTTGGGGATTCAATTTCAGTCAATGCAGCAGGCGGATGCTTCGGTGCTTCAGATGAGAACCAACTGAAACAGCCTGCAAGCGGCAGGCACAGCACCGCGCAGAGGAACAGCAGGGACAGTCGCCAGACTTTTCTCACAGATTTATCCTTTGTTGACAGATGTATTCTCAGCCGTAACATCAACACCGACTTCTTCCAGTTTCAGCTTGATCAGCTGCCGCCCTGGATTCTCCGGTGCCATTTTCTCATAAGCCAGCTTGTATGAAGCCTTTGCTTCCTCAACCTTGTCCTGTGCCAGATAGATATCCCCCTTACGGTCTTCTACCAGACCCGTGAACTCTTCAGGCACGCTGCCAGACAGGACACCCAATGCCTCATCATAAGCCTTCTCATCAAGCAGTATACCTGCAAGGCGGACCCGGGCAAGTGCTTTATAACCTTCTTCGCTGCTATTCTGGGTAACCCATTTCAGCTGGGTCTTTGCGGTTGCGGCATCATTGTTTTCATAGGCCATCTTTGCAGCAACCAAAGAAATCATCGGTGCATAGGCTGTCCCGCCAAACTTGTCCTGGACATCCTTGGCAACCTGAAGGGCACGCTGGGAATCACCGGACAATACCGCAGTCTGCATCTCATAATACAGGGCTGAAGCCTGTGCCGCCTGTTTGCGCTGATACCAGTTCCATCCCTGGATTGCCGCATAAATGGCAAGGATGACAATCAACACCCAAGTGGCGATATTGCCATAACGCTTCCATACACGTTTGAGGGAATCAATCTGTTCCTGTTCTTCTAAATTGAAAGCCATGTCATTTTCCCGCAAAAAATTCCTGTTTACTGCCCCTGTTGGCCATCTTCAACACTGCACAGCCCATCCAGGCAACAACTGTCACCCGCCTGCTGGAGCAGGTAATCCGGCAGGTCTTCAAACGGCACGCTTGCCTGTGCGCCGCCTGTATTGCCTGAACGCATTTCCTTGACTGTCGCCTTGCCTGATGCAACTTCGTCTTCACCGATGATGACAGTGAAAAGTGCTCCACTCTCATCCGCACGCTTCATCTGTGACTTGAAGCTGCCTCCTGAATTCGCCGCCGCACAGTAAAGGATGACATCCATGCCGCAGTCGCGTAAAGCCTCAGCAACAGCCATCGCTTCAATCCCAGCCTTGCCGCCCTGATGGACAACATAGATGTCTGCCTGCCGTTGGTCCTCGATACCTCCCTGCACCTTGAGCAGTTCAATGATACGCTCAACGCCCATCGCAAAACCACAGGATGGGGTGCTTCTACCCCCAAACATCTCGAACAGCGGGTCATAGCGGCCACCGCCACAGATGGTTCCCTGGGCTCCCAGCTCATCGCTGACCCATTCAAAAACAGTCCGGTTATAGTAATCCATTCCGCGTACGAGGCGTGGATTGACGGTGAACCCGATACCGTTACGGTTCAAGGCTGCCTGTACCCCCTCAAAATGCCTGAGGGATTCCTCACCAAGATAATCAATCAGCTTAGGTGCCGCATTCACCATATCCTGCATATCAGGATTCTTGGTATCCAGGATACGCAGGGGATTGGCATAAAGGCGCCGCTGGGCATCTTCATCCAACAGTCCCTTATGCTTCTCAAAATAGGTGATCAGGTCCGCACGGTGGCGGTTGCGTTCTTCAGCATCACCGATGGAATTGATTTCCAGACGGACATTCTGAAGCCCAAGGTACTCCCACATACGATGGCAGAGCAGGATGATTTCCGCATCGATATCCGGTCCCGGGAACCCCAACGCCTCACAGCCTATCTGGTGGAACTGGCGGTAACGGCCCCGCTGGGGACGTTCATGGCGGAACATCGGACCAGAATACCAAAGGCGCTTCGGTCCATTGTAGATGAGATTGTGCTCAACAGCCGCACGGACGACACCCGCCGTACATTCCGGACGCAGTGTCAGCTGGTCACCGTTCATGGAATCCTCAAAAGAGTACATCTCTTTCTCAACGATATCCGTGACCTCCCCCAATCCCCGGGCAAACAGGGAGGTATCTTCCACAATCGGTGTCCTGATACGCTGGTAGCCATAACTGCGGAGGACCGACTCGACTGTCCCTTCAAGGAATTCCCAGACAGCAGCATCCCCAGGCAGGATGTCATTCATGCCTTTGATGCCCAATATCTTCTTGACTTTCTTCTTTCTGTTTTCTTCTGCCATCTCTATCTGTATTCAGGATGCACGCCATTCAGGCTGGCATGCGTGCCTGACTGCCATAATGCGTTTCAATATATTCAGCAATCATCTGCTGAAAACGTTTTTCAATATCCTGCCCCCGCAGGACAGCTGTTTTCACACCATCCGCATAAACAACCGCTGCAGGCGATTCCCCTGTCCCTGGCAGGCTGATGCCGATATCCGCATGACGGGACTCCCCTGGACCATTCACAATACATCCCATCACGGCGACTTTCATATTTTCCACACCGGGATACTTTTCCCGCCAGGCAGCCCCTTCTGCATGCAGGTACTGCTGCGTCCTGTAGGCAAGTTCCTGGAAAAACACGGATGTGGTACGCCCACACCCTGGACAGGATATCAGCTGCGGTGAAAAATGCCTGAGTCCCATTGACTGTAAAAGTTCCTGCGCCACAAGCACTTCCTTCGTCCTGCCCTCCCCGGGTTCCGGTGTCAGTGAAATGCGGATTGTATCGCCAATTCCCTCCTGCAACAACACAGCCAGCCCTGCCGATGAAGCAGCAATACCCCGCGGACCGCCACCTGCTTCTGTCAACCCCAGATGCAGTGCATAACGGCATCTGTCAGACAGCATCCGGTTCACCGCAATCAGGTCCTGCACCGAAGATACCTTGCAGGACAGGATGATTTTCCCGGCAGGCAGTCCAAGCCTGACAGCCTCATCCGCACTCTCCACTGCAGACTCGACCAACGCATGCCGCATGACCAGATGCGCAGGCAATGGGGCACTTTTTGCTGAATTCTCATCCATGAGCCGTTCGAGCACACTCTGGTCAAGACTGCCCCAGTTCACACCGATACGTATCGGACGGCCATAACGGCAGGCTGTCTCCACCATCATCGCAAAATGCGCCGTTTTCCGGTCACCACGCCCGATATTGCCGGGATTGATCCGGTATTTTGACAATGCCTCGGCACATGCCGGATACTGCGTCAGCAACTGATGGCCGTTATAGTGGAAATCCCCCACCAAAGGCACATGGCAGCCCTGGCCATCCAGCTTTTCCCGTATGGCAGGCACTGCCACCGCTGCTTCAGGGGTGTTGACGGTGATCCGGACCAGTTCAGCGCCGGCATCCGCAAGCTGCACCACCTGGGCGGCTGTCGAGCCGACATCGGTTGTCAGGGTATTCGTCATCGACTGGACAACAACAGGCGCACCGCCGCCCACCAGCACTGTCCTGTCCTGATGATGGATGGCAACCTGATGAGTCTGTTTCCTGATAACAGGACCTTCCACCATGCTCCTGACCTGCCCTTGCATAATGTCCTTAATTCAGCGGGATTTTCGCGGTATTGCCCTTGGAGACCGCATTCAGGTCAACTGCTGCATTGCGGTATTCCATCGTGACACCTTTGGTATTGCCAATCACAATGACAGCAGGAACCGGGACATCAATCTTCTTGGTTTCCCCCGCCTTGGAAGTGAACTGGGCAATGGTCTTTTTGCCATCTTCACTCTGTACCTGAATCCAAGATGCACCGCTGAACTTCAGGACCAATGGCGCCATCCCAGAATCACTTGGCTGGACTGCAGCAGATGCCTGCGCCTCTTTGGCATCAACCTTGCCTGCTTCCTGGACTGCTGGCTGCTGGACGTTTTCCTTGACCTGTTCCACCGGTTGCTGGACAGCCGGTTTCTCAACAGCTGGCGCCTTCGGTGTAGGACGGTGCCAAGGAATCAGTTTCATATACCAGGCAACCCCCAACACCACAATGAGGGCAAGCACAACAAACGCCAGGATCTTCTTCCCACCACCAGACTGTCTGTGGAATATCATCTGGTTGTCATCAAACGATTGAGACCCCATTGGCATGGAAGCTGCCCGCTTGATATGTTTGTGCGATGGGGCTGCGCCTTCCCCTTTGGCAAAAAAGGCAACCAATGGCTCTGGGTCAAGATCCATCAAACGGGCGTAGGAACGGACAAAACCCCTTGCAATCGCCACGCCGTGGAACGCCTCATAATCCCCGGCTTCCATGGCACGGACCTGACGGACGGTCATCTTCAGACGGGCGGCAACCTGTTCTTCACTCCAACCCAGTTCCTGACGCTTTGCCGCCAATGCCTTGCAGGGCGACTTCACAAAATCCGCTGACTGGATTTTCTTTGCCTCAGCCGGCTGTTTGCCCGAGGACTGCTGTTCTTCACTGGTACGGTCTGTATTTTCCATTTCCAATCCTAGATAGAAAAAACCTTGATCCCTCTTACTGGAATTCAACTGCAGATATTCTGGAATTGATAGTGCCTGAGATAGTCTTCAGACCCAATGCCTTTTTCCGCCATCCGTTCCTGGACCCTCGTCTTGTCCATAATCTCTCCTGCCAACAGGCCGCACGCCGCCTCAATGTCCCCTCCCCTGGTCTTCCTGACTGTGGTGACGATACCGGCATTCCGCAGGATTTCCGCAAAAGCGGCAATCCTTGCATCGGTGGACCGGCGCAGCCCGGGCATAGGGATGGAATTGAACGGAATCAGGTTCAGTTTGCAGGAAACAGGCGTAGCCCCTTCCTGGACCAGTTCAACCAGCTTATGGGCATGCCTATCGGTATCGTTGACACCATCCAGCATACAGTATTCAAAGGTGATGAAATCGCGGGGGGCATAGTCAAGATAACGGTTGCAGGCAGCCATCAGCTCCGCCAATGGATACCGCCGGTTCAGCGGGACAAGCACATCCCGTAGTTGGTCATCCGGTGCATGCAATGACACAGCCAGCGCCACAGGGCATTCCTGCGCCAGTCTGTCCATCATCGGGACAACCCCACAGGTCGATACAGTGACCCGCCTTCTGGAAAGGCCATAGGCATTGTCATCCAGCATCAGTTTCAGGGCACTGACTGTCGCATCAAAATTATGCAGGGGTTCCCCCATACCCATCATGACGACATTCGATATCTGCCTGTCGTTCTTGCCTGGAGGCACATGCCTGGATTTCCGGACTGCGGCTTCCGCCATCCACAGCTGGCCGATGATCTCATGGGCTGTCAGGTTACGGTTGAACCCCTGTTTGCCCGTTGAGCAGAACAGGCAGTTGACCGCACAGCCTGCCTGGGTAGAGACACAGAGTGTCCCCCGGTCATCCTCAGGAATAAAAACGGTTTCAATGGCATTGCCCTGACCGACGTCAAGCAGCCATTTCCGGGTACCATCCGCAGAGATATGGTCTTTAAGGACAGCAGGCGCCCTGACCTCTGCTTTCTCCACCAGCTTGTTCCGGAGGGATTTCGCCAGGTCAGTCATCGCATTGAAATCACTGACACCCGACTGGTGTATCCAACGCTGCAGCTGCCGGGCACGGAACGGCTTCTCACCCAGCAAGCCGCAGTAATCAACCAGCTGCTCAGGTGTCAGTCCCAGTATGTTGGTCCGTACATTTTCCATATCATCTCATCCACTGCGGCATACCCTCCCTGCATCCATCACTGCATGGACGCAGGGATGCCTGGATATCAGCGTGAACAGATCTGCATGGATGGAAAGAAAAAGGCGATTTCAACCGCTGCGGTTTCCGGTGCATCGGAACCATGGACAGCGTTGGCATCAATGGAATCGGCAAAATCCGCACGGATTGTACCTTTATCCGCCTTCTTGGGATCGGTTGCCCCCATCAGTTCACGGTTTTTGGCAATAGCACCTTCACCTTCAAGGACCTGGACCATCACTGGACCGGAAATCATGAAATCAACGAGGTCTTTGAAAAAAGGCCTTTCCTTATGGACGGCATAGAAACCTTCTGCTTCAGCACGGGAAAGCTGGACCATACGGGCTGCAACAATTTTCAGGCCAGCATCTTCAAAACGGCTGTAGATTTTTCCGATGACATTTTTAGCAACTGCATCCGGCTTGACGATAGACAGGGTACGTTCGATTGCCATTTGATAAACTCCAATAAAAAATAGAAAAGAATCAAAAAGTTTGACCTTTCATTTTATCATGGAAGTCATGGCAGTTGACGTTTCAGTCAGGAAAGGCAGACACCCTGCCTTTCCTGACCCAATCAGTCTGATGATGGCTGGAAAGCAACGTAAGTGACCATGCCATTGCGCAGGACCATCAGGAGCACCATCTTCTTCCTGTCAAGGGAACCGACAGCCTTCTGGAATGCATCGACACTGGTAACATCGGTATTGTTCATGCGGACAATGACATCGCCTTTACGCAGACCGACAGCCTGTGCCTGGTTCTTGGCGGAAGTGATGACAACCCCATGCTTGACGCCCAGCGAATCTTTCTGGTCTGCGTCCAGTTCATCGACAGTCAGTCCCAGTACTTTTTCAGAACGGTTGCTGTCTTTGGATGCTCTGGCTGAAGCCTTCCTGTCAGCCTTGCCATCGCTGTCCATCACCTTGGGGCGGACCGACAGGGTATGGGTCGTCCCCTTGCGCCATACCGTGACAGCAGCCGCTGTCCCGACAGGGGTCTCACCGACCAGGCGGGACATTTCGGAAGCTTTCTCAACATCATGCCCGTTGTATTTCAGGATGACATCGCCTGCCTCAATCCCTGCCTTTTCCGCAGGGGAACCGCTCTCGACATGGGCAACCAGGATACCCCTGCTGTCAGGCAGCTTCATCGCCTTGGCGGTTTCCTCATTGATTTCGGTGATGGAAACCCCGATCTGCCCACGCCTGACCTTACCGCTTTTCTTCAGCTGGTCTGCCACCTGAAGCGCCTCATCGATCGGTACAGCAAAGGAAATCCCCATATAACCGCCAGAACGGCTGAATATCTGGGAATTGATGCCGATTGCCTCACCGTTCATATTGATCAGGGGACCGCCGGAATTACCAGGGTTGACGGCCACGTCAGTCTGGATCAATGGCAGGTAATCCCCTGTATCACGGGCTGTCGCAGAGATGATGCCTGCCGTAACGGTATTATCAAGCTTGAAAGGTGAACCGATGGCAAGAACCCATTGTCCTGCCTTGATATCAGCAGAACGCCCCGTCTTGAGGACCGGCAGGTTGCTGCCATTGATCTTGAGGAGCGCGACATCGGTACGCTTGTCGGAACCAATGACTTTCGCAGTGAATTCCCGCTTATCCGTCAACCGGACAAAGACTTCATCGGCACCATTGATGACATGATGGTTGGTCAGGATATAACCATCCTCTGAAATGATGAAACCTGATCCCATGCCCTGCCGGACCTGTTCCTCAGGTTCCTGCTGGTGACGCTGCTGCAACCCTGGCACCGGCATCCCGAAAAAACGGAAGAAATAATCGTCAAACTCACTGAGCCCACGGCGGATCTGGATCTTTTCCACGGTCCGGATATTGACCACAGCCGGTGCAACCTGCTCGACCAGCCCGGTCAGGTCAGGCAGGCCACTGACGATGGCAGGCGATGTGGCGAACGCCTGCTGGGGGACAGCGACACTGACAGCAGACAGCGCCAGGAAAGCCGCAAGGCACAGTTTCTTGACAGGATGTACAGTAGATTTCCGCATAGTTCTTACCTGATTGAATCCAGAAAAAATCCTGTCATGAGACAGGGATGAAAACAGTTGTCAGGATACCCCGTTCCCCTTGGCAATTGAAGGTTTTAAACAGTTTTTTACAAATTGCAGGCCTGTTGCCGATGACCATACTATGACCTGGAAGACGGTGTCCGCAGATGCATCAGGCGCCAGTTGCAGGCGGTATAAAGGTTGCGGAACGCATCGGCTTCCACCGCATCTGGGAAAATCACCAATGTCTTTTTCCGCCCGGATTCCGTCTGAAGGCGAAGTATGATGACCGAGGTCCAGATGGTTGAATCTGCCAGCATTTCCCATTGTTCCTGCGTATCCGCATCGACTGGATGCTGCGTGTCCGGCATGATATGGAAATGGGAATCAGCTGTAACGGACAAACGGTAACCAGCTGGCATCCGGTACCACTTGAAGATAAGGCACAGCGCAAGCACAACCAATACCAGCGGTATCCAGTAAGATGAACCAAGGGCAAATGCACCGATCTTCCCTGTCGGCATCAGTCCTGCCGTAACCAGGCAGAAAGCAGCCATCCCCAGCATCAGCAGTGAATGCACCCGGGATCTTCTGACAGATATAACCTGTGCGAACGGCATTTCAGGATTCCAAAACAACAGGGCCACACTCACAATGTGAATGTGGCCCTGCCTTTATCAAAAAGCCTCAGATCTTGCCAAAGACCAGAGAACTGTTGGTTCCGCCAAAGCCGAAAGAGTTTTTCAATGCATAATCAATACGCATTTCCCTTGCAGCATTCGCACAGTAATCCAAGTCACAGTCCGGATCCTGATTGAAGATGTTGATGGTTGGAGGGGCAATCTGGTTATAGACCGCCAGGACAGTAATCACTGATTCCAGACCACCGGCACCACCAAGCAGGTGACCGACCATGGATTTTGAGGAACTCATGACAACCTTCTTGGCAGATTCACCCAGAGAGCGTTTGACAGCAATGGTTTCCGCCTTGTCACCCAATGGGGTGGAAGTCCCATGAGCATTGATGTAATTGACCTGGTCAGGGTTGATGCCTGCATCATTGATGGCATTGGTCATGCACTTGCTTGCACCACTGCCATCTTCCAGCGGTGCCGTCATATGATGGGCATCCGCACTCATGCCGAAACCACAGAGCTCTGCATAAATCTTCGCACCGCGTGCCTTGGCATGTTCATACTCTTCCAGCACCAGCACACCTGCGCCTTCACCCATGACAAAACCATCACGGTCCTTATCCCAAGGACGGGAAGCCGTGGCAGGATCGTCATTACGGGAAGACAGTGCCCTCGCAGCAGCAAAACCACCGATACCCAATGGGGAAACGGTCGATTCTGCCCCACCTGCAATCATGACATCTGCATCACCATATGCAACAGTACGTGCAGCGTAACCGATTGAATGCAGGCCTGTCGAACAGGCAGTCACACAGGACAGGTTAGGTCCTTTCAATCCGTAACGGATGGACAGGAAACCTGATGTCATGTTGATGATTGAAGAAGGCACAAAGAATGGGCTGATGCGGCGTGGACCACGTTTCTGCAGTTCTGCATGGGTCTTCTCAATCATTGGCAGGCCACCGATACCCGAACCGATATTGACACCGATTCGATCAGCGTTTTCTTCGGTGATCACCAGACCACTGTCTTCAATTGCCTGGATACCAGCTGCCATCCCGTAGTGGATGAAGGTATCCATATGGCGCGATTCTTTACCTGGAATATATTTTTCCAGTTCGAAGTCCTTGACTTCTCCGGCAAACCTTGTGCTGAACGCAGATGCATCAAACTTGGTAATCAGCGCAATGCCTGATTGACCAGCTGTTACGGCACGCCACATATCAGCAACGGTATTGCCCACTGGCGAAATACATCCCAGCCCGGTAACGACGACCCGGCGTTGTCCATTTCGGCTCAAGATGCTCTCCCTGTTTCAGTATCCTATTTTAAAATAGAATTATTTTTCCATCTGTGCTTTTGCAAAATCAACTGCCTGCTGAACAGTGGTGATTTTTTCAGCCTGTTCGTCAGGGATTTCAATTTCGAATTCGTCTTCAAGTGCCATGACGAGTTCAACAGTATCGAGAGAATCAGCACCGAGATCGTTCACAAAAGAAGATTCCAGTTTGATTTCTGCTTCTGGTTTACCCAGCTGATCAGCAACGATTTTCTTTACGCGGTTTACGATGTCTTCCGACATTTCTTGGCTCCAGTTAATAAAAAAACAAAGTTAAGTTGACGCATTCTATCAGGTTTGCGCCAGATTATTCACTGCATAGGTCAATTAATCCTATCAGTGGACGGATTTTTTAAAAATCCAAGACTGCTGGCGTATCACCACCATCAGTTCATGAACATCCCACCATTGACATGCAATACACTGCCGGTGATATAGGCTGCTTGTGGCGATGCCAGGAAAGCAACGGCTGCGGCGATGTCTTCTGGACTGCCCAGACGTGCCAACGGAATCTGTTTGACCAGGTTTTCCTTGACTTCTTCAGGAAGGACCCGGGTCATATTCGTATCGATAAAGCCCGGTGCAACACAGTTGACCGTGATGTTCCGGCTGCCGACCTCACGCGCCAAGGCACGGCTCATGCCTTCAACACCCGCCTTGGCGGCAGCATAATTCGTCTGCCCAGGATTGCCGATGGAACCGACAACCGAGGAAATGCTGATGATACGGCCTTCTTTCGCCCGCATCATGCCACGGAGCACCATCCGGGACAGTGCAGCAACCGCTGTCAGGTTGATGGACAGGACATTTGCCCAGTCTTCATCTTTCATACGCATGGCAAGCTGGTCCTGAGTGATGCCCGCATTGTTGACCAGGATATGCAATGCACCGAATTCTTTCTGGATGGCATCAATGGTTGCACGGCAGGCTTCTGTATCCCGGACATCCAGGACAACCCCTTTGCCGGCACCTTCACGGATGCCGTTCAGGGCTTTCGTGATTTCCTGTGCGCTTGCTTCGTCAAGGGCTGTACCGACAACAACCGCACCACGGGATGCCAGTTCCATGGCGATTGCCCAACCGATACCACGGGAAGCCCCGGTCACAAAGGCAACCTTGCCTGCGAGATTCTGTTCTTTCATTTAAGTGCCTCCAATGCTGCATCAAGGGATGCCTGATCGACAATGGCCAAGCCACTGACGGAACCATCAATACGTTTCACCATGCCTGCCAAGACCTTGCCCGGTCCACAATCAACAATATGGGTAATGCCCATGGATGCCATTTTCTGGACGGTCTCTACCCAACGGACAGAACTTGCAACCTGACGGACCAACGCATCCTTGATGGCTGCCGGATCATCCTGGATTGCCACATCGACATTGTTGATGACTGGAATCTTCGGTGCGGAGAAAACCATATCCTTCATATAGTCTGCCAGACGCGCAGAAGCGGGGACCAGCAGGGAAGAATGGAATGGCGCAGAAACAGGCAATGGCAATGCGCGTTTCGCACCTTTCGCCTTTGCCAGCTTGCAGGCACGGTCCAAGGCTGTCTTATGCCCTGCAATGACCGTCTGGGTCGGTGAATTGAAATTCGCAGGTTCAACCACATCACCTTCAGCCGCTTCTGCACAGACAGCCTTCAAGGCTTCCGCATCCAAGCCGATGATGGCTGCCATACCGCCAACACCGACAGGTACAGCTTCCTGCATCGCTGTGGCACGGAAACGGACCAGCTTGACGGCATCCGCCAGGGGAATCACACCAGAAGCCACCAGCGCAGAGAACTCACCGAGACTGTGTCCTGCGACAACCTCAGGCGCTGCACCGCCTGCCGCAAGCCATGCACGGTAGAAAGCGATGGAAGTCGTCAACATCACCGGCTGTGTATTGACTGTCAGGTCAAGGGACTCCTTGGGACCTTCAGCAATCATTTTGCCGATATCGAAACCGAGTGCTTCAGAAGCTTCGGCTACGGTTTCCTGTACGGCGGCATTCCCGGCAAAACCGTTCAGCATGCCAACCGCCTGAGACCCCTGTCCTGGGAATACAAAAGCGAATTTAGCCATGGTCTATCCTGTTTCTCCTGTTGTTCAGATTACACCTTTGCCACGATGGCACCCCATGTCAGGCCGCCTCCGATAGCGACCATAAGGATATTCTGTCCCGGCTTGATGCTCCCATCCCGGATCCCGGCATCAACCGCCAGTGGAATCGATGCACCGGAAGTATTGCCATGTTCATTGACCGTGACGATGACCTTTTCCGTTGGGATGCTCAGTTTCTTTGCAGAACTCTGCATGATGCGCAGGTTTGCCTGATGGGGGACCAGCCAATCCACATCTGCAGTGGTCATACCAGCCTTTTCAAGCGCCTCAAGGGCGACACGGTCCATCCAGGAAACCGCCTGCTTGAAGACGGCCTTGCCATCCATATGGACATATGGGCTGCCTTCGATGACACCGTTGTTCGGCCTGCCTGGCAGGTTCAGGATATCGCCCAAGCCTCCGTCAGCATGCAATGCTGTCGCCAGGATACCGGGTTCCTCAGAGGCGGCAAGGACAATCGCGCCGGCACCATCCCCGAACAGGACACAGGTCGTCCTGTCCTGGAAATCAATGATACGGGAATAGGTCTCCGCCCCGACAACGAGCACTTTCCTGCACATACCAGAACGGATGAAACTGTCAGCCGTGGACATGGCATAAAGGAAACCGCAGCAGACTGCGGAAACATCCATTGCCGCACAGTTGGACCTGATGCCCAGCTTGTGCTGGATGACACAGGCAGTACTGGGGAAACCACCGAAATTGTCAGGTGTCGTTGTTGCGCAGATGATCATGTCGATGTCATCGGCATCACATCCTGCCCTTTCAAGCGCATTCTTCGCCGCCTGCGCCCCCAGGTCGCTGGAATACACCCCTTCATCCACATAATGGCGTGCTGCAATCCCGCTCCGGGTCCTGATCCATTCATCTGAAGTCTCAACCCCCTTTTCCGCCAGCAATGCGGTCATATCCTCATTGGTCAAGCGCCTAGGGGGGAGATAGCTGCCGGTACCGATTATTTTGCCGTAGATGGTCATTCTGTCATTTATCCTGTTTACCGTTTTCAGTCTCTTTCATCAAGGGATCAGCTCCCTTTGAATCTTTCATCAAATCCGCCATGGCGGAATAAATCTTGCGGAGGACATCGCCCTTGACGGCATCATATGCCCGCCTGATGGCGAAACCGTATGCATAGGCATCCGCACCGCCATGACTTTTGAATACAAGCCCTCTCAACCCAAGCATACAGGCACCGTTGTAACGGGAGGGATTCAACCGCTGCCGGACCGCATTCAATGCCTTGCGGGACAGCAATGCACCCAGCATGTTCAATGCGCTGCTCTTGAGCTGGGATACCAGGACATTCCGGAAAAAGTGCCCCAACCCCTCAACTGCCTTCAGCATGACATTGCCGGTGAAACCGTCACAGACAACGATATCACAGGTTCCCTGGAAAATATCATTGCCCTCAACATTGCCCACGAAGTTAAGTGTACCATTCTGCAGTTCTTCTTTGAGCAGTCGGCCTGCTTTTTTTACGACTTCATTGCCTTTGATGTCTTCTGTCCCGACATTGAGCAGGCCAACTGTAGGGGAAGGCCTGTTCTCGACATTCGTATAAAGCGCCGCCCCCATCAACGCAAACTGACGCAGATGTTCCTCCTCACAGTCCACGTTCGCCCCAAGGTCAAGGACATAAGTCGGCATATCCTTCTCATTCGGCATGATGCCACAGATTGCAGGACGCTCCACACCGGGGATTGTATCGAGCAGGAAATGGGAAACCGCCATCAGGGCACCGGTATTGCCCGCAGAAACACAGGCATCGGCATTACCATCCTTGACCTCAAGGATGGCAAGATGCATCGAGGAACGGCGCTTCCTGAGCGCCTTCATCAAAGGCGTATCCATCGCCACCACATCAGTGGCATCCTTGACTGTGATACGGGGATGGTCCAGCGCCCCGTTTTTCTTCAGTTCTGCCTCGACCTGGTCCTGATGCCCGACCAGGACCAGATGGACATCGTCCACCTGTTTCAGGAAAGACAGTGATGCGGGAATGGTGACACTCAGGCCATGGTCACCACCCATACAGTCAATTGAAATCTTTACTTTGTCTGATTTGTTCTCAAGCACGTTCAAACCGGATTTCCATCCGTCTCCTCACGTTACCCAATCCAACAAAAAAACAGTAATTACATAAAAAAAGGCGCGTGGGCAGCCAAACCCATTGCGCCATTGAATCCATCAGTCTGCCAAATGATTACTCATCATTCTTGGTGTTCAGTACTTTCCTGCCACGATAGTAACCGCTTGGGCTGATATGGTGGCGGCGGTGTTTTTCACCGGTGGTCGGTTCAACCGACAGATTGACCGCCTTCAGGGAGTCATGCGAACGGCGCATGCCTCGTTTGGAAGGCGAAGTTTTATTTTGTGGGACTGCCATAATTACTCCTGAATCAAAATTTCGAGAATTCTAACACATCCATTCAATTCCTTTGGAACTAAATGGTGAACCATTTATTTTTTGTTGCCGTTTCCACGCTTGAGCTGCCCAAGGACGGCAAACGGCGAAGCCTTTTTCTCTTTCCAACGGCCGGCTTCCTTATCTGGACAGACATCATGACGGGCAGAAAGGGGCAATGCCAACAGTGCCTCGTCCTCAATCAGGTCCATGACATCAACCTTGCCATCGGATACAACCACTTCTGTCCTGTCATCATCATCCAAAGCCGATTCAACCTCATCAGCCTCAGGTTCAGAAAACGTGACAATCACTGCTGTCTCAGTGTCAAGCCTGAACGGCATGACATCAAGGCAACGCTGGCAGACAAGACAAAGGTCACCGGAGACACTGAGCAGCAGCCTTGGCCGCTGATGGATGTCCAGTGACCCAACCACCTTCCAGACAACCTCTCCTGTAGTATCGGCACAGGCCGATGCCAGCCTTTCCAGCCCTGACACTGGAAGCGAACCTTCAAGGATTTCCCCTGCCTTGCAGAAATCAGAAGGAACAATCTGATGGGAACTCATATCTGTCCAGAGCGTAAAATTTGCAATTTTAACAACAATATTTTATTTCCGTCAAAGCTTTAGTACACTACCTGCTGTTGAAAAGCCATTGAGTGTCAATCATGCAACCTGATCCCAGCACATCGCTCGTCCTTGCCTCATCCTCCCGTTACCGGAAAGAACTGCTTTCCCGCCTGGGCATTCCTTTCAGCTCCGAAAGCCCTTCCATCGATGAATCCACCCGCCAAGGGGAAACACCGCGGGCAACAGCCTTACGGCTTGCCTGTGAAAAAGCGGAAGCTGTCAGCAACCACTTCCCAGGCGCCATCATCATCGGTTCTGACCAGGTTGCTGAATGTGAAGGGATGCCTATCGGAAAACCAGGCACATTTGACAGGGCGATGGACCAGCTGAGGCAGATGCGGGGAAAACAGGTCCTGTTCCACACCGCCCTCTGCGTATTGGACGGACGGCATGGCAACACCCTTCAGAAGACCGTAGTGACAACCAAGGTTGTCTTCCGTGACCTGCCGGATGAGGAACTGGCTGACTATCTGATGATTGAGAAACCTTTTGACTGTGCCGGCAGTGCCAAGAACGAAAGCCTGGGCATCGCATTGCTTGAAAAAATCGAAAGTGATGACCCCACTGCCCTGACAGGATTGCCCTTGATTGCCTTGACCTCCATGCTGCGTAAATGCGGCTTGCGGTTCTTTTCTGGAGCGGCAGCATGACAGCAGGCACACTGTATCTTATTCCCAACACATTGGGCAGCACCCAGCAGGGAACCGACCTGCCCGGCATCATCCCCGATGAGGTGCTGAAAACCTCAGCCATGCTGGATTACTTCATTGCCGAAAACAGGAAGACCGCCCGGACCCACCTGAAACGGGTAGCGGAAATCCATCCCCTGAAAAAACCGCTCCAGCAGATTGACATGGCTGAGCTGAATGTCAGGACAGGCAAAGCGGCATTGCCTGCCCTGCTGGAACCGCTCCTGGCAGGCAGGGATGCCGGCCTGATCTCTGAAGCAGGGGTTCCTGCAGTAGCGGATCCGGGCGCAGAACTGGTCAGGCTTGCCCACGAAAAAGGCATTCCAGTCAGGCCATTGGTTGGACCATCCTCGCTGTTGCTGTCCCTGATGGCAAGTGGACTGAATGGACAGAGTTTTGCCTTCAACGGCTACCTG
Organism: Oxalobacter sp.; assembly: GCA_018384065.1. GTDB lineage: Bacteria > Pseudomonadota > Gammaproteobacteria > Burkholderiales > Burkholderiaceae_D > Oxalobacter. Next base: position 41,424 of record JAHAYL010000020.1, read on the forward strand.
CCGATTGACAGCGACCAGCGCGCCAGACGTATCCGCATCTTGGAAGAACGGTCCCATAAAGACCATCAGACACAGCTCTTCATTGAAACGCCTTACCGCAATGCCGCCCTGCTCAGCGCACTGTGCCAGCAATGCCGTCCAGACACCCGTTTATGCATCGCGACAAATGTCTCCCTCCCTGACGAATCCATCGAGACACTGACGGTTGCCGCTTGGCGGGAACGCCTGAAAAAAGGGAAACAGCCTGATTTCCAGCGGAAACCGACCGTTTTCCTTTTCCTGGCAAACTGAAGACAGGCGCCTGTAGGCAGTCGTCCTTCTTTGCCGGAAAGCGAAGCAGGTAAAAAGACATATAAAACCGGAATCTGAATTAAAGGAATATATGACAGAAGATAATAAAAACAGGACAGGCGTTGCCCGTCGCGATGACTGGAAAACAGAATCCATGCCTGAACAGCATGAGACTTTCGTGCTTGACAGGTCTTTCAGCGATGAGGAAATGGATGTGCTCCGTCGCGGCAATATTCCACAAGCCATGGAGGATAAGTGGTTCTGGTATATGGAGGGATCAACCCTTTGGGCACACCGCAGCTGGACAGGATACTGTATTTACCAGATTGACTTTAAAGAAGGCAATAACCATATCGTGACGGTCAACCGCAATCCAGAACAGTACAAGTGCACCAGTATCCAAGAAGACATCGAGTCTTTAAACAAGCTTTTAGGCTGGTGGACCCAGGTCCCCTATGACCACCATAACGAGTGGCTTTCGGAAACATACGATGCATTGGAGAAAGCAGGTAAGGGATAGTGCGTAAGATTGATCCGGACCTGTCGATATGTTCCATTGAGACAATCCTTCCGGGACTGTCAATTCCCTTCGAAAGGCCCCGTCTCAACCGTGAAACCTGCCCCTTCATCCCTGCCAAGGACTTTCACCAATGCAGGTAAAGCTTCCTCAAGCTGGGCCTTGAGTTTCCAAGGCGGATTGATGATGAACATGCCACTGGCAACAAAACCTGTACCATCCGGTACGGGAGAAGCGGTCCGGAATGTCAGATGGAGCCATTCCCGGTTACAGACCTTCTTCAACTGTCCGGCGAAACGGCGGGATTCCATGCGTTGCAGGACTGGATACCAGACAAGGTAAGTCCCTGTCGGGAACCGCTTCAGGGCATCTGACAGGGTTTCAACGACCTGCCGGTAATCCTGCTTGACCTCATAGGAAGGGTCAATCAAGACAACCGCCCGCCGCGAAGGGGGAGGTAAAAGGGATTTAAGGGAAGAGAATCCGTCTTTCCTGGCAACAATGATCCGTTTTCCCCGTTCAGGACGGGGAATGCTCTTGATGCCAGACCATTGCCGGACATTTTCCTCCAAAGCCTGTATGTCTGAGGGATGCATCTCAAACAGGCGCAGGCGGTCCTGCCTCCGCAGCAGCAGCTCAGCGATATAAGGGGAGCCTGGATAGACCGACAGCCTGCCGCCCGGATTGATGGCACGGACCAGCTCCAGGTAATCCAAGACCACCTGCGGAAGGCTGTCTGCTGTCAACAATCTGGAAACACCCTCTTTGGCTTCACCGCTTTTCTTCGCCTGCTCACTGTCCAGCGCATAAGCCCCAGCCCCGGCATGGGTATCAATATAGAAAAAAGGTGTTTCCTTCTGACGGAGATGGAGCAGTGTCTGTTGCAGGACGATATGCTTGAAGACATCGGCATGGTTGCCTGCATGGAAAACATGGCGGTAACTGAACATATTGGGTCCCCTTGCTACGATATGGCCATTTTAGCCTAGGAAGTCAGCCAAACATCTCGATAAACAGCGTGGCAGCCCGCGACAGCCGCCGTGATTTTTTCCAGATCAGGGCAACTGAAGACTGGAGCACACAGTCAGATACCGTCATCCTGTGGAAATCCGCTGCGGGACGTACACAAAGGGTTGACTCAGGCAGCACCGCAAGCCCAAGCCGCCTTTCAACCAATGACAGGATGGCGGAGATATTGTCGCTTTCACAGACAATATTGATTGGGATCTGCCTCGCCTGCATTTCATTGACTGCCATGTCATGGCAGAAAATCCCTTCCTGACGGTGCATCAGGATCAGCGGGACGCCTGCCAGCTCCATCAATGACAGGGACTTCCGTCCTTTCCAGTGGCTGTCATCCTGTGAAGCCACAACCACCCAAGGTTCTGTCAGGATCAACCGGGATTCATAATTCCCCATAGGGACCGGCAGACGGACCATTGCGACCTCGACCATATCCCGCTCAAGCAGTTCAAGCACCCGGTAAGTATTCCCCTCACGCCAACAGAAATGCACCTGGGGGTATTCCTGATGGAACCGACATATCCGGTCAGGCACATAGAGGCTCCCCACCGCAGGCGGGCTGCCAACCGCCAATGTACCGCTCAGGTTTTCCTCCATATCCCGCACATCATCGATGGCAGCGTGCATCAAGCCCAGTATCTGGGTGGCGCGCTGGTAGAACAGGTGTCCTGCCTGGGTCAGCGACATGCGCCGTGTATTGCGTTCAATCAGTTGGACACCAAGTTCTTCCTCCAGCAGTTTAAGCTGATGGCTCAAGGGTGGCTGTGCGATATGCAGGCGTTTCGCCGCACGGCTGATCTGCCCTTCTTCCGCAATGGCGCAGAAATAACGGAGCTGACGGATATCCACGGTTTTGATT
>JAHAYL010000022.1 GCA_018384065.1 Oxalobacter sp.
CCGAGGCGCTGCGCCTGCCCCTGGTCAGTCCGGGAATCCGGCAACAGCGGATTAATCACGCCATCCACGGAAACGGGAATAACACTCAGACCATAGGTATCCCTGAAGCCATTAATGACCTGCGCCAGTTGCCCGTCGATGGGGTCCTGCCCCCGGTAAAAGAACATGATGCCGTAGTGTTCAGCCAGTTTCGCAATGGCCTGTCGCTGCTGCACCTGGTCTGCCGCCAGCTGGTTCCGGACCGTGCCGTTGTAATGGCTGTACTGCAGGTTATAGTCCAGTTCAGGATGTGCCAGCATGGCCTTTCTGGCGCTCATGGTGAAAAGCCCGGCCTGCTGAGTCCAGTAATTCTGCAGCCGGAAATATTTCACAAAATTATCCACGCCGGGATACAGAATGGCTTCGTACAGCGCCCGCTTTGTTGCCGTCTGCAGTGCGGCCAGTTTCTGCATAATGTCCGGCTCCTGACGGGGGGCTGCAGGTGCGGGTTGATTTTCTTTTTCCTTCGGATTTATTTTCTCGTTATACCACTGCCAGCCTGCATCTTTCCCTGACGCCGGAAAAATAAAGCAGCAGAGTAACAGTGGCAGTAATGCTTTATTCATCTTCATTCCTTTCATCATTTTTTCTTTCATCATCTTTCTGCAGGCCAGTCAGGGCAGAAAAACAAAAATACAGAATAAACAGGAGCACACCGGAGTAAAAAATAACAAAACAAGCAGCAAGCATCTCACCTGCAGTGGTTTCTTTTACCGTATCCCACGACCAGATAATTACCGGGGAAATGACAATCGCTGTAATCAAAAGCCGGATAAGAAAATCAATAAAACGGTTCGACGTGAATATGACTTTCATCATTTTCCCCGGTTATTTTCCCTACCTTACTGTCCTGCCTGTTTCAGCTGGTCAGCAATCTGCTCTTTCACTTTCTGCGTCAGAACGCCACTGTCCGGGATTTTCTGGTTATTCATCAGGTCTTCGTAGAAGTTAGTGAAATCCAGTCTGTCGAACTGAATTTTCTGCAGCTCATCAACCGTAATCCCCCGACAGTCAGGATGCTTCGCACTGCCAAACCCGATACGCAACTGCCCGTTACGCCCCTGCTGCTGAACTATCTGCGCCAGCTTCGAATCAAACTGACAGTAGCTGCGTTTTTTCTGCAGACAGACCCCCAGCACCTTTTTCGAACAGAACTCACCCACACTCACCGTCAGTTTATTGTCCTTTGCCTTTCCCAGCGCCTTTTCTTCACTGTTACACTTCGCCAGCCCCACATCCTGACCCCAGCCGCCATCCTTACAGCAGTTACTGAAGCCGGCTGCGGCCTTACGGCAGAATTTCGCCTCACCCGTGAAAGCCCTGACATCCACACCATTCAGGGCGGCAACATCCTTACCTGCGGCGGCAAGCGCAGCCAGCTGTGATACTGCTTCACCAAAATCACTGCTTTTTCCGCTCTGTGCCTTATCGCATTCACCGTCAAGGCAGAAGACATCACCACCACAGACCATCACTTTTCCTGATGTTTTTGACTCGCAGGAGTACGTGGCGTACTCATGCAGACAGGTTCCCTCATCGGAATAAAACGCGCACTGACGTGAGGCCAGCGTACAGGCCGGATTATCGACATATTTCTGACAGGTGCCGTTATCTGCGGACTGAGTGACATATTTATCCCGGTATGCCCAGCATGCCTGTGTGATGTTCCAGGGTTTACCTTCCATCACTCCGGTTTTCGTACCACCCGGCTCTGAACACTCAGTGCCTGTCAGCACGCCATCCGCTTTATTAAACGGACAACTCTCCACCCACTCCACCCGGGGAACCCATTCTTTATCACGGACCTTCATCCTGAGTTTCAGCGTAAAGGTGGAAGCACCACTGACAAGCGATTCATAGACTTTCCTGTCACCATTCCCGTGCGGGAGGCAATTACCGTTAGCAGTACAGCCACTACCGGTCAGAACCTGCCCCTGTGTCACCTGCAAACCTGTCGCCCCGGACAGGGGGTAAGTATCCGACTGCCCGTTTGCCAGGCCGACATTAAAGGTTGTATTCATGAAGGTATAACGGGAGTTCAGGAAGAAAAAAGCGGCGTATACAGACAATGATGCACTTTCCACTGTACCGGTTACCGGAGCCGTGACACTGAACACCAGTTTCAGACCGTTCATACTGAACCGGAACTGTGAGTGCGGTATCGTCACCTCACGATATTCATCCGTGTATTTCCAGTCCCCGGTGATACTGGCAGTCCGTGTGCAGTACTCCTCCACCATCGTGTCCCGCTCACAGGTATAGTTTGTGAATTCACTGCGGTTTATCTCCTGCGCACTGCACTGCTGTCCGGTATTTCCCACAATGCTGTCAGCCCGGTTCACCACATCCCTGCCGGTCTGAATGAACGGTGCATCCGGTGACAGAATGTCTTTCGGCTTGTTCATGAAGGACTCTGTGATGGTTTTTCCGGTTTCACCGGTCGCCCATTCCGTGGTGCCGTCATTTTTCAGGCCGCCATCCCCGCCGGCAGTCACGCCACCGTAATATTTTGTCTCGTCCGGATTCGCGTTATAGCCGGGGATACTCTCCTGTGGCTTAAAGCCCTGAATACTGCCTGTACCCTGCCCCTGAATCTGACGGGCAAAATCAGAACCGGCCCGGTAATCACTGTTGCTGTCAGCCTGTGCCATGCCGGCAACCAGAGCCAGTATCAGAGGTAAAATACGTTTCATTTCCCGGAATCTCCTTTCCCTGCCAGTAAATCATGAGCCACCTGCCGGCAGTCACCCGTGGCGGCCACTTTCTCCAGCGCCTGGCCGACCCGCAGGTTTCCCCGGATGATGTCGTATCCCTGACTGCAGAACACCACCAGTGCCGGTACACTGCGAATGCCGTACTGTGAAAACAGCGTCGGGTCGATCTGAACACCATCAGTCGCGCCGTCTTTCACCAGGGACAGCACGGCTTCAGCGGTGGTCTTCAGGTCATTGTTCACCATGCCCCGCAGTGTGGCCGGAATACCGTAGTGCCGGGTTTCGCCCAGCATCCGTTTCAGCCCCTCTTCGGGAATGGAAAACGACACAAAATACAGGGCACCCTGCCGGGGTTTCCCGTCCTGCGAAGCCTGCTGTTTACGAACCAGCTCATCCAGAAAATGGTTATCTGAACGCTGAAGGGGGTTTTCCAGCACCTGTTTCTCCGCCCAGGCTTTCAGCTGATGGTCAGGTTTCTCTCGCAGTTGTCTGCTTAAATTTTCCTGCTGCTTCAGGAACTGGCGGTTTTCAGTTGTGTTCACATTTTCTGAAGCATGAACAGCAAGATGCATCCCTGCTGTCAGAGCAAAAAGTGCAAATATTTTCCGGTCCATGATATTTCTCACTATCTGCTATTTACAGGTATGAACTCATCAGAAAAAAGATAATTGAGAAAAACAGCCACAAACGCACATGTAAATGTCACCTTCAGATATAATCTGACAAGTGTCACTTGTTCTGATATATCTGCGTTCTTCCATTCATGAATAATTTCAGCGAGAAAACTGTCAGGTGCAAAATAAAATAATATAACGGGCACTATTACAAGACCAAAAGGAAATAATTTTAATGTTCTGCTTATCAGCCTGAGCAGTACAGCACTTATTTTCCTGAGGTGCTGAATATATTTACTGTCCATTGTTGCCATTTTCATTTCCTCTTATTCATTAAAATGATTTACAGGAATACACAGTTACGTTTACGCCACATCAGGTAGCCGAAGTTTTTCTTTGTGTTGGGCGGATTTTTTCCCGTCTCCCAGCGCATCACACTGCGCCCGAACGGATGGCACTGTCCGCTGTCCGGATACATATTCACCATCTGATAACGCCAGCGTTCTTTAGGCAGGATTGGGGACGGATATTCATTACAGACGGCGTTATTTTTCCCGATGGTTTCCATAATCATGCCCTGACGGTGTAGTTTGAACGCCATGCGTTCACTGACCAGCAGGGAGGACTGCAACGGACTGGACTCATTACTCACCCAGCCATTGAACGGGTACATACTTCCCTGCGAACCGGCACACCAGAACAGAACATCGAGAGGCATATTAAAGGCGCTGGCAATGGCATCTGCTGCACAGGCCCCCTGTGCTATCGGATTGGCAAAGATGACAGCTTCCGGATTGAGAATGGTGGTCAGGCTGCTGTCCGTCCAGGTGGGGTCGATTTCAGAAAGATAAGCGATATCCAGGTCACCACCTTCCAGACAGCCCAGCGATGTGATGATGTTAAGCCAGTACGTCAGCGGGTATTTGTACCAGTGAACGTGATAGAACGCCCCGTTCACCTGCTTCTCATCCTTTTTCGCCGTTCCCTGTGCCGTTTTACCAAAAGCCGGCAGGCTGAAGCCCAGGTTCACCATGCATCCCGGTGACCGGGTGACGTCCGTCAGCGCCATCGGCTCCCAGTAACCAATGGCCAGCCCGATACGCCTGAACAGCGGCGGCGGTGCCGGACAAATCTGAATGGGCATCGACGGGTTCGCCGTGTCGGGGACCTTACCCTGACTGACTTTGATACTGCCCAGCGAGAGCGGGAAAATACAGCTCCAGCAGATATCCGTGATCGGGTTTACAAAACGCCCTTCACAGGCAGAATCCGCAGACGCTGCAGGGACATGACCGGCGAGAAGGAATAACATCAGCAGCCACAGGCTTCGCTTCATCTTCTTCCCTCCTCTGCCGGAATAAATTCCACCTTCAGGAAGCGTTCGCCGGGAACGGCGCTCACCCGTGCCGGGACCTGATCAATGCCGAGGCGCTGGCAGAGCACACCGTTCTGGTCAAAGTAAACACGGCTGTCCAGAGACTTCTGCATCTCCGGGATACTGCCCTGCACGAGGATAATTTTGCTCTCCAGTGTGGGCGGCGTCTGGCGTTTCATCCAGGCCACCTGCGCCGGATCATCGCCATTGATGAAATACAGCGTCTGGTTAAAAGGCACATACTGCAGCGGATTCATCACTTCACCCTGACGGGCAAACACCCGCCCTTCGTTATCCCGGATATCCGCAGCCAGTCTGACGGACGGGTCAAACAACCGGCTGCTGTATTTCTCCGTGCGTCCGATACCGGGTACGGCAGGGGGTCGCAGACTGTTACGGATCACCCGCTCCTTAAAGGCATCCATTTTCCGGCCCATCTCACCGGACTGCTCCAGCGCCGTCAGGCGCTGCATGATCACCGTCAGCATGTCCGGCTCCTTTACCGGCCACAGATCGCCCCAGGTACCAAGATCGGCGGCGGCCACACTCTGCCCCCATATCAGCAGGGCAATCAGCCCCCGGCATCTCATGGTTCCGCTCTCATTCGCCGGGCAATATCCTGCTGGATTTCCCGGGTGATATCCGGAGCCCCCTGTACCACGGCAGGCGACACCAGAATGACCGCGTGGTGTTTCTGCTGCCACGCCTGCAGGCTGGCTTCCAGTGCCGTGTTAAAACGCGCTGAAAGGGCTTTTGACTGTGCTTCTGACAGTTGTTTCTGACTGGCGCTGTCAAAAAACGCATCCACGGTCTGTTTCATGTTGAAGGCGGCAGTCACCGGTGCGTTCAGTCTGACAATGCCGTAACTGACGGCTGCGTTCAGTAACACCATTGCCAGGCATCCCGGCACCGTCCACCACCAGTGGCTGCGTCGGGGGGCTGTAACATCCGTCGTTTTTTGCGTTGTGGTCATGCAACACTCCTGTATTTCTCATGTTCTTCCAGCCAGGCTTCCAGCGAAGCCATCTCCGGCCCTGACTTCTTCCACGCCAGCTGCCACACCGCCTCATGAATACTCAGCCCCTCTTTACGTTTCTGCTGCACAAACTCAAAATCCGGGCCGTCAGAGCTGTACATGGCGCGGCTTAACGGGTCCACAAACAGACGGTGCCAGGAGGAATGGTTTTCCACCTGCAGCAGGAAGGAACTGAACCACTGGTCTCTGGCCGCACCAAACTTACCAATCATGTCGCGCTGCAGTGGCTGGAACTGGTCCGGATACAGCTGGTTGTATTTTGCGAACTCCTTCGCACTCTGTTTGAGGATAATTTCGTAGGAGGAGTTACCCCATGCCGCACGGGCCGCACTGGAGGCCTTGTCAGAGTCAAAGTCGACGATGTTCTGTGTGATGGTGATATAGGCACCGGTATGACGGCGGGCGGTACGGTAACCTTTCTCAATAAACTCACCGACCTTGCGATTTTTGAAGTCCAGCAGACGCCAGCCTTCATCAATAACGTTCAGTTTCTTGAGGTTACGCGGCGTGCGGTACATCCTGTTCTCGATGTAGATAATCAGGGAGAACATCACCGCAACCAGCAGTGACGGACGGTCTTCCAGTCCGCCCAGCTCCAGCACCACCATTTTCGCATCATCCCGCAGGGACGGCTCATCGGAGTTAAAATACTGGCCGTAAGTGCCGTTGGCAGTGTACTGGTCAAGCAGCACAATCATTTCGTCCAGACGGCTGCGGATGGTCGGTGACCCGGCATACTGCTCGCTGTCACTGGCGTTTTTCAGGAAATCCACCACGTCATCAATACGTGCCCTGTTCTCTTTGGCCAGCCAGGAGGCCCTGACCGCCTGCAGCAGCAGACCTTCATGCACTTCATCCAGGTTACCGTTGGGGCTGGCCATCACCGACAACTGGTCGCGGACACGCTCCGCTGACTGGTCAATATCGGTGATGTTCGCAAACGGGTTAAAACGCAGGGTTTCACCGTCCAGATATACGCCGCCCATGTTCTCACACAGGGACTTATAGCCATCCCCCATGTCGAACACCACGGCAAAACCCCCGGAGTCCAGCACGCTGCGGATAAGTGGCTGTATCAGCCCGGTTTTACCGGCCCCGGAGGTGCCACAGACCGCCATGTTGTAGTTGGTGTTATTCATCCCCCGGAAGAAAATATCGATAAACGCCAGCTGGTTACGGTAGGTGGGTGCCAGCAGACCTGCCGGTGTCAGGGGGTTATCCGCCACTAACGGCATCAGGTTGGCAACATTAAAGCTCTCTGCGCGCTGAACCACTCCGGCCTCTTTCAGCTGTTTAAACAACCCTTTCCCGGCCATAAAGGGCAGGCAGGTCAGGAAATTGCGCATGTGGTTAAAGCGCGGTGAAATCAGCTCAAAACCGTTTTTACGGAAGCTGTTCAGGATGTCCTGCTCCACTTCCAGCGCCGTTTCATTGTTGTCCTTGCAGAATGCTGTGATGTTGAGGAAGTAGGACACGACAGAAGACTGACCGGAGCCCAGACGCTGACGCAGTTCCCCCCACTCCTTCGCCTCTTTCTCCACGGACGGAAACCATTTGGCATAGGAGGTCTTCGACTTTTTCTCCAGGTCCATGTACTTCAGGTTGGCTTCGCTGTGGGTTTTCACCTGGTCTTCCACCACCAGAGTCAGCGTCAGGATGAACGGACAGGAGATGGACAGTTCCGGGTTCAGCAGGTTGCTGTAGTTGTCGGCCATATTCCACAGGAAGGCGATTTCCGGGTTACGGGCCAGATGGAAATTCAGGATACGGGCCGTGCTGTTCCTGCCGTTCTCACGCAGGCCCAGCGTCAGGTAATCAGCCCGGACTTTCAGGTCAAAACTGTCCTCCACACACTGATAATTCAGATCAGAATACGGGTCCAGCTGACGTCTTTTCGGGTATAGGGAGTCCGGGTTATGATTAATCATCTCCCCGACAATATCGATAAAGGCCTGTGCATCCACCGTCTGTGTGGCGATACTGGCCCCCTGTAACGACGCCCGGATGATTTTCACCAGGTTTTCCATTTCCAGAATGTCGGCCCGGCTTTTTTTCTTTGAGGGAGAACAGTACGAGAAGAATACCCGGTAATGCCGCAGGGTCAGGGGCAGATTCATCCCCTCCGGCAGCGGAAACTGTGTCGCTGCCGCGTTCATATAATAGGCCCGGGTAATGGCGTTAAACCGTTCAGCCTGTTCACCTGACCAGGAGAACTCACGCAGCCCGTATTCAATTCTGTCACCAACCAGCTGGCTGGACATCAGATGGATGCAGAACGGCACCCCGCGCGGCAGTTTGGTGCGCAGCATGTGGTCGAGCGCCTCCACAATGGACTCATTCGCCCCATTGATGGGAATGGCTTCCAGCATAAAGCCCATCGTGGTGTCATTCATGAACAGGCCGGACTCCTGGTTGTAATCACGGTACGGCAGCAGACGGCTGAACTGCGGGAAGCTCATTTCGCCCAGAACTTCATTGGCCTTTGCGGATTCGTCAGGCAGTTTCAGTGCTGTGACGAGGGAGTTAACCGCCTGAGTGACGGCCTCAAGTGG
>JAHAYL010000018.1 GCA_018384065.1 Oxalobacter sp.
TATTAGGAGAGCATCATGAGCGAAAACAGAACCGACCCAGTCACCCTGACCCAGATTGAACGATTCCAGTTCAAAGCCAACTTCGCAGGCAGCAACACCTCCATGATCCTGGATGAACCTGCCCCACACGGCAAGAACACCGGTCCAAGCCCTGACCAGCTCCTGTGCGCAGCGGTCGCCAACTGCATGTCTGATGCCCTCTTCGGTGCCATCAGCCGCAAGAACCCAGACCCAACCCCGATCACCACCACGGCAAGCGCCCTCATCGGACGCAACGAAGAAAACCGCCTGCGTATCCAGACCATCGAAGTTTCCATCAAACTCGGCAAGACAGCCGCTGAACTCGGTGACCTGTCCCAGCCGATTGAACGCTTCGAAAACTTCTGCACCGTTGCCAGCAGCGTCAGCCGTGGCATCCCGGTCAAAGTCCGCATCACTGACAGCGAAGGCACCGTCCTGAAAGACGAAATCGGTGGTGACCTTGCCCCTGCTGAAGGTGCAGTCTGCTCCCTCGGTGGCGGTGAAGGCTGCATGTGCGGCGTCGTCACAGACTGATAAAAACACAATCCAACCCTGGAGCCATCCCCGTGGTGGCTCCATAAAAACAGACAGGCAACAGAAGCCTGAAGGGGGAAGCTATGTTTGAAAAACTCTTAAGTCCAGTCGAAATCGGCGGTTTGGAACTGCCCAACCGCATCTTCATGGCACCGCTGACACGCAACCGTGCCGGTGACCAGGATGAAGCCACCGACATGAATGCCGCCTACTACGCCCAGCGCGCATCAGCCGGACTGATTGTCACCGAATCCATGCAGATATCCAACCGCGCCCAAGGCTATGCCTACACCCCCGGCATCTACACCGATGTCCAAGAAGCCGGGTGGAAAAAAGTCGTGGATGCCGTCCACGCCGCAGGTGGCCATATCTCCGGCCAGATCTACCATGCCGGACGCATCTCCCATTCAGCCCTGCATGGCGGCCTGCCACCCCAGGCACCCTCTGCCCTTATTGCAGAAAACACCAAATGCTTCATCCGTGGCGAAAACGGCAACCTCAACTTCGTCCCTGTTGAAACCCCTGAAGCCGTTTCCCTTGAAGACATCCAGGTCATCCTTGAAGACTTCCGCAAAGCTGCCCAGCGCGCCGTCCGTGCCGGTTTCGACCTGCTTGAAGTCCATGCCGCCAACGGCTACCTGCTGCACCAGTTCCTGGCGACCAACACCAACATCCGCACAGACCAGTACGGCGGTTCCCTTGAAAACCGTGCCCGTCTTATCCTTGAAGTCTTCGATATCTTCACCAGCGTCATCGGGGAAGGCAAAACCGGTATCCGCATCTCGCCCAACTTCAACATCAACGGCATGGCAGACCAGGAATGGGAAGCCATGACCTTCTACCTGATTGAACAGCTGAACAGACGCAACCCAGCCTACCTGCATATCGCAGAACCCAGCTGGGTCGGTGGCGAACCCTTCACCGATGGATTCCGGGCAAAAATCCGCAACGCCTTCAAAGGCAGGATCATCCTGGCAGGCAGCTATACCCCTGAACTCGGTGAACACGTCCTCCAAGCAGGCTATGCTGATGCCATCGCCTATGGCAGAAGCTTCATCGCCAACCCGGACCTCGTCGCCCGCATCAGGCAGAACGGGCCCTACAACGAATTGGATAAAAAGACCATCTACCGCCGTGGCATGGAACATGGCTACCTGGACTATCCTGTCCTGACAGAGGCACAGAAAAAAACCGTCTGAGCCGTCAGAAAGTCAGGTCGCCCTTATGGTTGATGCAATGGATCTTGATCGGCTGTTCACGGGAAGCACCCTGGCGGTACTCATCGAGGATATCCGCCAGCGAAATACTGTCCAATTCGTTCTGGATGCGGTTCGAGATCGTTTTCCAGACAGACTGCGTTTCACAGACAGACTGCCTCGGGCAATTGTTCGACTTGTTGCCGAAACAGACAACAAACCGGACACCGCTGTCAAATAGCTCAATCATCTTGCCCAGGCTGATGTCCTCGATATTGCGGAGCAGCCGGATACCGCCATTCGCCCCGATGATGGCATCCGTGATGCCATGCCGCTTCAGTTCAGCATGGACATTCTCAATCACCTTGACGCTGACATTGATGCGTTCAGCCAGCGCAGTGATTGAAAGTGGGGCTTTCACCTGATGCAACTCGTAAATCAGACGGATCGCATAGCGGGTATTGGTAGAAAGAATCATTGATATGCAGTGTTATAATCCAGCTCTTCCATGTATTGTACACGGAATCACTGGTCTTGATTTTGAAGGGTGATTGATGGGTATCCAAGACTATTTCAAGAGGATGAAAGGCGGTCCACGCACACTGGCACGCCCCCCTGTCTCAGAACTGTGCTTTGCCTGGATAGGCGGTTTCCTCGGCATCTTCGGTGTCTGGTGGCTCAACCATTTCATGGGCATCCAAGGCAACGAAAACCTCTACCTCATCGGTTCCTTCGGGGCATCTGCCGTGCTCATCTATGGCGTGCCGGGCGGTCCGCTTTCCCAGCCCCGCAACGTCATCGGCGGCCATCTCATCTCCGCCCTTGTCGGTGCCGGTTCTTACATGCTCTTCCCTGACAACATCCCATTGGCAAGCGCTGTTGCCGTCGCCACCGCCATTGCTGCGATGATGGCGACCATGACCACCCATCCACCTGGCGGTGCAACCGCCCTGATTGCTGTCATCAGTGGTGATTCCGTCCATGACCTCGGCTTCATGTATGCCCTTTCACCTGTGCTGGTCGGTGCCATCATCATGACCGCTGTCGCCGTCATCGTGAACAACTTCTCATCCAATCCAGCCCGGCATTACCCCAAATACTGGATCTGACAGACAGCAGAATGCCATATTTCCCGGCATCGCCATTTTGAGGCTTTCCCTGCCTAAGTCCTGATAAATGCAGTAAAATACGCACTCCTTGCGTGCAGAGGTGGCGGAATTGGTAGACGCACCAGATTTAGGTTCTGGCGCCGAAAGGTGTAGGGGTTCAAGTCCCCTCCTCTGCACCATATCAGATACAGATACCGTCAAAATGACCGGCAACAGGACACCATTCCACGCCCTTCTTCCCTTATGGCTATTCTGGGGCTTCAACTTCGTTGTCATGAAGACCGCCAATGATTTCTTCGCCCCGTCCTTCTTTGCCGCACTCCGCTTCACTTCGGGCGCCCTGATACTTCTAGCTATTGCCCTTGTACGCCGCAGTCCCCTGCCCCCAAAGCACCTATGGCCATGGTGTAGCCATCCCCTAAAATAGGTGCATGTAAAATTGGAGTTCTCCCGGAATCAGGAGAACGGAATGAAGAAATCAAGATTCAGCGAGACACAGATACTGAACATACTCAAGGCGGTTGAGTCAGG
>JAHAYL010000003.1 GCA_018384065.1 Oxalobacter sp.
AGGAATCCAAGAGCTTTCACTGCTTCGGCCTGTGTCAGTTCTGACGATGCGCGAATGTCGCGGCGAAATATCTGGGAACAGAGCGGCAATAAGTCGTCATCCCATGTTTTATCCAGGGCGATCAGCAGAGTGTTAATCTCCTGCATGGTTTCATCGTTAACCGGAGTGATGTCGCGTTCCGGCTGACGTTCTGCAGTGTATGCGGTATTTTCGACAATGCGCTCGGCTTCATCCTTGTCATAGATACCCGCAAATCCGAAGGCCAGACGGGCACACTGAATCATGGCTTTATGCCGTAACATCCGTTTGGGATGCGACTGCCACGGTCCGGTGATTTCTCTGCCTTCGCGGGTTTTGAATGGTTCGCGGCGGCATTCATCCATCCACTCGGTAACGCAGATCGGATGATTACGGTCTTTGCGGTAAATCCGGCATGTACAGGATTCATTGTCCTGCTCAAAGTCCATGCCATCAAACTGCTGGTTTTCATTGATGATGCGGGACCAGCCATCAACGCCCACCACCGGAACAATGCCGTTCTGCTTATCAGGGAAGGCGTAAATTTCTTTCGTCCACGGATTAAGGCCGTATTGGTTGGCGACGATCAGCAATGCGATGAACTGCGCATCGCTGGCATCGCCTTTAAATGCTGTCTGGCGAAGAGTGGTGATCAGTTCCTGTGGGTCGACAGAATCCATGCCGACACGTTCAGCCAGCTTCCCAGCCAGCGTTGCGAGTGCTGTACTCATCCGTTTTATACCTCTGAATCAATATCAACCTGGTGGTGAGCAATGGTTTCAACCATGTACCGGATGTGTTCTGCCATGCGCTCCTGAAACTCAACATCGTCATCAAACGCACGGGTAATGGCTTTTTTGCTGGCCCCGTGGCGTTGTAAATGATCGATGCAGAGTGATTCAAACAGGTGCTGGGGCAGACCTTTTTCCATGTCGTCTGCCAGTTCTGCCTCTTTCTCTTCACGGGCGATCTGCTGGTAGTGACGCGCCCAGCTCTGAGCCTCAAGACGATCCTGAATGTAATAAGCGTTCATGGCTGAACTCCTGAAATAGCTGTGAAAATATCG
>JAHAYL010000037.1 GCA_018384065.1 Oxalobacter sp.
AATACTTTCCGTCCGGTCTCCCCCCTTGCTACCCCTACCATCGCGCGTTTGATGAACTCGTAGTGCGCCTGTTTCATATTGTCAAGCCGGACTGTTTCTGTTGTGACAGGCGTACGGTCGTGTGTGACGGGATCTTCGATTTCCTTCACGAGATGCGGACGGGCAGCTACACCATTATTGGAAAGGAGGGCTGTGGCAAACGCCATCTGGATTGGAGTGAACGTGTTGTAACCCTGACCGATACCCAGGGAGATGGTCTCACCCGAGAACCATTCCTGCTGGGAAGGTTTCTTATAGGCATTGCGCTTCCATTCCTTGGATGGCAGGACGCCCGACCGCTCACCGACCAGGTCGATACCGGTTTTCTGACCGAAGCCAAACTGCATCATGAAGTCATGGATGACATCGACCCCCATATCCCTGGCAAGGATGTAATAGTAGGTATCGCATGAAACAACAATCGAGGTGTACATGTTGACATAGCCATGCCCCCTCTTGGCATCATCCCGGAATTTATGGTCCCCATACTGGAAGTAGCCGGGATCGCTGATGCCCTGTTCCGGTGTCCGGTACTTGAGTTCCAACGCTCCCATCGCCATGAAGGGTTTATAGGTGGAACCAGGCGGATATGCCCCTTTGATCGGCCGGTTCAACAGTGGCTTGTTCGGGGAGTTGTTGAGTGCTTCCCAGTTCTGATGGTCGATGCCGTCCACGAAGAGGTTGGGGTCGAATGTCGGTTTGGAGACATAGGCGAGTACTTCACCGGTGCTGGGATCGAGTGCAACCAGTGCACCACGCCGGTTTCCGAATGCCTGTTCAACGGTTTTCTGAAGACCGATATCGATGGAAAGGACGATGTTGCTGCCGGGGACTGTTGGACGGCTTTCAAGCAGGCGGACCGCCCTGCCGCTGGCAGAGACTTCCATCTTCTCGTAGCCTGTTATGCCGTGAAGGATTTTCTCGTAGCTTTTCTCGATGCCTTCCTTGCCATAATGGGTGGTGCCGATATAGTTCTGCGCCTCATCTTCATCAAGGTTGTCGATGTCATGCTGGCTCATACGGCTGATGTAGCCGATGGCATGGGAAGCAACCTGCCCCATCGGATACTGCCGGAAGGTCCTTGCCTGGACCTCGACACCCGGGAAACGGAACCGTTGGACGATGAAACGGGCGACTTCACTGTCAGACAGCTTGGCTTTCAGGATGATGCTGTCATACCGTTTGGCTTCTTCCATACGGCGCTTGAAACGCTTGCGGTCAAGGTCGGAAATATCGATGAACGTTGCCAGCCTGTCGATGACTTCTTCAAGTTTGCCTTCGATTTTCGCCGGAGTGATTTCAAGGGTATAGGCGGAATAATTGCTGGCAAGGACCACACCGTTACGGTCAAGGATAAGCCCCCTTTCAGGCATGGTCGGCACAAGGGTGACGCGGTTGTCTTCCGCCTTTGCGGCATACCTGTCATAGCGGACAACCTGCAGCCAGACAAAACGCAGCAGGAGGATCAGGAAGCAGACAAGTACAAAAATGCCCAGCGCAACAATCCTGCTGCGGAACTGGTGCATGTCCTTGTCATTATCGCCTGGATTTGCCATTTCACATCTTCTTTTCTATCCAACCCTAGATCTGGTCATCTGTTTTCGCCGCACGGCGCTGCGGCCATGACAACAGCCAATAGGCCAAAGGCCAGATGACTGCACCGATGATACAGTCCAGTATCCAGAACCACCCTGCTGTTTCGCCTCTTGTGAGAAGCTGCATCACCATACCGACAAGATATGGTATGCAAAGCAGCAGCAGGATGTACCAGACCTGCCTGCTCCATGAGAACCAGAGTATCCGCCTATGCAGTGTAATGGCAAAGTAGGTCATCAGGGTATAGGCAAGCGCTGTTTCACCCAAGAATGTCGCATTATTGACATCCATCAACAATCCTAGGCAGAAAGCGATGCCGATACCGACCCGGCGGTGCTGATGGATGCTCCAGAACAGGAGTGTGATTGCCAGGAAATCAGGCACGCCATACACCTGTCCCCAAGGTATGAGGTTCATCAGGAATGCGGCAAACAGGGTGAAGACAATGAATCCCCAGCCAGACGGGGAAAGGATATCTTCCTGTGTCCGGGAAAATCCGTTCATGAAGCCCCCTCCTGTTTCTGAGGCAGTTCACCTTTCTTTTTCTTCTGTTCCATAGGAGGTCTGGCAGGATAGGCATCGATGTCTGTCAGCATGACAAGCACATGTTTCTGGCGGTTGATGCCTCCCAATGGCGTACAAAGGACCCTGCCTTCCACTTCGGTTGAAGCTGGGATGATCTTGGAAATGACCGCAACTGCTGTGCCTGATGGATAAACGCCATCAATACCAGAGGTGACCAGCCTGTCCCCTTCCTGGATATCTGTTGCCGCTGTGACGAAACGGAGTTAAAGATAGCCTGACTGTCCCCCACCGAAAGCAACCGTCCGTTCCCCTGTCCGTGTATTCATGACAGGGATTGCCTGTGACCTGTCTGTCAGCAACGTGACTTCACTGGTGGCAAGCCAGACATTGGAAACCTGTCCCACTACTCCATTTTCATCAATGACCGCCTGACCGATGGCAACACCGTCACTTGAACCGCGGTTGATGACGATTTTGTTGATGAAATGGCTATGGACGTCATAAAGGATTTCACCGGCAAGTGTCGGAATGGGCATCCTGCGCTTCAGACCCAGCAAATCCCTCAACTGCTCATTCTCTTTTTCAAGGAGAGCGGATTTCTGGAGAACTGGCGCATCCTGCAGGGCTTTTTCATGCAGGGCATCGATTTCTTCCTGCATGTCATCACCTGTCCGGAACAGTTCTTCGAGGGCCTCTGAAAAACCTGTCGACGGGATGACCACCACCTGCTGGAAAGGATAGAGTATGGTGCTGATGACAGCGCGGACACTGCCAAGCACTTTGAAACGGGCATCGCCAAGCATCAGGACAAACGCCAGGACAACAAAGACGACAAGCCTCACCCTTGCTGATATTCCCTGCTTGAAAAGCGGCGACGGTTCGTTCTGCATTTCAGCTTAAAACTGACATCCCTGACAGATGCCCTTGGATACTGTTCCTTTTACTCGTAAGAGAAAACGTTCTCATACTGGTCGATATGCTCCAGTGCCTGACCACAGCCACGGACCACACAGGTCAACGGGTCTTCTGCTGTCAGGACCGGCAGACCGGTTTCTTCCATGAGGAGACGGTCAAGGTCATGTAAAAGGGCGCCACCGCCTGTAAGCATCAGGCCTTTTTCCGCAATATCTGCTCCCAATTCCGGTGGAACCTGTTCCAATGCCATCTTGACGGCACCGACGATACGGGTCAACGGATCATCAAGGGCTTCAAGTATCTCATTGCTGGTTATCGTAAAGGAACGCGGAATCCCTTCGGAAAGGTTGCGCCCCTTGACTTCCATTTCACGGACTTCTGCTGCTGGATAGGCGGAACCGATGGTTTTCTTGACTGCCTCAGCAGTCTGTTCACCAATCAGCATGCCATAGTTGCGCCGGATGTAGTTGACAATCGCCTCATCGAAACGGTCACCGCCCACACGGATGGAACCCTTGTAAACCATGCCGCCCAAAGAAATGATGCCGACTTCTGTGGTACCCCCCCCGATATCAATGACCATTGAACCCGTTGCGTCAGAAACCGGCAGACCAGCACCAATCGCCGCCGCCATCGGCTCTTCAATGAGGTAAACCTTGGATGCTCCTGCACCCAGTGCAGATTCACGGATGGCGCGGCGTTCAACCTGGGTTGAACCACAAGGGACACAGATGATGATCCGGGGAAACGGCCGGAAGAACCGGGAATTATGCACCATACGGATGAAATGCTTGAGCATCTGCTCGGTAACGGTGAAATCCGCAATGACACCGTCTTTCATCGGACGGATGGCTTCCATGTTGCCTGGTACCTTGCCCAGCATCTGTTTAGCCTGACGGCCCACTGCCTGGATGCTTTTCCTGCCACCAGGACCGTCATAACGGACGGCAACGACGGAAGGTTCATCCAAGACAATACCGGAATTCCTGACATAAATCAGTGTGTTGGCTGTACCGAGGTCGATAGCCAGATCATTTGAGAAAAAACTGCGAAAGAAACCAAACATGATTGTTCTGTAATAATTCAAAAAAACCGCAGCAGCGGCAGATGCATCCTTAAAAAACGTCTTCAGATAGTCTACAGGTAACGGTTGCAGACTTGCAGATGTGTAAATCCTTGTTATTCTACCTTATAATTCTATGGATATATATCAACTGAACCGCTTTTTGATGCGTTTCAATCCCAATTTTTAGGAATTTAGGAAGTACCTGACTTATGGCTCTTGATCTCTCTGATGTGGACCGTATCGCCAAGCTGGCGCAGCTTGATGTTTCCGGCACACAGATACAGAAAACCGCTGAACAGCTGAACCGGATCCTGGATCTGGTTGAACAGCTGCGTTCCGCTGACACCACGGGTGTTGAACCGCTTGCCCACCCTATTTCTGCCTTTGAGGATGATGTCGCACTCCGTTTACGTCCTGATGCTGTAACGGAAAAAGACCACCGTGCAGAATACCAGGCACCTGCGCCTGCTGTCGAGGATGGCCTTTTCCTCGTTCCAAAGGTTATCGAATAAACGGCCATGCCTTTGGCATAGCCGTCTTTTACCCGGTTATTTTTTGCAGTTATCCAATCCATGCATACCAAAACAATTTCGGAACTGTCTGCCCTGTTGCAGACCAAGCAGGTTTCGGCAGCTGAGCTGGCGGGTCTGTTCCTGAAACGCATCAATGCCAGTGACTTGAATGCTTTCCTGCACGTTGATGAAGGCCTGACCCTGAAACAGGCGGCTGAAGCCGACAAGAGAATCGCCCAAGGCGGTGCACACCCATTGACCGGTGTGCCGATTGCCCATAAGGACATCTTCGTCACAAAGGACTGGCGCACCACTGCCGGTTCCAAGATGCTTGCCAATTATGTCAGCCCATTCGATGCGACCGTTGTTGAAAAGCTGAAAGCGGCCGGCATGGTGAACCTTGGCAAACTGAACTGTGATGAGTTCGCCATGGGATCCGCCAATGAGAATTCCGCCTTCGGTGCAGTGAAGAACCCATGGGACACCCGGGCAGTACCTGGCGGGTCATCCGGCGGTTCTGCTGCTGCAGTCGCTGCCCGTCTGGCACCGGCAGCCACTGCGACAGACACTGGCGGCTCCATCCGTCAGCCTGCTTCTTTCTGCGGGGTGACAGGCATCAAGCCGACTTATGGGCGTGTGTCCCGTTTCGGGATGATTGCCTATGCTTCTTCGCTGGACCAGGGCGGCATCATCGCCCAGACTGCCCAAGACTGTGCGCTGCTGCTGGGCGAAATCGCCGGTTTCGACCCCAAAGACTCCACCAGCATGAACCGTCCTGTTGATGATTATCTGGGTGGTCTGGATAAACCACTGGAAGGTCTCCGGATCGGTCTGCCGAAGGAATATTTCAGTGAAGGGCTTTCTGCTGAGGTTGAACAGCCCATCCGCGAAGCTTTGAAGGTGTTTGAGAAGCTGGGAGCAACATTGGTTGACATTTCCCTGAAGAATACGGACCTGTGCATCCCCGCTTATTATGTCATCGCACCGGCAGAGGCTTCTTCCAACCTGAGCCGCTATGACGGTGTGCGTTATGGTTTCCGTGCGGAACATTATACGGATATCCAGGATATGTACCGGAAATCCCGTTCCCAGGGTTTTGGTGATGAAGTCCAGCGCCGCATCCTTGTCGGGACTTATGTCCTCAGCCATGGCTATTACGATGCGTACTATATCCAGGCGCAGCGTGTCCGCCGCCTGATTGCCAATGACTATAAAGAGGCTTTCAGGCAATGCGACATCATCATGGGACCAGTTGCACCGACGGTCGCCTGGAACCTGGGCGCCCAGGTGGATGACCCTGTCGCCAATTATCTGGGGGATATCTTCACCATCTCAACCAACCTGGCAGGCCTGCCTGGCATGTCCATCCCTTGCGGTTTCGGTCAAGGTGACCATGCGAAACGCCCTGTCGGCCTGCAGCTGACCGGCAGCTGGTTCTCCGAGGCAAAACTCCTGAACGCAGCCCACCGCTTCCAGCTGGTGACGGACTGGCATCTGAAAGCGCCTGAATAACAGATAAATGGCAAAGATTTTCGCAGCGGTGTGATACTGCTGCCTTGATAGAGGAAATATTATGCAGTGGGAAGTAGTCATCGGTCTTGAAACACATGTGCAGCTTTCGACCGTCTCAAAGATTTTCAGCGGCGCATCCACCCATTTTGGCGCTGAACCGAACACCCAGGCCTGTCCCGTTGACCTGGCATTGCCGGGTGTCCTGCCCGTCATGAACCGTGGCGCTGTTGAGAAAGCCATCCAGTTTGGTCTTGCCATCGGTGCAGAAGTCGCACATCTGTCGGTTTTCGCCCGTAAGAATTATTTTTATCCTGACCTGCCCAAAGGTTACCAGATCAGCCAATTCGAGAAACCTGTCGTCATCGGTGGTACCCTAGACTGCCTGGTTGAACCCAAGGGACGGGATCCTTATACCAAGACCATCCGTCTGACCCGTGCCCATCTGGAAGAAGATGCCGGGAAATCTGTCCATGACCAGTTCCCCGGGCAGACTGGCATCGACCTGAACCGTGCTGGCACCCCCTTGCTGGAAATCGTGACGGAACCAGACATGCGGAGCGCTGCTGAGGCAGTCGCCTATGCCAAGGCGCTGCATTCGCTGGTTGTCTGGCTGGGCATGTCTGACGGCAATATGCAGGAAGGCTCTTTCCGGTGTGATGCCAATGTCTCTGTCCGCCCTGCCGGCTCTGAAGTCCTGGGCACCCGCTGTGAAGTGAAGAACCTGAACTCTTTCCGCCATCTGGAAGATGCCATCAACTATGAAGTGGCACGCCAGATTGAACTGATTGAAGGCGGCGGCAAAGTTGTCCAAGCAACCCGCCTGTATGATCCAGACAAGCACGAAACCCGTGAAATGCGGACGAAGGAAGATTCAGATGATTACCGCTATTTCCCAGATCCTGACCTGCCGCCCCTGGTGATTGACCAGGCATGGATTGAACAGGTGAAATCCGCCATGCCTGAGCTGCCAAGCGCGATGAAAGCCCGTTTTGTCGCTGAATATGGCCTGCCTGAATATGATGCCACCGTGCTGACCTCTTCCAAGGCGATGGCGGCATACTTCGAGAAACTGGTTGCCCTGACCGGTAAACCGCTGGCAAAACAGAGTGCGAACTGGATGATGGGGGATGTCTCTTCCGCCATGAACCGTGAAGGGATTGAGATTGACAATGTACCGGTTTCTGCTGAGCAGTTGTCCCTGCTGATGAAGCGTATTGCTGACAATACCATCTCGAACAAAATTGCCAAGGAGGTATTCAGCCTGATGTGGGAAAACCGTTCAGATGATGCCAACGCCGTTGACCGCATCATCGACGAGAAAGGCCTGAAACAGATTTCCGACACGGGCGCCATTGAGAAAATCATTGATGAAGTCCTGGCAAACAACCAGAAATCCGTTGATGAATTCCGTGCCGGCAAGGCAAAAGCCTTCAATGCGTTGATCGGTCAGGTGATGAAAGCAACCCGCGGCAAGGCAAACCCGGGACAGGTCAACCAGCTGCTGAAACAGAAACTCGGCGCATAAGCGGATTATCCCCCCGCAATATAAAAGCCCGCTGCATCAAAACAGCGGGCTTTTCACATCAAGGCATTCCCGACAGTCAGCGAGGCAGTCCCTTGATCCGGCTTCCCGGTCTGACGCCATTCCTGGAGAACCATTTCGCATTCATTTCAAGGGCATAACGGATCCAGTCTTTGCTGCAATGGCTGGTTGTGGTCCTGGCTTTCATTTCCTCGATGTTGACAACCTTGCCATTGACATCGATGAAAGCGACAGACAACGGAATGTAGGTGTCTTTCATCCACATACAGGTCTTGGCAGGTCCCTTGAAGTCAAAGAGCATGCCGCTGTCCGCTGGCAGGGACCTGCGGTACATCAACCCTCTTTCATGTTCTGCCTCAGTCGATGCCACTTCAACCCTGATGGATTTTTTACCTGCCCTGAGGGTCGTCATACGCATCCGAGGAGTCTTATTGTTTTTAGCGACATTACGTTTCCTGGATGTCCGGGTGGCATTCTTGCCAACGGTCGATTTTGTTTTTGCGGCAGACTTGGTTTCTGCCTTCTTGGATACCGTTTTCCTGGATGATGCTTTTCGTGAAACGTCTGCTTTCTTGACGCCTTTTTTCGATGCAACCACCTTGCCCTGTTTCTTGGCTGTTACAGCTTTCTTGGCTGTGGATTTTGATTTGGCAGCAGCCTGGGAAGTCTTGGCTTTGTTTTTCACCACCGTTTTTGCAGATGTGGCTGGCTTGGCGGATACCGTGGCGAATGGCAGGGCAATCAGCGTCAATGCCAACAGCAGGGATTTGAGGCTAAAGCATCTGGACACGTTCTTCTCCTTTGTTGTCAATCGAAGATTGTTTTTCCATTTTACATCAGCATACCGGCATTTTCTGCCTTTAAAACTGCCTGACAGCCTCAAAAAACGCTGTTCCTGTATTTACAGGAAAAATCCTGTCTTTCAGGCATCCTGAAGATTCCTGTCTGATTGCCAATCCCTCATAGTGTGGGATAGTCCGTATACCCTTTCGCGCCGCCTTTATAGATGGTCGAGGTATTCACCGTGTTATAGGGACCTCCCTGCCTCATGCGGGCAACCAGGTCAGGATTGGCAATGAATGGCCTGCCGAATCCAATGGCATCTGCCAGTCCAGATGTTATGGCGGCTTCTGCTTTTTCTGCTGTGTATTCCCCTGCATAGATGATGACGCCATCATAAGCCTGACGGATTTTTTCCTTGAAACGGTCCGTCAGGGCAATCCCCCCGACCCAGCTGGGTTCCGCCACACTGAGGTAAGCCACCTTCCTTTCCCTGAATGCCGCCGCCAGATACAGTGCCATCTCTTCAGGCTGGCTTTCCTTGATGCCATTGATATTGAAATAAGGCGAAATGCGGACACCAAGTTTCTGCGGAGGGACAACCTCAAGCATCGCATCCATGACCTCCAGCACAATACGGGCACGGTTCTCAAGGGAACCGCCATAACGGTCCGTGCGCCGGTTGGCACTGTCTGCCTGGAACTGCTGGAGCAGATAGCCGTTCGCCGCATGTTCTTCAACAAAGTCAAAACCGGCATTCAATGCCCGCTGGGCAGAAGCCCTGTACTGACCGACAACCGCCTGTATCTCATCAATGGTGAGTCCACGGCAAGGGGTACATGGAACATAGGCCTGCGTCCCATCCGGCTGGATGATGCTGCACTTCGCTTCCGGCACAGCCATGGCAGACGGTCCGACCGGTTGCTGCCCCTGCTGGAAATAGCTGTGTGAGACCCGGCCGACATGCCAGATCTGCGCAGACAGATGACCGCCTTTTTCATGTACCGCCGAGACAATCTTCCGCCACCCGGCTTCCTGGGCATCAGTAAACAATCCTGCTGAACCTGCATACCCCTGTGCGGACTTGGCGATATGCAGCGCTTCAGAGATGATGAGCCCTGCTGATGCCCGCTGGACATAATATGCCACATTAAGGTCTGTCGGGATGTTGCCAGGTTCTTCAGTACGGCACCGTGTCAGCGGTGCCATGATGATGCGGTTGGGCAATATGACATTGCCGATGCGGATTGGGGTAAAAAGTTTTTCGACTGCCATTGCAACACCTCACTGATGGGTTCTGGTCAGGAATGAACTCTATACTCAAGAATCATTGTTCTTTGAAATTTCAATAAAAACAGTGACTTACAAGAAAATATTTGCTTAAAAATTAAGCATCAAAATTTTCTATATACACCATTTTATACACTTTTTTTCTTGCTGGACGGATATTTCCTGATTCTGTGCGATTCTTTCCAGTGATTGTATCAACCCAAAAGAAAACAGCAACCGAAAGGAGACATGAGATGCCTGACAAGCACTGCCAGACGATTGAAAGGACATATGACATCAGAACCATGCCAGATGTCTTGTTATCCTTATTGAACCAACTTTATGAAAACAAGATTGATACAGCAAC
Source organism: Oxalobacter sp. (assembly GCA_018384065.1). Classification (GTDB taxonomy): domain Bacteria; phylum Pseudomonadota; class Gammaproteobacteria; order Burkholderiales; family Burkholderiaceae_D; genus Oxalobacter. Next base: position 10,125 of record JAHAYL010000037.1, read on the forward strand.
CTTCATAAGCGAAGTAAGGGCATTCCAGCAGGACTTGCATCTTTACTTTCTAATGGCTGATTCTGTGGACTTCCCGATATTCAAGACCGTTGCAATGCCGTCTTGTTAATCAGCAACCTAGAGGCTTTTCCTTGCCATCTTTCGGGTCAATATAGGTTATTACAATCTTCTGCGGTTCGGGTGGCTGATTCGCTGTCATGTCGATTTCCTGACGTGGTTTCCCATACGCCCGTTCAATGATTGCCAGTGATGCTTTCAGGGCTATGCCCTCATTCTCGCTGTCCATCAGTGCTTCCAGCTTGTCCAGAGCCTTTGCCGCTTTGGATTTACACGCATTTATCAAATCCAGTTCTTCTGCTGTCTGTTTCGGTCTGCCAGACGGATTCCCAGATTTTCCTTTTTCAAATCTTGCCATGATTTTCCTGTTTTTTTCCTGTTAGCAGGCAAGGGCATATGCCCCTGCCCGTGTTGTTGTCAATACAGGTAGCCAAGAATGAAAGCATCAGTCTGTATATCCGGATTCCCTGTCGGTGATACCATCCTGCGTGCTTTCTCAATGTCTGCCTTCAATTTGTCCAGTATGGAGATGATGCCTTTTGTTTCATGCTCCAGCCGCTCAATGACATCAGATGCCAGTTCTTCATCCATCATCTTGTACCGCTCTAGACGTTCGGCTTTAGATGCTGTGTGATGTGCTGACGCATACCCTAAAAGGAAAGATGCGGCTGTTCCGATTGAGCCTGCTTTCATTTCCCCGTCCAAGCCATGTAACGTCAACTCCCTAAAAGCTGATTCGCTAGTCGGTGACTCTCGGACAATGGCGGCAAGATGTTTCATGTTCGGGATTACATCGAACATAGATACAGGTTCCTTGATAGTCGTTTCGGTGATGGTTTTCATATTTACTTCCCTTTCAATTCAAAATCTTTTCCTTGGCAACATCATCAGTACGCCGTTCTTTTTCTTCATCCTTCCAGATTTCCAACTCGATTGATGCATCAACAGCATTGATGAATACATCCGCAACTTCTGGACTGATACCGTCATCAATCATTACCTTTCGGGCAACAGGGAGACTGTCATCATCCGAAAAAGCAATGCCTTCTGTAACAGCATCCATGTAGCTGTGGAAGTCGCTATATTTGACCGTTAGCATTCCTGCCAACAGTGCCTCTGCCTGTTCGGTGTCTAACCCATCTGCAACCATCAATGGCAACACATGGTCATGTACGGCCTTCTGATAAGCGGTGTGGTAACGTTCAATGTTCATAACAAATTCCTTTCTGTAGATTCTGCAAATTCATCCGACACGGTGACCTGCACCCGTGGACGGTCGCTGTAGTGCTTGGATATGGTCGATTTCACAATCTGGCTGTCATCAGCATAGACAACGCCGTTTAACGCATCCTCGATGGATTTCAGGACATTGGAGCCGTCTGGCTTGCTCGTATGAGCCAGAGTGCCATCCAGTGCCATTGCCTTGCGTTTCTTAGACCATGATGATGGAATCGGGAAAAAGGCCTGCACGTCCAGACAGACAGCACCATCCATCAATGGACTGCCTGCCATTTCGATGATGGCCGCTCGCTTGATTGACCGCTCGTAATCCCGTGTCTGTTTCGGTGTGTATGCCAGTCCATCCCGTGTCAGCCGGGGTCTGGCTTTGGGAATCGGCTTCCCGTTGATTGTTATATTCAAGTTCATTTTTCTAAATATCCTGTTTGGATGTAGAGGAACTTGAGCAAAGAAGCGGAAAAATAAGAAAGGGGGGTAGCACCGCAAGTTTGTTTTTTTGGATGTGGAGCATAGATACACCCTTTCTCATACAACCGCTTCTTACCGCCAGTTCCGCAAGTTATTCAGCAGGTAATGCCCAACGCCATACGCCATTGGTTCCACGGTCTTTGCGTTTCTCAATCTTCAATCTGATTGATGCCCGCTTGATGGTGTCCCATGAATGCCCAGCACCGTCTGCATCAGACTTGACCTGCTTGGACGGCAACGCACCATCTGACAGAATTCCTTTCAGAAACTCGACTGCCTCTGCCATTGCGCCCGTTTCCGGTTCATCCGGTTCAATCTCTGACAGCAGTTCCCTTGCGCTTCCATGCAGTTCATCTATCAGGTCGATGCGGGCGACCTGACAGCCGTCAACATCAGTAAAGAATTGGTACGAAAGCTCATAACCAATATTGGTATCGACAATGTTTGACTTCAAGACAACCAACCTGCGGTTACCAGTCGCTTCATCCTTGCCCAAGCCCAAGACCATGCGGGCAAGTGCAACGAATGCCTGAGAACCGATTACACGGTCTTGTGGTAGGCTCTTGGATGTTCCCTTGGAATAGTGTGTGATGCCAATAACAGCAATGTTCTGACGCTCTGCCAATATCCTGAGCGGCTCCAGTGCCTGCCTGACGGTGTTTGCCTGATTGGAGTCTCCACGGACAACAGACATAACCGGGTCGATAATCAGCAATTTGTACGGCGTATCTTTATGCCTGTTCTGCAAGCTTTCTTCCACGTCATACAGGTCTTCTGTAATATCGAAAGTTCTTAGACCGTCTGGCTTCATAACACGGTTGCCAATGATGTCAACAAAGTCTGCATCAGCCCCCAAAGCCCTGAGACGTGGACTAAGTACATATTCCGGTGAATCTTCACCGCTCCATATCAGCACCCGTCCATGTTCTACAGGTTTCCCGTTGAATGTCTCCCCCTGATTACTGACCAATGATGCCAACCATAACGACAGGGCCGTTTTACCGACACCGCCATCAGAAGCCAGTACGGTTATCATGCCCTTGGGAATGACGCTGGGTATCAGCCACTGTATCGGCTTTGGCTTGATGTCATTCAGGGAAATGAACTCCACGGGAACACGTCTCAACAGGCTCGGCTCATTGTTTGCCAGCCTGACTTTGCGTTGCGTCTGTCTATGTTCCTCGATAACGTCATAACAGATATTCCCGTTATCGGTTAAAATATCAACTGACGATTCAAGATGAGTTTTTTCAGCCACTGCCTCGCCCGCAGTGGTTTTTTCTTGTTCAATCATCCTCTGCCTCCCAGATAATTGAACCGGGTAGAACCATCTGCCAGCCGTTCCCAACTGAAACGCATTTCAGGTATAAGGCCTTCCATGATGCGGTGGAATGCCTGCCAGCCGATTCCCATTGCAACAGCATCACGGTCACCAATGAACCCATGACGCAAGATGAATCCTTTAATCTTGTTTTTCATGTCAGTGACTCCATCAGATTGCAACACGGTCTGCGGAGACTTTTTCTAGATAGTCGGTGACATCTGTTTCAAGCCATCTGGACATCTTGGCTCCGATTTTCATCGGTTTGGGAAACAGGCCTGCCTTGATGAGACGGTACAGGGTCGGTGATGAGATTCCCAAAGCAGTCAGGACTTCTTTCTTCTGTACTGCACGGGGTTTTGCTGTTCCTGCGGCATTAGCAGGGAATTTGATAACGTTGGTCATAACGATACCTTCCATTATTTGATTCAGCGGTTTTCCTGCTAATATCAGCAGTGCCACGCTGTAATGGTTAGGTATGTTATGAGCCTGTTTTGATATTGTTGGTTAGAAAATAATCAGTAATTATTTTTGATTATTTTTTGACTAAATGTGCAATCCAAACGACATTCGAATCAGTTTCTTTGCCATGGATTCCCCTATACCGTGCAAAACTTTTAAAGCCTTACCATATGACATTCTTGGCTTTCCCGTTGTTTTCTCACGTATAACGTGACTGCCAAGTTCTTTCGCTAAATTCTTTATAGCTTTCAGCATTAAATCCTTAGATGAAGATATGTATTCCTTCGGCTCATATCTCAGTTCTGCACAGAAACTCCGTATTAGGATTTCCGCTGAGCGTATATGTTCCCAATGCTCTTGAAACAATGAACCAAGCCCTCCTGCATCAGTTCTAGTGTCCGGAATCGCGTCAACAGACTCTGTTAATTTTTCCAACATCAGCTTTTCCAGTTCCTGTGATGGAATAGCTTTAACAATATCATTATTCTTTTCAGCATTTATATCATGCAACCTATATACAATACGCACCTCGTCAAAACCATAAGGTGCAAGCCATTCTGCAAGCACATATCCATCATGTCGAATGGATTTAGAGGGGATTTTCATAAGTCCATGCCAAAAGCATTCATGGTATTTTTCTTGCCTGAATCTTTCGATATATTTTTTGTTGAGAAAAATAGGGTCTGCATCTTGCAATGAAACTTCCCTTATCTTTACAGAACAACCTTTTCCTTCCAGATTCTTAAAATCTTCTGACCCTTCGCAATATGGCAATTTTTCCAGTTCATCGTCTGATATCTGAATCACCCCGCGAGCAACTGCATGCTCATGGAATTGATAACAAAGCGATATATCGCCTTGATGGCAAATTGTGAATAGCTCTGCCTCTGAATAACCAGTTCTTTTGCAAGCATCCTCTATGGTGTAGAAAAAAGGTTTTATTGCCATGATGCGCCTTTCATCATTACGCCTAAGAATGGGACGGGGGCAACAGGATAGGCGTTTCCTGCTTTCTCTGCGTCCAGATAGCCCCTGTCTTAACCTGCCCTCTATGCGGCCTTGTCGCCTGTCTGCGGGATTTCCTGTTCCTTGATGCTGTCCAGATGGTCTGCCCACGCCTGCAACATTTCCCGCCTTTCGTTCATGTAATCCGCTCGGTGGTAGGCTTGATTGGTCTGACCTTTTTCAAGATGGGACAACTGACGTTCAATAGCCTGCCTGCTATATCCCTGTTCATCCAGCCATGAGGTCGCTAATGCCCTGAATCCGTGGACTGTCATTTTTCCGTAATAACCCATCCTTGTCAGAACATGGTTAAGGGTGTGTATGCCTATTGGTGCATCCTTATTCCTTGCCCCAGTGCTGAAAACGTACCTGCCTTCCCCTGTATAACGTTGCAGTTCGGTCAGGATGGTAACCGCCTGACGTGGCAACGGATAGACCTGTTCCCTGCGTTTCTTTGTGTTCTCAGCAGGAATCATCCACAGCCCGGACTTCAGGTCGATATGTGACCATTCAGCGTTTATCAGTTCCCCTTTCCGCATGAAAAGCAACATCATCAGGTGCATGGCAGACTTGACCTGTAAGGATGCTCCATCTCTTTCTACCGCTTGCAAGAATGCTGGCAATTCATCAAGACCGATTGTTATATGGTGTTTTGTGGTATGGCTTGGAAGTACATCGTTCGTATTGATGTCAGAAACTGGATTGCGCTCAGCCTTTCCCATTGAAATAGCATGAGAGAATATACGGGATAAGGTTCGTTTTGCTTTGTTCATGTTGACAGTGCTTGATGTTGCTATTGATTTCAATAAGTCCAGCATGTTCCTTGGGGTGATGTCTGCCATTGGAATCTTTCCAAGCACAGGGAATACATGACGTTCCAACAGACGCCTTGTATTATCCAGCGTCTTTTTCTCTACCTTGCCCGCATCCGTCCTGTCTTGTAGCCACTCGTATGCAACAACATCCAATGTGGACGCTTTCCTCGCCTGTTCTGCTTGTTCCTGCTGTTTGATAACCTGACGGGGGTCAAGACCTTTAGCAATCATTTCCCGCAGTTCCTGGCGCTTCTGCCTTGCCTCTGCCAGAGTAACAGCAGGGTATTCCCCCAACGTCATCAGAATCTGTCCTGACTTTGTGCCTGCCACATTCTTCGCACGGTATCTCCACACTTTTTTACCTTTCGGTGTGACTTCAAGAAAAAGCCCGTTCCCGTCTGCCTTGCGGTATGCCGTGCCTGTGACCTTCAATCCTCGGATAAGGGTATCAGTGAGCGGTGCAGATGTTGCCATAGTGTATATCCTTGTTTTTATGTCGGTGTACATCTACACTAAATTATACACCTTTATTTGAGTTTTTTGCTTATTTTCTTTACTTGACTGATACTGTCTGAAATTATAAGATGTTGGAAATTAATGGATTTTTTACCATTCTGATTACATGTGATTCTAGAATGCGTTGTTAGGAATGAAGGGGATTATCCCTTCCCTTGGATTTTCCATTATACGCAATTCAGATGCGCATCATCCCATCTTCCCGTTGCAGGACCATTGTCCTTTCCAGTCAGGGTTCCCGATATAATTGATCCTGTTGATGGTCTTTCAAGGATTTATGATGGCTAAACCGCTGATCCATTTTGTCCATGGCAAAGAAAGTGGGCCATGGGGTACCAAAATCCGTGCTCTGGCGGATATCGCCCAGGAAATGGGCTATGACGTGGAAAGTCTGGATTATTCCAGTACGTTCGATCCCGTGAAACGTGTCCAGATGCTGGTTGAATCCTGTAAAAAACGTCCACCCTGCCTGCTCGCAGGCTCAAGCATGGGGGGATGGGTGGCTCTGGATGCGAGTGCTGAACTGATTGCCATGGAAGGTCAATGCCTGAAAGGGCTTTTCCTGATGGCACCTGCGGTTGATATCCCGGGTTATCCCCCTTACCGCGTTGGCTGTCCTGGGGATGCCATTGATATTGTCCATGGTTGGCATGACAGCCTGATCCCCTACACCAATGTGGTTGGATTTGCAGGTAAACATGACTGTTCCCTGCATCTGGTGAACGATGAACACCGCCTGAAAAACACACTGGACCACTTGGGGCTTCTTTTCAGGAATTTCCTGACCCGGATGGAAAACGCTCTTTGACAGGTTGATGTCCTTCTGAATCCTTTCCATGCACGATATCTGGAATCCATGGCATGGCTGCACCAAAATCAGCGAAGGGTGCAGGAACTGCTATATGTACTATCTGGACCGTAAACGGGGACAGGATCCCAGCAGGATTTTCCGGACAGGTGCCGGATTCACCTATCCGCTTCAGAAACGGCGCAACGGGCAGTATGTCGTCCAATCCGGCGAAATGCTGAGGGTCTGTATGACTTCTGATTTTTTCATCGAGGAGGCAGACCCATGGCGGGAAGAGGCATGGCGGATCATCTCGCTACGCCCAGACGTTTCCTTTTACCTGCTGACCAAACGTCCTGAACGGGTTGCAGGATGCCTGCCACGCAATTGGGGGAACGGCTGGGACAATGTCTTTTTCAATGTGACCTGTGAGAACCAGCGCCGTGCCGATGAGCGGCTGCCTCTCCTGCTCTCACTGCCTTTCAAGCATAAGGGCTTCATGACGGCACCGATGCTGGGTCCTATTGATGCCACCTCCTATCTCGCTTCTGGACAGATTGAACGGGTACTCTGTGGCGGTGAGAACTATGATGGTGCCCGCCCCTGCCATTATGACTGGGTACTGGACCTGTCCCGTCAATGCCGTGAACAGGATGTCACATTCTGTTTCATCGAGACCGGCACAAAATTTGTGAAAGATGGCAGAACCTATACGCTGCCTGACAAACGCCTGCAAAGCGTGATGGCTTTCAAGTCAAATGCATCATATCAGGGCAAACCTATCCATTTCCATCTACATGATGACTTTGGGCTGCCGATTCCTGATGAACTGCTTTACCGTCCTGGCTACCGTCAATGCTGTATGACCTGTGCCAGCAGGATGGTCTGCAACGGCTGCAGCAACTGTGGGCTGTGTGGACTGGATTAGAAGCAGGAAAACATCTGCTGCCTGTCAGAACCCTTCATCCCGCTTCAGGTTCTCCCCACTTGATTCTTCCTCATCCTGAATTTCTTCAATATCGGAACGCATCGCCATCCGTTCAATCAAGGTCTGTGGTCCAGTCTGTTTGGGAATCGGGCGTGATGTCATGTAAAAGACACCGATGACTGTCAGGATACAGATTGCCCAGACTGTGATGAGGTCACCGATGGATGGCTCGACACCGTTCGGTGAAGGCAGGAAAGTTATCGCAGCAGAATGCAGGAAGAAATACCCTGGGAAAAGCCCTACTGAAAAACCAAGGAAATGGGAAACAAACTTACGGGAGCCTTTTTTCTGATTATAGGCATAGACCCGCCACCAAGAGATAAGCCACACCAGAGCAGATATGATAAGAATTGCAATAATCATATGCTCTTTTCCCTTTCAATTGATGCAGGCACAGGATACTCCTGATCTCCAGAAGCCTGATGATTCCTGTGCCATGACGAGTCTTTCCTGTTCCAAGTGGCAATCTTATAGCTTTTATGCACACGGGTAAATATGCAAATTTCTGCAGGAACATTCTCCTTCCTTCCCTAGAGAATCTCACAACCTGACTTGCATCCTGCCACGTAAACCAGCAAGGGAAGACCTTAAGCAAGCATCAGGTCAACGCCGTACCATGCAACAGAAAACCCGTTGGAAGCAGCCATTTCCAACGGGTTTCCATGTCCTTTCAGCGAACTGTCAGAATTTGACCTTGTCTGGATGCAGGCACATTCCGCCGCAATCCGTCAGCGCATCAATCGTTGCAGTGTCTTCTGCGCTCAGCTTGAAGTCAAAGACATCGATATTCTGCAGGATACGTGCCGGCGTAACGGATTTGACCAGCGGCAGCAGCCCCTTGTCCAGCACCCACCGCAGGCAGACTTGGGCTGGCGTCTTCTTGAGTCTTTCCGCAATCTGCATGATGGTCTGGTTGACCAAAGCATCACCACGTCCCAGAGGACTCCATGCTTCGACCTGGATGCCCTTCTGTTTGCAGTATTCAACCGCTTCAACCTGCTGATAGCCTGGATGCACCTCAATCTGGTTGACCGCAGGAACAACCTCGCATTTATCCAGCAACGGTTCCAGATGGTGTGGCATGAAGTTGCTGACGCCGATTGCACGGATCTTGCCGTCTTTGTAGAGCTGCTCCATCGCACGCCAGGTATCGTAATTGATCTGCATCCAAGTGTCAGGGAACTGTGTCTGGATAGCTGGCCAGTGGATCAGGTACAGGTCCAGATAATCCATCTGCAGATTCTGGAGGGTGCGCTCAAAAGCACGGAAAACATTGTCATAACCACGTTTGGTATTCCACAGTTTGCTGGTCACGAAAATCCTGTCACGGGCAATCCCGCTTTCACGGATGGCCTTGCCAACACTTTCTTCATTGCGGTAAGCCGCCGCCGTGTCGATATGGGTGTACCCTGCCGTCGTGATGGCATATTTGATTGCCTCTACACCGGATGCATCGTTAGGGGTTTCCCAGGTCCCAAACCCAATCACCGGGATTTCAACCCCATTGTTCAGTTTATAAGTCTGCATTTTCTGTCCTTGCTAATGAGCTGTTCTGGAATGGCTTGTCATGCTGTGAAGCATCATGGCATTTTACCTGAAAACAGAACCGGTTTCCGCTGTCAAAATACGGAACTTCCATAAAAATCAGACACATCAGGAACACCTGTATGGCTCTCTTGCGGAAACAGACGGTCCAGAAACTATATATCCTGCTGATCCGCCATCATTGCCGTCCGTTCCAAGGCTTCGTCCAGTGCCATCGCCTCCGCCTGTTCAATCTGCCTGAAACGCATACTGAGGGCAAGCCGGTCAAGATATTCCCTGGCCTCAGGAACCGTCTTCACTGCTTCACTGTAGAAAACATGGGCAATGACTGGATCTGCAGGGAAACCGGTTCCATCCCGCCATACTCCCGCAAGGTTCATCAGGGCTGATGCATCCCCCGCCCTTGCTGAATCAATCCAAAGCCGGAGAGCCTTGGAGATATTTTTCCGGACACCGCCTTTGCCCTTCTGATAATAGGAAGCAAGGTTGTTCATCGCACCAGCATGATGCTGTTCCACCGCCTTGCGGTACCAATAGACAGCCCGCCGGGTGTTTTTACGGACACCGGTTCCCGTCTCATATTGCAGGGCAAGCGCATGCTGGGCTTTGGCATCACCTGATTCCGCTTTATTGATAAGTACTTCCAGTTCCCCCGGTGTCAGGACACCAGGCAGGGAAAGGAATTCCCTGGCATTGCTGTTGCCCAAGTCAGCAGCCCTTTTCCACAATGCCATCGCATACCCCCTGTCTTTCCGGACGCCCTGACCGTTGTAGTACATGAGCCCCAGCAGATACATGGCATCATCATCGCCTTGTTCAATGACCTGATGGAAAAGTTCAGCAGCCTTCTTATAGTTTTTTGCAACTCCCTGCCCATTCCGGTAACAGCAGGCCAGATTGAATATGGCAACGGGATGCTTCTGTTCGACAGATTTCCTGAACCAGGCGACTGCTGCCTTATCGTCTTGGTCAACCCCCTCCCCGTCACGGTAAAGCATGCCTAGGCAGCACTGGGAAGCTGCATGCCCCTTTTCCGCAGCCTGCCGCCACCAACTGACCGCCTTACGGATATTCCTGGGGATCCCCCTGCCATTGTAATTTGCCATGGCAAGCTCATAGCAGGCAGCCACCTGTCCCTGCCCTGCCGCCTGTGTCCAGAGGTCTATTGGATTTTCCTGACCTGCCTGGCCAGTTGTATCCAACAGGACACCAAGACGGTATCGGGCATCAGCATCTTCCTGCCCGGCAGCCATGCGGTACCAGGACATTGCCTGTCCAAGATCCTTTTCAAGCCCTTCGCCATGCTCATATGCCCAACCGACGTAGTACTGGGCACGGGCATGACCCTGTTCCGCCGCCTTCAGATACCAGTGCGTAGCTTTGGCATGGTCAATCCTGACACCGATACCCTGGTCATATGCCATCCCCAGACTGAACTGGGCATCAACCCTGCCCTGCCTTGCTGCCCGCCGTGTCCAGACAGCAGCACGGGTATGGTCCTGTGGCACACCATAACCATGCGCATAGGCGATTGCCATACTGAACTGGGCAATCGGATAACCGCTTCTGGCTGCTTTCCTGAACCATCGGACAGCCTCTTTATAATCCTGCGCAACACCATCACCGTTGTAATAAGTCTGACCGATGCAGTACTGCGCCCTGACATCCTGGTTCTCTGCCGCCTTCAGCCACCAATCACGCGCCTTGATGACGCTGCGTTCAACGCCATCGCCATTCATATAGGCAAGCCCCAGGTAGAACTGGGCGGCAGGATGCCCCTGTTCTGCGGCACGCTGCCACCAGTCAGCCGCTGCCTTCTCATCCTTTTCCATGATGATGCCATCTGCAGCAGCAGTACCGAGAAAGAAAAGGGCTCCTGCATGGTTCTGGTCAGCGGCTTTCCGGTACCATTCCAAAGCTTTGGGAATATCCCGCGAAACACCTTCTCCCAAGGAATAGGCAACACCAAGATTGTATTGGGCACCTGCATGTCCCTGTCCAGCAGCACGCCTGTACCACTCTGCCGCCGTCAACGGATCCCTGTTGACACCCCGCCCTTCATCATATGCCAGCCCCAGGCTGTACTGGGCATCTGGATCCCCTTGGTCTGCCGCCATACGGTACCAATAGGAAGACTGGAAAGGGTCAGCGTCAACGCCTGTACCCTCTTCAAAAGCAACGCCAAGATAATACTGGGCAGAAACATGCCCCTCCCCAGCCGCAAGCATCCACCAATGTGCAGCTTCTTTTGCGTCTTTCGGGACTCCTATCCCAAGACTGAGTGAAACGCCCAGACGGAACTGGGCATCTGTATGACCCTGCTCCGCGGCTTTCCGCCACCAGTAGGCAGCTGTCCCTGCATTCCTGGCAACCTCATCAACACCACGGAAATAGACCTCCCCCAAAGCTGCCTGGGCAGCAGGGAAACCTGCCTCAGCAGCCAGCCTGTACCAGTAAACAGCCGTGGAGACACTGCGGGGGACACCGGTTCCATTGATGAACGCACACCCCAAGTTGTACTGTGAAACCTTATCCCCTTGGCTGGCGGCTTTCTGATGCCAATAAGCAGCGAGCCCAAGGTCCTTCTTGACGCCCTTGCCCTCCTGATAAGCGATACCTAAGCTGAACTGTGCGTCCCTGTGCCCTTGGTCTGCCGCCACCAGCCAAAGACGGACAGCCTTTTCCTCATCCCGTTCGACACCGATGCCATCATGGCAACGCATACCCAGATGGTACAGGCCATTGGGTTCCTCGAGAGCCGCTGCCTTCTGCCACCATTCAACCGCTTTGGCGACATCCCGGGCAACACCCTCCCCCCTGAAATAGGCTTCACCCAAACGGCTCCATGCAGGTGCATAATCCTGTGCCGCCGCTTTCCTGAGCCAGGCAATGCCTTCATCGATATTGAGCACCATGCCCTTCCCGGCAAGACAGAGCAGCGACAGGGCATACTGCGCTGGCGCATAATCCTGCTCTGCCGCGAGCAGGAACCAGTCTGCTGCAGTCTCAGCATCCTCAGGAACACCTTTCCCGTCGCGGTACATCACGGCAAGGTTGTACTGTGAGATGATGAATCCCTGGAAAGCGGTGGTCTTCCACCAGTTGATGGCATGGTCTTTATCTGTCGGCATAGCAATTTTCCTGAAGTGCCTATTCTGATAGCTATCCATGGCAGAAACAAGTGCTTCCATACCCTATCCGGGTTTTACCTGCTTTCAGGGAGAATCTGAACCGCGCAGTTGTGTATACTTTCATTTTTATTTCCAGGCGAGCCTTCACTGACAGGTTCTGACACAATGCCTTCTGAAACAGACAATCCCGTTGAAACATCCAGCGCGCAGCACCCTTCAGCATTGGCCCTGATGCCCTTTGCTGTACTGGCAACTGTGTACCTGCTGTTCGCGGTGGTCATGGGCAATCTATCGAAAGTGCCGATGACAACGGCCTTTATCGCAGCTTCCGCAGCTGCACTGCTGATGAACCGCAACAGGCCATTGAACCAGAAGACTGAAATCTTTGCAGCCGGCATGGGCAGCCGTGACATCATGATTATGTGCCTTGTCTTCATCCTGGCAGGAACCTTCACCGCATCTGCCAAAGCTGCAGGCGGTGTGGATGCCGCTGTCGCGGTGACACTGCATTTCGTGCCATCTGAATTCTTGGTCGCTGGGCTATTTGTCGTTTCTGCACTGATTTCGCTGGCGGTCGGCACCTCCTGCGGGACAATCGCCGCAATCGTACCGATTGCCGCGCTGTTAGCACAGTCTGTCCATGCAGATGCCGGTATCGTCATCGGTGCTGCCGTCGGTGGCGCGATGTTCGGGGACAACCTTTCCCTGATTTCCGACACCACAATCGCCGCCACCCGCACACAAGGGGCGACCATGCGCGACAAGATGCTCGGCAACCTCAAGATTGTGCTGGCTCCTGCCCTGATCTGCGCGGCACTCTACATGCTGCCCATGTTCTCCTCTTTGGATGGCAGCCATCCTGCAACTGATATCGGCTGGGACACCTGCCTGAAAATCTTTCCTTACCTGCTGCTGTTGGGACTGGGTGTCTGCGGTGTGAACGTCATGCTGCTGTTGCTGGCAGGTACCGTACTGAACACCGGTATCGGCATCGCATTCAATGCAGTGGATGGTGCCGGTGCACTGGAAACATTGGGCAACGGCGCCATCAGCATGGCAGAAACATTGATTGTCGCCCTGCTGGCCGGCGGGCTGTTGGCACTTGTCCGCGTCAACGGCGGCATCGATTTCCTGCTGGAATCAGCCGGCAGATGGGTCAAAGGCAGGAAATCCTGCGAGGCTGCCCTGTGCCTTCTGACCGGCACCATCAACCTCTTCACTGCAAACAATATCGTCGCCATCATCACTGCCGGGCCAGTCGCGCGTGAAATGGCACACCGGTACAACGTATCCCCCCAACGCTCAGCCTGCCTGCTTGATACAACATCCTGTGTCGTCCAGGGGATGATCCCCTATGGTGCCCAGATCCTGATTGCATCCAGCCTGACCGCCTCTTACGGACTGGGACCGATTGACATCATCAAGGGGCTGTTCTATCCAATCCTGATGGCATTGGGGCTGCTGTTCTCGATACTGTTCCACCGTATAAAACAATAATCCAAGAAACCTGCAGGCCTTCGGCTTCCCAACAGCATCACAGGCGCGCTGATACGGTAATATGACCGGTATCGGGCAATATGACTACAGGAACCGACCATGCTCTTCAAATATGGAAAAACAGAAACCGACTACCTGAAAGCAAAAGACAAGAAACTCGGTGCTGTCATTGACCGGCTCGGGCACATCGAACGCAACGTACATACCGACCTGTTTTCTGCGGTTGTACACAGCATAGTCGGACAGCAGATTTCAAACAAGGCTTTGGCAACTGTCTGGGAACGGATAACCACACTGGTCGGAAAAATAGATGCCAGGCATCTGCTGGCAACAGGCATAGACCAGCTTCAATCATGCGGAATTCCCTTTAAGAAAGCTGAAAATATCATTGATTTATCAAATAAAGTTTCCTCTGGAGAATTTGACCTAAATGCCATCGGCTCAATGTCCGATGAACAGGCGATAAAAGTCCTGTCGGCACTCAAAGGCGTTGGTGTCTGGACGGCAGAAATGCTCCTGCTGTTCTGCCTTCAACGGCCTGACATCCTCAGCTTCGGGGACTTTGCCATCCAGCGTGGACTGAGGATGGTCTATCACCACCGCCGGATCGACCGCAGGCTGTTTGAGAAATACCGGAGGCGGTTCAGTCCTTACGGCAGTGTTGCCAGCCTGTACCTGTGGGCGGTTTCCAGCGGAGCCATCCCGGAAATGAAAGACTATGCACCGAAAAAGAAAAAGTGAGCAGGACGGCATCAGTCAATGCGATAAATATTTAATGTAATTTAAAAGAATGATTCAGCAATACAATGTTTTCTATTCACTTTATCCATCAGAAATAGGTAAACTGACCCTTGCTGCAACAGATTCTCACCTGATAGGACTCTGGATTGAGAACCAGAAATATTTCGGTGGTCCTGTGAAACATCCGATGCGGGAAAAAGACCATCATCCGCTATTGGACAAGGCAAAAGCCTGGTTGGACCAGTATTTCTCCGGTGAAAGGCCTGACCTGACGGCACTGCCGCTTGCGCCACATGGCAGCGCCTTCCAGAAACAGGTCTGGCAACAGCTGTGTCAGATTCCTTACGGAAAAACCGTGACTTATGGTGCTATTGCCAAACAGGTCGCAGAACAGCGGGGACTCAATACATTTTCCGCACAGGCGGTAGGCGGTGCGGTTGGACGGAATCCCATTTCCATCATCATCCCCTGCCATCGGGTCATCGGTGCAGATGGCAGCCTGACAGGTTATGCTGGCGGCCTTGATGCCAAACGCTGGCTGCTGGTCCACGAAGAGGGATTGCCATGCCTTTGAGGCATATCCCGTTATAAAAACAAAGTATTTATCATTTCTTCAATGCTTTCCTATAATGCAGGAAAGTCCTGTCAATCTGCCATGGCAGACTGCTTCCTCATGCATTTCAAGGAGATAAAGATGCTTCAATGGAAAAAGACCGCCATCACAGCGACATTGCTGTGTGCAATGACCGTCTTTGGTGGCACGGCTTATGCAGCACAGTCCACCACAACAGCAACCGATCAGACAAAAGGGGTAAAAATGATGGAAACCGAAAAACTGGAACTGACCCAGGAATGGGACAAGACCTTTGCGAAGAGCGGTAAAGTAACCCACAGCAAGGTGACTTTCGTCAACCGCTACGGCATCACTCTTGCCGCGGATATGTATGTTCCGAAAGGAGCTGCCGGCAAACTGCCCGCCATAGCCGTCTCTGGTCCTTTTGGGGCTATCAAGGAACAGTCTTCTGGACTGTACGCCCAGGAAATGGCTGAAAGAGGCTTCCTGACCATCGCCTTTGACCCTTCCTATACCGGTGAAAGCGGTGGCAAGCCCCGTTATGTCGCTTCTCCAGACATCAACACTGAAGATTTTTCCGCTGCCGTTGACTTCCTGTCTGTACAACCCAATGTCGATCCTGAACGCATCGGCATCATCGGTATCTGTGGCTGGGGCGGCATGGGACTGAATGCCGCTGCAATGGATACCCGCATCAAGGCGACCGTCGCCTCCACCATGTATGACATGAGCCGCGTCACAGCCAATGGCTACTTTGACAAGATGGATGCCAATGCACGTTATGAAGCCCGCAAGGCCATGAACGCACAGCGTCTTGAAGATTACAGGAACGGCTCCTATAAGCTGGGAGGCGGTGTACCGGATGTCCTGCCTGCCGATGCACCTTGGTTCGTGAAAGATTATTTTGACTACTACAAGACACCGCGTGGCTACCATAAACGTTCGCTGAACTCCAATGGCGGCTGGAATGCCACTTCCCCACTGTCATTCATGAATATGCCTATCCTCGCCTACAGTGATGAAATCCGCAGTGCGGTCCTGCTCATCCATGGCGAAAAGGCACATTCCCGTTATTTCAGTGAGGATGCCTTCAAGAAACTGAAGGGTGACAACAAGGAACTGATGATCATCCCAGGTGCCGTCCACACCGACCTGTATGATAAAAAGGATGTGATTCCTTTTGACAGGATGGAAGCCTTCTTCAGGGACAACCTGAAATAACCCCATCATCCCCAGAAAAAACCATCTGCCGGCCCCAGATGGTTTTTTCATAAACATAGACAGGATAGAAGGAAACTGCCATGAAACGCCTGCTGACAACGCTTTTCCTCTGTTTCCTGACGGCTTTGACCGGCTGCGGGAATAGCAAGACCCAAAGCAGCAACTCCCTAAAACCTTCCCAGACCGTAACAGTGGACAAGAAGTCACTGGAAACCCGGAAAGTCCGCCTGAACAGTGGCTACGACATGCCTGTCATCGGCCTTGGAACCTGGACGCTCAGCAATCAGGATGCCGAAGAAGCCGTCTATACCGCTATCCGGTGCGGCTACAGGCTGATTGACACAGCAAGGTACTACGATAATGAAACAGGTGTCGGCAAAGGCATCCGGAAAGCAATTGCAGAAGGACTGGTCAAGCGGGAAGACATCTTTGTCACCTCGAAAATCATGCCAGCCAGCTATGCCAATCCGGAGCAGGCCATCAATGAATCCCTTGCCCGGCTGGATATCGGTTATATCGACCTGATGCTCATCCACCAACCTGGCAGCAATGACCGTGCAGTCTATCGGGCAATGGAAGAAGCGGTACGTGCCAAGAAACTGCGGTCAATCGGCATCTCGAACTACTACAGTCCTGCATCCGTGGATGAAGTGCTTTCCTACGCGGAAATCACACCGGCAGTCATCCAGAACGAAAACCATATCTATTACCAGAACAGACTGTTACGAGATTATGTAAAAGCGAAGGGCATCATTGTTGAGGCTTGGTATCCATTCGGTGGAAGGAACCATATCCAAGACGTTCTCAACAATCCGACCATCATGGCGATTGCAGGAAAACATCAGAAAACCAGTGCACAGGTCATTCTCAGATGGCAGGTGCAGTCCGGCTATGTGGCCGTTCCCGGTTCCAGGAATCCCCATCATATCGCTGAGAATATCGCCATCGGTGATTTCCAGCTGACCGATACTGAAATGAAAAACATAGATGCCATCAATCAGGGAAAACGTTATGAGAATTGGTGACATCCTGAAACCATCATACCGCAATACTGCATGGAACAGGTTCCCCATGCATCAGTCCAAAGAGATGAGAGCCTCTGGATATACATGATAAACAGCTTTATAAAACCATCTTAAATAATTATTTATTAAATAAAAAATCAATGC
>JAHAYL010000039.1 GCA_018384065.1 Oxalobacter sp.
TTTCTTGATCTATTGTAGCTTTATGGGGTGAGACCGGAAACTACAACATATTCAACGGCTCAGGCAAGGTTTTTTAAATTGTAGCTTTATGGGGTGAGACCGGAAACTACAACCGCCTGGTTCTGGCGGATGCCGCCATCGGCATTGTAGCTTTATGGGGTGAGACCGGAAACTACAACTGTTGCATGGCACAGAAACGCCTTCAATGGATTGTAGCTTTATGGGGTGAGACCGGAAACTACAACGCGGAGATATGACTCTGTCGCTCAGAATGCATTGTAGCTTTATGGGGTGAGACCGGAAACTACAACTGCCAGGCGCCCCACATCAAAGCGCCCAGAATTGTAGCTTTATGGGGTGAGACCGGAAACTACAACGGCACCGACAGCAGGGAGCACAAATCCGGTATTGTAGCTTTATGGGGTGAGACCGGAAACTACAACACCAAAGACAAAGCCCTTTTTCGCGACATCATTGTAGCTTTATGGGGTGAGACCGGAAACTACAACAATCCGGCATCAGGAAAGAAGCGGTTCCATATTGTAGCTTTATGGGGTGAGACCGGAAACTACAACTAACTTGCAAAAGTCAGACAGCTCCCATCTATTGTAGCTTTATGGGGTGAGACCGGAAACTACAACCTTCGCGCTGATTCTCTTTCAGCTGATGGGATTGTAGCTTTATGGGGTGAGACCGGAAACGGTATTTATCACCGTTATTAATAGGGATTTTTCTATTTGAGTGGTTGCTATCAAGTCGTCAGCTGATTCCTGCCGACCCGTTTGACACCATGCACGTGGCGGACGCGGCGCATCAGGCTTGCCAAGTGGATGCGGTCTTCAACCTGGATGGTGAACTTGAACAGGGTGAATGGTCCCTGCATTTCAATCTGGACAGCGGTGATGTTGACTTCGGCATTGCTGATTTCACCGGTGACGCGGGCGAGGACACCCTGTTCCTCAACGACTTGGACATTGAATTGGCATTCAAACCGTTTGCCGGCAAGGTCACTGCCCCAGTCCACGTTGATCCATTTCTCAGGTTCCTTGGCAGACTGGCGCTTGGCAGACTGGCAGTCTTCACAGTGGATGACGAGTCCCTTGGTGGCATTGAGTTCGCCGACGATGCTGTCTCCCGGGATGGGTTTACAGCAAGGAGCCATGGTGACATTGAGCCCTTCACTGCCAAAGATGACGACCGGTTCGTTTTTCTGTGGCGGTGTATCGTTCTGCTGGACTTCACCTGTCGCTTTTTCGCTGGTCTCTGCAATGAGGGCGGCAATCCGGCGGGCGACAAGGATGGCGATGCGTTTACCGGTGCCGATATCGGCATAGATGTTGTCCAGGTCTTTGGCACCGGTTTCGCGCAGGAATCTGTTGAGCGCGTTTTTCGGGATGCTGTCGGTCTTGACGTGGATTTTCTGGCAGGACTGTTCAAACAGACGTTTCCCGATCTGCATGGCATCGGCAATGTCAACGGAACGCAGGTAGCTCCGGATGCGGGAGCGGGCCTTCCCGGTCCGGACGAATTCGAGCCACCGTGGGTGCGGGCGGGCATCGGGTTCGGTGACGATTTCCACGATGTCGCCGTTCTGCAGCTGGGTGCGCAGGGGGACGTTCATCCCATTGATCTTGGCAGAGACGGCATGGTCCCCGATTTCAGAATGGATGTTGTAGGCGAAATCGAGGGCGGTTGCGACCCTTGGCAGAGCGATGATTTTGGATTTCGGCGTGAATACATAGACTGAATCCGGGAAGAGGTCAACCTTGACATGTTCCAGGAATTCGGTGGCGTTGCCGGTCTGCTGCTGGATGTCAAGCAGGGACTGGAGCCAGCCAAGGCTGTGCCGCTGGATGTCGTTGAGGTCTTCGCCGCCGGTCTTGTAGAGCCAATGGGCGGCGATGCCGCTTTCTGCGACATGGTGCATGTCATGGGTGCGGATCTGGAACTCAACCGGTGCGCCATAGGGACCGATCAGGGTGGTGTGCAGTGACTGGTAGCTGTTGAGTTTCGGTATCGCGATGTAGTCTTCGAATTTGCCAGGCATCGGTTTGTAGATGCTGTGGAGCACGCCAAGTGCCAGATAGCACTGGGGAATGGTGTCTACAACGATGCGGAAGCCATAGATATCCAGCACCTCATCAAAGGTAAGGTGCTTGTTGCGCATCTTGCGGAAAATACTGTACAGGGTTTTTTCCCTGCCATAGAGTTCAGCATGCAATCCATTTTTTTCCAAGGCAGCGCTGACCGCATCATGCACCTGTCCCAGCAATGGGCGGCGGTCTTTCCGGGAGGCGTTGACGGCCTTGGCAAGGGTCTCATAGCGGAACGGATAGAGATGGTGGAATGAGAGGTCCTGCAGTTCCCGGTAGAGTTTGTTCATGCCCAGGCGGTGGGCAATCGGCACATAGACTTCCATGGTCTCACGGGAGATGCGGTGCCGTTTCTCGTCGCGCATGGAGCTGAGGGTGCGCATGTTGTGCAGACGGTCGGCAAGCTTGACGAGGATGACCCGGATGTCCTTGGACATGGCGATGAGCAGTTTGCGGAAGTTCTCGCCCTGCCCATCCCGCCAGGACTGGAACTGGATTTTTTCCAGTTTTGAGAGTCCGTCAACCATCTGGGCGACTGTAGGTCCGAACCGTTCGACAAGCTCATTGATGGTGACATGCTGGTCTTCAACCACGTCATGCAGCAGGGCGGCAGATATGGCCTGTGCATCCAGTTTCCATTCCGAGCAGATTTCCGCCACGCAGAGGGGGTGTGAAATGTAGGCTTCACCGGATTTCCGGATCTGCCCCAGATGCATTTCATCGGCAAAACGGAAGGCGTCAAGCACCTTGTCAATATCTGCTGGCGGCAGATACTGCTTGAGCCTGCGGGCGAGATGTGAGAATGTGACGACTTTCGGGTGGGAAATGGACGAGACAATCTGTGCGATGCTCTCGAATTTCTTGACAGGCGGATCAGCGGTTTCTGCGCCCATTTCGACCATGTTGTCCTGTGCTGCATTGGATGGGTTCGGTGTATCCATCATGGTCTCCCCTCAAGTCTGGAATATGCTGGTGTATCAGCTGCCAGTACAGGTTGCCTGCACTGGCAGGGAAGGCTTCCAATCAGCCTGGTACTTTCCTCAGCATTTCAGTACCGATATAACCTTCTGCGATTTCACGCAGGGCAACTACTGTCATTTTATCCTTGGAGTCCACTTTTGGGGTATGTCCCTGCAGCAGCTGACGTGCACGGTAGGTTGCGCAGAGGGTCAGTTCAAACCGGTTCGGTATTTTTTTCAGACAATCTTCAATTGTAATACGTGCCATTTTTTTCCTGTATGGTTAAAAATCTTAGCCCTGACGGTGTTCTGATAAGATCAGCGTCGGCTGATGATGCCGAATTCCGAAAACAGTGCTTGGTTTTTCAGCGCCTGCTGCCGTGTCCGGCAACGGGCTGATTCGATGACAGCGCTAAGCTGTTTCAGTGCCAGGTCAAAGTCATTATTGATGATAACATAATCGAAATCAGATGCATGGCTTATTTCAAGCGCAGCACCCTGGATCCGCCGTTTTATGGTTTCCTGGGAGTCCTGTCCGCGCTTGTTGAGGCGGTTTTCCAGTTCAGCGATGGAAGGGGGGAGGATGAACAGGCTGACCGTATCAGGGAACTGCTCCCTGATCTGCAGTGCGCCTTGCCAGTCGATTTCAAGCAAGACATCGTTGCCGGCCTGAAGCAATTCTAGGACTTTGACCTTGGAAGTGCCATAGTAGTTGTCATGGACAAGGGCATGTTCAAGGAATTCACCTGCCTCGATGCTTTTCCGGAAGGTTTCAACGGTTGTGAAATGGTATTCCCGTCCGTCCACTTCGCCAGGCCTTGGCTGGCGGGTGGTGGTGGAGATGGACAGCCTGATTGTCGGGTCGGTCTTGAGCAGCGCAGCGATGAGTGATGATTTGCCAGCACCGGACGGAGCGGAAACCGTAAAGAGCGAGCTGCCTGCTGTCAATGATGAGGTCTGGGATAGCTTTGTCATAACCATGAAGGTGTCATCAGGAAAACAGTGTCTTGGAAGCCAAGCCGGTGTCACAGCCAGAAGAGGTACCAAGGCCTTTCTTCTGGTTCTCCCCCGATTTTTGCTGTGCTGTCAGGGAAGTTGTGGTTGAAAATCCTTTCAGTGTCGGCACAGAGGTCAAACAACCCAAGATGGCGGTATGAAGAAGCAAGGATAAGCAGTGCTTCTTCGGTCTCCGGGGAATCCGGGTAGGTCGATATGAGTTTCTGCGCACGGTTGGCAGAGGCCAGGTAAGCCTCTTTCTTGTAGTAATAACGTGCGACATGGATTTCATAGCGCGCCATCACAGACAGCAGGTAACGCATGCGGTAGATGGCGTCTTTGGAGTATTTGCTGTTCGGGTAGCGTTTGACCAGGGTCTTGAAGGATTCAAACGCATCCTGTGCCGCTTTGGGGTCACGTTCCGCCAGGTCCTGCTTGAAGGCGAAGTTGTAGAAACCGACCTTGTCGTTGAAATTGATCAGGCCGCGCAGGTAGAGCATATAGTCGAGTGCCGGATGGTTCGGATGGAGCCTGATGAAGCGTTCGACTGCGGCAAGGGCCTTTGCCTGCTCACCGTCGCGGTAATAGGCGTATGCCATGTCAATCTGTGCCTGTTGGGCATAGACACCGAACGGATAGCGGGATTCCAGCTTCTCATACATCTCGATGGCTTTTTCATAGTCCCCGCCACGCATGAGCTCACGGGCTTCGCGGTACAATCTCTGAGGCGGCCAGTTGAGGGTTTCATCAAGTTTTTCAGGCAACAGTCCACAGCCGGCGAGCGAGCAGGCCAGCAGGATGGCAGACAGTTTGACTAAAAGCTTGCGCATGGTATAAACAGAAAAGCGGAATACAGTGAATCAACAAATTTACCACGCATTATAGCGGATAGGAATAGAAGTGACTGAAATTACGCAGATTGATGTGTCAGACGACCGACAGGCGATGGTTGATGACGGGGATTTCCTGCCTGAAATTGAATCAGTCCGGTTTGTCTTGACACTGGCTGAGGGCGGTGAACGGCTGGACAAGGTTGTCGCACGCCATCTGCCAGCGTATTCCCGGAGCCGCATCCAGAAATGGATTGAACAGGGGAATGTGACGGTGAATGGGGCAGCCGCAAAGCCGAAGCAGGTGATGGCAGGGGTTGAGGAGGTTGTTGTCATCCCGCAGCTTTCTGATGAGGAAACGGCCTTCTCTCCCGAACCAGTGGATTTCCCGGTTGTGTATGAGGATGATGCGCTGCTGGTGGTGGACAAGCCTGCCGGACTGGTGGTCCATCCTGCGGCAGGCAACTGGCATGGCACGTTGCTGAACGGGTTGCTGCACCGTCTGCCGAAAAGCACGGCAGTGCCCCGTGCCGGGATTGTGCACCGGTTGGACAAGGACACGACCGGCTTGATGGTTGTTGCAAAAACTGTTGAGGCCCAGACGGACTTGGTGCGTCAGCTGCAGGCAAGGACGGTGCATCGGGAATATTTTGCATTGGTCTGGGGGGAACCGGCACTTGATGGGACTGTCAGTGCACCGATTGGCAGGCATCCGAAGAACCGTATCAAGATGGCGGTATCAACAACAGGGGGAGGCCGTCATGCTGTCACGCATTTCCAGAGGTTGAGGGAGGGCAGCCTGAATGGCAGTCCTGTGAGTTTGATAAGATGCCGTCTGGAAACCGGCAGGACCCATCAGATCAGGGTGCATATGCAGGCAATCGGCTGCCCGCTGGTCGGTGACCCGCTTTATGGCAGGCCGCATCTGGCAGCGGTGTTCCCGCGTCAGGCACTGCATGCTTTCAGGTTGGGGCTGCTGCATCCTGTGCGGAAAGACCCTGTTGTTTGGACAGCGCCAGTGCCTGCAGATATGGCTGCTCTACTGGAAACGGCTTCAATTTCCCTGGATGAGGATTGGTATGGAACTGATTATTCCTGACTGGCCCGCACCTGTGGGTGTCAAGGCGTTTTCAACCCTGCGGACAGGGGGCTTCAGCCTGCCACCTTATGGTGATGCTGATGGTGGTCTTGGACTGAACCTTGGGACACATGTGGGGGATGATCCTGAAGCAGTGGGGAAGAACAGGGCGTTGCTACGGGCTGGGCTGCCTTCAGAACCGGTCTGGCTGAACCAGGTGCATGGTGCAGATGTTGTGGATGCCGCCACGGTTTCCGGTGTGCCTGATGCGGATGCGTCTTGGACAACAGCCATTGGTAAGGTCTGCGTCATCATGACAGCAGACTGCCTGCCGGTGCTGCTCTGTACAGTGGATGGCAAGGCGGTCGGTGCGGCACATGGGGGCTGGCGTGGATTGGTGGCTGGTGTGCTGCAACATACAGTGAAGGCGATGCGTACCGGAAGCGATGCGCCTGTCATGGCCTGGCTGGGACCTGCAATCGGCCCGACGGTTTTTGAAGTCGGTGGTGAGGTAAGGGAAGCATTTGTCAGCCAGGATCCAGATATGGGCAGGGTTTTCAAGCCTGAAGCGGGTGTCCCGGGCAAGTTCATCGCGGATATTTATGGCATCGCCCGTATCATCCTGAACAGCTTGGGCATTACAGCTGTCTATGGCGGTGACAGGTGCACGGTGACAGAAAAAGACTGTTTCTATTCGTTCAGGCGTGACCAAGGCAGGACAGGACGGATGGCGACGGGTATCTGGTTGTCAGCGTAATCCAGCAAGGGGAATCTGTGGAGATTGCTGCGGGCATTGGCAGGACAAGGCGCATGACGGTTATCAGACGGGCAGGTTGATATGAAGAAGAAAGAGGCGGGCAAGGGCAATAAGGTTGGGTTCATCTCATTGGGGTGCCCGAAAGCGTTGGTGGATTCAGAGAAGATCATCACCTGGCTGCGGGCGGAGGGCTATGAGACGGTCAGCAGTTATGATGAGGCGGGACTGGTGATTGTGAATACCTGCGGCTTCATCAATACAGCGCAGGCGGAATCACTGGAGGCGATTGCCGAGGCACTGGAGGAGAACGGCAGGGTGATTGTCACAGGTTGCCTGGGTGCCAAGCAGGATGCGAAGGGGACGAACCTGATCAAGCGAGTGCATCCCAAGGTGCTGTCGGTTTCCGGTCCTGATTCGATACAGGAAGTGATGGATGCGGTCCATCGGTATCTGCCGAAACCGCATGAGCCTTTCATTGACCTGATGCCCCCGACAGGGCTGAAACTGACGCCGAAGCATTATGCCTACCTGAAAATTTCTGAAGGCTGCGGCCACAGATGCACTTTCTGCATCATCCCTGACCTGCGGGGACCGTTGCAGTCTTATCCTATCGGCCAGGTGCTTGATGATGCGGAAAGGCTGTTCCAGTCCGGTGTGAAGGAACTGATGGTGATTTCACAGGATACAGGAGCCTATGGCTTGGATATCCGTTACCGTACCGGTTTCTGGGGAGGCCGTCCGCTCAAGAGCAATGTGCTGGGGATGACCCAGCAGTTGGACAGGCTGGCGAAACAGTATGGAGCCTGGGTGCGCCTGCATTACATTTACCCCTATCCGCATATCGATGACCTGATCCCCTTGATGACTGACAGTGATGAAGGGGGTGTCGTGCCGTATCTTGACATTCCTTTCCAGCATGCCCATCCAGATGTCCTGCGCCGGATGAAACGCCCTGCAAGCGGTGAAAAACATCTGGAACGCATCCAGCAGTGGCGGAAGATATGCCCAGACCTGACCATCCGCTCAACCTTTATTGCGGGATTCCCGGGAGAGACGGAGGAAGAGTTCCGGTACCTGCTGGATTTCCTGAAGGAGGCACAGCTCGACCGTGTGGGTTGTTTCGCCTATTCGCCTGTCGAAGGGGCTGCGGCGAATGGTTTGCCAGGCGCTTTGCCAGAAGCTGTCCGGGAAGAACGCCGGGGCAGGCTGATGGAACTGCAGGAAACTATTTCCTATGAACGGATGCAGCAGAAGGTTGGCAGGACCCTGCGGGTGATTGTGGATGAAACGGTCCGTGGCGGTGCGGTTGCCCGTTCGACCGCTGATGCCCCTGAAATTGATGGTGTGGTTTATGTGCAGAAACCGAAAGGCAGCCGTAAGAAGCTGACGCCAGGTGATTTCATTGATATTGAGGTCCTGGATGCCGATGCGCATGACCTCTGGGGTGAATGGTTGCCGCCTGCACACTGAAAAAGAAGAAGTTGTTTGAAAGCAGTAAGATGAAAAGAAAATTATCCAAGGAAACCCTGATCAACCATAACAGCTATATACCACCTGCCGGATTCAGGTCTTATGCGGAACCTGTCTATCGTGGTTCCACCGTCCTTTTCAGGAACCTGAAGGAACTGCGTTCCCGTTTCGGACTGAACCGTGATGGCTATGCCTATGGCCTGCATGGCACACCGACCACTTATACCCTTGAGGCTGAGTTGGCGGCGATTGAAGGCGGAAACCATGCATTGCTGGCTTCCAGCGGACTGTCAGCGATTTCGCTGGTTGATATGGCTTTCCTGAAAACGGGCGATGACATGCTCATCCCTGACAATGCGTACAACCCGACGCAGGAGATGGGTAGATGGCTTGCCCAGGATTTCGGTGTTTCGGTGCGTTTCTATGACCCAATGATCGGGGCGGGGATTGCTGACCTGATCCAAGAGAATACGAAACTGATCTGGACGGAAGTGCCGGGTTCCATCACGATGGAAATTCCCGACCTGCCGGCAATCAGCAAAGCGGCGCATGAGAAAGGAGTGGTTGTCGCATTGGACAACACATGGTCTGCCGGGTTGGTCTATGACGGCTTTGCACACGGTGCCGATGTCATTGTCCAGGCAGTCACCAAGTATCAGGGAGGGGCTTCTGACCTGCTGATGGGGGCGGTCATCATGAAAGACGATGAGTTGTTCAGGAAAGTCGGCGTGGCGCGTATCCGCCTGGGTATAGGGGTCGGTGCGGACGATGTGGCGTTGGTCTTGCGCAGCCTGCCGTCGATGAAACTGCGTTTTGAGAAGTCCGGGGCATCCTCATTGATTGTGGCGGATTGGCTGAAGGGCCGTCCTGAAGTGGATAAGATCCTGCATCCTGCCTATCCGGATTGCCCGGGGCATGCGTTCTATAAGCGGGATTTCACTGGGACAGGCGGGCTGTTCTCTTTCCTTTTTGATGGGAAATATACCGGTGGGCAGATTGACCGTTTCATTGAATCCCTGACCTTGTTCGGGCTCGGCTACAGCTGGGGCGGTACCCATAGCCTTGCCGTGCCTTATGCCATCAGTGATAAGCGTATCGGTTGGAAACTGCCGCAGAGACATGTCGTCCGGCTCTACATCGGGCTGGATGACCCGCAGGACCTCATCGCTGACTTGGAGCAGGCAATGGCGAAGATGTAAGGAACCGTGTGGTATGGACTGGAAGGGGCATCGGCAGATGCCCCTTCGGTTTGGGGTTTACCGTGCGTTTTCCTGAAGGAGCCTGATGAGTTTTACCGGGTCTCCTTCACAGATCAGGCTGTCTGTCTTGGTGTTCCGCATGAAATCCTGTGCTTCAAAATAGCGGAACGTGTCCATCAGACGGTCATAAAAACCATTGACGTTGTAAAGGCCGATGGGTTTATGGTGGAACCCCAATTGGAAACTTGAAAGGGTCTCAAAGTATTCTTCCAGGGTGCCGATGCCGCCCGGAGCGGCAATGAAGGCATCTGCCACTTCAAGCATCCCGGCCTTGCGTGCCTGCATATCCTTGACGATGTGCAGTTCAGTGATGCCCATATGGGAAAGCCCTTTGGCATCCAGGTGTTCGGTCATGATGCCGATGACCTTGCCACCGTTGTCAAGGACTTCATCGGCGATGATTCCCATCTGCCCGGCATGGCTGCCGCCATAGACCAAGGTGAGCCCATTCGAAGCAATGGCTTTTCCAAGAGACCGCATCGCTTCGGTATAGACCGGGGACGCCCCCATGGATGAACCGCAGTAAACACAGACTTTTTCCAGCATGTTTCTTGAAGGCCGTTCTGTCAGAAAACTTAACTATACCGTACTTGCCGGTAAAAGACCGCTATAAGGCGGGAGTCCTGATGAAAAGTGCCAGCCAAGCCTATTTTTGATAAAGTAGGATTTCCTGTTTTTCAATGAATCCCGTGCCTTGGTTTTTCATGCCATAGGCAGAAGGTACTTCAAAGGAATGGCTGTTATGATAATGTCCTCGATACTCGGAGCGGTTCCTGACGCAACCGCTGAAAAGTCCCCCGGTAAATACTGTGAAACGGTTTCCCGTTGCATTGATCCTGTAACCCGGTACGGCATGGTCACCTCGCCGAACTATATGGCATCCACTGCCGGGCTTGAGGTCCTGAAGAAAGGAGGCAATGCTGTTGATGCGGCGGTTGCGGCCGCAGCCACCATGAATGTGGTCTATCCGCAGATGACAACCTTGGGCGGGGACAATTTCTGGCTGATTTACAACGCCAGGACACAGGAAGTGAAAGCGTTGAATGCCAGTGGCAGGGCAGGCTCCAAGGCGACGATTGATTTCTATACCCGTCAAGGTTGCCAGAAGATTCCTTCCCGTGGATATCTCGCGGCGGTCACGGTTCCAGGGACAGTTTCGGGATGGGATGCGGCACATGCCTATGCCAGGCAGCATATGTCGGATGGTCTGGCATGGAAGGACCTGTTTGACAGTGCCATCCTGTATGCGCAGGATGGTTTTCCAGTGACGCCGTCCCTGGCACGCTGGCTGGCAATCAATACAGATCCAGATGACCAGGAGTTCCGCAACCTGCAGCGGTTTGAGGGGTTCAGGAAGATGTACCTGAAAGCGGATGGTTCTCCTTATAAGGTCGGTGAAGTGATGAGGTTGCCCCAGTTGGCTGGGACATACCGGGTCATTGCGGAGAAGGGGGCTTCAGAGTTCTATCAAGGCGGACTAGCCCGGGCAATGGCGGCTGATATCGCCAGAAACGGTGGTGTGCTGACTTATGAAGATTTTGCCAGCCATAAGGCGGACTGGGTGGATCCGCTGACCGTTGATTACCGGGGGTACCAGGCTTATAACCTACCGCCCAATTCACAGGGCATGGCAGCTTTGGAAATCCTGAATATCCTGGACAATTTCGATGTAAAGCGCCTGGGCGAGGGGACTGCCGACTATTACCATCTGATGGCAGAAGCGGTCAAAGAGGCATTCCTTGACCGGGACAGGTACCTGACCGACCCGGCATTTTCCAAAATTCCATTGGATGACCTGCTGTCTAAAAGGCACGGCAGGGAACAGGCTGCCCGCATCGACATGGCACGGGCACACAACAGCCTGAAGCCACTTGACCCGAAAGGGGATACAGTCTGGATTGGTGTTGTCGATAAGGAAGGCAATGCCGTTTCGCTGATCCAGTCGATTTACCATGATTTCGGTTCCGGGATTGTCGCGGGCGATACCGGCGTACTTCTTCAGAACAGGGGGGCCTTCTTCTCATTGGATCCCGCCCATGTCAATCATCTGGAACCGCATAAACGGACCTTCCATACATTGATTGCCGGTATGCTGCTGAAAGACCGGAAGCCGTTCCTGGTTTATGGAACCATGGGCGGCGAGGGACAGCCCCAGAGCCAGACAGCAATTGTCACCCGTATTGTTGACTTCGGGATGTTCCCGCAGGATGCCATTGCCGCCCCCCGTTGGTTGAATGGCCGTACATGGGGTGCTGCTTCCAATACCCTGAAGATTGAAGGACGTGTCCCTCAGGTTGTTTTCGATGAACTGGCAAGAAGGGGGCATCCTGTCGAGAAAGTCGATGGATTCACCGATGCACTGGGACATGCCGGCGCCATTATGATTGATCCTGATACAGGACTGCGTTATGGCGCAACCGACCCACGGAGTGATGGGCTGGCGGTCGGTTACTGACCGGTTTTCTCAGTGCTTGGGTATAAAAAAGTCCTGCTTCTTCCCAGAAGCAGGACTTTTGCCGTCAGGCAGCGGTGACAGCCTATTTCTTGGTTGGGACCAACCGGGTCAAGCCACCCATATAAGGCTGAAGGGCAGTCGGGATTGTGACACTGCCATCTGCCTGCTGGAAGTTTTCCAGCAGGGCGACGAGGGTGCGGCCGACAGCAAGACCGGAACCGTTCAGGGTATGGACAAGTTCAGGGCGGTTCTTGCCACTCCGGAAACGTGCCTGCATACGGCGTGCCTGGAAGGCTTCGCAGTTGGAGACAGATGAAATCTCACGGTAGGTGTTCTGCGCAGGCAGCCAGACTTCAAGGTCATAGGTTTTTGCCGCAGAGAATCCCATGTCTCCTGTGGACAATGAGACGACACGGTATGGCAGACCGAGTTTCTCAAGGATACGTCCAGCATTCTTGACCATGTCTTCCAGCACTTCATAGGATTTTTCTGGATGGACAATCTGGACCATTTCTATCTTGTCAAACTGATGCTGGCGGATCATACCGCGGGTGTCACGGCCATAGCTGCCTGCTTCAGAGCGGAAACAGGGGGTATGGGCGGTGAGCTTGATGGGCAGCTGGTCTTCAGGAATGATGGTGCTACGGACGGTATTGGTAAGGGTGACTTCTGCAGTCGGGATGAGGTAAAGGGGTTCTCCATCACCATCTGCGCCACCACGTTTTGTCGCGAACAGGTCATCTGCGAATTTCGGCAGCTGTCCAGTACCATAAAGGCTGTCGGCATTGACCATATAAGGGGTATAGCATTCTGTATAGCCATGTTCCATGGTCTGGGTGTCCAGCATGAACTGCGACAGGGCTCGGTGCAGCCGGGCCATATTGCCACGCATCAGGCAGAAGCGTGCACCGGAAAGCTTGGATGCTGTTTCAAAGTCCAATCCTAAAGGCGCACCGACATCGACATGGTCTTTGATGTCAAAGTCAAATTCACGGGGGGATCCGACACGGCGGACTTCCACATTGGCGGACTCGTCGGCACCGACAGGGACAGATTCATGCGGGATGTTGGGAATGGTGAGCATAAAGGCTGAAATCTTTTCCTGCAGGTCAGCAAGCGCTGTTTCATTTGCCTTGAGCTGTGCACCCAATCCACCGACTTCCGCCATGACAGCAGAGGCATCCTGTCCACTCTTTTTAAGGATGCCGATCTGTTTGGAAAGCGTATTGCGTTTTGCCTGCATTTCTTCCGTTGCGGTCTGAAGCTGGCGGCGTTGCGCTTCCATATCATTGAACGCAGCAACATCAAGGTCGAAATTGCGGGTTTTGAGCTTTGCGGCGATTGTGCCGATATCCTTGCGGAGAAGCTGGATGTCAATCATGGTGAAAAAACAGAAAAACTAAAACAACCATTTTATCAATTTGCAGCCTCTTCGGCTGTTTTTTCCTGTCGGCTTCATGCTGAAAAGGATGTGGCATTGGCAAATTAGTCACATTGGAAGCGCTTGGTTTTCTTCTACCGCATTTGATGGGGGAAACTCATTTACTTCTATCCATTATCTTGCAATAATGAGCGGGCGATAACGGCTGGGACATCAAGGTCTGGTGCCGTTATGGTTTCCTGACAACGGACAATCAGCATCCTGCGCAATGGGGGCTCAGGAGGGGTTGGCCGGCGTCTTTTTGTGCGCAGCATCTGACTGTGCATTACCATTCACTTAATTTTTTTGATTGGATCTTTCAAAATGGCACAAACTCTTCAAGAATTCCTCGATGGCGTAAAACAACGCGACCCACATCAACCAGAATTCCATCAGGCAGTCACCGAAGTGATGGAAAGCATGTGGCCTTTCATTGAGGCAAATCCAAAATACCAGAGCCAGGAACTCCTGCGCCGTCTGGTGGAACCAGAACGTATCATCCAGTTCCGTGTTTCTTGGGTAGATGACAAAGGTCAGGTTCAGGTCAACCGTGGTTACCGCATCCAGCACAGCTCGATGATCGGGCCTTACAAGGGTGGTCTGCGTTTCCATCCATCTGTCAATCTGTCCATCCTGAAATTCTTGGCTTTTGAACAGACTTTCAAGAATGCACTGACCACACTGCCGATGGGGGCTGGCAAAGGTGGTTCCGATTTTGATCCTAAGGGCAAGAGCGACAATGAAATCATGCGCTTCTGCCAGGCTTTTGTTGCTGAACTGTTCCGCCATGTCGGTGCAGATACCGACGTGCCTGCCGGTGACATCGGTGTCGGTGGCCGTGAAGTCGGTTATATGGTTGGGATGTACAAGAAACTGGCTAACCGTACTGACTGCGTCTTCACCGGCAAAGGTCTGGCGTTCGGCGGTTCGCTGATCCGTCCTGAAGCAACCGGTTACGGTACCGTTTACTTTGTTGAAGAAATGCTGAAACGTGTCGGCAAGGACCTGAAGGGCATGCGTGTCGCTGTTTCCGGCTCTGGCAATGTTGCCCAGTATGCTGTTGAAAAAGCCATGCAGCTGGGTGCCAAAGTTGTCACCGTTTCCGACTCCAACGGTACGGTTGTCGATGAAGAAGGCTTTACCCCAGAAAAACTGGCTAAGCTGATGGAAATCAAGAACGTCAAATATGGCCGTTGCAGTGAATATGCTGCAGCAGTCGGTGCGAAATATTATCCAGATGCACGTCCATGGTTTGTTCCAGTCGATGTTGCGCTGCCTTGCGCAACCCAGAACGAACTGGATGAAAGCGATGCCAAGTCCTTGATTGCCAATGGTGTTGTCTGCGTTGCAGAAGGTGCAAACATGCCTTCCACCATTGAAGCTGCCAAGCTGTTTGAAGAAAAAGGTGTGCTGTATGCACCAGGCAAGGCATCCAATGCCGGTGGTGTTGCAACTTCCGGTCTGGAAATGTCCCAGAATGCCATCCGCCTGTCTTGGACCCGTGAAGAAGTCGATCAGAAACTGAACGGCATCATGAAGGCTATCCACGAACAGTGCGTCAAGTACGGTACCCGTCCAGACGGTTCTATCAGCTACATCACTGGCGCCAATGTCGCTGGTTTTGTCAAGGTTGCTGATGCCATGCTGGCTCAGGGTGTCATTTAATTTTTACAGGTACTTCTGTATTGCAGGAAAGGCCCGCTTCGGCGGGTCTTTTTACATGGGATTGAGGAAGCCTTGATTTGGATGCAAAAAAGGACGTCCTAAGACGTCCTTTTGCTGTGTTCTGGCGCGGCTGGCAGGAATCGAACCCACGACCCCTTGGTTCGTAGCCAAGTACTCTATCCAGCTGAGCTACAGCCGCGAAGATTTCCATTATACAAATTTTTTTTGTTTTGTACAGCATTTTTTGTTTTTCGATTTGAAATAATGCAATCTTTGGCATGGAATGTTGTTCTGGATACAGGGTATAAGGGTAGGGTATCATTACAGGATGTTCTGTCCAAGCAGGTTTCCTGCCAGTGTTTTCTGTTTTGTGGTTGATTGGGGTATGCGCTTGAATCATCGAGGTAAAGTTTCTGGGCTGATGGCCCTGCTGCTGTCCGCCTTTCTGGTTGTGCCAATGTCTATGGCGCCTTCTGCATCTGCGGAACCTGTTTCACAGATGCAGCCGGAGAAGGTGAAATCACAGGAGAAAACGCAGGAAAAGCCGGATGCCGCAGATAAGTCCAAAGAAAAGGAATCATCTGATGATGAGGACGAAGACAAGGATGAAAAGAAATTCGATCCGAATCTGCCGGTCATCCCTTTGACAGGTGACCTGATGTACCAAATCCTGCATGCAGAGCTTGCAGGGTATTACGGTGATAAGGAGACTTCGTACAAAGAGATGATGCGGGTAGCCCGTGATACCCGTGATCCGCGTCTGGCAAAGCGTGCAGTCCAGATGGCAGTGAAAGAAAAGGATGCTGAGAAGTCGTTGGCGGCTGTCCGTTTATGGGCGCAGACTTCACCGGGGTCGGAAGAAGTTGAGCAGTACCTGATCAATTTCCTGGTGCTGAATGAGCGGTTGGATGAAATCAAGGCGCTGTTTGCAGACAAGCTGGCTTCAGAGAGGAACGAAGAGAAACGCGCGGCGTTGTTCCACCGTTTGCAAAAGACATTGGCCAATATCACGGATAAGGACGCAGCGTTCAGGGCGCAGGAAGAGGTTGTCCGTCCTTATGGCAACAATGCAGATGCGCATATCTCGCTGGCGGTCAGTGCCTTGCAGAAACGTGACAATGCCCGTGCGGTTGCCGAGGCAGAACGGGCTTTGGTGTTGAAACCGGATTCCCAGATGGCAGTGTTGGTGTTGGCGCAGGCATCGGGGAATGTGGACCGTGCCTTGGAAGTGATGGCGGATTTCCTGAAGGGACATCCAGATGCCCAGGAAGTGCAGATTGCCTATGCCCGTCTGCTGGCTGGTGAGAAACGGTATGAACCTGCCTTGACTGCGTTCGAGCAGGTCCTGAAGCATTCTCCCAAGGATAAGATGGCATTGCATTCATTGGGACTGCTGGCCATGCAGCAGGGTAAGTTGGACCAGTCAGAGAAATATTTTTCTGATTGGCTGAAGGTGAAGGAGGCTGAAAGCAAGAAAGCAGACATACCTGATGAGGAAACGGTCCAGGTCCTGTTCCTGCTGTCCCAGGTGACAGAGGAACGTCATCGTTATGACCAGTCGCTGTACTGGTTGAGCAGGATTCCATCGGATGCAGAAGATGATTTGCTGATGATGCGTGAGGTGCGCCGGGCACAGGTTTATGCAAAGAAGAAAGATACGGTAAAGATGCACCGCATCATGGTGGAGCTCCGCAGGCAGTATCCTGAAGAAGTGGAAAAAATCCTGTTGACCGAGACACAGATCCTGAGGGGCATCAAACGTTATCAGCAGGCTTATTCCCTGCTCAAGGCGGAACTGCCGGATTTCCAGCGGAGCACGAATGTGCTTTATGACTTTGCACTGACGGCTGAGTTTGTCGGGAAATATGCTGAGATGGAAAAAGTCCTGAGGCAGATCATGGTGCTGGATCCGGACTATCAGCATGCATGGAATGCATTGGGGTATTCATTGGCTGACCGGAATATCCGCCTGGAAGAGGCTCAGGGGTATATCGAGAAGGCTTTGGAACTGGCGCCGGATGACCCCTATATCACAGACAGCATGGGATGGGTCTATTTCCGTCAGGGCAATCTGGACAAGGCTGAGGAAGTGCTGAGAAAGGCATATGCCCTGAATCAGGACAATGAGATTGCCGTGCATCTTGGTGAAGTGCTTTGGGTCAAGGGAAAACATGAAGAGGCGTTGAAGTTGTTCCGTGATGTCCAGCAGAAAGATGCTTCCAGTGAATTGCTGGGCAGTACATTGAAACGCCTGAAAATCAAACGTTCATCTATGAAGGAAAACCAGTCATGACAATATCCCATGTCGTTGCGATGGCAGAAAACCGTGTAATCGGTAAAGATGGTGGGATGCCTTGGCATATTCCCGGGGAACAGAAGATTTTCAAGAACCTGACGGTCGGCAGGGTCCTGGTTATGGGCAGGAAGACCCATGAATCCATCGGCCGTGTGCTGCCAGACAGGACAACTGTCATTGTGACCCGCCAGAAGGGTTATGAAGTGCCAGGGGCTTATGTCGTGCACAGTGTTGAAGAAGCGTTGACACTGGCAAAGACGCTTGGCAATGATGATATCGTCATCGGGGGCGGTGGAGAATTGTTTGCCCAAACCTTACCAATAACTGATAGAATCTACCTGACAGTTGTGCATCGCTCTTTTGACGGCGAAACAGTCTATCCTGAACTGCCGGAAAGCCAGTTCATCGAGGTCTCAAGGAAAGAAGTGGATGCGTCAATCCCCTATGCTTTCATTGAGTACCGCCGCCGGTAGGCTGTGTCCGTATCGGATGGGAAGGCTTCTCCCCGGGGCTGTCTGGGAAGAAGTCCTCCAGGGACACCGGATTTCACCATGCCTGTTCTATTCCTGACTGCCGCAATGGCAGTGCCGCTGTCTGCCGGTCATACGGTATCGTTTCTCAGAAAACACAGCCTTATTCCTGTTTCCAGGGTCTGGTGCGGCAGGCTTTTGTCCTGGTGGAAGGGATGTGTTGATGAATATCCGGAGAATGTATGAATACAGATTTAAGCTACGACGACGAACTGGTCCGGAACATTATTTCCATCAGTATCACTTCTGATATCGCCAAGGCTGCAAAGCAGGTTTTTGCGGACGCTCAATGGGTACAGGAAATCCCTGATTACCTGTTGATGCGCAGTGATGCAGATATAACGGTTGCCTATAATGAGCTGGATGACGTTGCCTGTGACTGGCTGTATGTCGAACTGCTTAAAAAAGGCAAGCGGTCGATGGCGGCTACCTTGGCCGGGCTTCGTGAGGCATCGGAGAATCCTGCCAATATCCAGATCAAAAGCCTGATGGTGCTGGCACAGGCACTGCGGGAGTATATCCGCCGTGACTGTATAGACGGGTGGATTTATGCTGTCGGGAAAAATGGGGAACATACCCCTTGGCTGGTTACAGAAGTTGCATTCCTTGAAGCATCGAATGCACCGCCTTGTGTGGCGGTTTACCTGGCGGCAAACGGTATTCTGACCCGTAAGGATGATTACATCCGTGCATCGACCCAGAGTTTCTTCTTCTTTTCAGAAGACATGCAGAATAAACGGGTTGCAGAACTGCTGGCATCCAAAGGCTTTGTCAAGGAAACCGAGGCATTGAAAGAGGAATATCTGCTGTCAATGCAGAAATTCGCAGATATCCTGCCAGCCAAGAATGCACAGTTCTGGGCGCAGGGAGTCGGTCTGGAAGTCAACATGGAAGAACGGACCCCCTATCCTGACCGTGTGCCGCTGGATGCACCTTGCCGTGTCATCAATGACGAGGGGCTGATCCAGCGCAGGTTCTTCACCAAGGGGATTTATCCCTGGTGGGAAAAGATGGGCAAACCCCAGAATGACATCCCCATCCATCCGGTTATCCTGTGCTTCAACCTGGATACCCATACCCATATGTGGATGCATGTCAAGAACCTGACCCCTTATGAATATGACAGCAGCCTGAGGGACAAGCTGATCCTGCCCGAAGAACACCGTGACCTGATTGATATCCTGACGCTTGATATGGATATCCTGATGGATGACATTGTTGCCGGGAAATCCGGTGGCACCACAATCCTCTGTATGGGGGCACCGGGTCTTGGCAAGACGCTGACAGCGGAAGTCTATTCAGAGGTTGTCGGCAGACCGCTTTACCGTGTCCATTCCGGTCAGCTGGGGGTCGAGTCTGACAAGGTTGAGAAGAATCTGGAAAAGGTCCTGAAACGGGCGCAGCGTTGGGGGGCCATCCTGTTGATTGATGAAGCGGATGTCTATATCCGCCGCCGGGGCAACGATATCGACCACAATGCTGTGGTTGCTTCTTTCCTGCGGACATTGGAGTATTTCCACGGTCTGCTGTTCCTGACGACAAACCGTGTTGATGATGTGGATGATGCGATTGTTTCCCGCTGTATTGCGACCATCCGCTATATGGTGCCTGTGCCGGAAGATGCAAAACGCATCTGGCGTGTGTTGGCAGACCAGTTCCAGTTTGAACTGTCGGATGCGCTGATCGATGAACTGGTTGTCCGTTTCAAAGGGATTTCGGGACGTGATATCAAGGAACTGATCAAATTGACGGCAAAATGGTGCCGTCAGAAATCCTTGGCACCTTCGGTACGGGTGTTCAATACCTGCGCCCAGTTCCGCGGACTGTAATGATTGGATGATTTTGGACATTTTGGGCAGTTGTTTTCCAGGCATCTGCCCCTGCTTTGAAAGGATATGAGATGGAATTTAAGATGAACCGGGCTTTCCTGATTGATACCCTGAAACGTCAGGGTATCTGTGCCAGTGTCATCGGCACAGCCGATGGATTGCGCTATGAATACATCACCCCTGATGGTCTGGGGGT
>JAHAYL010000041.1 GCA_018384065.1 Oxalobacter sp.
GAAGTTGAAGAACTGGAAAAACAGGGTATCTTCCAGGATACAACCCTGTAAGATGCTTCTGATTCCTGCCGGGCTTTAGTCCGGCATGGATTCCATGAAACAGAAAACGGTGGCATTGCAAGATGCCGCCGTTTTTGTTTCCGCCCTCTTTTGTTCCACATGAATCAATATGGTTTTTTTGAGACAATCAACGCTTTATAAAGTAAATAAACAGCTTTAAATCACATGAGTTCAGTATAGGTAACCTTTTTTAAAAAAATCAGCAGTATCATATCGCCGTTCTTTTGCAATGTTGTTTTGTAGGGCAATGACAGATTCTGTTTTCAACAATGAGATTTCCTATCCTTATACGGAGGATAACTATTCCCATTTTCTTGTTGACTTGACTGACCATATCCTTTCAGCCAAGGACCTTCCTGACCTGCTCCGGAATACCGCAGACAGGTTGAACAATTTCTTCAACCTGGATTTCGTGGCAATTGAAGTGCCCCATCTGCCTTCATGCAGTCTTCATGCCCACTATGTGACCTATGAAGGGCATCGGATTGACCATTCTGACTGTGATATCCATCCATTGCACCGCTCATTCCTGAACGAAGTCATACAGAAGCCTGGAAAACTTCTGTTGGATAAAACAGAGCTGTCTTCCTACAAGGAAAAATTACCCCACCTGAAACAGACGCCGATCGATAAGCTGAGTTCCCTGTTGGACTTCCCGTTGAATTCCAGCGGTGAAGTGATCGGTATCCTTGCTGTCGGCAGTTTCACCCAGGAAAGTTTCCCAGCGGAAACCATCAATATCCTTGATAAGGTCGCACTGCGTATCTCTTTGGCATTGGATGCAATCCTTTCAAAAGGCTATGAACTGGACACTACTGATACATCCACCAATGGACAGAAGACCATCGCCCTGGATACTTATACCCCTTCAAACAGTGAGCTGTACAACCTGATTGGGCAAAGCAATGCCATCAGGAACATCCTCAGGCAGATTGAGATAGTTGCAGACAGCAACGCAACAGTGCTGATCCTTGGGGAAACAGGTACCGGCAAAGGATTGATTGCCCATACCATCCACAATCTCAGCCGGCGGAAAGACCGTCAGATGATCCGTATGAACTGCACCGCCATTCCATCCGACCTGATGGAAAATGAGTTGTTCGGCCATGAAAAAGGGGCTTTCACCGGTGCACAGAGCCGCGCTATCGGACATTTTGAGCAGGCAGACCACAGTACCCTGTTCCTCGATGAAATCGGTGATATGCCACTCGAACTTCAGCCCAAGCTGCTCAGCGTCTTACAGGAAAAACAGATCCGTCGGCTTGGCGGTACTGAAATCATCCCTGTCGATGTCAGGATCATCGCTGCAACAAACAGCAACCTGCTTGCCAAAGTCAATGAAAAAACCTTCAGGAGTGACCTCTATTACAGGCTGAATGTCTTTCCCATCACGGTACCGCCACTGCGTGAACGTGTAGCCGACATTCCCCTGCTTGCAAAATTCTTCACATTGAAATTCGCAAAGAAAATCGGCAGGGATATCACTGATATATCAGCCGATGTCCTGACCATGATGTCCAAAATGCCTTGGCACGGCAACATCCGTGAACTGGAAAACGTGATTGAACGCGCGGTCATCCTCACCAATGAAGGCCATCTCCTGAACCTGACACTTGATGATCTGCGGAATTTGGAATCCCAGTACCAATCTGAGATAATCCACCCGATACATCATGCATCAATGCCGGTTTCAAAGCCAGAACACATCGCCTTGCCTGAAACAGACCGTGAAACCCTGATTGCTGCCCTGCAAGCCTGTGGCGGTGTCATCGGCGGTAAACATGGCACCGCAG
This sequence comes from Oxalobacter sp., assembly GCA_018384065.1. GTDB lineage: Bacteria > Pseudomonadota > Gammaproteobacteria > Burkholderiales > Burkholderiaceae_D > Oxalobacter. The sequence goes on from JAHAYL010000041.1 coordinate 1,854, forward strand.
AAAAACTGGGGCTCAAGCGTACCACCCTGCTTGCAAGACTGAAGAAATTCGGCATCGATCCAGAAGATTACCGGCATCCAACAACCTGACATCTTTAGGATTTTCCATGGCAGGCCTGTTCAAGCGCTCGTGGGAGAAATTTGTTGACTGGATGGACCTGCCACCCCCAAAGCCAAAACCTGGTGTAGCAGACGTCCATTGGGAATTCCTTGGCGATATCCTTGGTGAGCTGACCTGCCTGACAGACCGCGAAACCGCCCTTTTCGCACAGACAGACTTTTCATCAACGGAAAAAATCCGGGAACTGGTCAACCAATGGGTGCTGCCAACTTTCGAGCGTTTCACGCCGACCAGCCAGACGCGCATCCTGCATACCATCGATTTTTATTTGGCATCAGGCAGTCCAAAACTTGACTGGGTGTTCCCCTCCTTCGGCATCCCGCTCAACATACCGCCATACCGTCTTTTCACCATCATCCGGGAAATCCTGCCAGTCATCCCCACCCCAAAGCGGTTCGATACAGCCAAGTACCATGAAAACACCCATCAATCATTCTCAAACACCCTCTTCTCAAAATGGGAAAACCACGGCGGTTTCTATGCCGGATGCCCTGACAGTGATGACACAAAAACATTCACACCTATGCCAAGACGCAAAGGTCTTTTCCTGCCCTGCAACCTTGAAAGGCATCGTGCAGGACAGGACCTTTCCCTGTTCAGGACATGGTGCGAAACAGGCATGGCACCGGATGGGGTCCAAGGACTGCCAATGGATGCCATCCGCTGGCGGAAAGGCATCGACATCGAGTCGATGCACAACCTGGGCATGGACCGTTTCATGCGCCAGTACAGCCAGCCTGTCGGTGTCAAGCGCCTGACCATGCGGTTCAAGCAGGCAGTCGGTGAAGGTTATATGGCGGGAAATCCTGACCGGCTGATTGAAGCATTCCATGTCAGGTTCATCATCGACCGGCTCGGCTTCCTGGTCAGGTGTTATCCATTGATACGGATATAACTCACCACAGATAATTCTCACCGAATAACTTGAACTGCCTAAAACCCAACGCATCTCCATGCGGAGAAAAAATAAACAGGAATACGCTGAAGGCTATACCAGAAACACAGATTTCCAGGTCCCCTCCAACTACATCGAAGCAAACCATCCTAAAGATGCCGAACAGATAAGATAAACCGTTTTTTCTCCTGCATAAGCATGTGTACGGTAAGGAATCTTATGAACATTCAGACAGGCAAGCATCTCTTTGACAGTACCCCTTTCCCCAGAACGGTTATAGTCATCCAGCATGATGACAAAATCCTCTTCAAGACATTCTGGCAGGATTGAAAGCACATCAACCCGGCTATAGACCTTCAAATCACCACCCAATGGCGCATCAATGAAAATCAGGTTGAATTTCTTCCCTGTGAAAGTCTCCTTGAACCGGTCAAAGACACGCACTTTCTCAACTTCCTTGAATGGCTGCATGACCCAATCCAGTTTCTGGACCTTGGTCGCTTCAGATAACGGGAAATCTGCGGAAAAAAAGTCAATCCATGAGGGGTTGTTCTCTACAACCGTATGTTCAACACCAGGTGTATGCATTGCATATTGGGCAATCATCCGGGTGGACTGCCCCAACCCCAACTCAAGAATCGATTTCGGTTTTGCCTCATTCAGCACGCGATATAAGGCATACATAGCAGGATAACCAATCGCCCAGCGGCCAGGATAGAAGGTTTTGTCTTTCAGCCAGCTGCTCTTATAGGTTGCTTCCTTGAATATCTGTGCCCAGACAGATTCTGAAGAAA
>JAHAYL010000054.1 GCA_018384065.1 Oxalobacter sp.
CCAGCGCCGCATATTCTGCTTCCGGGTCGCAGATGATAATGTCATCATCCGTCACGAGGAACGCATTGGTAATCTCACGCTTTGCGGAGAAGGATTTGCCGGAACCAGGCGTACCAAGGATAAGCCCGTTGGGATTTTTCAGCTTCTTTCTGTCCACCATAATCAGATTGTTGGACAAGGCATTCAGACCGTAATACAGGCTTTCGGCACCATTCTGGAACAGTTCCTGTGTGGTGAACGGCACAAAAATAGCCGTGGAACTGGTAGTCAGACCACGACGAATCTCAATCAGATTCTGTGCCAGCGGCAGACTGCTCATCAACCCCTGTTCCTGCTGGAAATCCAGTCGGCGCAGATTGCAGTTGTGCTTCTGGGCGATACTCTGTGCCTGGAACACATTGTTTTCCAGCTCCTGTTCGGTGCGCCCGGTGTTCATCACAAGGAATGTCAGCATGAACATCCGCTCGTTCTGGCTCTGCAATTCTTTCAGAAGTGCTTTCGCATCTTTACCGTAGGTGGCAAGATCAGAGGGAATGATGTCCATATCGTAGCCGGAACGGACAGCCTTTTTCTGTTCCTCGATTTTGGAACGGTCAAGCTCCGTAATGGTACGCTTGATGGTCTTGATTGCCGCCGTCTGATCAACCGACTGGATGTGCATGGTCACGATCTGGCTGGACTCCATATCCAGAAAATCAGCCAGCATTCGGTCGGAAAGGTCAGAAGCGATAATTTGCAGATAGGACATCGAACCGTAGATGCTGCCCATCTGGAAGGTACGGCTGTTCTTAAAGGCAAACGCTGTCGGTGCAATAAAATCCTTTACGGACAGTCCGGATTCCACAAGATACTTCCAGTCAAAGAAGAACTTATCATTGTCACCCATGTGGAACATGGAGTGCATCAGACGAAGCCGTTCCTTGCCATTCATCGTGGATGCCATCACACCCAAACGGCGGAAGTTGTTGAGCAGGTCATTTTCGATATGGTTCAGTCTCGGTTTTGCCTGACGCATGGACTCTGCTTCGATGCCGAAGGTCAGGTATTTGGTCTTGGTCAGACCGTTATTGCCCTGAGAAAGCTGCTTTTTCAGGATCTGACTGTACTCGGCACGGGAAGCATTGAAGCTGTCCTTTCGGAACGGGATACGGATGCTCTTTTCAAAGCTCTCCGCATCGGTACTCATGTTCATAAAGGA
>JAHAYL010000055.1 GCA_018384065.1 Oxalobacter sp.
TTTCGCCCTTCTTCAGCGCCGTGGTGGCTGCACCGGTAAAGGTCAGGTCCGTTGCATCGATGGGAACCATATTGTCAAAGGTGTAAGCCCCTTCCAGATTGCGGCTCTTCCCCCAGGCCATTTCACCTAGGGTGATTTTTGTCGGCGTGTTTTCCACAGCATACAAAACATTCTTATAAGAGTTCTCCGCATCCAGCGAAACCGTATGGGTACTGATCGAAGAAACGGTCACGCCGTTTACAGGCGTGGCTTCTGGCGTTTCCTCTCCGGTTTTCACCACCTTGGACAGGTTCGTTTCGCTTAAGGCTTCCGTACCGCCAGAATAAATGAGTGAAAGCGTTTTGAAATCATCTGCCGTATCTGACGCAAGCAGTGTCATCTGCCCTAGGGTTGCCTTTGCCAGATTCGTTTCTGCGTCTTTAATATCAAGGGAAGCCCGTTTTTTACCAGCATCTGTTGTCTCATTATCTGCAAACTTGCCTGCCTTCAGTACGGTTGCGCCGTCGTTCCATGCCAGCGTACCGGCAAGCCGGACGGTTTCAAAGTTCTTAATTTCCTGGGCAGACAGGCCGGCCGCTTCCAGCTGCAGGGTGTTGCCGGTAACGGCGTCGCCATCAGACTGCCCGCCATACACCGAGCCTTCCACCCATCCGCCGCTGATGCTCACCGTGTTGCCCGTGGCGTCAGCGGCACTATACCCGCCATACACAGTCCCATGCACCGTTCCGCCTTCAATGACAGCTTTATTATTTTTAACATCTCCGCTGGTTGAACTTCCACCTGCAACATAATAGACTTCACCAGATTTAACAGTAACAATATTACCGTCTGCAGCAGTATCACCGCCAGCTACTCCTGTTTCACTAGAACCACCGTAAACGTATAGGTTAGGGTTCTTACTCTCAACGATTACTGAATTTTTGCTGACATTACCTGCCAGGGAATGACCACCATACACTGTAGGGTAATTACCACCTAACATAGCGTCTGTGATACTGACCTGATTACCGGTAACCGCGCCTGAAGTGCTTACGCCTCCTGTCAGATTAGGCTTGCCAACCCAATTTCCCGAGCCGGCATGGTATTCAATCCAACTAGTATCAGCATTGGTTACCGTACCGCCGTTAATAACTACGGTGTTGCCACTCACTGAACCGGTATTATTCCCTGTGATGTTGTAAACCGCGCCACCTGCACCAACCGTAAACGTGATATTGGAACCGTTCAGATAAAATTTCTCGTTCGCAGTGCTTGTATCACTGATTGTTCTGGTCTCACCGCCCGAAACATCCGCCGCATATGCCAGCGAACCGCCCAATCCCCCGAAAGCCGTTGCCGCCAGCAAGGCGACGGCGGTTTTCTTGAGCCGTGATGCACGGCTGCCCTTTCCAAAGGCAACAGTCCGCCCGGCACCAGCTGATTGAGACGACATTGCGGTATGCGCATACATAATCTGGAGTTGGCCCGTTCCTTCCCCTTTGTCCATGAGGTTACAGAAACGGTTGATCTGTGATAGATTTTTCCTGCTTGGGTCAGATAATCAACAACCCTGTGCAACGCTTTCAAGGAATGATGAGGTATGGAAAAGGATAGTCTGCCGTCTGCTGACGATGGGAACAGCCGGATTTCCGGGGGGCGGTTGGTCGCCAAGGCCCTGAAGAACGAGGGGATTGACACGGTTTTCACGCTGTCAGGCGGCAATATCGTGGATATCTATGCGGGGTGTGCCCAGGAAGGGATCCGGATTGTCGATTTCCGCCATGAACAGGTGGCGGCACATGCGGCGGACGGGTATGCCCGCCAGACGGGGAAAACCGGCTGTCTGGTGACGACTTCCGGTCCTGGCTGCTGCAATGCGATGACCGGTCTGGCGGCTGCCCTGCGGGCGGAAACACCGCTGCTGCATATCAGCGGGCAGGGGGCGACGACCCAGTATCTCCAGGGAACCCTTCAGGAATTCGACCATGTGCGGCTGATGGCGCCGGTGACGAAATGGGCGGCGAGTGTCCGGACGACGGAGCGGATTGCGGATATGGTCTCAATGGCATGCCGTGAGGCGAACGGTCCGGTGCAGGGGCCTGTATTGCTTGAGATTCCGAGGGACCTGCTGGATGCGGAGGTCGATATCCGTCAGTGCCGTATCCCTGCTGCGGGGCGGTTCAGGGCGGTCAACAGGATTGTGCCGGATGCCGGGAGTATCGAACGGCTGGCAGACCTGTTGATGCAGGCAGAAAGGCCGGTTGTGCTGTTCGGCAGCCGGGTCTGGGACAGCCGCAGCCATGTCGAGGCACGGGAACTGGTCCGGACGTTCGGGATTCCTGTCTATGTGAATGGCTCTGCCCGGGGGATTTTCCGTCCTGATGACCCATTGCTGTTTGACCGCACACGGGCATTGGCGTTTTCCCAGGCGGACCTGGTGCTGATTGCGGGGGCGCCACTGGATTTCAGGCTGGGGTTCGGCAGGATGCTGAATCCGGCTGCCAAGGTGGTGCATATCGACCAGAATTATGCGTCCATCGGCAAGAACCATGATATTGAGCTGGGGCTGCTTGGGCATCATGGTGCGGTTTTTGAAGCAGCGGTAGCGATGGCATCAGGCAGAATCAGCCGGGGAGCACGTGTCCAACGGCAGGCATGGTGTCAGCAACTCCGTGAAGCGGAAAACCAGGCATTGGAAAAACTGAGGCCGTTGTTCCTGTCAGACAGCGTACCCATCAATCCTTACCGGGTTGCCTATGAACTGGACCAGTTCATAGGTGAGGATACGGTCTATATCGGGGATGGCGGTGATGTGGTGTCGATTTCGGCATTGGGTGTCCATCCACGTAATCCTGGCCAGTGGATGGATCCAGGACCATTCGGCTGCCTGGGTGTCGGTACGGGGTTTGCCATTGCGTCGAAACTGGCGGATCCCCGGAAGGAAGTGGTCTGCTATTACGGGGATGGTGCTTTTTCGATGACGGCTTTTGACCTTGAGACGGCAAACCGTTTCAACGTGCCTTTCCTGGCGGTTGTCGGGAACAATTCCGCGATGAATATGATCAGATATGCGCAAATGGTCCGATATGGTGATAAAAATGGTACGGGCACTTTATTAAGTGACTTGTCATATGGTAAATTTGCGGAAATGCTGGGCGGGTATGGCGAGGAAGTCCACCGCCCTGAAGGGATTGCCGCTGCCCTACGCCGTGGACGCGAGGCGGTCGCTGCGACTGGCAGGTGTGCTGTCGTCAATATCTGGGTGGATCCCCAGGTCTGGTCACCGGGCACGATGGCCCGGCTGAAGGCGCGCATGGAACGTGGGTGACAGGGGCGGAAAGAACTGAGGGAGGCTTGTGCCTTCCCGTTCCAGGAATGCTGGCTTACGCCAGGAAAACACTAAACTAACCAAAATATTTGGAGGAAGAGAAAGATGGGTGACAAAGCATTATCCGGAGTCAAGATTCTGGACATGACCCACGTTCAGGCAGGCCCAACCTCATCCCAGCTGCTGGCATGGATGGGC
>JAHAYL010000056.1 GCA_018384065.1 Oxalobacter sp.
TATTGTCTGCTGCCATAATTCTCAACTCATTGGGGAAAATGATTTCACAGTCAGGTTTGTGCCTGAAAGGAAAGTTCCAAACTTTTATTTTCTACCATTTCGCTCTGTTTTGGAACTCTTTTTTTCAACAGACCATCATCGGTTGGATGATGGCCTGCCTGAAAGCTCTAAAAGTCAGACGGATTCCATCTTGACCTTGCCGTGTTCTTCTTCCATGGTTTTTGCCAACAGCTTGACCAAAGCAAAAACAGCATTGATATAAGGTGTGTCGGTGTTGGTGATACGGCCCAATTCAACAACAGAACCAACCAGTGCGTCGATTTCAGGGGCACGGCCTGCTTCAACGTCCTGCAGCATGGAGGTTTTATGTTTACCGACTTTTTCAGCACCACGGATACGTTTTTCAAGCGGGACACGGAAAGTGATGTTCAGCTTGTTCGCAATGGTCTGTGCTTCAGTCATCATGTTTGCCGCAAGGTCACGGGTCAGCGGATACTGACAGATGTCAACAAGGGTTGCATGGGACAGGGAACTGATTGGGTTGAAACTCAGGTTGCCCCACAGTTTCAGCCAGATTTCAGCACGGACATTTTCAAGGATCGGCGACTTGAAGCCTGCCTTGATGAAGGCTTCGGAGACTTTCTTTGCACGTTCAGTGGTGGAACCATCCAGTTCACCGATTGGGAAACGGTCTCCTTCGATATGTTTGACAACGCCAGGTGCAATCAGGGCAGAAGCAGGATAAACCACACAACCCAGGATGCGTTCAGCAGGGATTTTCTCTGCACAAAGACCTGTCGGGTCAACCGTTTCAACCCGCTTGCCTTCATAAGGGCCACCATGTTTGTGGAAGTACCAGAATGGGATGCCGTTCTGCATGGTGACAACGACAGTATCCGGACCAAAGAGTTTTGGAACATCATTGGCGACCGCATCGACCTGATGGGCTTTCAATGCGATGATGACCATATCCTGAGGTCCAACCTCATCGTAGTTGTTGGTTGCCTTGACATCCTTGGCGACCAGTTCAGTCCCATCATTCATGATGAGCTTCATGCCGTTCTTCTTGATGGCTTCAAGATTCTTGCCCCGTACGATGAAGGTCACGTCCTCTCCGGCAAGTGCCAGTTTGACACCGACGTAACCGCCAATCGCCCCTGCGCCGATAATCGTAATTTTCATGTTCTTTCCCTTTTAATTTCCACCTTTGCCTGACAGCCTGAACGGCCACTGGCATATCCACTTGTTTTTTATCCGTATGTAATCCCTGTGCATAAGGGAAACCATGCCCATCATAGGGTCTTGCCGATAGCAAAACCAGAAAACGCTGTCTGGTAAACAGCGGTCAGAAGGGCAATCAAGCCAATGACAAAGAAACGCACATCGACATTCTTGTCTGAAAACCTAAATATAACCGAGTAAGACGCTGTTTGCAAAAAAACTCGACAAAAATACCTGAATCCGGCTTCAGGAGCAGGATTCAGGCTGAAAATCAGAACAGGCCGACAATGCGTCCGTCTGCATCAATATCAATATTGTTCGATGATGGGACCTTGGGCAGGCCAGGCATGGTCATGACATCACCGCAGTAAACCACAATGAATTCTGCGCCAGCGGCAATCCGGACTTCGCGGATGTTCACCAGATGGTCTGTCGGGGCGCCACGCAACGCACGGTCTGTAGAGAAGGAGTACTGGGTCTTTGCAACGCAGAGCGGGTATTTGCTGTAACCATCTTCTTCCAGTTTCCGGATCTGGTCCTTGACCTTGCTGTCAGCGACAATATCTTTTGCACCATACAGTTTTACCGCCAGTGTTTTCATCTTGTCCCAGATGGACAGGTTTTCATCATAGACAAACCTGAAATTACTTGGCGTGGTGTCAATCATATCAATGACAGCCTGTGCCAGTTCTTCCGCGCCTTTGCCACCTTGGCTCCAGTGCCTGGAAACGACAATCGGTGTGCCGCGGGATGCCATCCTGTCTTTCAGCAGTTGGATTTCTGCATCAGTATCGAGGGTGAAGTGGTTGACGCAGATGACACAGGGCAGACCATAATGTTCCCGGATGTTGTTGATATGGCGTTCCAGATGCGGTATGCCTTTCTCAAGGGCTTCCAGGTTCTCTTTGCCGAGGTCAGGCAGGTTGACGCCGCCATGGTATTTCAGGGCACGGATGGTGACGACCAGGACGGCACAGTCAGGGCGTAAACCGGATTTACGGCAGACAATGTCTACAAATTTTTCTGCGCCAAGGTCAGCACCGAAGCCGCTTTCCGTCACAACATAATCAGCCAGTTTCAAGGCGGATTTCGTTGCGATGACAGAATTGCAGCCTGTTGCAATGTTTGCGAAGGGGCCCCCATGGATGAAAGCCAGGTTGTTCTCAAGCGTCTGGACCATATTGGGTTTGATGGCGTCTTTCAGCAGGGCTGCCATCGCACCGTGCGCTTTCAAGTCACTGGCAAGGACTGGTATACGGTCGCGGGTATAGGCGACAACAATATTGCCCAAGCGTTCTTTCAGGTCCTGCAGGTTGTTGGCAAGACAGAAAATAGCCATGACTTCGGAAGCAACCGCAATATCAAAACCGTCTGAACGGGGATAACCGTTTCCTGGACCGCCAAGCCCGACCGTAATGTTGCGCAGGGAGCGGTCATTCATGTCGACAACACGTTTCCAGACAATACGGCGAGCATCGATTCCGAGTGCATTTCCTTGATGGATGTGGTTGTCAATCAATGCTGACAGCAGGTTGTTTGCCAGGGAAACCGCACTGATATCCCCGGTGAAATGGAGATTGATGTCTTCCATTGGCACAACCTGGGAATAGCCACCACCGGCCGCACCGCCTTTCATCCCGAAAACCGGTCCCATCGAAGGTTCCCGCAGGCAGATGATGGTTTTTTTGCCAAGACGGTTGAGCGCATCGCCCAGGCCAATGGACGTTGTCGTTTTTCCTTCACCCGCTGGTGTCGGGCTGATGGCAGTGACCATAATCAGTTTGCCATCCGGCTTGTCTTTCAGCGTTTCAAGGAAATCCAGATTGATTTTGGCTTTGTAATGCCCGTAAGGCTCAGTAAATTCTTCATCGATGCCGTAACGCTTTGCTACCTCGGTGATACGGAGCATTTTCGCATTCTGGGCAATAGCAATATCAGATGTCATAAGAAGGGTCCGCTTTCTCTTCAGAATAAAGTGCACAGGAAGCCTGTGCAGAATCAGAGTAAAAAAACATTGTAAAATAGAAAAAGATGCGTCCGCAACTCCCTTAAACCTATTGCAGGAAACAGACATGCTTGACAACCTGACCCAGCGGCTTGCCAAAGTCGTAAAAACCCTGAAAGGGGAAGCCCGTCTTACGGAATCCAATACCGCAGAGATGCTGCGTGAAGTCCGGCTTGCGTTGATAGAGGCCGATGTCGCATTGCCGGTTGTACGGACATTCATCAAGAATGTCCGGGAAAAGGCGATGGGCAAAGAAGTCATCGAATCCCTGACGCCGGGCCAGGCGCTGGTCGGTGTTGTCCAGGAAGAACTGGCATCTGTCATGGGGGCTGACCTTGGTCCCAAGGCTTCCGAGCTCAATTTTGCCACCCAGCCACCGGCGGTCATCTTGATGGCTGGTCTGCAGGGGGTCGGTAAAACCACTACAGTCGGTAAACTGGCATCCTATCTGCAGAAGCAGATGAAAAAGAAAGTCCTCACCGTTTCCGCAGACGTTTACCGGCCAGCCGCAATCAAACAGCTTGAGACAGTGGCTGCACAATGTGGAGCGGATTTCTTTGGTGCAGATGCCAGTCAGACGCCAGTTGAGATTGCCCGAGCTGCTGTCGATCATGCAAAACGCCATTACTATGATGTCCTGATTGTCGATACTGCAGGGCGTCTGGGTATCGATGAGCAGATGATGCGAGAGATTTCAGAACTGCACCAGGCGCTGAATCCCATCGAAACCCTGTTCGTCGTGGATGCAATGTCAGGTCAGGATGCCATCAATGTCGCCAAGACCTTCAACGATACATTGCCGTTGACAGGGATTGTCCTGACCAAGCTGGATGGTGATGCCCGTGGTGGCGCTGCACTGTCTGTCCGTCAAGTCACGGGCAAGCCAATCAAGTTTGTCGGGGTTTCTGAGAAACTGGATGGTCTTGAACCGTTCAACCCGCGCCGCATGGCGGACCGGGTATTGGGCATGGGCGATATCGTTGCCTTGGTGGAAGAAGCACGCAAGGCAGTGGATGTCAAGGCGGCGCAGGTCCTTGAGAAGAAACTCAAGTCAGGAGCGCGTTTTGACCTCAATGATTTCCAGGCACAGCTGGTCCAGATGAAAAACATGGGCGGGATGGCAAATATGGTGGACAAGCTGCCAGCCCATCTCCGGATGGCGGCACAGGGAACCAACTTTGAGAAAGCGAATCAAGGTGTGGCAAGGATGACAGGCATCATCAATTCCATGACGCCACAGGAAAGGGCAAAGCCGGAATTGATCAAGGCTTCCCGGAAACGCCGTATCGCGGCGGGAGCTGGTGTCCAGGTTCAGGAAGTCAACCGCCTGCTGAAGCAGTTTGACCAGGTCCAGTCCATGATGAAAAAGATGAAAAGCGGTGGCATGATGAAAATGCTCCGCGGTCTGAAGGGCATGATGCCGGGCATGCATTGATGGAGGAAATGGGGTGTCGGGTATCTGCTGCTGATAAGGGATGCCCCCTTTTTGTTGGAAAATCCTGTAAAAGTGTGGTTTAGGGAACACGGGAAACAGACTTTGGTGCCTGTATGCAGAAAAAACTTGCATTCTGCAATAAATCACATATATTTATTCTTGCAGTAAATGGCTAACCCCTCTTACCTAAAGGCTTCATTATGGCAACAAAAAAACCTGCTCAGAAAAAAGCACCCGCTAAAGCAGCTCCAGCAAAACCAGTCAATGCATTCATGAAACCCCTGCAGCCTGATGCAGCGCTTGCAGCGGTCGTTGGTAAAAAAGCATTGCCCAGGACCCAGGTAACCAAGAAAATCTGGGAATACATCAAGAAAAACAATCTGCAGGATTCCGCAAACCGCCGGATGATCAATGCAGACAAGAAACTGTTGCCGGTTTTTGGTGGTAAAGAACAGGTTTCCATGTTTGAAATGACCAAACTGGTCTCCCAGCATCTTAAATAACCCGGTACGGACAACCTGCTTTGCGGTCTATCTGGCAAAAGCTGTAGCAGATGGTTGCTACAGGGAAGAGTGTTCTTTTTGTGAATGCCAGATATGTCCGGCAATGAAAAACGCCAGAACCATCGTTGGGATTCTGGCGTTTTTATTGGAAAAAAGAAAACCGGTTACCGTTCTGCCTTGATTTTTGCAATGATGAAATCCGCCATTTCTGCAACGGGCACAGCGGTGGCTTTCTCATCACGGCGCCCTTGGTATTCCAGTTGGCCGTTTTTCAATCCCCTGTCACCGACAACGATACGGTGAGGCACGCCAATCAGCTCCCAATCGGCAAACATCACCCCCGGGCGTTCACCCCGGTCATCCAGGATGACATCAATCCCGGCATTTATCAGGGTTTCATAAAGGAGGTCGATAGTGGTTTTCACTGCTTCACTCCGGTCATAACCCATTGGACAAAGCACCACTTCAAATGGGGCGATGGCGGTCGGCCAGATCATCCCTTTTGCGTCGTTGTTCTGTTCAATTGCTGCTGCGGCGACACGGGTCACACCGATACCGTAACATCCCATCTGCATCAGTTGGGGTTTTCCGGTCTCATCCAGATAGACGGCATTCATATCCTCGGAATAACGGGTACCCAGTTGGAAAACATGGCCGACTTCAATGCCACGTTGGATTGCCAGGATGCCTTTGCCATCAGGAGAAGGGTCGCCTGCAACCACATTGCGGAAATCAGCGGTATTGACAGGCAGCGGAATATCCCGTTCCCAGTTGGCTCCCATGTAATGATGGTCCTTTTCATTGGCACCGCAGATAAAGTCGCTCATCACCGTAACTGCATAGTCTGCATAAAGGGAAATCTCTTTACGGTCAGCAAGGCCGACTGGTCCCAGGTATCCGGGTTCGCAGCCAAGGTAATGGATAATCTCACTGTCGCTGGCAAAACGGAACCCACCGATGATTTTCTCGGTTTTCACTTCGTTGAGTTCATGGTCACCACGCATCAGGATGACGGCAAAATGGCCATCTTCCCCTTCAGGAATATCAGTCCGGACAACAGCAATCACTTTCAGGGATTGGGTAACAGGCAGGTTCAGGAAGGTACTGACTGCTTCACAGGCCGTCTGGCCTGGTGTCGGGACTTTCTGCATCGGCATGGTTGGTGCAGGGCGTTTATTGGCTGGTGGCAACGCCTCTGCTGCTTCCATATTGGCGGCATAATCAGAATCAGGGCAGTAAACCAACGCATCTTCCCCGGTTTCTGCAATCACATGGAATTCGTGTGAACCGGAACCACCGATGGCACCATTGTCGGCAGTGACAGGACGGAAATCCAACCCGAAACGCTTGAAGATACGGACATAGGCATCAAACATGATTTTATAAGATTGTTTCAGCCCGTCTATATCCCGGTCAAAGGAATAGGCATCTTTCATCGTGAATTCACGGCCACGCATCAAACCGAAACGTGGGCGGCGCTCATCCCGGAATTTTGTCTGGATATGATAGAAGTTGACAGGCAGCTGCCGGTAAGACTTGATGACGCTTCTTGCAATATCCGTCACCATTTCTTCAGATGTCGGCTGGATAACGAAATCATGATCATGGCGGTCTTTGATCCTCAGCAGTTCAGGACCATATTTCTGCCATCTGCCGGTTTCCTGCCAGAGCTCAGCAGGCTGGACAACAGGCATCAGCAGTTCAACAGCACCAGAACGGTTCATTTCTTCGCGGATGATATTTTCAACTTTATGGATGACACGGAGACCCATCGGCATATAAGCATAAATACCGGAACCTAAGCGACGGATCATTCCTGCGCGGACCATCAGTCTATGGCTGATGACTTCTGCATCAGCAGGGGCTTCTTTCAGTGTTGAAATAAAAAATCGGGAGGCTCTCATAACAGTGAATACTTTTATTTCTCAACAGGGTTATAATCGATAAGATTTTAAAGGATTAGCTGGCAGATGCGTCCATAGATTGCCCTGACATCGGCAAATAGGAGCCTGTTTTGTTGCAATAGAATCAGGAAACAGGCTGGGGTCATGGATGCAGGCTGCCAAGGCATTGAGGTGGATCATGCTTGACCGGGAAGGTTACCGCCCCAACGTCGGGATTATTCTGTTGAACACCAACAATGAAGTCTGGTGGGGAAAACGGATCAGGGAGCAGTCATGGCAGTTCCCCCAGGGAGGCATCAAGCATGGGGAGACGCCAGAACAGGCCATGTACCGTGAACTGCGTGAAGAGACGGGATTGAAGCGCGAACACGTTGAAATCATCGGTCGGACACAGAATTGGCTGCGCTATGATGTCCCTCCCCATTTCATCCGGCGTGAGATAAGAGGGCACTATCGTGGACAGAAACAGATATGGTTCCTGTTGCGGATGCTGGGACGTGATACGGATGTTGACCTGAGTGGCGTTTCCGAGACGCCTGAATTCGATGCATGGCGCTGGCATCATTATTGGGTGCCGTTGGATGTTGTCATTGAATTCAAACGCAATGTTTATATGAAGGCTTTGCAGGAACTTTCCCGGTTCCTTGAGCCAATCCCGAAAATGGATCCAGCGCTTGGCTATGCGCATGAATCTGGGCAGATTGAAGCCAAACCGGTCTCCCGGAAAACGGCAACGTCAAGACAGAACAGGCAGCAGGTAAAACAAGATGGTAGAAAGAAAAGCAGGTGATTTTTTTCAGACTGGATGGAAAGGGCTGGCAGTCCTGTTGCTGATGGCGTTCAGCTTCCAGGCAAGGGCGGATATCACAATCCTGGGTGATACAGGATGGCCGGATGATGAAGTGGAGGAAGACAAGCCAAGGGAATTCAAGGTATTGCCGGTTGTCTTGCCAGCTTATCCTAAGGAAGAAGACCTGCTGCCGTTCGAAATTGGTCCAACCCAAAGCCTGAAGTTCTTCTTGGATGCAAAATCCATTTCTATCAGCGGGCAGGATGAAGTCCGCTATACCTTGGTTGCCAAAAGTTCAACTGGCGCCCTCAACATCAGTTATGAAGGATTGCGTTGTGCAAGCAAGGAATACCGGCGTTTTGCCTATGCTGACAGGAAAGGCGAATGGACGATGTCCAAGAGCGAGGCATGGCGTCCAATCAACTGGTATTCCGCCAACCGTCCCCGAGCAGTGTTGTGGTTGGATTATTTCTGCGATACCGCCCATATTGAAGGGCCTGCCGAATTGATTGTGGACCGTCTCCGCTACAACAGGCCATTGCAGAAAGAAAACAAATACAATGCTGGTTAGGCCTGAAGGACAATCATATTGTCACGGTGTATCAATTCAGGATCACCCTTATAACCCAGGATCCTGACAATTTCCGCTGACTTGTGCCGGGCAATCAGGGCAGCTTCACTGTAGGAATAATTAGCCAGCCCCCGGGCAACCTCATGGCCTTCCCCATCGATGCATGAAATGATTTCTCCGCGGGCGAATTCACCTTCAACCCGGATGACGCCGATAGGCAGCAGGGATTTGCCTTCTTTCAGGATTTTCTGAACTGCGCCTTCATCAAGGAAGACTTTGCCAGCAGTCTGAAGGTGGTCCACCATCCATTGTTTCCTTGCCTGCAGATGGCTGTCAGGTGCCAGCAGCTGTGTCCCAATCAGTTCACCTGCTGCCAGACGGGTCAGGACATTGGGTTCGCGTCCCCAGGCGATGACCGTGTGTGCACCAGAGCGGGCGGCACGTTTTGCAGCCAGGATTTTGGTCAGCATGCCGCCACTGCCAATGCCGGAGCCTGCCCCACCAGCCATCTTCTCCAGTTCAGGATCCCCTGCACGGGCAGTCTGGACCAATGTTGCGGTAGGGTCTTTACGGGGATCGGCGGTGAACAGTCCTTTCTGGTCTGTCAGGATGATCAGGGCATCTGCCTCGACCAGGTTTGCCACAAGGGAGCCCAGCGTATCATTGTCACCGAATTTGATTTCATCCGTCACAACCGTATCATTTTCATTGATGATTGGGATGACATTCAGATGGAAAAGCGTCAGCAGTGTCGCCCGGGCGTTCAGGTAACGGGTCCGGTCTGCCAGGTCCGCATGGGTCAGCAGTACCTGAGCGGTATTCAATCCATAACGGTCGAAGCTTGTCTGGTAAATCTGGGCAAGCCCCATCTGTCCGACAGCGGCACAGGCCTGCAGTTCATTGACTTCAACAGGACGTTGCCGGAAACCCAGCTTCAGCATGCCTTCAGCGATGGCGCCAGAGCTGACCAGCACAATCTCTTTTCCCTGTGTATGCAGTTCAGCAATCTGTTTAGCCCATGTTGCTACTGCAGCAAGGTCAAGACCATGCCCATCGTTGGTGACCAAAGAAGAACCGACCTTGATGATGATGCGTTTGGCATTCTGGATAGCAGGGTTCATTTGCTCCTCCCTTTGATACAAAGACCAATCATTCAATAGGTTTGAAACGCGGATCATCCGGAGCAATGGAATCGATATTGCGGGCTTCTTCCACAATACCGGTCTTCCCTTCACGTTTTTCCTGAAGCCGCAGTTCCTCAAAATAACGGTAAACCGCTTCCATCAATTCAGCACATCCAGCTTTTGTGTAGGCGGAAATCTCAAAAACCGGACCTGTCCATGTCAGGTTGGAAACAATTGCATCAACCCGTTGCCTACGTTCCCCTTCAGGAACCAGGTCCAGCTTGTTCAAGACAAGCCAACGGGGTTTTGCCGCCAGTCCAGCATCGTATTTTGCCAGCTCTTCCGCCAATGCCTTGGCATCAGCGGCAGGGTCTGCTGTTTCTTCAAAAGGAGAAACATCAATGACATGCAGCAGCAGGCGGGTACGCTGCAGATGACGGAGGAACTGGTGCCCCAAGCCTGCTCCTTCGGCAGCCCCCTCAATCAGGCCAGGAATATCGGCAATCACAAAACTTTTTTCATGACCGATCCTGACGACGCCCAGGTTTGGCTGGAGAGTTGTAAAAGGATAATCTGCAATCTTGGGACGGGCATTCGATACCGCTGAAATCAGGGTGGATTTCCCGGCATTCGGCATCCCCAGCAGACCGACATCTGCCAGTACTCTCAGTTCAAGGCGCAATTCAAACCGCTCTCCAGGTTTGCCATCAGTCTTCTGACGGGGAGCACGGTTGGTTGAACTCTTGAAATGGATATTGCCCCAGCCTCCTTCACCACCTTTTGCAAGCAGTTGGCGCTGACCATGTTCAATCAGGTCGGCAATGACAGTCCCAGTCTGCCGGTCAGAAATGACCGTACCAACCGGCATACGGAGTTCGATATCATCCGCGCCCTTTCCATAACAGTCAGAGCCACGGCCGTTCTCCCCGTTTTTTGCGCGGTACAGCTTGACGTAGTGGTAATCGATGAGCGTATTGACATTATTATCAGCAACCGCCCAGATGCTGCCGCCCCTGCCACCGTCTCCGCCATCAGGACCACCCATTGGCCGGAATTTCTCACGGTTGAAAGAAGCGACACCATTCCCGCCGTTCCCGGCAATGACTTCGATTCTTGCCTCGTCGATGAATTTCATAAAAACATCCTGCAGATAATGAAAAGGCTCTGCCATTGCCGGCAGAGCCATCATGTCAGTATGCAGACCCTATTGGGAATCTGTCAGGAAACATCAAGCCTGGTCGTAAACCCTTGCTTCCCAGCCGGTTGCTTTTTTATCAGCGACTTCGCCGGGAACAACAGTTGCATAATGTTTCTTGTCTGCTCCCTTGACAGCGAATTTCACTGTACCGTCAACCAAAGCAAACAGGGTATGGTCTTTACCCATACCGACATTTTCACCAGCATGGATTTTGGTACCACGCTGACGGATGATGATGCCACCGGCATTGATGGACTGACCGCCGTAAACCTTGACGCCCAGACGCTTGGATTCGGATTCACGTCCATTACGGGTGGTGCCGCCACCTTTTTTATGTGCCATTTTAAGACTCCAGAATTAAGTTTTTCAAACCGGGGCAGCCAACAGCTGCCACATCCAGTGATGATCAGGCATTGATGGAAACAATTTCCAGTTCAGTGTAGTTCTGACGATGCCCCTGACGTTTCTGGTAATGCTTACGTCTGCGCATCTTGAAAATCTTGACCTTCTTATGACGACCTTCAGAAACAACCTTTGCCAGAACCGTTGCGCCTTCAACCAGTGGGGTGCCGATGCGGATCGATTCGCCTTCGCCGACAGCCAGGACCTGGTCAAGGGTGATTTCGGATCCAACTTCCGCAGGTATCTGTTCTACTTTGTATTTTTCGCCGGCAGTAACTTTATACTGTTTGCCACCGGTTTTTATGACCGCGTACATGGAAACTCCATCAAAAAACAATGTTGAAAAACCTGAAAAATCAGGACGGAAAAGAGTAAACAACGAATTATATAGAAAACTTCCGGAAAGTCAAAGCATTAGAGAAACAGTTGTACAGTTCCTGGCAGTAAAAAGTCATCTGCAAAGTGAAAAAACCAACAGTAGGGAGATATAATGCCCTCCCATGAACTTCCTGAAGACGTTTTTCTCAGTATCCGCATTTACCCTGCTTTCCCGCATCACCGGTCTGATACGGGAACTACTGGTGGCAAAGGCATTTGGCGCATCTGGTCTGACCGATGCGTTTTTTGTCGCATTCCGGATTCCAAACCTGCTGAGAAGGCTCTTTGCGGAAGGCGCGTTCTCGCAGGCGTTTGTCCCGATCCTGGCGGAATATACCAATAAAAAAGACAGGGCAGAGACAAAACAGCTGGTGGACAAGGTTGCCACTGCATTGGCATGGACTTTGATACTTGTCTGTTTCCTTGGGATTGTCTTTGCAAATTATGTAGTCTATGCCATTGCGACAGGACTTGACGGCAATGCGGAAATCTTCAGTGTTTCCGTCCTGATGACGCAGATCATGTTTCCTTATATCCTGTTCATGTCATTGGTTGCTTTGGCAGGCGGGATCCTCAATACAAACCGTGAATTCAAGATTCCCGCTTTCACCCCTGTCCTGCTCAACATCTCTTTCATCGTTGCTTCGCTTTTTGTCGCACCGTTACTGGAGAGGCCGATCCTGGCATTGGCTGGAGCTGTTTTTGTCGGCGGGCTGCTGCAGTTGGGCATCCAGATTCCCTGGCTGAAGAAAATCGGTATGCTGCCAAGGATTTCCTTCAATATCCTTGGCGCGTTCCGCAACCCGGGGGTCCGCCGTATCATCGGGCAGATGATTCCTGCCATCTTTGCTTCATCGGTGGCGCAGGTCAGCCTGATGATCAACACCAATATCGCTTCCAGGCTTGCGCATGGCAGTGTTTCCTGGATTTCCTATGCTGACCGGTTGATGGAATTCCCGAATGCCCTGCTGGGGGTTGCGCTGGGTACCATCCTGCTGCCCAGCCTGTCCAAGGCCCATGCCGGCAATGATACCCAAGAGTATTCGTCTTTGCTTGACTGGGGGCTCCGTATGACACTGATGCTGGCCATGCCTGCTGCAGTCATGCTGATGACCCTGCCGGTTCCCTGTACCACAACCCTGTTCCATTACGGCCGTTTCAGTGCGGTGGATGTCGCCATGACAGCCAAATCCCTTGTTGCCTATGGTGTTGGCTTGACGGGGCTTGTCATGATCCGGGTGCTGGCACCAGCGTTCTATGCCCGTCAGGACATCAAGACACCTGTGAAAATCGGCATTTTCACCCTGATTGTCACCCAGGTGCTCAACTTCCTGTTTGTCCCGATTTTTGACCATGCTGGACTGTCCCTGTCCATCGGATTGGCTGGATGCGCCAATGCATTGCTCCTTTATGTCATGTTACGGAAACGCGGTGTCTATAAACCACAGAAAGGATGGGGGTATTTCTTTGTCCGGGTGGTGGCGGCATTGATCCTGCTGGCGGGTGCCTCACTGTGGATTGCTGACCAGTTTGACTGGATTGGCATGAAATCCCAGCCTTTCATGCGCATCGGTGCCATGGCATTGGTCATGGTCTTCTGCGGTATTGTCTATTTCGGTTCCCTGTTTGCCATGGGGTTCCGCATCAGGGACTTCCTGCGCCGGTCAAAATAACCTGTCATTGGGAAATTTTTCTTTCCGGTGAAGTTTCCGGGAACGTAATCATCCTGCCGTCTTTGCTTCCAGTTCCTCCCACCGTTCCATGCATGCCATCAGTTCTTCCTCGATTTCGACAAAACGTCTGTTGAGCCGGATGCCTTCAATGCCATCTCCTGAATAGATGGCAGGGTTGTTGAGCTGTTGGGAAACCTGTGCCTGCTCACTTTCCAGTGCGGCAATCCTTGCGGGCAGGGCATCCAGCTCACGTTGGTCCTTGTAACTGAGCTTCCTGCGCTGTTTCTGCTGGGAAGTATTTTTTCGGACAGGAGCAGATTTCCCTTCATCCTGACCGGAGCCCGCCGGGTTTCTGGGTTTCGTGGCAGCAGGCTGGGGGGATGGACGGGTACGTTCCCAGTCACTGTAACCGCCGGCGTATTCCCGCCATAGCCCGTTTCCTTCTGCGGCAATGACTTGGGTCACCACATTGTCGAGGAAAGCGCGGTCATGGCTGACCAGGAATACTGTACCATCATAGTCCAGGAGCAATGCTTCAAGCAGCTCAAGGGTGTCGATATCCAGGTCATTTGTCGGCTCATCCAGTACCAGGACATTGGCAGGACGGGCGAACAGGCGCGCCAGCAGCAACCGGTTCTTTTCTCCTCCTGAGCAGGAAGACACCGGTGAACGTGCCCGGTCAGGCGTGAAGAGGAAATCTGAAAGATAACTCATCACATGTTTGCGCTGTCCCCCGACCTCAACATAATCGCTGCCAGGGGAAATCGTATCAATCAGAGTGTCATTGTCGTTGAGCTGCGCACGCATCTGGTCAAAATAGGCAATCTGCAGACGGGAGCCTAAACGCACTTCACCGGTATCAGGCGGGATTTCACCGAGGATCATCCTCAACAGGGTGGTTTTGCCAATGCCGTTCGGACCGATAACCCCGACTTTGTCTCCCCGCAGGATGATATCGGAGAAATCCCTGACAATCTGACGGTTGCCGAACGATTTGCTGACATTGGCCAGTTCTGCAACCAGTTTCCCTGACCGTTCCCCTGAAGACAGGGACAGCCGCACCTGTCCTTGCCGTTCCCGCCGTGCAGCACGTTCAAGCCGTAGGGCCTCAAGGCGCCTGACGCGGCCTTCGTTGCGTGTGCGGCGGGCCTCAATGCCTTTGCGGATCCAGACCTCTTCCTGGGCAAGGAATCTGTCAAACTTTGCGTGTTCGATGGCTTCCACTTCCAGCAGTTTTGCCTTGGTTTCCTTATAGGTGCTGAAATTACCGGGGAAAGAAAGCAGCCTGCCACGGTCAAGTTCGACAATACGGGTGGCGATATTGTCCAGGAAACGGCGGTCATGGGTGATGAAGACAAGGCTGCCACGGAAATCCTTCAGGATGTTTTCAAGCCAGAGGATCGACTCAAAATCCAGGTGGTTGGTCGGCTCATCCAGCATCAGCAGGTCAGGTGCACCGACCAGTCCCCGGGCAAGGGCGACCCGCTTGTACTGTCCACCGGAAAGATTGCCGATCCGGCCATCCCGGTTCAGGGAAAGCCGGTCAAGGATGTTCCCGACGCGGTGGTTCAGGTTCCAGGCATCCGTGGTGTCCAACTGGTTCTGCAGTGCCATGAAACGTTCCAGCGTCTTGGGGTCATTGCTGCTTTCCAGTTTTTCGGAAAGCAGCCTGTATTCATCCATCAGCCCATGGATTTCATCCAAGGCGGAAGAGACAACTTCAAAAACCGTCTTGTCTTCAGGATAGTCAGGATCCTGCTCAACATAGGCTATGGAAAGGTCCTGTTGGATGTTCAGGGATCCGTCGTCCAGCTGTGCCTGTCCGGCAAGCACCTGCAGCAGGGAAGATTTACCTGTGCCATTACGGCCGATAAGTCCGATTTTCTCGCCGGCTTCCATGGAGAAGCAGGCATGGTCCAGCATCGGATAATGCCCGAATGCAAGCTGTGCGTCCCAAAGCGTAATGATTGCCATAATGCGGATCCCTGAAACAGAGGAATGAGACATTGTACAGGGTCTGGTGGAAAATGATGGTACCTGGCTCTCGTATTGATGGCAGGCTTGAGGTAAAATACATCCTTCTTGGCGTCTCGCCATAGTACAACGGATAGTACCCATGCCTCCTAAGCGTGTAATGCAGGTTCGATTCCTGCTGGCGGGACCATTTTAGGATAACAAGCCGTCTCATGACGGCTTTTTTATTTTTAAATCAATAAATTGGATGGCTTTTTGCCTGATGGGTCCCCAAAGAAAGGGTGAAAGCCTTTTTACGAGGTTATATTTTATTTTGGGATGCAAAGAGGATAACTGGGGAATGGCTTGGGCATCATGGGGATGATGCCCTGTTTTTGGCTGAAAATTGACATAGGTCAATAAATTGTGCCACTGGCATCCGAAAGCCCTGAATAGCACGGTTTCTCTACCCTCAAAATTGACTTAGGTCAACGGTATTTTCAGCCTTATCAGGCATACTCTGAGTTGACGTTTTTTGACGTTTACATCAAAACTAACCAAAGAAAGGTATTGCTCATGAGTAACGAAGAAAATGTAGAATTGACTGATGGCTTCCATCTGTTGATTGATGTCCTGAAAGACAATGGTATTGATACCATGTATGGCGTTGTCGGTATTCCTATCACCAACCTGGCACGTCTGTGGCAGGAAGATGGCCAGAAGTTCTACAGCTTCCGTGCAGAACAGCATGCTGGTTATGCAGCATCTATCGCCGGTTACATCCAGGGTAAACCTGGCGTAGCTCTGACCGTTTCCGCACCAGGCTTCCTGAATGGTGTTACCGCTCTGGCACACGCAACCACCAACTGCTTCCCAATGCTGTTGCTGTCTGGTTCTTCCGAACGTGACATCGTCGACCTGCAGCAGGGCGACTATGAAGAAATGGACCAGTTCCAGATCGCTAAACCACATTGTAAAGCTTCCTACCGTATCAACAGCATCCGCGATATTCCTATCGGTATCGCACGTGCAATGCGTACCGCCCTGACCGGCCGTCCAGGTGGTGTCTATGTTGACCTCCCAGCACGTCTGTTCGGTCAGACCATGCCTCTGGCAGAAGCAAACGCACTGCGCTTCACCCCAGCTCCTATCGGTGGTGCTGGCGCTGCTGCAGCTGATGTTGCACGCGCTGCAGACGTCATCAAGGCAGCTAAGAAACCAGTTGCTGTCATCGGTAAAGGCTGTGCTTATGCACGTGCTGAAGCTGAAGTCAAGGCTTTCATCGAAGAAACCGGCATCCCATTCCTGCCAATGGGCATGGGTAAAGGTACCATTCCTGACAACCATCCACTGTCCGCTGCTGCAAACCGTGCACGTGCACTGGCAGGTTGCGACGTCTGCATCCTGATTGCTGCACGTCTGAACTGGCTGATGCAGCATGGTAAAGGCAAGACCTGGGGCAATGAACTGAAGAAATACGTCCAGTTCGATGTACTGGCTCAGGAAATCGATTCCAACCAGCCAATCGCTGCTCCAGTTGTCGGTGACGTCAAGGTTACCCTGCCTCAGGTTACCGCTGCTGTCAAAGGCTACAAGGCTCCAGCAGAATGGTGCAAGGAAATCTTTGACAAGGTTGCTGCAAACAAGGAAAAACTGAAAGTCAAACTGACCACCTACAATGGCGGCGAAATGAACTATCAGAATTCCCTGAACGTTGTCAAGGAATACATTGCTGCTAATCCAAATGTCAACCTGGTCAACGAAGGTGCAAACGCTCTGGACAACACCCGTATGGTTGTTGACATCCTGCAGCCACGCCGTCGTCTGGACACCGGTACCTGGGGTGTTATGGGTATTGGTATGGGTTACTGCGTTGCAGCAGCAACTTGTACGTCCGACCCAGTCATTGCTGTTGAAGGTGACTCTGCATTCGGCTTCTCCGGTATGGAAATCGAAACCATCACCCGTTATCAGCTGCCAGTTACCATCATCGTCATGAACAACGGTGGTATCTACAAGGGTAACGAAGAAGGTCCTAACGGTCAGGTTTCCTGTACCCGTCTGGGTCGTGTCCGTTACGACCTGATGATGGAAGCTCTGGGCGGTAAAGGCTACCTGGCCAACAACCCAACCGAGCTGAAGGCTGCTCTGGAAGAAGCTGTTGCTTCCAAGAAACCATGCTTGATCAACGCTATGATCGACCCAGACGCTGGTGTTGAATCTGGCCGTATCAAGAGCCTGAACGTTGTTTCCAACATCGGTAAAAAGAAATAATCAACCCGGTTGATTATTGATTGGATCCGGCTTCCCGGCCTTCGGGCTGGGAAGGGTTCTCGTTCAAAAGACCCCTTAAGTCCGCTTAAGGGGTTTTTTTCTTGAAACCATACGGAATCCAATCGAAGGGTTCATGGCATTAAGGAGCCTGGAAAATGTTCGAATGGGTCAAATCCATGCTGATAAAACGGAAATCGATTGAAAAAACAGAATCACAACGCCGGTCTCTGCCAGGAAAACAGCGTATCCGGATTGCACCGGTCACCCTGTCGGAAAGCGGTGGTATCCGCTATCTGCATTTCGGTACCAAATGGATCCAAGGGGCCATGCGGATCCGGAACCCCAACCAGCTTATCCTTTCATACAGCCACAAGATGGTTGCCTGGATGCTGTTCAACAGGAATCCGCATCAGATTGCCCATCTGGGCTTGGGATCGGCTTCACTGACAAAATTCGGTTATGCAACCTTTCCAGACAGCATCACCCATGTTGCAGAAATCAATCCAGAAGTCATTGCCGTCTGCCATAGCATGTTTGCATTGCCGCCAGACAATGAGCGGTTGCATGTCCATCTGGTCAATGCCTTGGATTTTGTCAAACAAGCGGAATACACAGGCGCATTCGATATCCTGCACGTTGACCTGTATGATGCAGAGTCACGTGGACCGGTGCTTGATACGCCGGAATTCTACGCTGATTGTTATAGATGCCTGAAAGAAGATGGCATCATGGCAGTCAATCTGTTTGGTGAAGTGCCCAGTTATGATAAGAACATCAGGGCAATCAAACAGTCTTTCCGCGAAGTCGTTCCGATGACACCGATTCCTGAAGGGAATGTCATCGTCCTCGCATTCAAGAAAAGACCGGCCATTGACTGGGAACACTTGGATGCAGAGGCAGCCCGGATTAAAGGAGAAACCAGTCTTCCAACGCGGCAATGGATAAAAGACCTTAAGAAAATATGGGGTAAATAAGAGAAGATAGATGATTTTAGTGAATTTTAAGCGATTTTATCTTTCGGGGTTATGTTTAGATGGCATTGGAAAAGCGGCATCTGGAGCCGCTTTCCTTTCCTGTTTTCAGGCAGGCTTGGATGATCAGAAACAGTGTTCCTGTGCCGGGAAAGAGCCGTCTTTGACAGCTGCTACATAGGCTTTGATGGCCGCCTCGATTGAGGTCTGGCCTTCCATGAAATTACGGACAAAGCGGGCTTTCCTGCCAGGATAGACATTCAGCATATCATGCATGACCAGGACCTGACCGGAACAGTCTGGACCGGCACCGATACCGACAGTCGGGATTCCGACGGCTTCCGTGACGGCTTTACCCAAAGATGCAGGAATCGCCTCAAGCACCATCATGGTTGCACCAGCCTCAGCGACCGCTTTTGCATCAGCCATCACTTGGGCTGCCCCATTTTCCGATTTACCTTGGACGCGGTAACCGCCGAACCGGTTGACAGACTGCGGGGTCAGTCCGACATGACCACAGACAGGGATACTGCGTTCAACCAGATAACGGATGGTGTCAGCAATCAGGATACCGCCTTCCAGTTTCACCATATGGGCGCCTGCCCGGATCAGTTTGACGGCATTGGCATAAGCGGTTTCCTTGTCAGGATACGTGCCGAAAGGCATATCCGTGACAATCAACGCTGTCTTGTTGCCGCGGGCAACGCACCTTGTATGGTAAACCATATCTTCAATCAGGACTGGCAGGGTGGAATCCAGCCCTTGGCAGACCATACCCAGGGAGTCTCCAATCAGCAGGGTCTCAACCCCGCACTGGTCCATCAATGCGGCAAAGCTTGCGTCATAACAGGTCAGCATCGTGATTTTTTCCTGGTTCTGATACAACTTTGCAATGGTGTTTGTCGTAATGGATTTGCGTTCCTGCAGATAGTTAGCCATATGGACCTCAACAAAGAAAAGGGTCAACCGAAGGCAAAATAATGCCTGCTTTTTACCGTCATGTCACGCAGCAGGGTCAATAATCACGAACGGAAGATGAAATAAACCGCCCCGACGAGACAGAGCGCAGCCCAGATATAGTCTGTCTTGAAAGGCTGGTCCATATACAGCATGGCAAATGGGACAAAAACACTGAGCGTGATGACTTCCTGCAGGATTTTGAGCTGTGCAAGGCTGAATGACTGGAAACCGATGCGGTTTGCGGGCACCTGGAGCATGTATTCACAGAGGGCGATTCCCCAGCTGATAAGGGCAGCGATATACCAGGGTTTTGAGGAAAGGTTCCTTAAATGGCCATACCATGCGAATGTCATGAAAACATTGGACATGACAAGGAGGCCAGCGGTCTGGAGGAAAACAGGGATATTGAACATAAAAAGCCTCAAAAGCAGAACGGTTTAAGTTGAAGGATACGTTGGTCTGCAACCGACTCAACAAATCCCGCTGCGGGTCCTTTGCCCGGAATGACCAGGTCTGGGGCGATTTCAACCAGCGGTACAAGGACAAAAGCCCTTTCATGCATACGGGGATGTGGCAGGGTCAGATGTGGTGTATGGCGCTGTTCTGTATTGAACAGCAGCAGGTCAAGGTCCAATGTCCTTGGGGCATTGGCATAAGGGCGCTCGCGGCCAAAGGCCTTTTCGACCTGCAGCAGGGTATCCAGCAAAGAACCGGCATCCAGTGAGGTCAACAGACGGGCAACGGCATTGATATAGTCATCCCCTGAGGAATCAACGGGGGCTGTCCGGTAAAGCGCAGAGACAGCATCAACCTGGATGCCGTCAATATGATTGAGCGTGGCAACAGCATCCTTTACCTGCTGCAATGCATTGCCCAGGTTGGCGCCAAGACCGATATAAGCGGTATTGTCCAGCATGTCAGGTAGCGGTAGTAGGCGTTTCAGCAGAGGGCATATCCGTTGATCCTGCTGAGGAAGGACGCCGTCTGCGCCTGCGCCGTCTTTTCCTGCTGCGGCTGTTCTCGGCTGCACGCAAGGAGAGGGATTCCAACAGGGCTTGCCGTTCATCAGCTGACCCTGCCACAAAGGCTTTCCACCATTCACCGGTTTCAGCATCCAGGCCACCAGCGTCACAGCGGATCAGCAGGAAATCATAGGCTGCCCGGAAATGTGGATTTTCCAGCAGCCGGAAAACCGCTTTGCCGCTTCTGCGTTCCAGACGGGGCTGGAGCAGCCAGATATCCCTCATATCTGTTGCAATACGGCGTTGGATGGCAAGGGCTTCCGTCTGCCTGTCCAGGACCGTATTGGCGGCAGCGGCCAGTGCAGGGATCGGGTATTCGCCTTTCGCCTGCCAGGCTTCCCACTGGACCTCAACCTCTGGCCATAGCAGGGCGGCAAACAGGAATCCGGGGGAAACCGTCCTGCCGTCATTGATACGCAGGTCAGTGCGTTCAAGGGCGGTTTCGATGAAACGGGCAGCTTTGGGATCTGATAGCGCTTCATCCAACAGGGGCAGCAGCCTGCCATGCAGGTCATAGGCACGGAGCTCTTTCAGGCAGGACATCGCATGACCGCTCATCAGCAGCTTCAGCGTTTCGTCAAAAAGACGGGCTGTCGGGATATTGTCCAGCAGATGATGCAGCTGATGGATGGGGGCACTGGTCGCCTCATCCAACGTGAAACCGAGTTTTGCGGCAAAACGCACCACACGCAGCATCCGGACAGGGTCTTCGCGGTAACGCTGTTCAGCATCTCCGATGATGCGCAGCGTTTTGGTGCCCAGGTCACGGATACCCTGATGGTAATCCAGCAGGGTCTGGTCAGTCGGATTGTAATAAAGGGCATTGATTGTGAAATCCCGGCGGGCGGCATCTTCAGCCTGTGTACCGAAAGTATTGTCGCTCAGCAGGCGGCCGGATTCATCCACTTCAGCAGGTTTCTCGGAATTGCCCCGGAAAGTCGTCACTTCAAACAGGTCATCGCGTCCCATACGGACATGGACAATCTGGAAACGGCGGCCGATCAGGAAGGCGCGGCGGAAAAGCCGGCGGACCTGTTCCGGGGTTGCATCGGTTGCCACATCGAAATCTTTCGGTTTCTCACCCAGCATCAGGTCACGTACAGCACCGCCGACAATGAAAGCGGCATAGCCTGCCTGCTGCAGGGTGCCCACCACACGGATGGCATTCCTGGAGACAAGATTCAGGTCAATGCCATGTTCATGTGCCTGAAGGACAACAGGGGAAGGGTCTCCAGCAGAAGAGGCAATAACCTCTTTTTCCGGTCTGGCCGCCGGTATTCCTTTTCCTGAAGACAGGCCAAAAATCTTTCTCAGAAAATCAATCATTGAACAAATACAGTAAAGCCCATCCTTTCGCTTGGGCATAGGCTTTCAGACGGTCATTCGGATTGGCTGCAACCGGATGTTTCACCTTTGACAGCAACGGAATGTCGCGGTCCGAATCACTGTAAAACCAGCTTTCTGCAAAACGGTCAAAAGACAGCCCCATGGATGCCAGCCATTTTTCAGTGTGCTCAATTTTACCCTCTCCTGATGTCGGTGTGCCAATCAGGTTCCCCGTCAGCTGGCCGTCAGGTGTTTCTTCCGGGACAGCGGCAATCAGGTGTTCCACACCGAATGCCTTGGCAATCGGTTCTGTCACAAACCGGTTGGTTGCCGTGACGATGGCCGTCAGGTGCCCCTTGCCAAGATGGCTGTCAACCAGCCTGCGGGCAGCAGGACGAATGTTCGGCAGGATGACCTCTTCCATATACTGCTGGCGCCAGGCATCCAGCTGTGCCCGGGGAATCCCTTTCAGCTCACCCAAGGCAAATGCCAGGTATTCGGCAGGATCCAGGGTTCCGGCGATATACTGGTCGAAGAACATCTGGTTCTTCTTTTCGTAGGTTTCCCTGTCCACAGCACCGATGCGGACAATGAATTGCCCCCATTCATAATCAGAATCAATCGGCAGCAGGGTATTGTCGAGGTCAAACAGGGCAAGTGTATCAGTCATCTTTCAGTTCCAGTCTCTTTTGCAGCAGGTCATGCAGGAGTGGCAGCGTGACCATACGTTTCATCTGGAGGGAATAATGGTCCAGTTCATCCAGGATATGGGTCAGCGAATGCAGGTCACGATGGTAATGGGACAGCAGCCATGGCAGGACACCCGGAGACAGGTTGAGTCCCTTTTTCTGCGCTTGGACTGCCAAGACTTGGAGTTTCTCTTCATCTGACAGGCCATGGAGCTGGTAAACCAGCCCCCAGCAGAGACGGCTCCGCAGGTCATCCCGGAGTGGCAATGCCATCGGCGCACAGGTACCAGCGGTGACAAGGTATGCTGTCCGGCTGTCGCGTATCTGGTTGAACAGGTTGAATGCAGCAATCTGTTTTTGCGGAGGCAGTCCTTCACAGTCATCCAGCAGATAAAGGAAAACCTCTGGCGAATAGGAAAAATCATCCAACGGAGAGGCGGGGGTGATATAACGTGATGGTGCCGTCTGCACCAGTGACTGCAGCAGATGTGTCTTGCCGGTTCCCGGTTCTCCCCAGAGATAGGCAAAGCGGTCAGGAGAACGGCGTTCTGCCATGGCATTGAGCTGCTGCAGGACTTCTGCATTCCGTCCAGTCACGAAATCATGCAGGGATGGTGGCTGGGATGTTCCCAGGTCAAGTAACAGCTGTTTCTGCATAACGCCAGGTCAGCCCTTGTAAAAATGGCTGGCGATATAAGCTTTCCTCAGGCGCCGGAAAGCCACAGACAGGACAGCGGAGGAAGGCAGGGCAATCAGGATACCAACAAACCCGAACAGCTGTCCGAAAGCCAGCAGGGCGAAAATCACAATCAATGGATGCAGCTGGATCCGGTTTCCAACCAGCTTCGGTGTCATGAACAAGCCATCAAAAGCATAACCGAATCCATAAATCACCAGCAGGACAATCCACATCGTCATGCCGTCAAACTGCAGCAGGGTTGCTGCAGCCGCCAGCAGGACCCCGACACAGATGCCGACATAAGGGACAAATGCCATCATGCCCGTGATGATGCCAATTGGCACACCGACCGTATAACCTGCCAACGTCAGGGCAACCGAATAATAGATGGACAGGATGATCATAACAGACAGCTGGCCACGGAGATACTGCGCCAGCATGGTGCTGACTTCATTGGTGAAGCCGATGATGGTCGGTACCCATCTGCGGGGAATCAGTTCACGGAGCTGCCGTGTGATGATATGCCAGTCCAGCAACAGGTAGATGAAAACGACAGGAATCAGGATGACGTTCCAGGCAATGGTGAACAGGGTTGACCAGCCCAGGCTGACTTTCTGCATCAGCTGCTGCCAGCCTTCATCGGATTTCGGGATGAACTGGTCAAACAGCTGTTTCAGCAAAGAAGCCGTATCCGGTGGCAGGACAATACCGAACTTTCCGAGGAATTCACTCAGTTCCGCATGCAGCTTTGTCAGGAAAACAGGCAGCTGCGCAGACAGCAATGGCCATTCTGTCAGGAGCATCGGCACAATGACCAGGATGATGGCGGTGATGACGGCAATCAGCAGCAGCAGGACAATCAGCACACCGACAAAACGTGGGATACGGTGGCTGCCGATATGGATCTTGCAGATGCGTTCCACAATCGGGTCAAGTGCATAGGCCAACACGCCACCGGCAATAAATGGTGTCAGGATAGGACCCAGCAGCCAGAGCACGAGAATGAAGAGGATCCCGATACCGGACCAAAGGGCGGCCTGACGCTGGTAAGGAGTCATTGAGAAAGCCATTCAGTCGTACTCGCGCAAGCAGTTTGTTAAAATAGTCATTATCGTTATTTTACGCCTAGCAGTGCATATATTATGAGTCCTTCAGCCAAACAGTCCCTTTCTTACCGCGATGCCGGTGTCGATATCGATGCCGGTGATGCGCTGGTCAATGCCATCAAACCCTTTGCCAAACGCACGATGCGGGATGGTGTATTGGGAGGCATTGGTGGTTTCGGCGCCCTTTTTGAAATCAGCAAAAAATACCGGAATCCGGTCTTGGTGTCGGGTACAGACGGTGTCGGCACCAAACTCAAGCTGGCATTCCAGCTTAACCGCCATGATACGGTCGGTATCGACCTTGTGGCAATGAGTGTGAACGATATTCTTGTCCAAGGCGCAGAACCGTTGTTTTTTCTCGATTATTTCTCTTGTGGCAAGCTGGATGTCGGAACGGCTTCCCGTGTCATCAAAGGGATTGCAGCGGGCTGCGAGCAGGCAGGCTGTGCACTGATTGGCGGGGAAACTGCTGAAATGCCAGGGATGTATCCAGAAGGAGAATACGACCTTGCTGGTTTTGCAGTCGGTGTGGCGGAAAAAGACCGGCTGATAGATGGGACAAAAATCACGCCAGGGGATGCTGTCATCGGTCTGGCTTCTTCGGGTATCCATTCCAACGGCTATTCGCTGGTCAGGCGTATCATCGATGTTGCCAAGCCTGACTTGGATGCAGGTTTCCATGGCAGGACCTTGGCGGATGCCCTGATGCAGCCGACCCGCATCTATGTGAAACCCCTGCTGAAACTGATGGAAGCCATCGAGGTCAAGGGAATGGCGCATATCACAGGTGGTGGCCTGGTCGAGAATATTCCCCGGGTGCTGCCAGACAGTGTTGTGGCAGAAATACAGAAAGAGGCATGGGAGATGCCACCATTGTTCAATTGGCTGCAGGAAAACGGTAATGTGGCGGATGATGAGATGCACCGTGTCTTCAACTGCGGTATCGGCATGGCGGTTATCGTCGCCCGGGAAGATGCAGAGAAAGCTGTTGCGCTGCTCAGGGACGCCGGCGAAACTGTCTGGCAGATAGGCAATATCCGTCAACGTACCGGTGAAGAACCACAGACCGTGGTCAGATAAGCTGGTGGACTGGCAGGAATGGAAATGGCATTCAGGTTATGAATGCCATTTATCCTGTATAGGGATGGCGCACCCGGCGGGGATCGAACCCACAACCCCTGCCTTCGGAGGGCAGTACTCTATCCATTGAGCTACGGGTGCGTGTCAAAACCGATATTCTACCGCAACTGGCGGAAAACATCTGCAATTTAATTCAGGACAGACTCATCTCGCATGAGGCGGGTTCTGGGCGAAATAAATCTTGATGCCATTCATGATGGCATTGGCAATGGCTTCCTGATGGGAAACTGAATTGAGTTTCGCCTCTTCTTCCGGATTCGAGATGAAAGCCGTTTCAACCAGGATGCTTGGGATGTCCGGGGATTTCAGGACAGCGAAAGCCGCCTGCTCAACATGTGATTTATGCAGGGAATTGATTTTGCCCATTTCTTTCAGGACATGATTGGCAAGCTTCATGCTCTGCTTGATCTGACCGGAGACAGACATATCTACCAGCACACTTGCAACCTGGCTGTCCTGATGCTTGATATTGATGCCACCAATCAGGTCAGAGGCATTTTCCCGGTTGGCAAGGGTACGGGCGGTCGCTGAAGAGGCTCCTTTCTCAGACAGGACAAAAACCGATGAGCCATGGGCTGCGGATGAAGTGGCGGCATCGGCATGGATGGAGATGAACAGGTCAGCTTTCGCAGACCGGGCTTTTTTGGGGCGGTTGCCCAGCGGGATGAAAAAGTCAGCATTCCGGGTCAGGAAGGCATGCATATTCGGTTGGGCATCGACAAGCCGTTTCAGGCGTTTGCCAATCGCCAGGACGACATCCTTCTCTTTTGAACCGTTATAGCCCAGTGCACCGGAATCTTCACCGCCATGTCCTGGGTCAATGGCGATGGTGACTTTCCTGTTCAGCCTGACAGGACCAGCCGGGGCTTTTGCGGTTGAGGAGGTTGAAACTGTCTGTCTTGGCTGGGACCTTTTTGAGCGGCTGGTCGAGGTGGTGGCCGTCTTCCGGGCTGATTTCGGATAGACATCCAGGACCAGCCGGTACTTATATTCGGAAACAGGGTCCAACAGGAAGAGCTGTGGGGAAACCGGCTGCCTCAGGTCAAAAACCAGCCGGACAGTCTCTTTATCGAACTGTGCGACCCTGGCGCTCTTGATGAACGGGTCATTGGGCTGGATACGTCCTTCAAGGCTTTTCAGCACATCATTCAATGGGGCATTCCTGAGGTCCATGACCAACCGGTTGGGATTGGGCAGCAGGAAATGGCGGTACTGGATGGTCCCATCATGTTCAATCGTCACCCGGGAATTGTCTTCAGAAGGCCAGGAGCGTACAGCGACAATATTGCCTGCCTTGGCTGTGGAAAGCATCATGCAGGACAGTACCAGCAGGGCAAACAGGAAAAAAAGGAAACGGGCATACCGTGTCTGATGGATGTTCATGGTTTCTGTCCACGGGTGAATGCAAGCCTGCTCAGGCATTCCACGCCTTTGGGGGATGCCGGTGACAGGACGGCTTGCCTGCCTTCCTTATGGAAGGAAAGGGAAATAATGATATCTGGTGGTTCGAGCAATGCATCGGCGTTCTCCGCCCACTCGATGATATGGATGGTGCTGCCGTTGAAAGACTCCCGGAAACCGGCATCCAGGAATTCCTCTGCGCATCCCATCCGGTAAAGGTCAAAATGGAGCAGTTCAACCTGTTCATCGCCAAGGGGGATGGTATAAGGCTCGACCAGCGTATAAGTCGGGCTCTTCACCTTGCCTTGATAGCCTGCTGCACGCAGGAGTGCACGTGTCAGGGTTGTCTTGCCTGCCCCCAATCCTCCTTTCAGATGGATGCCCAGGCCTTTTTCAAGGATTCCAGCCAAAGCAGCACCCAAGGCGCATGTATCGGCTTCATCCTTCAGGTAAAAGGTCAATGGCACCCTATCGGTGGGAGGGGCAATAGTCACGGGGATTTTCCTTTGAAAGCAAATCACCGTTATAGTATCAAGATTGGATGCGGATTTGGATGAAAAAGCGCGTGATTGCATGGAATCAGACAGGAAATTAAGCAGATTGGTTGAAAAAATGCGGGTTTGGGCAACGGAACTCGGATTTGCTGAACTGCGTGTGTCGGATATCCAGATTGACGGTGCTGAAGAACGGCTGACCCATTGGCTTTCTGAAGGCTACCATGGCGAGATGCATTACATGGCAGCGCATGGCCTGAAAAGATGCCATCCGGAACAGATTGTCCCGGGAACCGTCCGGGTCGTTTCGGTCCGGATGGATTACCTGCCCGGGAACGGTCCCCAGGTGATGGCAGATGAAAGGCAGATGGCATCAAGGCCTTCGATGGCACGGGTTTCGCTTTACGCCAGGGGAAGGGATTATCATCGGGTCCTGCGGTCGCGGCTCCAGGAACTGGCTTCTAGGATTGAGGCTGAGCATGGTCCCTATGGTTACCGCGTGTTCACGGATTCGGCACCGGTGATGGAAGTCGCCTTGGCAGCGCAGGCAGGCATCGGCTGGCGGGGAAAGAATGACCTGCTGGTCAGCCGTCAGGCGGGCACCTTCTTTTTCCTGGGGGAAATCCTGGTTGACCTGCCTTTGCCGGTCGATGTTCCGGAAACAAGCCATTGTGGTGGTTGCCGGAGATGCCTGCAAAGCTGCCCGACAGGTGCGATTGTCGCCCCAAGGACAGTGGATGCCAGACGTTGCATTTCCTATCTGACGGTTGAATTGCGGGGCAGTATCCCCGTCGAACTGCGCCCCTTGGTCGGTAACCGCATCTATGGTTGTGATGACTGCCAGCTCTGCTGCCCATGGAACCGGTTTGCCAGACAGGCGGTAGTTCCTGATTTTGCCGTGCGCCATCAGCTGGATGATGTTTCCTTGGTTGAATTGGCATCATGGACGGAAGACATGTTCTATCAACGGATGGCAGGCAGCCCGATACGGCGGATCGGTTATGAATGCTGGTGCCGTAACCTGGCTGTTGCGATGGGCAATGCGCTGGCCAGTCAGGAAGAAAGTGTTGACAGGCAGGCGGTCAGGGCAGTTTTGAAGGCCATGGAAACAGCAACAGGCTCTGACATGGTGAAAGAACATATCGGTTGGGCATTGGCACAGGGACAAGGATAAGCTGCCTGTCATACAGCGTTTGACAGTTCAAAGGGGCATCCAGTAGGAAATGGAAAAAACAGGAAAACAGCAGAAAGACAGGCAGTCAGGGCTGTCAGCATCAAACAGCCTGCGGATTGATGAGTTCTGTGATGCGCTTTGGCTGGAAGATGGCCTATCGGCGAACACCATCGCTTCATACCGGAATGACCTGAAGCTTTTTGCATGCTGGCTCCAGGCGGGAACAGCCGTGCACGATCTTGTCCAGGCTGGACAGGAACAGTTGAATGCTTATTTCCTGGAACGCCATGCAACCAGCAAGACTTCTTCCGCCAACCGCCGGTTGACGGTCCTGAAACGGTTCTATCAGTATCAGATGCGGTTGGGGCGGATTCCAGCCAATCCATGCAGCAGGATGCATGCCGCCAAGCAGCCCCAGCGTTTCCCATATGCCCTGTCTGAGGCGCAGGTTGATGCGTTGCTGGAAGCACCGGATTGCGGAACACCTCTGGGGCTCCGTGACAGGACCATGATTGAATTGATGTATGCCAGTGGACTGCGCGTTTCAGAACTGACCACGCTGAAACTGGATGCAGTCAGCCTGAACGACGGGGTTGTACGGATTATGGGCAAGGGGGACAAGGCAAGGCTTGTGCCGTTTGGTGGTCAGGCAGACAGCCTGATCCTCCGTTATATGGCGGAAAGCCGTCCAGCCATCCTTTCCGGCAAGCGGTCAGACTACCTGTTTGTCACGGCACGGGGCACATTGATGACCCGCCAGATGTTCTGGACATTGATCAGGAAATATGCGCTTATGGCGGGAATCACCGATCCCCTTTCACCCCATACCCTGCGGCATGCCTTTGCCACCCACCTACTGAACCATGGGGCAGACCTGCGCGTTGTCCAGCTGCTGTTGGGGCATTCAGACATCACAACGACCCAGATTTATACCCATATTGCACACCACCGTCTCAAACAGCTTCATGCGCAGCATCATCCCCGGGGAACCATGACTGTCGAAGGAATCCCGTCAACGTAAAGAAGGATGAATCCCGTCCAGATTGAAAGCAGATGATGATAAAAATCAACGGTTTTTGACAAAAAATGACAGAAATTATGCAAGATAGGGCATAATATCCAACTTGTGGCTGGCATGACCGGATCCGTGTATTGACGGAATGGGAGACCAGCGTTCTATAGAAAGACTATGTACACAGCGTTATTCATCATTGCCGCTTACCTGCTGGGCTCCATCTCCTTTGCGTTGGTGACCAGTAAACTGTTCGGTCTTGATGATCCCCGGACCTATGGGTCAGGCAATCCTGGGGCGACCAATGTCCTGCGGTCAGGCAATAAACTGGCAGCCTTGCTGACCCTGATTGGCGATGCAGCGAAAGGCTGGCTGGCGGTTTTCCTGGCTTCCTGGCTGGCTGACAAGGTCGGGATTGGCATCTGGGGCGTGGCAGGCGTTGCCATTGCAGCGTTCATCGGTCATCTGTTCCCGGTCTTTTCCGGATTCAAAGGCGGTAAGGGTGTAGCGACAGGGCTGGGTGTCCTGCTGGGCATCAATCCGATGCTGGGGGGCTTTGTCCTGCTGACCTGGCTGTTGGTGGCGTTCCTGACCCGGTATTCCTCGCTTTCTGCTTTGGTATCCGCTGCGCTGGCACCGGTTTATTATGGATTGATGTTCCGGGTAGATGCATTCTTCTATGCCATCTGCATCATCAGTGCATTGCTGATTTTCCGGCACCGTCAGAACATCATCAACCTGGTATCTGGGACAGAAAGCAAAATCGGCAGCAAGAAGAAAGCTGTCTGATACGTTTCCCTTTTGTATGGTAAGACTGTTGGTTTCCAGTCATCCTGCCTGTCAACCGGTATCAAGGACCGGATTGGCAGGGAATCAATGTTATCAGTTCCATCGAGATGCCGTACAATGTCGGGCAACGTTATTTTCAGGTCATGTTATGAGCGCAGACAATAAAAACACCACTCCTACAGCAGCCTCCCAGCCGTCCAATTTCCTGAGGACCATTATTGAATCCGACCTTGGCAAAGGCACTTACCAACGTGCGGGGATGCCATCGGTCATCACCCGTTTCCCGCCGGAACCCAACGGCTACCTGCATATCGGGCATGCAAAGTCCATCTGCCTGAATTTCGGCTTGGCAGAAGATTACAAAGGGCGTTGCCATCTGCGTTTTGACGACACCAATCCGACCAAGGAAGACCAGGAATTTGTCGATACCATCAAAGACAGTGTCCAATGGCTGGGATTTTCTTGGGAACAGGGCGGTGTTCCGTACCTGCATTTCGCCAGTGACTATTTCGATACACTATATGAGATGGCATGCGGACTGATTGAGGCAGGGCATGCTTATGTTGACAGCCAGTCACCGGAAGAAATGGCGAAGAATCGGGGGACGTTCAACCAGCCAGGCGTGGAGTCTCCTTACCGTAACCGTCCGCCCGCTGAATCATTGGACCTGTTCCAGCGCATGAAAGCCGGTGAATTCCCGGATGGTGCGCATGTCCTCCGTGCCAAGATTGATATGGCGTCGCCGAACATGAACATGCGGGATCCTGTCATTTACCGGATCCGCCATGCTTCCCATCACCGGACCGGGGATAAATGGAACATCTACCCGATGTATGACTACACCCATCCGATTTCGGATGCACTGGAGAAAATCACCCATTCCATCTGTACGCTGGAATTCCAGGACCATCGCCCGTTCTATGACTGGATCCTTGAAAGGCTGACTGAAAAAACAACATTGCCTGATGGCAGGGAGGTAGGCGGATTCCTGGAAAAGCCATTGCCGCATCAGTATGAATTCGCACGCCTGAACCTGACCTATACCATCACCAGCAAACGCAAGCTGTTGCAGCTGGTCGAGGAGAAACGGGTCAATGGCTGGGACGATCCCCGTATGCCCACCATCGTCGGCATACGGCGCAGGGGATATACCCCAGAAGCCATCCGCCTGTTCTGCGAACGGATCGGTGTGGCGAAAGCCGATGGTTGGATTGACATCAGTACATTGGAAGGCAGCCTGAGGGATGACTTGGACCCCAAGGCACCCCGTGCTGCCGCTGTCCTGCATCCGCTCAAACTCATCATCGACAACTATCCGGAAGGGCAGGTTGAAACCTGCACGGCACCGGTCCATCCCCATTATCCAGAACGGGGGGAACGCCAGTTCAACTTCTCCCGTGAAATCTGGATTGAGCAGGATGATTTCATGGTGGAACCCGTCAAAGGATACCGCCGCCTGTACCCGGGCAACCGGGTACGCCTGCGCTGTGCCTATATTGTGGAATGTACCGGTTTCGACCGGGATGCAGCTGGCAATGTCATTGCTGTCCACGCCAACTATCTGCCAGACAGCCGAAGCGGGACAGAGACCAGCCAGAACTACAAAGTCCGTGGCACCATCCATTGGGTCAGTACCAGTGATGCGGTGCCAGCTGAAGTCCGTCTCTATGACCGGCTGTTTGCAGAAGCCATGCCGGATGCCAATGGCAGGGATTTCCGTGACGCCCTCAATCCAGACTCATTGCAGGTTGTGGACGCTTACCTTGAACCGGGGCTTGCCAAGGCGGCACCTGGAGATATCTTCCAATTTGAGCGCCAGGGCTATTTCGTTGCAGACTTGGTGGATTCGCAGCCAGGGAAACCGGTTTTCAACCGTGCGGTTACATTGCGCGACTCATGGGTGAAAGACCAGAAGAAAAAATAAGGTCAACAGACGTCAGCGATGAAAAATGCCAGACAGGGATGTCTGGCATTTTTTGGTATCAATAGATGGAAGGCCTGTCCGGCTACGCGCGGCGGCTTCTCTTGCGGCTGGTTGCCGGCTTCTTGTGCTGGGTAGCTTCGTACAGAGGCATGACCTCCGGCAGATGCGACTGCAGGTCCTTGATGCGGCTGTCGTTTGACGGATGGGTCGAGAGGATGGCTACAGAATTGCCGCCTCCACTGAGGGCGGACATCTTCCGCCAGACATTGACCGCTTCTTCTGGGTTATAACCGGCACGTGCCATCAGCTCCATCCCCATGGTGTCTGCTTCGGTTTCCATTGAACGGGAGAACGGCAGGGAGAACAGTACCTTGTTCATACCGCTTGCCAGCTCTGATGAGCCGATGAAAGAACCCAGGATGGCGGTCGGGATGCTGGTCGCAACCTGCTGGGAAGCCTGTTCACGGGAATGTTCACGCAGGGCATGGGCAATTTCATGACCGATGACTGCTGCCAGTTCGCCATCTGTCAGTTTCAGGGAGTCAATGATGCCCGTATAGACAGCAATCTTGCCGCCCGGCATGCAGAAGGCATTGACTGTCTTGGAGGTCAGGACATTGACTTCCCATTTCCAGCGCAGGGCATCCTTCCGGAAAACACCGACCTGGTTGATCAGCCGTTTCGAGATATTGACAACCCGGTTGGTGTAAGAGCGGTTCGTATTGAGGGCATTCGCATTTTTTGCCTTGGTCAGCAGCTGGCTGTAAGCCTGTTGGGAAGCCTGGTCCATTTCCTCAGATGAGACAATCATCAGCTGGCTGCGGTCAGAGCCGGTAGCGCCGCCCATCGTTGTTGTCTGGCAGCCACAGAGCGCTGCAAGGCAGGCAGCGGCAAGGGCTGATCGGGTAAACCATTTCTTCATTGTTGTTTCCTTTCCATCAATATTCAGCCACGGTTCTGGATGGCTGCTTCATAAAGGGGTTTCACTGTCGGCAATGCCTTTTCAAGGTTGGCGATGCGTGTCTGGTCAGATGGGTGCGTGGACAGGAACTGCGGTGGCGCACCTTTCTGGAGTTTCGCCATCTTCCGCCAGACATTCGGTGCGGCTTCAGGGTTGAAACCGGCCCGTGCCATCAATTCCAGTCCCATGATGTCAGATTCCGTTTCCATCGTCCGGGAATAAGGCAGGGCGAAAAGATACTGCGAAATCAATGCTGCCATACCCTGTTGGATCTGGCTGCCGGTCGCAATGCCGACCAACGTGATGGCACCCTGCTGCAGGAGCTGCTGGGAAACCTTTTCACGGCTGTGTTCGCGCAATGCATGGGAAATCTCATGGCCGATGACTGCCGCCAGTTCATCATCCGTCAGGTTCAGTTTCTGGATGATGCCGGTGAACACGGCAATCTTGCCACCCGGCATGCAGAACGCATTCACCTCATCGCTCTTGATGGTGTTCACTTCCCATTTCCAGCTGGTGGCATCCGGCCGGAAGACGCTGACCTGGTTGGCAAGCCGTTGGGCGATGGCAAGTACCCGTTTGGCATCAGGGCTGGTGGTATCCAGCCGCCTTGCCCGCTGGGCTTTGACGAGTGTCTGGCGGTAAGCTTGGGCGGACTGTTGGTTCACTGCTTCGGCAGGCACCAGCAGCAGCTGTTTGCGGGTCGTCTTTGTCGCACCGGATTCCGTGGAACTTTGGCAGCCGGTTACCAACAGGGAAAGGGCGGCAAGCACCGCCACAAGCATTCTTTTCATG
The DNA here is from genome assembly GCA_018384065.1 of Oxalobacter sp. Classification (GTDB taxonomy): domain Bacteria; phylum Pseudomonadota; class Gammaproteobacteria; order Burkholderiales; family Burkholderiaceae_D; genus Oxalobacter. Next base: position 33,875 of record JAHAYL010000056.1, read on the forward strand.
TCGGTTCTCCTGAAAAGGGCAGTCGAGCTGGGGATTATTGTATCAGATGTACGGAAAGGCGAACCCTGTTTCAGGGGTGTCCAAGGTATCGGGCAGGTATCCGTTTAATGGCATAATGCAGGGGAGATGTCCTGAACCCAGAAGAAAGGATTTTTTGATGAAACTGTATTACACGCCGGGTGCCTGCTCGCTTTCACCCCATATCGTCCTGCTGGAGGCAGGATTGCCTTATGAACTGGAGGCCGTTGACCTGGCAACCAAGGAAACGGAAAAAGGGGAAGATTACTATCTGGTCAACACCAAAGGTGCGGTGCCTGCATTGCAGCTGGATGACGGTTCTGTCCTGACCGAAGGGGCTGTCATCATCCAGTACCTGGCTGACCAAGTGCCGGAAAAGCAGCTGGTTCCTGCCACGGGGACATTCGAGCGTTACCGTCTTCAGGAATGGCTGAATTTCATCGCGATGGATTTCCAGAAAAACTTCCTGCCGGTTTTCCGGCCTGACTTTGCAGCCTGTCGGGATGCCGCTGTCAAGCTGATTGAAAAGCAGTGCGACTACATCGACCGTCAGCTGGTCGGCAAAGACTGGCTGATGGGAAGCCGTTTCACGGTGGCAGATATCTACCTGTTTGTCATCACCTCCTGGCTGAAGTATGCAGAGATTGATATCGGTCAGTGGAAACTGCTGTCAGCCTGGCAGGAACGGGTTGCGGCCCGTCCTGCTGTCCAGAAAGCCTTGGCGGAAGAAGGCTTGAAGTAAAGCCGGTATAAACAGCAGGCATCCCCATGCCATCAATGGTGGCATGGTGCGTGTGGAAGGATACCGTCAGATTGAATGACGGCGCAGCGTCTGGATGCAGTTCCTGACAAGTCCCGGTCCTGAATAGATCATGCCGGTCAGCACCTGGACCAGCGAGGCGCCCGCTTCAATCTTTTCTTGGGCATCCTCTCCGGTGAGGATGCCGCCGACCCCGATGATTGGGATAGCATCCCCCAGCGCTTTCTTCAGTTCCCGGATGACATGGGTCGAGGCATCTTTCACCGGAGCACCGGAAAGCCCACCGGTTTCCAACCCGTTTTTCAGATGTTTGACGGCTTCGCGTGAAATGGTGGTGTTCGTCGCGATGACGCCGTCAATCTGATGGCGGAGCAGGGCATCTGCGATGTGCACTGTCTGTTCATCATCGATATCGGGGGCGATCTTCAATGCCAGCGGCACATAACGCGCGTGTTGCTGGGTCAGCCGTTCGCGGGCATCCGTCAGCTGTCTTAGCAGGTTGTCCAGTTCAGATTCGCCTTGGAGCTGGCGCAGGTTCTTCGTGTTCGGGGAAGAGATGTTGATGGCGATGTAATCCGCAACGGGATAGACCTTTTCCAGGCAGATCAGGTAATCATCCACCGCCTTTTCAATCGGTGTCACCGCATTCTTGCCGATGTTCAGCCCAAGGATGCCTTTCTTCTGCTGGTAGAAACGGGATGATTTCACATTCTCGACCAGCACATCCACACCGTCATTGTTGAACCCCATCCGGTTGATCAGTCCTTCCACATCAGGCAGGCGGAACATACGGGGTTTCGGGTTGCCGGGCTGGGGGCGGGGCGTCACCGTGCCCAGTTCCAGGAAACCGAATCCAAGGGAAGCCAGGCCATCAATGCAGGAACCGTTCTTGTCCAGGCCAGCGGCAAGACCGACCGGATTGGGGAAATCCAGTCCCATCACCTTCCTAGGTAGTGGATCAATGGCGGGAGCCAGTGCTGTCAGCCCCAGTTTCGCCGCTGTCCGCATCGAAGACAGCGTGAACAGGTGGGCATTCTCCGGATCCATCGCAAACAGGAAGGGGCGGATGATGGGATAGGCAAAATCAGGAATCATCGGGTTTGGGTTCTCTCAGCACCAGTTGCCGGCATGGCCAGGCAGTTGTCAATCACAGCCACAGGCTTTCTGATAGGAAAACCTGTCATATATCATCTTATTGTAACGTAAGCATCAACCTGATTTCAGTGGGAATCTGTTGGAATTGGGCAACGCAGGCAGGAAATGGCAGAAAGGGCAATCAGCAGACCGCCAGTCCGTCACATCAGGCAGATGGCAGACCCGGGCAAGATGGGCGGAAAAGGCCTTGCGGGGTATCAGTGATGCACCAAGGGAGGCGAGATGGGCGGTTTCCTGCTGGCAGTCAATCAAGGCGACCCCCTGCTGTTTCAGGAAAGCCGTCAGGAAAACCAAGGCGATCTTGGAGGCATCTGTCCGATGGAAAAACATCGATTCCCCGAAAAACATCCTGCCGATGCTGATGCCGTAAGCGCCACCAACCAGGATACCGTTGTAAAAAACCTCGGCGGAATGGGTGATGCCCCGATGATGCAGTTCCCTGTAATTTTCGAGAATGGTGTCCGTAATCCAGGTGCCGTCCTGTCCCTTGCGGACCGTGGTGGCGCAACAGCGCATGACATCCTCAAAAGCCGTGTCGAAACAGACCCGCCAGATACCATCCGAATGCATGCTCCGGTGCACCTGCCGGAGCTTCTTCCTTAGAGACTGTGAAACAATCAATCCATCGGTGGAAAGGACCATGCGGGGATCCGGGCTCCACCACATGACAGGATACCCGTCGCTGTACCATGGGAAAATGCCTTGCCGGTAGGCGCGTACCAGCTGTTCCGGTGTCAAGGTTTCACTGAAAGCCAGCAGTCCTTCGACGCCCTCTTGGCGGACAGCCATCGAAACATCAGGGAAATCATCGTCAGGCTGAAGCCAAGGCAACCGGTCAACCGTCAAAGGCATCGCAGGGAACCACCTGTTGCCGGGGCGGTCATTTGATGATTTTGTTTTTCTTGGCAACCTTCTCGATCGCCTCACCGAGTTCCGTCTCATTCCAGCCGACAATCACATCAGCAGCCCGTTTTTCCTTATAAGAAGTGAATTTCGGGTCAGCCGCTTGGATCAAGACCAGTGGGACCTTCAGTTTGCGGGCGGCATCGAACTCGATGTTGGTCCAGCGTTTGTATTCCTCATAGACCCCTGCCAACAGGACCACGCAGCAGCATTCGTTCATCTGGGTCTCGATTGCATCAATCAACGCCTTGTTTGACCGCAGGAACTGCACCGGGTCATCCTTGGAGACACTGCGGAACTCATACTGGAAACCAGTACTGCTCTTTCTCGCATAGTCTGCCATCAGACTGTTGATACGTTCCATGCCGTCTTCAATCGACCAGACATGGCACAGGAAAATCGGGTAGGTTGCCATAACAGAAAACTCCTTAACGGGACAAATCGATGGTATGCACGCCAAAACCACCATGCTCAAGGATACCCTTTTTCCCGTCTTCAAAAAAGAACCGGAGGGCATGGGTGATGGTTGAGAAAGCCAGCCTGTCCCATGGAACTTCCGCTTCCGTGAACAGGCGGACCTCCCGGCTTTCTTCGCCAGGGGCAAAACGGGCTTCCTTCATGTCTGCCAGGTAAAACAGATGCACCTGCTGGAAAACCGCCAGGTTCATCAAGGCGAAAAGTCCCCTGACTGAGACTTCGGCGGTGGCTTCTTCCTGGGTTTCCCGGATGGCGGCCTGTTCAGTCGTCTCATTGATTTCCATGAAACCGCCGGGCAATGTCCAGTAATTGTCACGGGGTTCGATGGCGCGGCGGCACAGCAGGACTTCCGTGCCACGTGACGTTTTCAGGCGGGGGATGGTGCAGACCACAATCTTGGGGTTCTCATAATGGATGGTGCCGCAGGCATGGCAGACATCGCGCAGACGGTTGTCCAAGGGAGGGACTTCCTGCGTCAGGGGTTTGCCACAGTTTGAACAGAAATGCATGACCATCGGAAAATCAAAAAACAGGGGAGCGTGAAGCTTGAATGCTATTCTAGTCCAATGGAGCCGGGAATAGGCGGATTTTCCTTCCCAGAGCGCAGTAAACTGGGCATATGGTTGAAACCGGTGGCTGAATCAGCTATAATGAATACTTACAGACGCGGGGTGGAGCAGTCTGGCAGCTCGTCGGGCTCATAACCCGAAGGTCGTAGGTTCAAATCCTGCCCCCGCAACCATTGCCAAAGAAGCCGTTGATGCAAGTCAACGGCTTTTCTGTTTTCTGCCTGCCCCTTCATTGAGGGAGAACCAAAATTGCTCAATCAGCCGCATCAGCTTTGGCATCATCCTACGCGTCCGCCTGGCTGGGGAAATCCTGTAAATCCGATGTTTTGCGGTATATGAATCCGGCATTTTGCGGTAAACAATCTGCGTTTTTGCGGAAACTGCTTTATACCGGCAATACTGTCCGCCGTTTTGGGGGAAACTGGATTGCATTGACGATGTCCTGTCTTTGGTGCTGACTGTTCCCCGTCTAATATATATAGGTATGTTGCAGGAATGCCGTTTCCAAAGACGGGACAGCCTGCCTGGAAGCGGTTTTGTCAGGTTCTGATATGGTCTGGCAGGAGCGGAAAAACGGCCTGTCAGAGCGTGTGCCTGAAAATCGTTATTGAAATCACAGATTTAGCCCATTTTTTTACGGAAAAAGGTTATAAACACACTTTTTCTAAAAAGGCAATAAAAAAAACAGGATTGTTGTAAAACGGTGAATTTGGGATAAATTCCGAGTGTTTTCAAAAAATAATGTTCTGTTCTGACAAAAACCGTTACATTTTGAATTGATTTTTAAAAAAGTGTGCGGAATGTACAACAAAAAATCGAAAAAAACGTGACAGTCTGAGAAAGGGAAAGATAGAATGAACCTATCCTCTAAAGATGTCTCATCTCAGGATGCGCGCAAGACACCTTTTTTGGAATTAATAAGATTTATCTACATGTAGATGTACCTTCTTAAAAGGGAAATAAAATGAAAAAAACTTTAATCGCATTAGCTGTACTGGGCGCCGCTTCCAGCGTTGCCTATGCACAGTCCAACGTCACCATCTACGGTGTCGTTGATACCGGTTATGTCAAGAAGACCGGTGTTGACACCGAAATGGATGAAAACGTCAACTCCCGTATCGGCTTCAAAGGTGTTGAAGACCTGGGTGATGGTCTGAAAGCTACTTTCCAGTTGGAAAAACGTTTTGATGTCGGTACCGGTGAAAACAACTCCAAGTCAGATAAAGACTGGGAAGGTGCCGCCAATGTCGGTCTGAAACATGACGACTGGGGCTGGGTCCGTCTGGGCCGTATGAACGGTATCGCAACTGAAAACATCCGTAAATTCGACCCATTCTATCAGTATGGTGTCGGCGGCATGATTGACTCCACCCAGCGTGGTGTCCGTCGTGACCGTATGCTGCGTTACGATTCTCCAGAATGGGCTGGTTTCTCCTTCCAGGCTGCTTATGAACTTGGTCGCAACATGAACTCCAAGAGCCGTGATGTTGATGGTAAATATGTTGTTTGGCCAAAATGGGGCGATGGGGAAAGTACTCCTCGCGGTGGCTATTCCAATGGCTGGGACAACGATGGTTATCAGTTAGGTCTGAACTATAAGTACGGTGGTTTTGCGGCTACTGCCAACTACCAGATGCTGGCAGACTCCAACCGCTCTACCCTGTGGAATGCTGGCGTCAGCTACTCTTGGGATACCGTCAAGGTTGAAGCCCTGTATCAGTACACCAAAGACAAAATCGGTGTGTTGGTGGCTAGCGGCGACAGCCTGAATCCAAGTAAGCACTATGCTTATGAGGAAACAGATTATACTGACTATGACAGCTTCGAAGAACAGCAGGCTCTGTTGGGTGTTGAATGGAAAGTCGGTCCAGGCCGTCTGAACGCTTCTGTCCAGTGGCTGGGTATTGAAGGCAATGGCAATACCAATGGTGACCTCGATGAGGATGTTTGGAAAGCAGCTGTCGGTTATACCTACAACCTGTCCAAACGGACCAGCCTGTATGGTATCGTCGCTTACACCGACTGGGGTTCCGAAGAAGTTGGCGAGCTGATGGATGGTGTTTCTCAGGACTCCACCACCGCTGTCCAGGTCGGTATTACCCACAAGTTCTAATCTGATTAGGACCTGATGATGAGAGGCTTCCCAGGAAGCCTCCGGAATGGGTAAGTATGAAAGGCTCTCTCCGGAGAGCCTTTTTTCATGTCTGAAAGTCGTCGGTTCCTTGTCGGGTTGCCCGAAAAGAGCTAATGGATTACGATAATATAACTACAATATAATTACAGGAAGACAGGCATGGATTTTGTCTGGGATAGCACAAAAGCTGAGACTAATGTCAGAAAACATGGTATATCCTTCGAAGAGGCGTCAACGGTTTTCTTTGATGAGAATGCGCTTGAGATTTTTGATCCTGATCATTCAGAAAATGAGGACCGTTTTCTTTTGTTGGGGTTAAGCTCAGCTTTACGGCTTCTGGTCGTTTGCCATTGTTATCGTGAGAACGATGAGCTGATTCGCATCATTTCAGCAAGGAAGGCGACCAAAAAAGAAATTCATGTCTATGCAACAGGAGGATGACGATGCGTGATGAATATGATTTCACAGGGGCACGGAAGAATCCCTATGCCAAGAGGCTGAAAAATCAGATTACTATCAGGATTGATGCCAAGAATCTGGCATATTTCAAGGCATTGTCTGAAGAAATGAATATCCCCTATCAGACATTGATCAATTCATTTCTGAGCGATTGTGTGGCTAAGAAATTGAAACCTACTACGGTTTGGTCCTGATGTTTGCTGATAGGCAGGGTTTTGATAATCTCTGCCCGGATTCCTTACTTAAAATAAACCTGTTGATTTTGATTTATTTATTCAGCGGGTCTATTTCCGTTTCTTGACCGCCTGCCTGTCCAGTTCCGTCAGCCAGTCGAGTTTTTCCCGGATTTTCTTTTCCAACCCATATGGGGTGGGCTGGTAGAAGGGGATTTCGTCCATCCCGTCCGGGAAATAGGTTTCTCCAGCGGCATAGGCGTTGGGCTCATCATGGGCATAGCGGTATTCCCTGCCATAGCCGAGTTCTTTCATCAGCTTGGTCGGGGCATTGCGCAGGTGCACGGGAACTTCGCGCGTATGGTCTTTTTTGACGAAGGCGCGCACGGCGTTGTAGGCAATCTCGCCAGCATTGCTTTTGGCGGCGATGGACAGGTAGATGATGGCCTGCGCAATCGCCAGTTCGCCTTCCGGACTGCCGAGCCGCTCATAGGTGGCGGCGGCGGCATTGGCAATCTGGGCAGCACGGGGGTCTGCCAGCCCGACATCTTCCCATGCCATGCGGATGACCCGCCGGGCGATGTAGCGGGGGTCTGCGCCACCGTCCAGCATCCGGGCGAACCAGTAGAGGGCTGCGTTCGGATGGGATCCCCGGACGGATTTATGCAATGCGGAAATCTGGTCATAGAAACCGTCGCCTTTGTTGTCGAACCGCCGGAAGGCTTCTCCCAGGGTTTCTTTGAGCAGGGTTGCTGAGATGGGAACCTGTTTCCGGCTTGCTGCCTGTGCCGCAAGGTCCAGCAGGTTCAGCAGTTTGCGGGCATCGCCATCAGCACTGTTGACCAGCATGTCCCTGCCGTCCTGCGTGAGGGTGATGCCATCCAGTTCCCGTGACAATGCCCGTTCAATCAGGCTGTCAAGATGTCCGTTGTCCAGGGATTTCAGGACATAGACGGCAGACCGGGAAAGCAACGCATTGTTGACTTCAAAGGAAGGGTTCTCTGTGGTTGCGCCGATAAAGGTGAACAGGCCGCTCTCGACATGGGGCAGGAAGGCGTCCTGCTGGCTTTTGTTGAAGCGGTGGACTTCATCGACGAAGAGGATGGTGCGCCGGCCTGAATTGGCTTGCACGAGCCTTGCGCGTTCTACGGCATCACGGATGTCCTTGACACCGGAAAGGACGGCGGACAAGGCGATGAATTCGGCATCGAAAGCGTCTGCCATCAGCCGGGCAAGGGTGGTTTTCCCGACACCGGGAGGTCCCCAGAGGATCATGGAATGGGGCTCGCCGGATTCAAAGGCAAGCCGTAAGGGTTTGCCTTCACCCAGCAGGTGTTCCTGACCGACGACATCATCGATGGTTTGAGGGCGTAAGCGTTCAGCTAAAGGTGCTTGGGACATGACTGCAGTCTCGATAGGATAATGGAACAGTCTATCTGATGGCGGGGAGACAGGCAAAACCTTTTGCTGGCTTTCTGGCACGAAAGGTGGAATCATAAGGGTCTAGGCATCTGGATTGATGGATTGAAGGAGGAGAGATGGCTGGTCAGGCTGATGACATTCAGAAGCGGTTTCTCGATGCGGACCTGATTGAGACGCGTATTGAAGGGCAGACGGTGTATCCCGGGAGTTTTTTCAGGATTGAGAAGGACCGGGTACGGTTGCCGGATGGTGGTACCGCTTTCCGGGAGTTCATGCGCCATCCCGGCGCGGCGGCGGTAATCCCGCTGTTTGAGGATGGGACAGTGCTGGTGGAACGCCAGTTCCGTTATCCAATGGACCGGATTTTCATCGAGCTGCCTGCTGGCAAGATTGACAGGGGGGAACATTCGTTGGAGACCGCCCGCCGTGAGCTGGCGGAAGAGACCGGTTATGTCGCTGATGAGTGGTATTTTGTGACGACTATCCATAATGCCATCGGATATTCGGATGAGCATATCGACCTGTACCTGGCCAAGGGACTGCGGAAAGGGGAGGCGCATCTGGATGCGGAGGAGTTCATCCAATCGCTTAAAATGCCGGCAGAAGAGCTTGTTGACTGGGTAAGACAAGGCAGGATTACGGACGTGAAGACGATTGTCGGCATTTTTTGGTTGGAAAAAATTGCCGCAGGTCAATGGAATGCTGAAAAAATGGCGTGATAGATGATGTAATCCATTGAATTATGGTTTATTATTCACAGAGTCGTTTTTGGGGCCAGGCGGGTGGTGAGCGGTGTCAAGGCTGTCATTTCTTCTCTGCTTCAAACGATAGGAATGGGCGGAAGCCTGTAACAACTGACAAGGAAAAAGCAATGGCAACTGGTACTGTAAAATGGTTCAACGATTCCAAAGGATTTGGTTTCATTTCTCCTGATGAAGGTGGGGAGGATGTGTTTGCACATTTCTCTGCCATCAATGCGGAAGGATTCAAGTCCCTGAAAGAAAACCAGCGTGTTTCTTTCGATATCACCACCGGACCGAAAGGCAAGCAGGCTTCCAACATCACAGTCATCTGATTGATGTTTTCCCGGTGGTTCCAGGACTGCCGGGTGGAACGCCAGGAAAACGGAAACAGCTCGATGCGGTTTCCGTTTTTTGTTGGGCATTCCTGGGATGTCAGCCTGTCATCCGGAACATTTTCCGGAAGCTGGCAACCAGCCAGATGGCAAGGCAGAGCAGGCCGGTGACCAGGCTGATGGTGCCGACAGCCATGGTCAGGATTGGCCAGTCAAGCGAGCAGAGCAGCATGGAGATGCTGCCGAACAGCAGGGCGACACAGCCGAAAAGGGCACCGACGGTGCCGTTGTCAGTATCAAGCTGGGTCATGACCAGCATGGTGCCGGCTGGACGGACAGCGCTGCCGAAGAAGGTGACCGGTGCATAGAGCAGGGCGAACAGGTAAGGGCTGCCACTGCCGAAACAGAGGACGGCTGCCCCTGAGCAGGCGACACAGCAGAAACAGAGCGTGATGAAAGGACGCCGGGGCAGTTTCCGGAGCAGTCGCATGTAGGCGATGGGGGCGAGCATCGCAAAGCAGCCGTTGAAGGCGAAGAAACAGCTGTACTGCTGTTCTGAGAGGTCGAACAGGTTGACGTAGATGAAAGAGGATGTGGACAGGAACGACATGACCGGCATGCACATCATGGAGAAGACCAGCAGCAGGATGCGGTAGCCTCGATGACCCAGGACATAGCCGATGCGTCCCAGTGACTGGAGGGCAGGTCCTTCTGTGGCGTTCTGCAGGGTTTCTTTCAGGCAGAGCGCCATGATGGTTGCCAGTCCGCCACAGCCGCACAGGAAGACGAAGAGTCCCTGCCATGCGGTCAGGTACAGCAGCTGTGCCCCGATGACCGGGGCAAGCATCGGGGCGAGGATGACCAGTGTCTGTATCCAGACAAGGACACGTTCCATCTGTTCCCCTTGGAAACAGTCTTTCACAATAGCCATTGAGACGGCCTGGATGGCTCCACTGCCGATGGCCTGCAGGATGCGTCCGGCAATCAGCATGGTGATGCTGATGGAGAAGATGCAGACAAGGCAGCCGGTAAGGTAGAGGGCAAGCCCGATGTAAAGGATGGGTTTCCTGCCGTATTTGTCAGTGAATGGCCCCCATAGCAGCATGGACACTGCAAAGAACAGCATGAAAAAACTCAGAGTGAAGTTGGCAATCTGCGGTGTGGTGCTGAAGACCTGTACCATGGAGGGCAATGCCGGCAGGTAGAGGTCGGTGGTCAGCGGGACGAATGCACTCAGGAAGGCAAGATAGACAATGAGTCCTTTGTTGCCAAATGGGAAAACAGCAGGGGAAAGGAGTTTTGTGGTGTCCTGCATGGTCTGGATGACGGGATATCGGTCTTATGCCTTGCTGCCAAGGGAACGATGATTATAAACGTTTTCCGTCCACTGTTTTCTGAAAAAGAAAGGCTGTACTGGCATTGCGTGTACAGCCTTCCATGCATTGGCAAATCTGTCAGTCTTTGTTTTCCGGTGCCATCAGTTCCAGCATTTTATGGGGAAGCGGAACGGCTTTGCCGGTCAGTGCATCCATCCAGACGACAGTGGAACCGCCTGTGGCGTAAACGGTGTCAGGATCGTCCACCCGGCGGATTTCCTGGACAATCCTGAAACTTGAACGTCCTGGATGCCCAGCATAGGTCCTGATTTCCAGTTCCCCAGGATAATACAGTGGACGGTGGTAGGTGCACCAGCAATGGACGACAGATGTCTCAACCCCGGCTTTGCCACTGCGTCCGAGGTTGCCATACCATTCGATACGCGCCTGTTCAAGGTAACGGAAGAAGATGGTGTTGTTGACATGCCCCATCGCATCCATATCTCCCCAGCGTATCGGTATCCTTGAAACAAATACCTGTTTCATATCTATTAATGGATTCTCTTCCATATGATATGCTCCTTGATGCTTTAAATCATAACGATAAGGTAAACATGGTGTCGATTGCTGGAAATTCAAGCGGTATATGATGCCATATCTTGCATTATCTGGACTGAATGGAAATGACCCGACAGGTGCAGGACAGTCTTGGACCCCGTGAGTCCATGGCATACGATGTCATTGTGGTGGGTGCTGGTCCTGCTGGGCTGGCGGCCGCCATCCGTATCAAACAGCTGGCAGGACAGCTGGGACAGGATATTTCTGTCTGTGTACTTGAGAAAGGGGCGGCTCCAGGGGCACATATCATTTCGGGCGCCATCATGGATCCGGTTGCCCTGTCAGAGCTGTTCCCAGACTGGCAGGAACGTGGCGCTCCGGTCACTACGGCGGTTTCTGAAGAGCGTTTCCTGTTCCTTGGCAGGAGCAGGGTGTCGAAGACACCTGAATGGATGATGCCGAAGGCGCTTCAGAATGGCGGCTGCTATATCATTTCCTTGGCGGAACTGGTCCGTTGGCTGGCGGTGCAGGCTGAGGAACTGGGCGTGGATGTGTTCCCGGGGTTTGCGGCAGTCGAAGTGCTTTATGACGGGAACGGCGCGGTCAAGGGGGTTGCAACCGGTGATATGGGCATCGGCAGGGATGGTAAGCCGACAAGCCGTTTCCAGCGGGGCATGGAACTGCTTGCCCGTTATACGGTGTTTGCAGAGGGGACACGGGGGCAGCTGGGCAAGGCTGTCATCCAGAAATACCGGCTTGATGCCGGACGTGACCCTCAGGCGTATTCAATCGGCATCAAGGAAATCTGGCAGGTCAGGCCTGAAGTCCATCAACCTGGGCTGGTCATCCATACGGCTGGCTGGCCATTGGACCGCTATACCTATGGCGGGTCATTCCTCTACCATATGGCTGGTGGCAAGGTCGCCATCGGCTTTACGGTCGGGTTGAATTACAGCAATCCTTGGTTGTCGCCTTTCCAGGAATTCCAGCGTTACAAGCCCCATCCTGCCATCCGCCCTTTCCTGGAAGGCGGGAAGCGGCTCGCTTACGGAGCCCGTGCCTTGACAGGGGGAGGGTTGCAGGCATTGCCTGAAATGGCGTTTCCTGGCGGGGTGCTGGTTGGCTGTGAGGCAGGTTTCCTGAACGGTGGGCGTATCAAGGGTATCCATACTGCCATCAAGTCCGGGATGCTGGCGGCTGAAGCGGTTGTCCCTGCGGTTGTATCAGGACGCCGTCAGGATGTCCTGCGTGCTTACCCAGCAGCTTTCCGGAAGTCTTGGCTTTACAACGAGCTGTATTCCGTCCGTAATTTCAAGCCTTGGATGGAAAAGAAACTGAAATGGGCGACTTTGATGTTCGGGATGGACCAGGTGCTGTTCCGGGGTAAGGCGCCTTGGACACTGCACCGCCATGTCCCTGATTATGTCTATCTGCAGCCTGCGGAAGCGTCCAAGCCGGTTGATTACCCAAAACCGGATGGCAGGCTGACATTTGATGTGTCTTCTTCTGTCTATCTGTCTGGGACGGTGCATGAGGAAGACCAGCCTGTGCATCTGGTTTTGAAGGATGCAGGAAAACCCCTGACGGTCAACCTGCCGAAATTTGCCGGTCCAGAAGTCCGCTATTGCCCAGCAGGTGTTTATGAATATGTGACCGGTCCAGATGGCAGGACAAGGCTTCAGATCCATGCAGCGGACTGCCTGCATTGCAAGACCTGTGATATCAAGGATCCGGAGCAGAATATCATCTGGACTGCCCCTGAGGGGGGCGGGGGACCGGATTATCCAGATATGTAGCGCCCTGAAGGTCATGGTTCTGGTATGGTGCTGTCGATTCTGCTAGCATGGCAGGATTGGCGGTATAGGAGGAATCATGTCGGTCCAGATTGTTGAGACAGCACCGTTTGATGGTCAGAAGCCGGGGACATCCGGTCTGCGTAAACAGGTGGCTGTTTTCCAGCAATCCCATTATCTGGAGAATTTTGTCCAGTCCATTTTTGATACGGTTGATGGTTTTCAGGGCAAGACGCTTGTCTTGGGGGGCGATGGCCGTTTCCATAATGATGTGGCAATCCAGACCATCTTGAGGATGGCGGCAGCAAACGGTGTCGGTAAGGTCATGGTCGGTCAGGATGGTATCCTGTCCACACCAGCATGTAGCTGTGTTATCCGGAAACACCATACGTTTGGCGGGATTGCCCTGTCTGCCAGCCACAATCCTGGGGGACCTGATGGGGATTTCGGCATCAAGTTCAATATCGGGAATGGCGGTCCTGCACCGGAGAAGGTTACAGATGCCATCTATGCCCGGTCATTGGCAATCAGCAGGTACCGCTTCATGGATGCTCCAGTGGTGGACCTGTCGGTGCTGGGGACCACCCAGATAGGTGGTATGGTGGTTGAGGTGTTCGATCCGGTTGCCGATTATGCGGACCAGATGGCTTCGCTGTTTGATTTTGATGCAATCCGTGACCTGTTCCACCGGGGGTTCCGCCTGCGTTTCGATGCGATGCATGCTGTCTGCGGGCCTTATGCCCGCCGTATTGTGGAAGGGATGTTGGAGGCACCTGTTGGAACAGTCATCCACGCCGACCCCCTGCCGGATTTCGGCGGGCATCATCCGGATCCCAATCCTGTGAATGCCAAGGACCTGATTGCTTTTATGAATGGTCCTGACGCAACGGATATGGCAGCAGCAACTGATGGGGATGGTGACCGCAATATGATTGTCGGGCAAGGGATTGCGGTGACGCCTTCCGACAGCCTTGCTGTGCTGACAGCGAATGCTTCCTTGGTGCCAGGATACCGTGATGGGGTTGCCGGGGTCGCCCGTTCGATGCCGACTTCTGCGGCGGTTGACCGGGTTGCGGATGCCTTGGGTATCCCGCATTATGAAACCCCGACAGGCTGGAAGTTTTTCGGCAACCTGCTGGATGATGGACGCATCACGTTCTGCGGTGAGGAAAGTTATGGTACCAGTTCCCGGCATATCCGTGAGAAAGATGGTATCTGGGCAATCCTGTTCTGGCTGAACCTGCTTGCCAGGACAGGGGATTCTGTTGCCGGAACTATGCAGAAGCATTGGGCACGTTTCGGCAGGAATTACTATTCCCGCCATGATTATGAAAGCATCGACAGTTCCCGTGCCAATGCGTTGATGGACCATCTGAGGAGCCGTCTGGACAGCCTGCCAGGACAGGTGTTTGGTGCATTGACGGTTGCCGAAGCGGATGAGTTCGCCTATACCGACCCGGTGGATGGTTCGGTGTCGGAACATCAGGGCATCCGGATTTTCTTCACGGATGGTTCCCGTATTGTGTTCCGGCTGTCGGGAACCGGAACGGTCGGAGCGACCCTGCGGGTCTATTTTGACCGTTATGATGCTGAGAGACTTGACCTTGAACCGCAGGCTGCCTTGGCGCATCTTATCAAGGCTGCCGATGACATAGCGGCAATCCCTGCTTTCACGGGATTGCCGGGACCAACGGTTGTGACTTGACGGCTGATGGGAAACAGTTATGGGATTGACACCGAAAGAAGCCGCTGCAAAATTCTGGGACGGGGTTTACAGCGATAATGCATATGTTTTCGGAACCGCCCCGAATGACTGGTTTGCCGGTCATGACCATCTGCTTGAGAAGGGACAGCGGATCCTGATGGTCGCAGACGGGGAAGGTCGGAACAGTGTCTGGTGTGCCCGGAAGGGGATGGCTGTCGATGCGTTTGACCTGTCTGGAACTGCCATACGCAAAGCCAGGAAACTGGCACAGGACAATAGTGTTGCCGTCAATTTCTCGGTGAACGGTGTCGATGACTGGAGCTGGCAGGCAGATGCTTATGATGCGGTTGCTGTCATCATGTGCCAGTTTGCAACACCTGCGATGCGTGATGTCCTGTTCCGCAACTGCATCAGGACGCTGAAAGAAGGTGGGCTCCTGTTTGTCTTGGGGTATTCCCCAAAGCAGCTTGAATATGGGACAGGAGGCCCATCCAAGGGTGACCAGCTCTATACGGAAGCGATGCTCCGCCAGTATGCCGAAGGAATGGAAATCCTTGAGCTTGCCAGCTGGGATGCAGAGGTCAAGGCAGGGCGTCACCGTGGGAAATCTGCCTTGGTGGGACTGGTTGCCCGTAAGAAACCGGGGCAGGATGCGTACGGAACCGATGTTTGATTGTATACTCCCATTTTCAGGAACAGAACAGAAGGTCAGGTTTTATGGCGATTGTGAAGTGCAAGGTCTGTGGCAGGGATATTGACGAAGATGTCCTGAAATGTCCGGGTTGCGATTCTTTGGGACCGAACCGGGGGAAAAGAATCCGCCGGAATATGTTTATTGTGCTGGGGGTGATCATCGCCCTGTTCGGGTATGGGTGGTATTACAAGTCCCAGGAGGTTGTGAAGCCGGTTGAGCAGGTTGAGAAAGAGGCAAGGGAAGACAGGCGGTCCCAGCGGGGGCTTGCGGCATCCCTGATGCTCCAGTCGCGGCTTGCCAATCCGAAATCGATGAAAATCACCAGGGCGCTGTCAAATGAGGATGGTTCCAATCTCTGCTTTGAGTTCACAGAAACCGATGCATCCGGCAAGAAGAAAGCCAGCCGGGGCGTGGTGTATGATGGCGGGGAACCCAGTACGAAGCCGTCAGACTGGAAGCTGTTCTGTGAACATAAGTCCATGCGCCCGATCAAGCTGATCATCCGGACGGATGACGAGTGAGTGGCAGCCAGAAGGCTGTGAGGAGGATGGCGGTGCCTGTCAGCACAGCCATCCTTTTTTCTTGGCGGTTACCGGGAAGTTCCCATGCAGGCAGGCTGCAGGCGTTCCATCATGGCTTTCATGCGCTGGTCCATCACAGTTCCCATCTTGTCCTCAAGCAGCGGGGTTTTCTGGATCAGCATACGGCCTGTCGATGATTCATAGAAGGCTGTCAGGTCAAGCAGTTCCTCTTCTGTGAAAGTCTCGCGGTAAATACGGATGTATTCCGGTTTCAGGGATTCCCAGCCGAGGTTTTCCTGGATCATTTTCCGGTAATCATCCAGACAGGTTTTTGCTGCCTGCCGGTGTTCGGCAGAGACGTTTTCCTGCTCGGTCATCGGCATGACAGACGATTGGATGAAGGCATCCGCATCAGCGACAGCCGTGTCTGCTGATTTCTGGGCTTCGGTCAGGACAAGCAGTTTTTCAATGGTGGCATCTTGTGCAGGGGTTGCCCATGCGGCGGGCATCGTGCACATGGCGGCAAACAGGACGGCAATCCATCGTTTCATATCAGCTCCCAGGAAAAGGCCACTGGCAGCCAGTGGCAGGGTTGGACAGGATAAAGGTTTTTGGAACATTGTATCGGATTCACGGTCTTCTGGCAGAAAATCCGATGGAAATCATCCGATAGAAGACCTTGATGCTATAATGCCTGCTGTTCGGGGCGTAGCGCAGCCTGGTAGCGCACTTGCATGGGGTGCAAGGGGTCGGAAGTTCGAATCTTCTCGCCCCGACCAAGAGGATTGGAAAGGAAGCTTCACGGCTTCCTTTTTTCTATGCGGGAAGTGCCGGCAGCTGCTGGCAATCGCCAATCCAGCTTTTTTGCGGTATCCTTGCCAATTCATCAGCAACAGAACAACATCCATCCATTATGATTACCTGCATCGTTTTCGGTTCCCTGGCGGCGATTGTCATTATTGCCATGGCTTATATCAGATTTTCGGAATCTTCTGTGAAGAAGCAGGTTGAGAAACACCTGAAGGATCCATTGACTATCGATGGCAAGGAAACCGCACCGGATTGGAATGAACAGGACTGGACGGATGTGGACAACAACCTGCTTGCTTTTGACAAAGCGCATGGTATGTTCCTCGGTATCACTGCGGGCAAACGGAAAAGCGACCGGGTTGATATGCGCATAATCCCTGTTGCCAGCATGACCCGTTCTGAAGTCGTGGTGGATGGCAGGACGGTGCTGGAGGCACGGGCAGGCAAGATTACAGGAAGGCATCCCGAAAACAGCCTGGATGCTTTCCGGCAGAACAGCCAGAAAATCAAGTCGATTGAACTCCGGGTCAGGTCAGTTTCTGGCGGTCATACCATTCCCTGTTCAGCAGGCAAATATGGCATCAACCTTGCCGAAAAATATCATACCCTTCTGCTGGAAGCCATGATGGCATCCGGCACGAGTCCGGTTCCGATGTCCCGGAAACTCAGGAAGTCATAAGTGCGGCGTATGGTATCTATTTTTTCTGGTATCTGAGCATGCGGGCAGGATGCCCGCATGTTTATCTTGGAGACTGCCATGCAGTTCAGCCTTAAGACAGTTGTTTTTGTCATCCTGGCATTGTTGGCGGCTTTCCTGATTGTCCGCAGGACCGGCATCATGGACAGCCAGCGTGACCGGGTTGAACGGGAACTGATGAAACCGGTTCCGTTGGGCAGCCGCTGGACAGTGGAGCCTGTATGGGACAGCAGAAGCTGGACAGGTGACCGTTGCAGCATCATTGCCATGGACCAGAAGAACCGTCTGTTTGCGTTGGTGCAGGCCGGTGATGGCAGGGGGGGCGGCATCATGAGGACGGTTTTCCGTTATCAGGATATCCGTCAGGTTGACCTGACCGTTGATGGGGAGCCCATCAGCAGCGTTTCCCATCGCGTCCCAGACTCTTCAACGGTCGGACAGCATATGGAAACGGACAGTACGGCTGTCGGTAAGGTTTTAAAGGATTCCCGCCGGAAGGAGCCGGTTCTCCGGCCTGTGGCGGATGAGGAATCTGTCCGGGATGTCCATTTGACGGTCCATACCACCGATGGACGGATGGTGTCACTGCCGTTCGGATTACAGGAGCTTGACCTTGCCCGGAGATGGTATGGCCGTCTATGGCAGGCAGCAGAGGGACAGCCTTAAGCCAGTGGCATCAGGAAGCAAGGACTTCTGCGAGTACTTCGGGCAATGTCCGGTTGGTCGCTTTGTCAAGCTGTTGTTCCGTCAGGTTTTTCTGGGCATCCTTCAGCAGTTCCTTTGCATCAGGGTCAATACTGGCGGCTTCCCGGATCAGCACATAGGCATTGACTGTGCTGACCTTGACACCATTGCCTTCATGGAAAGCATTTGCAAGTGACAGCATGGCGAGTACATTACCCTGTTGGGCGGCTTTGGCGAACCAGATTGCACCAAGGTGGGGATTGCGTTCTGTGCCTTCACCGCCCATACAGGCCAATCCAAGGAAGAACTGTGCTTTGGCATGCCCTTGCTGTGCCGCAGTATGCCACCAGCCGACGGCTTTATGGCGGTCTTTCTGGATGCCCTTGCCGTTGTAGTAGGCAAGCCCAAGATTGAACTGCGCCTGCGCATTTCCTTGGATGGCGGCTTGACGGTAGAGGTTGACGGCAGTGCTGTCATGGGTATCTGCCTGTCTGTCCTGCCCATAAAGAAACGCCAGGTTGAACTGGGCGGTTGCATCTGACTGCCTTGAGGCTTCGGCATACCAGAAAGCGGCTTTTTCCCGGTCTTTCCTGACTCCTTCCCCGAAGAACCAGGCATTGCCAAGCCGGCGCTGTGATTCAGCGTTCCCTTGTTCTGCCGCTTTTGTCCACCATTCGATGGCTTTCGCACTGTCTTTGGAAACGCCTTGTCCAAGGCTGTAGGCAGTGCCAAGCTGGTTCTGGGCGCCACT
Organism: Oxalobacter sp.; assembly: GCA_018384065.1. Taxonomy (GTDB): domain Bacteria; phylum Pseudomonadota; class Gammaproteobacteria; order Burkholderiales; family Burkholderiaceae_D; genus Oxalobacter. The sequence continues at coordinate 52,549 of JAHAYL010000056.1, forward strand.
GTGCCCCTGTTCAGCAGCCCATGTGAGCCAGTCAATGGCTTTTGTTTCATTATGCGGCAACCCAAGGCCTTGCTGGTAGGCACGGCCGATATGGTATCCGGCATCGATATTGCCTTTTTCGACTGCCTTGCCAAACCATGTCACGGCTTTTGCATAGTCCTTGGGAACGCCTTCACCGTAATAATAGGCGACGCCTAGATGGTGCTGTGCACGGTCATGTCCCTGTTCTGCTGCTTTTGTCCACCATTGGATGGCGGCTTGGGGATCCTGTTTTACGCCTTCCCCGAAGTAAAAGGCGTTTCCAAGACGGTATTGGGCTGGGCTGTATCCTTGGGATGCCGCCTTTTTCCACCAGCTGATGGCTTGGGTGGTATTTGCCGGAATGCCTTCGCCATTGAAGAGCGATTGCCCCAGGTAATACTGGGCAGGTGGATAGGACTGCCTGGCGGATTTCCGGTACCATTGCACAGCTTTCCTGGCATCCTTGGCGATGCCATTGCCATCATGGTAGGCAGAACCCAGCAGGAATTGGGCGATTGGATGCCCTTTCCCCGCAGCTTTCATCCACCATTGCACGGCTTTTCCCATATCCTGTGGAACGGTTTTCCCCTGCCAGTAAGCGGTTCCGGCCTGATAGGCGGCATCGCGGTTTCCCTGTTCCGCCTGTTGCAGTAGCTGTTCAAAGGATGAGGTTTCCGATTGGACAGCGGTGTCAACAGCTGGTTGTGCCAATACAGGACTGGTGGTGAATGCAAGTACGGTCATCGGGACCAGAAGCAGTTTTCTGAGCATGGTTCTTCCGTCAGGTTGTTTCTGGATGATTTTACCAGCCCAGTGGCATGAGGGGACAGTGGGGAAGGAGGGGGTTACTGCAATGGGATGTCTGGCGGACGTTTGCCTTGCTGGGCAAGTGCCTGCATTGCCATATCCAACAGTTCATTGCAGCGCTGTTCATCTTCTGTGTGCGCAATGCTGATCAGGTTGTCTGCAGAAGAATAGATGACAACCGCTTGGACATCTTCCGGCTTTTTCTTTGCCAGGTCGTCGCAGATGTTCTCAAACATTTTCCGGATGCCTTCAGGAGTTGACAAGACAGGGACCTTTCTTTGTGTTGGATGGGGATGTTGCATAAACCGTTACAGGCAGGGATGCCTGCAACGGTCTAGTGGAACAGCAGGAAGCACGGTTCTTGTATGGTGTTTCCTGCCTTTGACTACTGCATCAGAGTGCGCCTTTGATGGACTCACGGGAATGGCTGCGGTTTTTTTCCTTTGCCTTGACAAGCTGTCTGTCAACTTTGTCCATCAGGGTGTCGATGGCAGCGTAGATATCCTGACCTGTGCTTTCAGCGTGCAGGGTCTTTCCGGAGAGCTTCAGGTTGATTTCTGCACGCTGGCGTTTTTCCTTGTCGGAAATGTTGTCTACGGCGAGCAGGACCGTTATTTCAATGACACCATCGAAATTCCGTTTCATCCGGTCAAGTTTCGTTTCAACATGACTGCGGATGGCTGGGGTGATTTCAAGATGGTGTCCGCTGATGGTCAGGTTCATAGAATTCTCCTTCGTTTGTACTGATTGTCCTGATACCGGCAGGTATCGGGACGGTTGTTAGAGATTTTTACGCAGGCTTGCCGGCGGAATCTTGAGGATGTCACGGTATTTCGCGACAGTCCTTCTGGCAATGACCAGACCGTCTTTTTCAAGGATCTGCGCAATCTTGCTGTCTGAATAGGGCTTTTTCCTGTCTTCAGAGGCAACCAGCTGACGGATTTTTTCGCGGATTGCCGTTGCAGACGCTTCGCCACCTCCTTCCATCATCAGATGACTTCCAAAAAAATGCTTCAGCTCAAAAATACCCAATGGGGTCATCATGTATTTCTGCGCTGTCACACGAGAGACGGTGCTCTCATGTAATCCTAGTGTATCAGCTATTTCACGTAATACAAGGGGTCTCATGGAAGCAGGACCTGAACTGAAGAACGCCTGCTGCCTTTCAATGATGGCTTCAGAGACTTTCAGGATGGTGTCGAAACGCTGGTTGATATTCCTGATCAGCCATTTCGCTTCTTGGAAACGGGTGTTCAGCGTGGAGCGGTTGGTGGCGTTTTTCAGGATGCTGCCATACAGCTGGTTGATGCGGATTTTCGGTATGGCATCGGCGTTGAGTTCAGCATGCCATCTGCCGTCTTCTTTCCGGCAGGCGATGATTTCCGGGATGACAGTGTCCGCGGTGTCCGTGGCATAGACCGTACCTGGATGGGGATTGCAGTTGAGGATGACTTTCCGGATCTCAACGAGGTCTTCGTCATCACAGCCGACATTTTTTTTCAGCTTGGTGTAATCGTGCTGGGCAAACGCCTTCAGATGGTTTTCCACAATCTCAAGCGCATAACGGCGGATGATGAACGGGACATCCGGCATCATCCTGACCTGCAATGCCAGGCATTCTGTACTGCTGCGGGCACCGACACCGGCTGGTTCAAAAGACTGGAGGCATTCCAATGCCTCCTCAAGTTCTTTCATGCTGACATGCAGCTCATCCGGCAGCCATGCCAGCATTTCTTCAAGGGATTCAAGCAGGTAACCATGGATGTCCAAGGCATCGATCAGCAGTTCCACCAAAACCCGCTGACGGTGGTCATGGACACTGACACGTAGCTGTTCCTGGAGATGGTCTTTGAGTGTTTTCGGTGGCGCTTCCAGCTGTGGACGGAAGTGCTCATCATCCTGTTGGCGGTCCGGCATGGTGATGCCTTCCCAGTGCTGGCGTTCTTCTGCCATGAAGTCAGCGTGTTCCAGTGAACCGGCCGGTTCTGTGTTCTCAAAACTGCCGTCAGATGGGGCATCGCCTGCAATCCCAGTGCTGCCTGGATCAGGAGCCTGCTGCCGGATCAGGCTGCCATCTCCTTGGAAACGGGTGGTGTTGAGCAGGGAATCGTCCAGCCGCTCCAGCAGGGGGTTTTCTTCCAGCTGCCGTTCAATCTCTTCATTCAGCTCGATGCTGGAGAGCTGAAGGAGCTTGATGGACTGCTGGAGCTGGGGAGTCAGTGCAAAATGCTGGGTAAGGCGGGACTGCAGTTTCTGTTTCATGGACCAGCTGCCGGTTACATCTTGAACTTGTCGCCCAGATAGACACGTCTGACGGATTCGTTCTGGATGATTTCTTCAGGATGCCCACTTGCCAGGATTTCCCCTTCATTCACGATATAGGCACGGTCACAGATACCCAGTGTCTCACGGACGTTGTGGTCAGTGATCAGGACACCGATGCCACGTTCTTTCAGGAAACGGACAATACGCTGGATTTCAATCACTGCAATCGGGTCAATCCCTGCGAACGGTTCATCGAGCAGGATGAAACGGGGATTGGTCGCCAGTGCCCGGGCAATCTCAACACGCCGGCGTTCGCCGCCTGACAGGGACAGGGCAGGGTTTTCACGCAGGAAAGCAATCTGCAGGTCATCCAGCAGACCGTCCAGCCGACGGTTGATTTCGTCCTTTCCCAATGGTTTCCCGTCAGGGTCACGCTGAAGTTCAAGGACAGCCTTGATGTTTTCCTCAACAGTCAGTTTCCGGAAGACGGAAGCCTCCTGCGGAAGATAGGATAATCCCATCAGCGCCCGTTTATGGATGGGAAGTGGCGTCAGGTCCTGCCCGTCCAGTTCAATGGTTCCTTTTTCTGCAGGCACCAGTCCGACAATCATGTAAAAAGAGGTGGTCTTGCCTGCCCCATTCGGTCCGAGAAGACCGACAACTTCTCCACTGGAAACTTCAATGGATACGTCAGAAACGACAGCGCGTTTTCCATAGGTTTTCTGGAGGCCTTGGACGGTCAGTTTGCTGGGGGTCATTTCTTTTTCTTCCTTGAATTGGTGGTTGTTTTTGGCTGGATGACCGCTGTGACACGTCCGGCACCTGCCCTGGAATAGCCTTCGTTGGTATTGAATGCGCTGTAGAATTCTGTCTTGGAATCATAGGAAAGGTATTCGCCTTGGATATCTTCCATGACCTTGGAGCCTTCAAGTTTCTTGCCACGGGCTTCTGTGAAGAACTGGGCGACCTCATCTTTGTCATTGTATTCAATCCGCTTGCCATAGCCTTCCATCCATTGATTGGGACCACTGTCCAGTTTCTGGCGTATGGAGGCCAACTGGCCAGGTGCAGCATACAGGGTGATGTAGCGGTATCCTTCAGGGTCTTCAACAAGTTTTGCCTGTCCTGCTTTCGCAAGGATGGTGCCTTTCTTGATTACGACATTGCCTGTGAAGATGGTGACTTGGTTCACATCATCCGAGTTCATCTGGTCGGCTTCGATATGGGTTGGTTTCTTGGAATCCGCTTTTTCTGCAGAGGCATTGAAAGACAATGCAGCACACAGGCAGAAAGCGGCTATCTTGAGAAGGTCTTTTTTCATAATCAGTTCAATTGGACGTTCACCCGGCCAGCCTGTTGCCGGTCATCTGGTGCTGCGGCGGATTGTTCTGTTGGCTGGGTACTGTTTTCCTGGTTTTTGGGTTTCTCTGCCTTGTCCCCGTTGGGATAAATGACCACATGGACCCGGCCTCGCATTTCAAGTTCCTGGGTGGCATTGTTGGATTTCATGCCGGTACCTTTCAGGACATTTTTCCCTTGCCGGATGGTGACATCCTTGTCTGTAGTGGCAACCATGTCATCTGGATGGTACAGCAGGTATTCAGTGGTCAGTATCTTAGGCGCTTTACCCTCTGCGCCTTCCTCTTCCAAACGGACATGGTCGGTAAGATGGACTTTTGTATTGAAGTCTTCAGCGAATGCCTCATCAGCCTTGACGGTCTGGAGCTGTCCTTTGCTGCCACGCAGATGAAGCTGGGGTTTTTCAATCCTGTAAGCATCTTCTGCAGGATAATGGATCATTTTTTTACCGATGGCTTCATATTTCGGTCTACCATCCGGAAGGAAACGGAAATACCTGAAATTTTCAATGATATAGTCAGGGTCGGTACGTTCGACATCCGGTGTGTCCTTGATAGCTGTTTTTTTCAGCACCATGTTGACCCACATGCTGCCCAGTGCAAGGATGATGGCAATGACCAAGACAATCAATGCCTGTCTGCGCATTGCGGATTTTGAGCCGGAATTCATTTCAGGTAGGACTCCAGTATAGGGGTGTAACCACCGGTTGCTTTCAGGATGATATCGCAGACTTCACGGACAGCACCATCCCCGCCGGCATTCTTTGTCACGATGTCCACACGGTCAATGACTTCCGGATGGGCATTGTTGACGGCAAAAGAGACACCGACCCGTGTAATGGCTGGCAGGTCGATGACATCGTCGCCGATATAAGCGCATTCTTCTGCGGTTAATCCGGTTTTCTCCAGCAGGATGGCCAAGGCTTCCTGTTTCTGGTTTGCGCCCTGGATGATATGGGCAATCTCGATATCGGCAGCCCGGCGGTTGGTGACCGGTGTATTGCGTGCGCTGATGATGGCGGTTCCAATGCCAGCCCGTTTCAGGAAACGGATACCCAGCCCGTCACGGACATGGAAACTCTTGAAGGTCTCTCCATCGGGACCGTAATGCATCTTTCCATCGGTGAGGACCCCATCAACATCAAAGATGACCATTTTGATCCTGGCAAGCCTTGCCTGCAGTGATTGCCTGTCCATCAGATCACCTTCGCCACTGTCAGGTCATGGATATGCAGGGCACCTGTCAACCTGCCGTCCCCATCGGTCACCAACAGCTGGTTGATGCGGTATTTCTCCATGATGGAAACCGCTTCCACCGCCATCCTTTCAGGACGGATGGTCCTTGGATTCCTGGTCATGACTTCATCGATGACCATTGCCCGTAAATCCCATTGTTTCTCAATCAGCCGGCGGAGGTCTCCGTCCGTAAAGACGCCAACTGCCTTGCCTTCCCCATCAGTCACTGCTGTCATGGCCATGCCTTTCTTGGTGATTTCAAACAGGGCGTCAAACAGTTTCGTCCCTGTCTGGACAACAGGGACTTCATCACCTTTACGCATGATATCGGAAACATGGGTCAGCAGACGCCTGCCTAATGCACCGCCAGGATGTGACCGGGCGAAATCTTCTTCATGGAATCCCTTGGCATCCAATGCAGCCACAGCAAGTGCATCACCTAATGCAAGTGTCACGGTTGTGCTGGCTGTCGGTGCCAGGTTCAGCGGGCAGGCTTCGCGTTCAACATGCAGGTTCAGATGGATGTCCGATACTTTTGCCATGCTTGAAACGGGATTGCCTGTCATGGCGATGAAGCGGGATCCCATGCGTTTGATGATCGGGGCGATTGCCAGGATTTCCGCGGCTTCCCCGGAATAGGAAATGCCGATGAAGACATCTTCTTTGGTAATCATGCCCAGGTCACCATGCATGGCTTCAGCAGGATGCACAAACATCGCCGGGGTTCCAGTGGATGCCAGGGTTGCCGCAATCTTGCGTGCGATATGCCCGGATTTGCCAATGCCGGAGACAACAACCCGCCCTTTGCAGTCCAGCAGCAAAGAAACGGATTCAGCAAAGTTGGCTGAATCCTCATGTTTCAGACGGTTCCTGAGTGCTTCCAGTTCCTGGGATTCGATACGGAGGGTGTCATCTGCCAGTTTCAGGGCGCGTTCTTTATCAATCGGCATGGTCAATGTATTTTTTATCACTAAGCAGAAGTATAAACCGAAAAAGCCCCGGAGAGTCATTCAGGCATGAATCCTGCTTATCAAAAGGCAGCGGGTTCCTCTTGGAAAATGGTCAATGTACCCGAAAAACGTATTTTTTCAGGACATCCCGCATTGAATAGGCGATAATATCAACAGCCTTCCTTTTTAATCCATTCAACCGGTCAGGTCATTGCCCATGCACATGCAGTCGTCCCTTGAATTTGTCCTGCTCATGCTGGGGACGGCAGTGATTGGTGTCTTGGCTTTCCGTTATTTCAAACTGCCTTCCATCCTGGGGTACCTGGCTGTCGGTGTCGTGGTCGGACCATATGCCATGGGGCTTGTCAGTGATGCGGTGCCATTGCAGGGGCTTGCTGAATTCGGGGTCGTGTTCCTGATGTTCACCGTCGGGCTGGAATTTTCATTCAAGCAGTTGATGGCCATGCGGAAAATCGTTTTCGGACTGGGGTTCGCCCAAGTCACGGCTTCTGTCATTGTCGCCATCATTGTTTCAGGCATCATGGCGCTCTTTATCCCGGAACTTGGGATGTCATGGCAGGCGGCGTTTGCCCTTGGCGGTGCATGGGCGCTTTCATCCACGGCAATTGTCACCAAGATGCTTGCTGACCGGATGGAGCTTGAAACGGAGTATGGACGGCGGGTTATCGGAATCCTGCTTTTCCAGGATATCGCAATCGTCATCCTCCTGATGATTGTCCCTTCCCTGGCTTCGGATTCAGGCAATATCTGGATAGATGTCGGGCTGACTTTGGCAAAGGTGGTTTTTGCGTTGGGTGTCATGTTCCTGATCGGGAAACAGGTGATGAACCGCTGGCTGGGGATTGTTGCTGGGACAGGTTCCCAGGAACTCTTCATGCTGAACCTGCTGTTGATGACCCTGGGGGCTGCATGGATTACGGAGACAATCGGGCTTTCCCTTGAACTGGGTGCTTTTGTGGCAGGCATGCTCATTGCGGAAACCCGTTACCGGCATGAGGTTGAAACGGATATCAAGTCTTTCCGGGATGTGCTGCTGGGACTGTATTTCATCACCATCGGCATGATGCTCAACCTATGGCTGGTCAGGGACCGGTGGTGGGTCATCCTCATCATGATTGTCTGCGCCTTTATCTTCCAGTTCGGTGTGACGGCCATCGTCACCCGTTTCTTCGGGGCATCCAAGGGCATCAGCATCAAGGTCGCATTGGTCCTTTCACAGGCCAGTGAATTCAGTTTTGTCCTGGTCAATCAGGTTGCCAACCATAATATGATTGAGCCATGGTTCTATCAGGCGACGCTGGCATCCATGGTTGTCTCAATGCTGATGGCACCGTTCATCATCCTCAATGCCGATAAGATTGTTTCGCGGTTTTCAATGGATGAATGGATGAAGCGGTCGGTGGAACTGACCAAGATTGCCAGCCAGACCATGCTGCTTCGCAAGCATGTGATTATCTGTGGTTTTGGCAAGACAGGGCAGGCGGTCGCCAGGCTGCTGGCGGAACAGGATATCCCATACAGGGCATTGGACCTGGATCCAGAGCGTGTCAGGAAAGCCGAGATTGCCGGGGAAAAGGTTTCGTATGCAGACGGTACCCGGCGTGAGGCATTGGTTGCAGCAGGCATTGACCGTGCTTCAAGTGTCATCATTACGTTGGACCGGATAGATGCCGCAATGCGGGTGCTGCACTATGCCAAGAGCGTTGCCCCAGATGTCCCAGTCATTGTCCGGTGCAATGATGAGGGGGATTTTGACCGGTTCAGGCAGGCGGGAGCCGATGAGGTTGTGCCTGAAGTCCTCGAATGTTCCCTTGTCCTGGCTTCCAGTGCCATGCTGGCCGCTGGGGTTTCCATGAAGCAGATCCTGCGGCGTGTCAGGGCTGCCAGGATGTCACGGTATGCCAACCTGCGGGAATATTTCCACGGAGACCGGGATGCCGCTTTGATGGAAGATGCCTCACGCTATCTCCATTCAGTACGTGTCCCTCCCGGATCACCTGTCATCGGGCAGGGTGTGCAGGATATCCCGTTTCCTGAACCCAAGGCTGATGTGGTCGCGGTTGTCCGTCATGCTGTCAAGTTGGAAGCCGGTCCAGGAATCAGGATTGAGGAGGATGATGTTCTTGTCTTGCGGGGAGGCAGGGACAGTGTTGTCGGTGCTGAGGAATATATTTTCCGTGCTGAAGGGAAACAGATGCCATGAGGTTCCCTTGATAGGAACCTCATCCTTCCCTGTTGCCAGTCACCTGTTTTCCCGTTGCCTTCCGTGGTGTGGTTTTGCTGTGGCTGGTGCCTGCCGCCGTTTTCTTCCGGGGTTTCAGCATAGCCCCCAGATACCTGCCTGTGATGCTGGCAGGGTTCTGGACGATGGTTTCCGGTGTTCCTTCCGCAATGACCTGACCGCCCCGGGCACCGCCTTCAGGTCCCAGGTCGATGATCCAATCAGCAGTCTTGATGATATCCAAGTTGTGCTCAATGACAACCACGGTATTGCCTTGGTCACGCAGGCGGTGGATGACTTTCAGGAGCATATCGATATCTTGGAAATGCAGGCCTGTTGTCGGTTCATCCAGGATATACAGGGTGCGTCCTGTATCCCGTTTGGACAGTTCCAATGACAGTTTCACACGTTGGGCTTCCCCACCTGACAGGGTTGTCGCACTCTGGCCAAGCTGGATATAGCCCAGTCCGACATCCAGCAGGGTTTTCAGGCGTCTCGCAATGGATGGGATGGCATTGAAAAAGCCATAGGCTTCTTCGACGGTCATGTCCAGGACATCTGAGATGTTCTTGTCCCGGTATGTGATTTCAAGGGTTTCCCGGTTATAGCGTCTGCCATGGCAGACATCACAGGGGACATACATGTCAGGCAGGAAATGCATGGCGACTTTCAGCACACCATCACCTTGGCAGGATTCACACCGGCCACCTTTGACGTTGAAGGAAAAACGGCCGGCTGAATATCCCCGTTCCCGTGATTGCGGGACGTCTGCGAAGAGTTCCCGGATAGGTGTGAACAGTCCAGTATAAGTTGCAGGGTTTGAACGGGGTGTCCGTCCAATCGGTGCCTGGTTTACGGCGATTACCTTGTCAAAATGCTCAATGCCTTCGATGGATTCATAGGGGGCTGGTTCTGTCTGTGTCCCGTTGATACGCTGTGCCACAGCTGCATACAGTGTATCGTTGACCAATGTCGATTTGCCCGATCCAGAAACACCGGTCACACAGGTCAACAGACCGACAGGCAATGTCATTGTCACCTGCTTCAGGTTGTTGCCACACGCACCATGCACAATCAGACTGCGTTCAGGGTCTGGCGCAATCCGCTGGGAGGGGACAGGGATTGTCTTGATGCCATTCAGGTATTGTGCGGTCAGCGAGGTTTCCGATGCCAGGAGGGTTTCAGGGGTTCCGATGGCAACAACATTCCCGCCATGCTCACCGGCTCCCGGTCCCATATCCACGATAAAGTCGGCTGAACGGATGGCGTCCTCATCATGTTCCACTACAATCACTGTGTTGCTGATGTCACGCAGGTGTTTCAGGGTAGCGATGAGGCGGTCGTTGTCCCGCTGGTGCAGGCCGATGGAAGGTTCATCCAAGACATACATGACACCGGTCAGTCCGCTGCCGATCTGTGATGCCAGGCGTATCCGTTGGGATTCTCCGCCAGACAGTGTTTCAGCACTGCGTTCCAGTGACAGGTAATCAAGTCCCACATTATTGAGGAAACGCAGGCGTGAAACCACTTCATTGAGGATCCGGGTGGCAATGGTTTTTTTTGCGCCTGTCAGGGACAGTGTCTCAAAATAATCCAAGGCTTCACCCAGGGACATACGGGTCACTTCATGGATAGCCCGTTTCTGGCTGTTTTCCCCGATGCAGACGGCAAGTGCTTCCCGACGGAGCCTTGCGCCCTTGCAGGTTGGGCATGGCCTTTCACCGATCAGTTTTGACAGTTCTTCCTTGACTGCCATGGAATCAGATTCCCGGAACCGGCGTTCCAGGTTGTGCAGGACACCCTCAAAAGGATGTTCCCTTATCCAAGGCATGCCCTGACGGTTGAGGGTGATGAACGGGATTTTTTCATCACCAGAACCGAAGACCAGGATATGCTGGATGCGTTCAGGGAGCTCTTGGAAGGGGGTGTCCAGGTCAAAGTCGTAGTGCATGGCGATTGACTGGAGCATCTGGAACAGCATGGGATTGCGCCTGTCCCAGCCTTTCAATGCGCCGGCAGCCAAGGAGAGCCCTGGATGCTGCACAACCCGTTTGGGGTCGAAAAACTCGATGTGCCCGATACCATCACAGTCTGGACAGGCTCCCATGGGATTGTTGAAGGAGAACAGGCGGGGTTCCAGTTCCGCCAAAGACCAGCCGCATTCCGGACAGGCAAACCGGTTCGAGAAGACCTGTTCTTCATCGGTTTCCATATTGAGGACGGTTGCTTTGCCATCCGCGATACGCAGGGCGGTTTCAAAACTTTCTGCCAGGCGTTGCCGGATATCGGTGTTGATCCGTAACCGGTCAACTACAACATCAATCGAATGTTTCTCGTTTTTCTTCAAGGCAGGCAGGTCATCTGACAGCTTGATTTCAGCTGGTCTGGTACCGCTCTGGATCCTGAAACGGATGAATCCCTGTGCCTGCAGCTGTTCAAACAGGTCACTGTGCTCCCCTTTCCTTGCGGTGATGACAGGTGCCAGGATCATCAGCCGGGTCCCTTCAGGCAATGCAAGGGTGGCATCCACCATCTGGGAAACAGACTGTGCTGCAAGTGCATGCCCAGGATGGTCGGGGCAGTGTGGTGTGCCGACACGGGCGAAAAGCAGGCGCAGGTAGTCGTAGATTTCCGTGACAGTACCAATCGTTGAGCGGGGGTTGTGCGAAGTCGACTTCTGGTCAATGGCAATGGCAGGGGACAATCCCTCAATCAGGTCAACATCCGGTTTTTCCATCAGTTGCAGGAACTGACGGGCATAGGCAGAAAGTGATTCCACATAACGCCGTTGCCCTTCTGCATAAAGGGTGTCGAAGGCTAAGGACGATTTGCCTGAACCGGACAGCCCGGTGATGACAATCAGCTTGTTCCGGGGCAGGTCAAGGTTGATGTTTTTCAGATTGTGTGTACGCGCACCGCGGATGATGATTTTTTCTTCTGGATCCAGCATGACAAGACCGTAAAACCAAATTTCTCCTATACCCGCAACCATAGGGCAACCTGTAATGATAACGTATTCCGCTTTTGAGGGTTTCCTCCAAGTATTATGTATGGCATAGCGGCCGGACGTTCAGGGCAGTCAACGGCAAAGGAGAATTGAAATACTGTTTATTATAACAGGTTATACCTTCATGTAGTTTGTAACTTGTATTTGCATTTTTAGTATAATATGTATATGATATTATATACAGTAAGTGGAATGTTCGATGCCGGTGACTTATAATGCAGGCATTCATGCAGTCCATATCTTTTTTATTGATTTTCCAATCAGGAGAATGCCATGGCATCAATCAACAAGGTGATTATTGTCGGCAATCTGGGGCGTGATCCGGAAAGCCGTTATTCGCCAAATGGTGAGCAGGTGACGCGTGTATCGATTGCAACGACCGATTCACGCAAAGACCGTCAGACAGGGGAAAGGATTGAAAACACGGAATGGCATCGTGTTGTCTTCTTCGGCAAGCTGGCGGAAATCGCTGGTCAGTACCTGAAAAAAGGTTCCCAGGTTTATGTTGAGGGACGTCTGAGGACCAGTAAATATACCGGCAAGGATGGTATTGAACGTTATTCAACCGATATCATTGCTGAACAGATGCAGATGCTGGGGTCCCGTCAGGGCAGTGGTGATCCTGCTGGTGGATATGATGGCGGTTTCCAGCAGTCGGCTCCCCGCCAGAATACCGGGAAGCCGCAGCAGCAGTCCCAAGGTGGTGGTCTGCCGCCAAATATCCCGATGGATGACGATATCCCTTTCTGACGCTAGTCAGGAAAAAGGAAACAGCGCAGCCCTTTCCCCTATCCTGGGGCAAGGGTTGTTGTTTTTTCCTGGTTCTGGAAAAACGGCAATTTGCTGCTTCAGTCTGATGCCGGGATGGTGTTTTCACGTATCCTGCTGATGATGCGGCTGCCGATGACCCAGACTGAAAGTGCTGTGATGCCTGCGGCGATAAGAGCCATGCTGAAACTGCCGGTATATTCCCGCACGGTGCCCAGGATGATGGTGAGCAGGACATTGGCGATGTTGGCAATCATGTTCATGAAGCCTGCTGCGGTCGCCAGATACATCGGTGACATGATGTTGCCGGTCATGCTGAAAATGGAGCCATAGTTGCATCCCCCCAGGATGGCAAGGCCAAAGCCGACTGCCAAGCCGAGATAGACATTGCCGATGAGGCCTAACGTGATGTAAAGGATACCGATGGCAAGGACGGAAATACTGATGATGGTATTCTTGGACAGCCATTTCAACAGGGTACTGCCACTGGCGCGGCTGAGAGTGCCAATCAGCAGGACGGTTCCAGTTGCAAGGCTCCATGCGACAGCGGTACTGTTGCCATGGATGTCTGCAAGGATGGATGGTAGCCATTGACCGAGATTGTTGAGGGTGCCGTAGGAGAAACCATGGAAAATGCCAAGTGTCCATATCGGCATGGAAATTGAGACTGTCTTGAGGGCTGAGAACAGCTTGGATGCTCCACCGCCACCGGATTTTCCTGTTTTCCTGATTTTTTCAGGGAGCAGCCGGGAAAGTGCTACAGTCAAGACAGAAAGGACTGCGGGAATGATGTAAGAGAAACGCCATGCTTCAGTACCAAGATGGGGCAGTGTGATGAATGGCAGCATGGTGCCCAGGCAGAAAGCTGCGCCTTGGATGCCTTGGGCTACGGCGGCTTTGTCTGGCGGAGCCTGCATACCGATCATCTTGATGCCGATCAGGAAAAGGGAGCCGGAGCTGAGTCCTGCCAGGAACCGGAGCCCGGTGGCAAGCATGATGCTGTCAACGGCAAGGAAAGGCAGGACATTGGCGATGAAAGCGATGGTGATGGCGATGAGGAAGCCTTTGTAGGCACCAATCCGGTCAAGGATCAGTCCCGCAGGCAGCTGGACAAAGCTGTGCGCCCAGAGCAGCCCGCTGAGGAAGAAGGACAATCCCGCATAACCAACCCCGAAAAGCGACATGAACTGGGTACTGAGCGGGGCAACGCTCATGAAAAAGTAGCCTGAACATAAACAGATCAGGGCAGGGAACCAGACGATTGCAAACATAACCAAGGCTGTTTCAATGGCAAAGGATGCTGTACCAATTGTTCTGAGTGGTGCAGACAGCCTTTCAGGATGTGTTCCATAGGATGTCCACGGGAAGTATACGCGGTTTATATTTATATTCATAATATGATTTGCATTTAATATAAATATATATTTGGTATATATGGTTGTCTGCTTTTGGAACAAGTTGTCCATCTTGCTTGGTGGAAAAGGAATTTTTTAGGGAATCCGCTTGGGTTCACTGGCATAATGGATGCCATACTTTATGAGGAAGGAGGGCTTGGTGCTTTCCTTGAAAGGAGATTCAGATGTTTGCGGCGATTGATCTGGGATCCAACAGTTTCCGTGCCCATATCGGCAATGTGGAGGACGGTGCGATAAAGGTCTTCAGGAGTACCCGTGAATCCAACCGTATGGCGGCAGGATTGGATGAAAGCAATATGCTGACGCCTGAAGCGGTTGAGCGGGGGCTGGCATCCATCAGGAATATCAAGTCTTTCCTGAGCCAGTATCCGCTGACGGAAGTGCGTGCTGTCGCTACAAACACTTTCCGCGTTGCAAGGAATGCGCAGGATTTCCTGGTAGAGGCAGAAAAACTGCTGGGATACCCGATTGATGTGATATCGGGCGAAGAAGAAGGGCGCCTGATTTACTTAGGGGTCGCCAATGTACTGAAGGTGGCAGATGAGAAACGCCTGGTGATTGACATTGGTGGTGGTTCAACGGAGCTGATTGTCGGCCATGGCAATGACATCAAGCGGGTGGAATCCTTTCCTGTCGGTACAGTGCATCAAAGCCTGGGATTCTTCCCCGGGGGCAGGATTGATGCTTCTTCGTTTGATGCGGCGTTGCTGTTTGCCAAGAGCCGTTTTGAAGATGCCGCCGATTATTACCGTCAGGCAGGCTGGACAACCGTCTATGGTTCTTCCGGTACAATCCGCGCAACAGGCGAAATGCTGGCTGCCAACGAAATCGGTAATGGTCTGTTCACCCTTGAGAACCTGAGGCGGCTGAAAGCAAGGATGATTGAAGTCGGTCAGCTTGACCGGTTACGGTTGGAAGGTGTCAAATCTGAACGGGTGACCTCGATACTGGGAGGACTGACAATCCTGCTCGTGTTGATGGAATTATTCGGTATTGACCGGATTTTCCCGATTGAGGCGGGATTGCGGGTCGGGGTCATCTGGGACACCTACCTCAAGTCAAACCAGACAGACCGCCGGGAACAGGCTGTACGGCAGATGGTCAGCCATTTCTTTGTCGATGAAAGGCGCGGTCAACGCGTTTCGGAATATGCCCTTTCAATCTATGCGTTGATGCGGCCTGAAATGGATGGTTTGCGGAAACTCCTGTATTGGAGTGCCATGCTGCATGAGGTGGGCATCTTCATTTCGCCAACTGGATACCACCGTCATGGTGCCTATATCCTCCAGCATGCCGATATGGCGGGCTTTACGACACGTGAACAGTATATGATGAGCCGGTTCGTCCTGGGACAGATGGGAAACCTGCATAAGGTTGGCGATGTCTTGGATGGCCTTGATGCCATGAAAGCTGTGCTCGCCCTGCGGCTGGCAGTGATGTTCCATCATGCCAAGGTTGGTTTCAGGCAGGAACGCCTGAAAGTATCTGTAGATGACGGTGGCATCAATGTTACGATGCCCGGTGAATGGCTTGGACAGTATGAGACATTGCGGTTCTGGCTGGACCGTGAAGCAGAATTCTGGCAGGGTATCGGCAGGAGGTTTAGTGTCGGAACGTGTTGAGGCAGGTCCTGTGTCTGCAGTAAGGGGCTGGTCCCAAAAAATAAATGTCATAAAAGGGGATTTGCTGATATAGTTGAAGGGTGGCTGGAAGTATCTGATTGATATCAAACCAAGCCCCTGCCTGTCAGGGGAAGATTGGGAAAAATATGATAAAAGCTGTAGCGGCTACGGAGATACCCTATTTATTTGTCGCAGTGAAACTGCTGTGTGCAGTCTGCGCAGGAGGGCTCATTGGCCTTGAGCGTGCCTTCCATGGCAGACCGACGGGGTTCAGGACGCACAGTATTGTCTGCCTTGCCGGCGCAGCCCTGATCCAGGTGGTTGTCCACCTGCCCATCTGGTTGGCTGGTGCGCCAGAGAATATATACAGGACGGATGCAACCCGTATCATGCAGGGGGTCATGACCGGTATCGGTTTTCTGGGTGCAGGGGTGATTTTCCGGGAAGGCTTGACCATCCGGGGTCTGACAACCGCGGCATCAATCTGGATAACAGCATCAATAGGCCTGTTGTTCGGCATCGGTTTTTTCTATGTGGGGGCACTCACTACAGTCATCTGCATTATCGTCCTGACGGTATTCCGCCAGATTGAGACTTGGATTCACACCCAAACCTATGCACACTGCATGGTGGCGTTTGCCCGAGACAGTGATGTCCGGGATGAGGATGTCCTGGAACTGCTTGCGGAACATGGGCTGGAGGTGGTCGGGAATATGAACCATCAGGTCACCCAGCAGGGGACTGACTGTGAGCTCAACATGACAATCCGTTCATCCAAGCAGGATGCGTTTGTAAGATTGTCAAAGACTTTGAGGCGGAGGTCAGAATACAAGACCTTCAACATCGAGTTCATCCGGGATTAGGGGGGGCAATGTTTGACTGGCTGTGGGAACTGTCCGGCAACAACATCGCTGCAGCAACGGAAATCCCCTATTGCCTGGTCACAGCCAAGCTGCTCTGCGCCGTTGCTGCTGGAAGCATCATCGGTTTTGAAAGGGCATATCATGGACGTCCTGCAGGCGTCAGGACCTACACCCTGATCTGCCTGGCGTCCGCAGCATTGCTCCAGGCGGTTCTTCATCTACCGATATGGTTGCCGAAAGTGGTTCCCCAGATTTACAGGGTGGACACCACCCGGGTGATTTTTGCCACTGTTGAAGGGATTGCCTTTATCTGCGTAGGGGTGATTTTCCGTCAGGGGTTGACGTTCCGTGGGCTGACAACAGCGGCAGCTATCTGGTTCACTGCAATGGTAGGGGTTCTTTTCGGGATAGGGCTTTTCTATATCGGTGGGATTGCTGTCATCGCCATCCTGCTCCTGCTGATTGTCTTCTACAGGATTGAAAGGTCCTGGAGTCAGAGGCGGTATGCGCGCTGCAATGTGGTCTTTGCCCGGGATGGCGGCATCACCAGGGAGCGGTTCTTCAAGCTGCTTGCGGAGCACCAGCTGGAGACTTTCGGGAAAATCAACCATCAACTCATCAATGGCGGACGGGATTTCGAGGTTGGCCTCACCATCCGCTCACGCATTCCCAATGCATTTCCACGGTTCATCGAGTCACTCCGGCAACAGGCTGAGTACAAGTTGTACAACATCCGATTTGTAAATCATTGAAATCCCTTGTGTTTATTGCGATATCTGGCTTCCTGATTCCCTGACTCCCGTCTGGCAGGGTTTCCGGCACTCAGTGCCGGAAACGATGGTTAATGTTACGGAGGGTCAGGTACTTGATACGTCAGACACAGGGAGGATTTCAATGTCTTTGTTGACGACAGGCGTTTCAGGTTCTACGGCCGCAGCTGTTGCTTCTGCTGCGACGGCTGCAGCCTTGACTGGGATGGGCTTCCGGGTGGTCTGGGGTTTTGTCTTTTCAGGGGCCTTCTTTGCCTTTTCTGCAGATGCTTTCACAGCAGGGATATTCCTTGGCTTGACCTCCGGGACAGTTTTGTCCTGTGCATTGGCGTCATAGACAGAAGCAAGATACTGCTGGGCACCGAACCGGACCTGTTTGCGGCGGATTTTCCGGCGTTTGTATTCCCCGTTTGTCTGCAATACCCAACTGTTGGTGTTGTCCTTGATGTAGTAACGCAGCCCTTCTTCGATGACACGGCGTTTCAGTGTCGGGTCAAGGATCGGGAAGGCGACTTCAATACGGCGGAACAGGTTCCTGCCCATCCAGTCTGCACTGGAAAGGTAGAGGTTCTGTTTCAGGTCATTGCGGAAATAATAGATCCGCTCATGTTCCAGGAAACGGCCGATGATGGAGTGGACCCGGATGTTCTCCGAAAGGCCTGGGACACCTGGACGCAGGGAACAGGCCCCCCGGACAATCAGATCGACTTTGACGCCGGCGGATGAGGCGAGGTACAGCGCCCGGATTGTGGATTCCTCAATCAGGGAATTCATCTTGGCAATGATATGGGCTGGCCGTCCCTGCCGGGCAATGCGGACTTCATTCAGGATGCCACGGATGATATTGCGGTGCATGTTGAAGGGAGCCAGCCACAGGTATTCCATTTTCCGGGGTTTGGTGATGCTGGTGATATGGACAAAGACATCGTTGACTTCACGCGCAATCTGGGGATGGGCGGTCAGCAGGCCGAAGTCCGTATAGAGCTTCGTGGTGGTGCCATGGTAATTGCCGGTTCCCAAATGGGCATAGTAGTGGAACTTACCCTGTTCCCTGCGGATGACAAGGGCGAGTTTTGCATGGGTTTTAAGTCCCATGACACCATAGATGACCTGTGCGCCTGCCTGTTCAAGCTGCTGCGCCCAGTCGATGTTCTGTTCTTCATCAAAACGGGCTTTGATTTCAACGACGACAATGACTTCTTTGCCACGGTTGGCAGCATCAATCAGTGCCTGCATCAGCTCTGAGTCTTCCCCGACACGGTAAACAGTCTGTTTGATGACGATGACATTTGGGTCATCTGCCGCATCACGGATGAAATCAATGACTGTCCTGAAAGACTGGTAGGGGTGGTGCAGCAGGATGTCCTGCTTCTTGAGGGTTTCAAACAGGGAGTTTCCTTCCTGCGCATTTGGGTGCAGGGATGCCTGATAAGGCTCAAAATAGAAATCGGGCTTTGTGACAAATTTGAAGAGCTGGTTCAGCCGGACAAGGTTGACGGGACCATTGACTCGATAGACATAGTCCTTGTCAAGCTTGAATTCATTCATCAGGAATTCGACCAGGTGTTCAGGGCTGTTTTTTGAGATTTCAAGCCGGACAGCCCGTCCGAACTGCCTGCTTTGCAGGCTGGTCTTGAGTGCCTGGCGCAGGTTCTTGACTTCATCTTCATCCACCCATAGGTCACTGTCGCGGGTGACCCTGAACTGTGCATATGCCAGGATTTCACGTTCAGGGAAGAGCGATGCAATGTTGGCAATGATCAGTGAGGAAAGCAGGCAGAATCCCATGCCGTTTTCAACAAGTTCTTCTGGCATTTTGATGATACGCGGCAGGATACGTGGCGCCCTGACAATGGCAATTGCGCTGCCCCTGCCAAAGACATCCTTCCCAGCCAGGGAGACGATGAAGTTCAGGCTCTTGTTGGCGGTTTTCGGAAAAGGGTGTGCCGGATCCAGCACAATCGGTGTCAGGGCCGGGCAAATCTGTTCTTCAAAATAGCTCTTTGCCCAAGCGCGCTGCCTGTCGTTCCAAGTTTTCTGAAGCAGCAGGTGGATGCCGTCCTCCGCCATCTTTGGAAGGATCTGGTCGTTCAGCAAAGCATACTGTTTATCGACCAGGTCATGACAGCGTCTGCTGATCTGATGCAGGACTGTGTTGGAAAGCGATTTTGCTTCATGTGTCCGATGCGCCAGCTGGCTGGAGATGCGTACCTCGAAGAATTCATCAAGGTTGCTTGCTCCGATACAGAGGTACCGCAGGCGCTCAAGCAGGGGAAGTGTTTCGTCTTCAGCCTGGGCAATGACACGCCTGTTGAATTCAAGCAGGGAAAGTTCCCGGTTCAGGTACAGGTTGGGATCCTGATGGTTGACCGGAAGGCCAAGGCTGTTTTTAGAAAGTGGGTTTTTACTGTCTGACATTAAAACCTCCTGTTTTCCATTGATAGATGGATAAGCTCATCATAACAAATATTTTGTGACGGTATGACAACAGAGAAGGAAACATCGGAGATTTTTTTTCAAAAATTGCATGTCAGGATATGAAAATGGCATGAAAAGCCAGAATCCAGACAATTTCCCGTTTTTCTTGCTAAAATGGGGACATATCATTCCTGTTTTTTAAATAGTCATCAGAAAAACGGGGACGTAGTAATGGTTTTCCATGACAGGTTTGTTTTTTGGAGTGTTTTTTATGGCGAGAAGTGCCCGTCTGGTCCTACCGGGGAATCCCCATCATATTTTCCATCAGGGGAACAACAGGCAGCAGGTGTTCTATGATGATGGGGACCGGTTGCGGTATCTGGATTATCTGGAAAAGGCATCACGCCAGTATCAGGTGGATATCCATGCCTATGTCCTGCTTGACAGCAGTGTGCATCTGTTGGCAACTCCCTCAGACAATGAGGGGCTGGCAAGGATGATGCAGTGGATGGGGCGTTGTTATGTCCCTTGGTTCAACCGCAGGTATGGGCATAGCGGCACCCTCTGGGAAGGACGTTTCAGGACTTCTGTGGTCGAGGCAGAACCGTGGCTGATGAAATGCTGCCGGTTCATTGAAATGCGCCCTGTTGTCGAAGGACTGGCTGAAAGGGCAGAAGGATACCGTTGGTCCAGTTACAGCCATCACGTTGGGACACACTATTCTTCCCTTATCCGTGATTGCATCCTTTATTGGAATCTTGGCAATACGCCGTTTGCACGCGAATCTGCTTATCTGTCTTTCATGCAGGCATTCAGTCAGGACGAAGATGCTTACCTTGAACAGGTTCTGACAAGGGGGTGGCCATTGGGTTCACGCCCGTTTATTGTGCAGCTGGAAAAGCTGGTTGGACATCCTTTCCGTATGGGTCGGCGCGGGCGTCCAGCCCGTAAACCTGCATGATGGCATCCATTTTCAAGCAGGGCTTTCTGAAAAACAGGCTGTTCCCCGCATGAAACAGCGGTTGACTCAGGAGTGGCTGTTTCATTGAGTGCCTTTTTTAAAGTCTTTCACTTCGTTTTTTGACTGAAAAATCCCTTTTCAGATTCATTTCCGTAGCAGTCCTTTGGATGGGAGTAAATGATAATCTACTGTTTTTAAAAGAGAATTCTATCTAATACACAGATCTGCCCTATAAATATACTACTATGTCCCCAATTTTAATCTTTCAATAAGGCGCTGCTTTTAAAAATTGACTCTGACCCCATTATTTTTTATTGTAAGAATTGAGAAGCCATATTAACCTATATCCATTGAATGACATGGATGCATGGAGGGTGTATGAACGTGCAAGGTCTTTATAGTCCTTCGAATGAACATGATGCCTGTGGCGTGGGTTTTGTCGCCCATATCAAGGGCGTCAAAAGCCATTCAATCATTGAACAGGGGTTGATGATCCTGAAAAACCTGGATCATCGGGGGGCTGTCGGTGCCGATAAACTGATGGGGGACGGCGCTGGCATCCTTATCCAGATTCCAGACAGGTTTTTCCGCGAGGAAATGGCGGTGCGGGGCGTTGTGCTGCCACCACCGGGAGAGTATGGGGTAGGCATGGTTTTCCTGCCTAAGGAGCATGCTTCACGTCTGGCGTGTGAGAAAGAGATTGAGCGGGCGGTCCGTGCTGAAAACCAGATTGTCTTGGGATGGCGTGATGTTCCCGTCAGCACAGAGATGCCGATGTCGCCGAGAGTCAGGGAAAAGGAGCCGGTCATCCGCCAGATTTTCATTGGGCGTGGTCCGGATACGATGGTGACAGATGCACTGGAACGCAAGCTGTTTGTTATCAGGAAGGCTGCCGGTCACGCCATCCAGGCCTTGGACCTGAAGCATTGCAAGGAATTTTTTGTCCCTTCCATGTCCGCACGCACGATTGTCTATAAAGGGCTGCTGCTGGTTGACCAGGTCCAGGAATATTACCGTGATCTTCAGGATGAACGCTGTGTGTCCGCGCTTGCAATGGTCCATCAGCGTTTTTCGACAAATACTTTCCCGGAATGGCCTTTGGCGCATCCTTACCGTCTGATTGCCCATAATGGGGAAATCAATACGGTGAAAGGCAATTTCAACTGGTTCCGTGCCCGTGAGGAAATGATGGATTCCGTGGTGCTGGGCAGTGACCTGCAGAAACTGTATCCATTGATGTATGAAGGTCAGTCTGACACAGCCTGTTTTGACAATGCACTTGAGTTGCTGGTGATGTCCGGGTATCCATTGGCACACGCCATGATGATGATGATCCCTGAAGCATGGGAAAACAGTTCCCTGATGCCAGACAACCGCCGGGCGTTTTATGAATACCATGCTGCAATGATGGAACCTTGGGATGGTCCCGCTGCCATGGCTTTTACCGATGGCCGGCAGATAGGTGGGGTGCTGGACAGGAATGGTCTGAGGCCTGCCCGTTATGTCATCACAGAGGATGACTTGGTTGTCATGGCTTCCGAGACAGGGGTGCTTCCAATTCCTGAAACAAAGATTGTCAGGAAATGGCGTCTGGAACCGGGAAAGATGTTCCTGATTGATATGGAAGCAGGACGCATCATTGATGACCGGGAAATCAAGGATATTTATGCCAATGCCCGGCCTTACCGCGCATGGACAAACTCAGTCTGTATCAAACTGCAGGACCTGAAGACACAAGCGCATGACAGGGTGGTTCCGGAAGTTCCCCTGCTGCAGCGGCAGGAAGCTTTCGGTTATACACAGGAAGACCTGAAAATCATCCTGCCGCCGATGGCGCTGACAGCGGAGGAAGCGATTGGTTCGATGGGAAATGATGCACCATTGGCAGTCCTGTCAAACCGTTCCAAACCGCTGTACAACTATTTCAGGCAGTCTTTTGCCCAAGTGACGAATCCTCCAGTCGATCCTATCCGTGAATCGATCATCATGTCATTGCTGTCTTATATCGGCCCCAAGCCCAATCCTTTGGATACAAACAATGTGAATCCACAGATGCGCCTGGAGGTTTCACAGCCGGTATTGGGATTCGATGAAATGGCAAGCATCCGTAATATCGATGCTTATACCAATGGCAAGTTCCGTGCTTATGAGCTGAATATCTGTTATCCAGTCGTTTGGGGAAAGGAAGGGATTGAAGCCCATCTGGCTTCGCTATGCGCAGAAGCTGTCGATGCTGTCCGTTCAGGACACAATATCCTGATTGTCTCAGACCGTAAGATGGGACCAGACAGTCTGGCGATTCCGGCTCTGCTTGCGACTTCTGCCATCCATCAGCATCTGGTGGCAAAAGGTCTCCGAGCTTCCACGGGACTTGTGGTCGAAACCGGTTCTGCCAAGGAGACTCACCATTTCGCGCTGCTGGCGGGTTATGGGGCGGAAGCAGTCCACCCATATCTGGTGCTTGAGACATTGGCAGTACTTGCTCCCCGTCTTTCTGCTGGTCTGATGCCTGGGAAAGCGCAGTTGAATTTCATCGAAGCTGTTGACAAGGGACTGCTGAAAATCATGTCGAAGATGGGTATCTCAACATACCGGTCATACTGTGGTGCACAGATTTTTGAGGCAATCGGCCTGTCCACTGGATTGGTTGAGAAGTATTTCAAAGGGACATCATCCAGTGTTGGGGGCATTGATATTTTTGACATCGCTGAAGAATGCCTGCTTCAGCATAGGAAGGCGTTCAGCCCCCGCAGCATGCCTGTCCGTTTCCTTGATATCGGAGGGGAATATGCCTTCCGCAGGCAGGGCGAAGAGCATATGTTCACACCGGATGCCATTGCGAAACTGCAGCATGCCGCCCGTTCGGACAGCTATGCCACTTATAAGGAATATGCCCAGATCATCAATGACCAGTCCAAACGGCAGATGACCCTGCGGGGACTGTTCGAGTTCAGGTTTGATCCTGCCAAGGCGATTGCTGTTGATGAGGTCGAGCCGGCAAAAGAGATTGTCAGGCGTTTTGCAACCGGTGCAATGTCTTTGGGATCCATCAGTGCAGAAGCCCATGCTTCCTTGGCTGTGGCGATGAACCGTATCGGTGGCAAATCCAATACCGGTGAAGGAGGGGAAGACCCACGCCGTTATCAACGGGAACAGGCTGGGCATAAGATCAGGCAGGGGGAAACCCTGCGGTCCATCCTGGGTAAAGACCGTATCATGGCAGATATTGAACTCCAGGAAGGGGATTCCCTGCGTTCCCGTATCAAACAGGTGGCTTCAGGCCGTTTCGGTGTGACAGCGGAATATCTGAATTCTGCTGATGAAATACAGATCAAGATGGGACAGGGGGCAAAACCGGGTGAAGGGGGGCATCTACCCGGTCAGAAGGTTTCAGAATATATCGCCAGCATGCGTTTTTCTGTGCCGGGTGTCGGTCTGATTTCACCGCCACCCCACCATGATATTTATTCAATTGAGGACTTGGCGCAGTTGATTCATGACCTGAAGAATGTCAATCCGAAGGCAACGGTCTCCGTCAAACTGGTTGCTGAAATGGGGGTCGGGACGGTGGCTGCCGGTGTGGCGAAGGCAAAAGCGGATCATATTGTGATTTCCGGTCATGATGGCGGGACAGGCGCTTCACCGCTGTCTTCCATCAAGCATACTGGATCCCCATGGGAAATCGGTCTGGCGGAAACCCAGCAGACTCTGGTGATGAACAATCTACGTGGCCGGGTCCGTGTCCAGGCTGACGGTCAGATGAAAACTGGGCGCGATGTTGTGATTGCGGCCATCCTGGGGGCTGATGAAGTCGGGTTTGCGACGGCACCGCTGGTCACCCAAGGATGTATCATGATGCGTAAATGCCATCTGAACACGTGTCCTGTCGGTATTGCGACGCAGGATCCTGAACTGCGTCAGAAATTCAGGGGTAAACCGGAATACATTGTCAATTACCTGTTTTTCGTTGCAGAGGAAATGCGTCAGATCATGGCCCAGTTAGGTATCCGCAGATATGATGAGCTGATTGGTCGTGTCGATCTGCTGGAAAAGACAAAAGCCATTGCCAACTGGAAGGAAAAGGGACTGGATTTCAGCCGGCTGTTCCATGAACCGGAAGTCGATGGCGCTGTACCGAGGCTGCATCAGGAAGCCCAGGACCATGGATTGGAAAAAGCCATTGACCATCGGCTGATCCTGCAGTCGGCGATTGCCTTGGACAATCAGGAAAAAGTCTCGTTCATTTATCCTATCCGCAATGCAAACCGCAGCGTCGGCGCCATGCTTTCAGGAGAGGTCGCCCGGCGTTATGGTCATGCCGGCCTGCCTGATGACACCATCCATATCCAGCTGCAGGGCACGGCAGGCCAGTCGGTCGGTGCTTTCCTGGCACATGGCGTTACGCTGGACTTGGTCGGCGATGCGAATGACTATGTCGGTAAAGGGCTGTCTGGCGGGCGTTTGATAGTCCGTCCACATAACCAGTTCCGTGGACAGCCAAGGCAGAACATGATTGCAGGCAATACGGTCCTGTATGGTGCGATTGCCGGAGAGGCTTATTTCTATGGCATCGCCGGTGAGCGTTTTGCTGTCCGCAATTCCGGTGCTGTCGCCGTGACGGAAGGCTGTGGCGACCACGGCTGCGAATATATGACAGGCGGCACGGTGGTCGTGCTTGGGGAAACCGGCAGGAACTTTGCGGCGGGTATGTCAGGGGGGATTGCCTATGTCTATGACCCAGAAGGACATTTTGAACGGAAATGCAACCATTCGATGGTGACGCTTGAACGGGTTGAATCCTATTTTGACCAGGAATCGAAAGGGCATAAGGAAAGCTGGCACCGGATGACCCGTGAAAGCGTTCCCCAGACAGATGAAGTCATCCTGAGGCATCTGATAGAAAACCATTTCACCTATACCGGCAGCATGACAGCCCGCAGGCTGCTTGAGGATTGGTCAAACTGCCGTTCCCATTTTGTGAAGGTGTTCCCGGATGAGTACCGTCGGGCATTGGAAGACCTTTACCAAGCAAAAGCAGGAATGGATGAGGGGAAAGCTGCCTGAATGCAGGGGAAAAGTCAGAAGGTTACAGGACGGAGGCGAAAATGGGAAAAGTGACGGGATTCAAGGAGTTTGAAAGGATTGAGGAATTTCATACCACTCCGAAGGAAAGGGTCAAACATTACCGTGAGTTCACATTGACACTGACGGACAGTCAGGCACGCCAACAGGGTGGGCGGTGTATGGATTGCGGGATTCCATTCTGCAACAATGCCTGTCCATTGGGCAACCTTATCCCTGATTTCAATGACCAGGTCTATAACGCATTGGACCAGGAAGCATTGGACAGGTTGCATACAACCAATAATTTTCCAGAATTCACTGGGCGGGTCTGTCCTGCCTTGTGTGAGCCTGCGTGTTCGCTGGGGTTGATCAGGCAGCCGGTCGGCATCCGTTCAATTGAGCGGTTCATCATTGAGAAAGGCTGGGAAAATGGCTGGGTCAAACCGGTGGTTGCCAAGGAAAAGACGGGTAAACGGGTTGCCATCGTTGGATCGGGACCTGCAGGGCTTGCTGCTGCCCAGCAGTTGGCCCGTGCAGGTCATGATGTGCATGTCTATGAAAAGAACGACAGGATAGGCGGTCTGCTCCGTTATGGCATTCCTGATTTCAAACTGGAGAAACAGGTGCTTGACCGTCGGTTGGAACAGATGGCAGCGGAAGGTGTTGTGTTCCATACAGGTGTCTTGGTTGGTACTGACATCCCGGAAGGCATCCAGGATTTGTCGAAAACGGTTCTTGCGCCAGAAGCCCTGAAAGCGGAATTCGATGCGGTGGTCCTGGCGGTCGGGGCAGAGCAGCCACGTGGACTTGACGGTATCCCTGGCGCAGACCTGCAGGGAGTCCATTATGCGATGGAATTCCTGGTTGCCCAGAACAGGAAAGATGCAGGCGGGAAAGGAAGGAACCGTCTGAATGCAGAAGGGAAGCGGGTTGTGATTATCGGTGGCGGGGACACTGGTTCTGACTGCGTGGGGATAGCCAACCGTCAAGGGGCGGCAAGTATCCTGCAGTTCGACCGTAATCCCAAGTTACCGGATACGGTTGATAAAGACATGACCTGGCCATACTGGCCCCGCCGGTTTTCCGTGTCTTCTTCCCATGAGGAAGGCTGTGAACGGGATTTCCGTGTCCTGACCAAGCGTATTGCAGGCCGTCGTGGCAGGGTTGAGAAACTGATTGCCTGCCGGGTTGACCAGGTCGCGGGGAAATATGTGGAAGTCGAGGGCAGTGAATTCGAGATTCCCGCAGATATGGTGTTGCTTGCAATGGGGTTTTCGGGGCCAGCTGTGTCTGTATTGGATGCTTTCGGCGTCCAGAAAAGCAGGACAGGTACCATCCTGGCAGCTGATGAAGGGAGGAACCGTTACCAGACCTCGGTGGACAAGGTTTTTGCCGCCGGGGATGCACGCAGGGGGCAGTCATTGGTTGTCTGGGCGATTCATGAAGGGCGGGAATGTGCAGAGGCTGTTGACCGTTGGTTGATGGACGCCTGAATGTCCATGGCAACACTGGATGCTGTACTTTTCCGGGAAGCCTGTCAGGTGCTTTTTCCGCCGCTTGCTGGTATATTATCTGGATTGATGTATATTAGCGCTGTCAGGAATTAATTTTTACAGTGGGTTCCAAGAGGGCGTATCTCCTGTTGATGCGAGGTCATATCATGAAGATTGAAGGCAGTATTGTAGCGATGGTCACGCCAATGAACGAGGATGGCAGTGTCGATTTTGACGGCACCCGTAAATTCGTTGACTGGCTGATTGCTGAAGGCACTGATGCGTTGTCTGTTGTCGGTACCACCGGCGAGTCACCTACCCTGAGTGTGGATGAACACGCGGAAATGATCCGGGTGACCTGTGAGCAGGTCGCTGGGCGGGTGCCTGTTGTCGCCGGTGCCGGTGCCAATTCCACGGCAGAGGCGATAGAACTGTCCAAGCATGCCAAGCGTTATGGTGCTGATGCCACCCTGCAGGTTGTCCCTTATTACAACAAGCCGACCCAGGAAGGGATTTACCAGCATTTCAAAGCCATTGCCGAAGCGGTGGATATTCCAATAGTGCTTTACAATGTGCCAGGCAGGACCGTTGCTGACATGTCTAATGAGACTATCCTGCGTTTGGCGGAAATCCCCAACATCATTGCAGTGAAGGATGCAACGGGCAATATTGCCCGTGGTTTGGATCTGCTGAACCGTATTCCAGAAGGGTTCCAGGTTTTTTCAGGAGATGACCCAACAGCGGTTTCCCTGATACTGGCGGGTGCAAGTGGCAATATTACAGTTGTTGGTAATGTTGCGCCTAAGAAGATGCATCTGATGTGCCAGGCTGCATTGAGAGGGGATGTTGCATCAGCAGTCCGCCTGAGCCGTGAACTGTTGCCGTTGAGCCAGAAGCTGTTTGTCGAAGCCAATCCAATCCCGGTCAAATGGGCATTGAGCCAGATGGGCATTGTCCCGCCAGGCATCCGTCTGCCACTTGTACCGCTTTCTGACGGTTGCAAGGAAACTGTCAGGGAAGCGATGCAGGCTGGTGGTATCCAGATTTGAGTGGTTCCGTATTTCTTTGCCTCCTGGTTTGAGACAGATATATGTTGATCAGTAAAAAAATCAGTGCCGCTGTCATCAGTACGGCGGTTGTCCTGTCTTTGACATCATGCAGTTCTGTTGAAGAGTTGCTTGATTCAGACCGTATTGATTATAAGAGTGATTCCGCTGCCCAGAGACCGGGCAGAAGGCTGGAGATTCCACCGGACCTGACCCAGCTCCAGCGTGATAACCGGTTTATGATTCCTGACTCCAACGGCATCATCACTGCTTCTGATTACAACCAGCAGCGCAAGGAAATGGAAGGCGGGCTGTCATCATCTTCGGATGCAGCTTCGTTGGGTTCCGTTGCGCCGAACCAAGCCAAAGATATCCATATCGAACGTTTGGGCAACCAGCGGTGGCTGGTGGTCAAACGTCCGCCTGAGGCATTGTGGACGCCCATCCGTGATTTCTGGCAGGACAATGGATTCCTGATCAATATTGATTCCCCCGAGACGGGAATCATGGAGACGGACTGGGCGGAAAACCGTGCAAAGATTCCTCAGGACTTTATCCGCAGCACGTTGGGCAAACTGTTTGATTCCCTGTATTCTACCGGTGAGCGGGACAAGTTCAGGACCCGTCTGGAACGGGGGACTGATGGTTCAACAGAAATCTATATCAGCCACCGGGGCGCGGAAGAAGAGCTGCAGGGTTCAGATAGTGAAAGTACGGTCTGGACAGCCCGGCCGTCTGATCCTGAACTGGAAGCAGAATTCCTCGCACGTCTTCTTGTCCATCTGAGTGATATGGACAAGAAAGAGGAAAAACGGGCGCGCGCTATCGCAGAGAAGAGGACCGTGCAGGTTGTTCCCAAGGCAACGATGGTCACTGAAGAAGGCGTTTCCAAAGTTGTTGTCGATGAAACCTTTGACAGGGCATGGCGACGGGTTGGCTTGGCACTTGACCATGTCGGTTTTACGGTTGAGGACCGCGACCGTTCTGCTGGGCTGTATTATGTCCGTTATGTCGACCAGGATGCTGAGGCGAAAGCCACACCGGAAGACCAGAAGGGATGGTTCAGTGGCTGGTTCTCTTCAAAGAAAGACAAGCATATCGACAAATTCCAGATTTCTGTCCGTGAAACCGGTGGCAGGTCTGAGGTTGTGGTATTGGATGACAAAGGGCAGTTGGAGACCTCTTCCATTGCCAAACAGATTGTCAAGCTGCTGTATGGTCAGCTGAAGTAAGCGGTGTTGAGACTGACAAGCCTTGGCAGTGGCAGCAAGGGGAATTCACTGCTTGTCACGGCCATTGATGGGATGCATCGGACCACGGTCATGTTTGACTGTGGTTTTGGTATCCGTGATATCCATCAGCGTCTTAAACGGGTTGGGTGCCAGCCAGAGGAACTGGACGCTGTCTTTATTACCCATGAACACGGTGACCATGCGAATGGTATCCTGCCTTTGGCAAAGCGTTATGGCATTCCTCTCTGGATGAGCAATGGGACATTCCAGGGGATGGGAAAGGATTTCTCGGAAGTTGACCTGAATTTCTGCCGGGATGGGGATTGCATTGAGATTGGCAGCCTGAAGGTAACTGCCTTTACAACATCACATGATGCCCGGGAACCTTT
The DNA here is from genome assembly GCA_018384065.1 of Oxalobacter sp. Classification (GTDB taxonomy): domain Bacteria; phylum Pseudomonadota; class Gammaproteobacteria; order Burkholderiales; family Burkholderiaceae_D; genus Oxalobacter. Next base: position 82,476 of record JAHAYL010000056.1, read on the forward strand.
GCAGTTCCATCTGACGGATGGTGTCAGCAAAATCGGTATGTTGACGGATACCGGACAGGTGACCCCCCATATCCAACGGGAACTGTCTGCCTGCCACCTGCTGCTCCTGGAGTGCAATTATGATGAAGGGATGTTGCGGACATCCCATTATCCAGAACATCTGAAACGGCGGATCAGGAGTGTTTATGGACACCTTTCCAATGATGATGCCGCCAGTTTCCTGATGGAAGTTGACCGTTCATGCCTTCGGGCAGTGGTGGCTTGCCATCTGAGCCAGAACAACAACTTGGCTGATTATGCGAGGAAAGCCATCGAGGAAGCTGTTTCCAGGCATGGCATACAGGTCATGGTGGCAGACCAGGAGAACGGGACAGACTGGATTGATGTCTGATAAGGTTGTCCAGACAAAAAGACTTTCCTTCAGGTTTCAGGGTTTTCCACCAGATGCCGGTGCCCCAGTCTTTGGATCGATAGGCGGTGTCCGTTCATCTGTGGCGATAGGAGCTGCCGCCTTGGGATCAATAGGGACCGTTTTACTGCCTTGAGCGGCAGGTGCTTCGGGTTTCTTTCCAGCGGAAGATGGGGGTTCTTTGCTGCAGGCTGTCAAGACCAATGCCAACAGGCTTGTAAGGAACAGCGTCTTTTTCATGGTATTGCTTTCGTATCCCGTTTTCAAAATCATCATGAGCCTTGGAAAGGGATTATAACGGTTTGGATAGGCAATAAAAAAGCCAACCTTGGCGGCTGGCTTTTTTCACCGATGAAAGCCGGATTATTTTGAAGCAGCAGGTGCAGATGCAGAAGCAGCAGGTGCAGATGCAGCGGCAGAAGCAGCAGGTGCGGAAGCAGCAGGAGCAGCGGAACCGGAAGCAGCAGGTGCAGAACCTTTAGGAGCTTCGCCAATCTTACATGCGGTCAGAGCCAGAGCCATCAGGCCAGCGATGAACAGAGATTTTTTCATTTTGTCGTCCTTAATAAAAAGATCAGATAAATGTATCTGTAGTAATTACTGGGTTTTTAGAAAACTGCCAACTTCATGCCCAAAAGCCATGACCTTGACGGCTCTCTAGTAAGAATGATTATAGCGAGTTTTTTTCGATTGTCTTTGAAGTTTTTGTCGGGAATTTCATAAATTTTGCAATATTGCGACAATCAAATGTTTTTTGCTTGGCTTGATAAGCTATGGTAGCAAATAAAGGCTTTGGGTAAACCTGAATATTTGTAGAAAGTCTGGCTTTGGCTGAAGGTTCTGTTGTTTTTTGCAGAAAAGACATTTTTGGGACAGGAAAAGCGGTTTGGGAATCCGAGGAAATCAGTAAAGGGGGGAGAGAATATGAAAAAAGCTGACCCAAAAGGTCAGCTTTTCCCTTGTAAGGGTCCAATAAGAAATCAGATTATTTCTTAGGAGCTTCAGGAGCTGGAGCAGCAGGGGCTGGAGCAGAAGCAGCAGGTGCGGAAGCAGCTGCAGATCCAGCAGGAGCAGAAGCGGCAGGTGCAGATGCAGCGGATGCAGCAGGAGCAGAAGCAGCAGGTGCAGAGCCGGAAGCGGCTGCGGAGCCAGAAGCTGCAGGAGCCGGTTTCTTACCGCAGGCGGTCAGGGCGAGAGCCATCAGACCTGCAATCAATAAAGTCTTTTTCATTTGTAATCCTTTTTTGAATCAATAAAAGTCAATTGCAGAAAAAATCATAATCCATAGAAATCATCCCTCCTCGAAATGGCGGAACAGGGATGAGTCCCTACTGGAATGATTATAATCATTTTTGCCGGTTTGTCTTTGAGGAGGCAGGGAAGGAGAGAGGATATTTGCAAAACAGCAACAGCGGTTATGTTTTTCTGTTGTGTAGCGGAGCTGTCAAAAACGGCGGCTGGAATCTCTTGGAAGAACAAGGCGGTCCTGTCGGATGCAGAAGACCATTACGGCGTATCTGGGGCAACAAAAAAGCCAACCACAAGGATCGGCTTTTCCAGACACAGAAATAATGGATTATTTCTTGACAGCGTCCTTAACATCTTTAACTGCGTCTTTAGCAGCAGCAGCAGCGGAGCCAGCAGCAGCAGCAGCGTCCTTAGCAGCAGAGCCAGCAGCCTGAGCAGCGGAGCCAGCAGCGGAAGCAGCAGCAGCAGCAGCGGAACCAGCAGCCTGAGCAGCGGAGCCAGCAGCGGAAGCAGCAGCAGAAGCAGCAGAAGCAGCAGCGGAAGCTGCAGGAGCTGGTTTTTTACCACAAGCGGTCAGAGCCAGGGCCAGCAGGCCAGCGATCAATAAAGATTTTTTCATTTTGTAATCCTTGGTTAAATCAGGTTAATTACCGGTAATAATTACTGTCTTATAGAGAACCACCGACGCCATCTCCACTAGGGATGGATCAGCAGTCATCTCGGAAACGAATTATAGCGGTTTTTTTAAATGATTCCCTGTCATTCAACGATGAATTTCGTTGAGTTTTGCAAGAAGGCAACAGATTCATGTAATTCTACAAATATGTTATTTTAATCAGACAAATAATGGTTTTCTTGTAGTGAAGATGTCGATTGAAAATCAGCTTCTGGCATACAAGGGTGGTTGGTGGAGGCATAGAAGGGATTGATGGATGGAATGGGGTGTCTGCCAGCATCAAGGCGTAGGTATAATCTTGCAGACAGCTTGGCAATGATGGGAATGGAGAGGAGATTGATGATATGAAGATCACGAAGGACAGTGTGGTGACGGTGCAGTACAGCCTGACAGATGCGGACAACAATCTGATTGATGAGGGGATTGAACCCATTGTTTACCTGCATGGCGGTTATGATGATATCCTGCCAGCCTTGGAAAAGGCCTTAGATGGTCAGGAGACCGGTTTCAAGACGCGTATCCAGGTGGAACCGGAAGACGCATTCGGGGAATATGATGCCATGTTGGTCCGGGTGGAGGACCGTGACCTGTTCCCTGACCCATTGGAAGTGGGTATGCAGTTCGAAGGGATTCCCGAGGATGATGCCCCAGATGGGGAAGCGGTGGTCTATCGGGTGGAATCGATTGCAGAAGGCAAGGTGGTCCTTGATGGCAACCATCCGTTGGCAGGCATGGCGTTGCGCTTTGAACTGTCGGTGACAGATGTCCGGCCGGCGACTGCACAGGAAATCCAGCAGGGCGGCTTCAACAATCCGGATTCGCTGACAGCTGAGGGTGGTGAAACGTTGGAAGATGATGGGCAGTACCGGAGCCTTATCCTTCAGTAAAGGATTGATGTGCCGTATTTTTATTGACTGGATTATACGGTAAAGGATATAATTAAAGATTGCATGATTTCAGGTAAAAGCACAATGCGGAAACTGATTGTCGGAAACTGGAAAATGAATGGCAGCCTGGCGATGAATACAGAATTGCTGGGCGGTGTCCGTTCAGGGCTTTCTGGCATCAGCTGTGACTTGGCTGTCTGTGTGCCGTTTCCGTATCTGGCGCAGTGCCAGTCATTGCTGGAAGAGACAGCGGTTGTCTTGGGTGCGCAGGATGTTTCTTCGCATGCTGTCGGTGCTTATACGGGGCAGGTGTCCACGCGTATGCTGCTGGATTTCGGATGCCGTTACGCTATTGTCGGGCATTCAGAACGCAGGGAGTTCTGCGGTGAGACCGATGAGGTTGTCGCTGACAAGGTCCAGCGGGCATTGGCAGGGGGGCTGACGCCGATCCTTTGTGTCGGTGAGACATTGGAAGAAAAAGAGGATGGCAGGACACAGGAAATCGTCGGGAATCAGATCAACGCTGTCCTGAAAGTGCTTGAGGACAGGGAAGTCAGCGGTATTGTTGTGGCCTATGAACCCATCTGGGCGATAGGCACTGGCAAGACCCCGACGCCGGAAATGGCGGAAGAAGTCCATGCAATGATCCGGAATCTGCTGGTCAGCCGGAATGCAGAGGCAGGCAGCCGTGTCAGGATCCTGTATGGTGGCAGTATGAAACCATCCAACGCGGCAGGATTCCTGGAAATGCCTGATATTGATGGTGGTTTGATTGGTGGAGCAGCTTTGAAAGCGCAGGATTTCCTGGCGATTGCGAAGCTGGCATCAATCTAGGTCGTGGTGTTTTGTAAAAGATCAATTGGAATAACGCAGGAAAAACATGCTGTATAGACTCATTCTCATTGTGCAGGTTATCTCCGCATTGGCGATTATTGTCCTGGTCCTGCTTCAGCAGGGCAAGGGGGCGGATGCTGGGGCTGCATTCGGTTCAAGCAGTGCCGGTGCTTCTTCAGGGGTGTTTGGTGCATCTGGCTCAGGCAACTTCCTGGCGAAGATTACGGCTGGTGTGGCTGCCGTCTTTTTCCTGGCGACGTTGGCAATGGCTTATTTTGGGCCATACCGTGCACCTTCCCAGAACAGTGTGATGGAAAAGCTGCAGTCTTCCAAGACACCGGCAAAAGAACAGAAACCTGAAGCGCCTGCCCAGAAGGATATGACTGGTTCCGGTGCGGTTCCAGGTGCAGGAGCTGTCCCGGGAGCCGTTCCAGGTGCCCCACAAGCTGGAGAAAAAGGGACTTTAGGGACTGTTCCTGCGAAGAAATAATCCCGGTCCTTTTTATAAGGGTTGCTGAAAAGGACAGTTGTTGCGATAATCCCATTTTCAATGCGGACGTGGTGGAATTGGTAGACACGCTATCTTGAGGGGGTAGTGGCGCAAGCCGTGCGAGTTCAAGTCTCGCCGCCCGCACCAGAATGAAACTGTGAGCCAGAGGCTCTGGAAGTGCCCCGTTAAGCGGACTGTTGCTTAACGGGGTTTTCAATAGGAAATCAGGAGGAAGGAGATGACAGCCGGTTGGCTGTTGCATCTGAAGAAGTCCTTTTCCTTCCAGCAGGGCATTTGACTGACCCGAATCATATTCAGACCATGGCGTTCCGATTTTCAAATCTGTTCAAGAAGCCCGGGGAGGGGCAGGAAGGGTCTGGCTGGCAATACGGACGTATCCTCTGGGACAGGCTCGGGCAATGCTGGAATATCCCGACAATCCTGCTGCTGGCAGCCTTGATTGCTTCAATCTGGGTATTCAGGTGCTATTGTCTGGAACAGCCGCTCGACAGCACCCGTTTCATGGAAGAATGGGGGCTGGAGGTATGGGTTGTCCTTGATGCCCTGATTTTCTTCCTGGTCCTGCGCTTGGGCGGATGGTTGCGGTATCCTGCCCTGATACTGGTTTCATTCTGGGGAACCGTCCACCTCACCAGTGCAAAGATCTATGGGAACCTCCTGCATTATGGTCAGATTGCCTCTGCCATGGAGACAACGGGCAGCGAAACGGCCGGTTATCTCCAGTTTGTCGGTTTTTTCCCGCTCTTCGCCTTTATTGGACTGTTCGTGTTTTTCTGGGCATTGACATGGAAAGCCTCACACACAGGGTGGTTTGGCCTGGTTATGCTTGCCTGCCTGTCAATTGCACCTGTTGCTGAGCTGATTTTTTCCGCAGCAATCGGAGAGAAATACAGCCAGTCCTATGAATTCATGCGTTTCCCTGCGGAAAAAATGAAGGACCGTTATCTCAACACATTGGCTTACCGTTATCCAACGATGATCGGACAGTACTTTTCCATCCGGAACCGGTTGATGGATGCAGGAAACAAGGAACGGACATTACCGGAAGGTGTTTCCCTGCCTGCTGGAGTCACAGGCAATGATATTCCCCGTAGGATTGTCATTGTCTTGGGTGAGAGTGACTGGCGGGCGCATCATGGTGCCTATGGCTACCCGGCGGGAACAGACCGTTTCATGATGGGACGCAGGAAAGACCAGGCCCATACAGCTTTTTTTACGGCAATCGCCCCATCAGCAGTCACCCGTGAGGCGGTTCCCAGGGTGATGACGTTTGCAACAGCACGGGACATGGAACCCTTTACAGAGAACATGGGCATCGCCGATATGGCAGAACATGCTGGTTACCAGACAGGATGGTTTTCCCGCCAGAACATGGATGGTATCTACGATACCCTGGTGAAGGTTGTCGCCCAGCAGGCGCAAAAGACCGTTTATTTCAATGAGGGGCGTGACGAAGTGCTGGTTCAGCCACTTGTTGCTGAATTCAAAGACCGCAAACAGCTGTTTGTCATGCATATCTGGGGTGGGCATATGTGGTATGAAGACCGGCATGACGATATCGACTATCAGCGGGCATCCCGCTCGTCCAAGGAATTCCGGCACTATGATGCCGCCATCGGGCATATCGACAGGGTGTTGGAAAAGCTGACGGAACATGGGGATGGCAAGACTCTGTTCATCTATGTCCCGGACCATGGTGAGATTGTGAACCTCGGTCATGGGACGGCGGACCTGAAGGGAGCCCAGTTTGACATACCGTTCTATGCCTGGTCGTCCAACGCAGCCTATATCACCCGTTTCCGTAAGGCGGTCAACAGGTATTCCATCAATGATGGCAGGTTGTTCAACACCAGTGCTTTCCCGTTTGTCATGGCGGAAGTCATGGGATACCAGGTCTCTGAGGATGCGAGGGTAAAATCGTTGGAAGAATCAAACTATGTTTTCAACGTCGATGGTTACGCTTACCCGCTCAGCGATATCAAATGGCAGTAACCCGTACAGCGTATATTTTATGGGGAAAAACCGTTGGGGATGTTATCATAACCGTTTAGCATGAGAGCCTTTGGATTTCCTGCTGCCATGCAGATGGCAACAGGGATGGACAGGGGATTCCCATCAGTCAACCAATTTGATTTCCGGGTGCTGAACGTGATTCCAGAACATTACCTGCCGGTATTCCTTTTTCTCCTGGCGGCACTGACATTCGGTGTCCTTTCACTGGTGTTGGGACGTATCTTGGCTCCCCACCGTCCTGATGCTGAAAAGAATTCCATCTACGAATGTGGTTTTGCACCGTTCGAGAAAGTCCATGCGAAATTCGATGTGCGTTTCTATCTGGTTGCAATCCTGTTCATCCTGTTTGATGTGGAAACCGCCTTCCTGTTCCCTTGGGCAGCCTCGATGCGTGAATTGGGATGGCAGGCATTTGTGACCGTGATGGTTTTCCTGGCGGAACTGCTGGCGGGTTTCATCTACATCTGGAAAAAAGGCGCTTTGGATTGGGAGTGATTTGTGGCGGTTGAGGGTCTGCAGAACAGGGGATTTGTCATAACGACACTTGACAGTGCCATCAACTGGTTGAGGACAGGATCGTTATGGCCGGTTTCCTTCGGCCTGGCATGCTGCGCGATGGAAATGATGCACAGCAGTGCCGCCCGCTATGACATGGACCGGTTCGGTACGTTTTTCCGGGCATCGCCACGGCAGTCCGACCTGATGATTGTTGCCGGCACCCTCTGCAACAAGATGGCACCGGCATTGCGAAAAGTCTATGACCAGATGGCGGAGCCCCGTTGGGTGGTATCTATGGGATCCTGTGCCAATGGCGGAGGCTATTACCATGATGCCTATTCCGTTGTCAGGGGATGTGACCGCATCGTGCCTGTTGACATCTATGTCCCAGGCTGCCCGCCGACTGCCGAGGCCCTGCTCTATGCACTCATGCAGCTGAGGGGAAAAATCAAACGGACATCAACCATTGCCCGTCAATGACAGGGGAGTCCTTATGCAGAGAAATCCGGAAGCGCTTGCAGGAAAACTCCAAGACCGGTTTGCCGGGGAAGGCATCGGGATTGAACTGGCATTTGGCGAAGTGACCATGTCAGTGCCTGTCAATGCCTATATCCAGGTCATGCAGGTGCTGCGTGATGATCCAGACTACCGTTTCGAGGAACTGGTTGACCTGTGTGGCGTGGATTATCTGGGCTTTGGCGGAGAAGAAGCCTTGGGACACCCCCGTTTTGCAGTCGTTGTCCATCTGCTTTCATTGACGCATAACAGCCGCCTGCGTGTCCGGGTGTTTGCTGAGGATGACCGGAACCCACAGGTACCGTCTGTCATGGCGGTCTGGCCGGCCGCCAACTGGTTTGAGCGTGAAGCGTTTGACCTTTATGGCATCCTTTTCGATGGGCATCCTGACCTGCGCCGTATCCTGACCGATTATGGTTTCACCGGACATCCTTTCCGCAAGGATTTCCCGGTCCAGGGGTATGTCGAGATGCGTTATGACGAAACACAGAAACGCATCGTCTATGAGCCTGTCACCATAACACCCCGGGAAATCACGCCCCATGTCATCCGTGACAAAGGGGGCAGGCATGGCTGAAATCCGTAATTACACCGTCAACTTCGGACCTCAGCACCCCTCGGCGCATGGTGTGCTCCGCCTGATCCTTGAACTGGATGGTGAAACCGTTGTCCGTGCCGATCCGCATATCGGCATGCTGCACCGTGCGACCGAGAAACTGGCGGAAAAACGCACATACCTCCAGGCATTGCCCTATATGGACCGTCTGGATTATGTCTCCATGATGTGCAACGAACATGCCTATGTCATGGCGGTTGAGAAGATGCTGGGCATTGAGGTACCGGTCCGGGCGCAGTACATCCGCGTGATGTTTGATGAAATCACCCGTATCATGAGCCATCTGCTGTGGATCGGTTCACAGGCATTGGATATGGGGGCGATGGCCGTTTTCCTGTATGCATTCCGTGAGCGTGAGACATTGATGGACTGCTACGAGGCTGCCAGTGGTGCCCGGATGCATGCAGCGTACTACCGCCCGGGCGGCGTCAACCGGGATTTACCGGATGAGATGCCGAAATACCGGAAAACCCGTTTCCAGAGCGAGAAGCGCGTGGCATTCCTCAATGCTGGCCGTGAAGGGTCTTTGCTGGATTTCATTGAACATTTCACAGAACGCTTCCCGAAGTGTGTCGATGAATACGAAACCCTGCTGACAGACAACCGTATCTGGAAACAGCGTCTGGTTGGTGTCGGTGTCATCTCGCCGGAAGACGCGGTGGCAAACGGATTCACCGGACCGATGCTACGGGGTTCGGGTGTTGCATGGGACCTGCGTAAGAAACAGCCGTATGAAGTCTATGACAGGTTGGCGTTTGCCATACCGGTTGGCAAAGAGGGGGACTGTTATGACCGCTATCTGGTCCGTGTCGCTGAACTGCGTGAATCCAACCGCATCATCAGGCAGTGCGTAGACTGGCTGAAGAAGAACCCAGGTCCTATCAAGGTTGATGATTACCGGTTCTCGCCACCGCCCCGCCAGAAGATGCAGTCCGGTATGGAGGAGCTGATCCATCACTTCAAATATTTCTCAGAAGGTTTTTCCCTGCCGCAGGGAGAAACCTATGCAGCTGTTGAGGCACCTAAAGGTGAGTTCGGGATTTATTTCCTTTCGGATGGCGCAAACAAACCCTTCAGGATGAAAATCCGTGCGCCTTCGTTTGTGCATCTGCAGGGATTGGAAAAACTGGTCAAGGGACATCTGATCCCTGACCTGGTTGCTGTTATTGGCAGCATAGACATTGTATTTGGGGAAGTGGACCGCTGAAGATGGAGAAGGACAGGATTATGCTGCTGAGTGAAGACGCTTACCGGAAAATCGAAAAGGAACTGGCGAAATTCCCGCCAACCAAAAAGCTGTCTGCGGCAATTGCGGCATTGGCCATCGCGCAGGAAGAGAAAGGCTGGCTTCCCCCAGAAATCCTGCAGGAACTGGCGGATTACCTGAAAGTACCTGCCACCGCACTCAAAGAAGTCGCCAGCTTTTACAGCATGTTCAACACCCATCCTGTCGGTAAATACAAACTGGCGGTCTGTGGCAACCTGCCTTGTGAAATGAACGGAAGCGACCGCCTGTCAGATTACCTGAAAGAAAAACTGGGCATCGGCTTTGGCGAAACCACTCCGGATGGCCTGTTCACTTTGGTCGAAAGCGAATGTATGGGCGCCTGTGGGGATGGACCTGTCATCCTGGTCAACAACCATGTGATGCATATGCATATGTCCAAGGAGAAAGTTGACCGTCTGCTGGAGGAACTGCGCGCATGACCTGTCTGCATGACCGCCATCTCTCACCCTTGCTCCTGGCAGGGCTGACCGGGGAGAACTGGGCATTGGATGCCTATACCGACCGGGGAGGATATGTTCAGCTCAGACGTATCTTGACGGGGAAAGTGCCGCCTGAAACCGTCTTGGCAGAAGTCAAGGCAGCCGGTCTGCGGGGACGGGGAGGTGCCGGATTCCCGACTGCTGTCAAATGGGGGTTCATGCCCAAGGATTATGCAGGACAGAAATACCTGGTCTGCAATGCCGATGAAAGTGAACCCGGCACCTTCAAGGACAGGGATATCCTGCGCTACAACCCCCATGCAGTGATTGAAGGCATGGTGATAGCGGCCTATGTACTGGGAACCACCGTCGGTTATATCTATATCCATGGGGAAATCATGGAAATCTACCACCGTTTCGAGGAAGCCATCAGACAGGCTTATGCGGCAGGCTGTCTGGGCAGGGATATCCTGGGTTCCAGCGTGGATTTTGAACTGCATGCGGTGCATGGCTATGGTGCTTATGTCTGCGGGGAAGAGACGGCTCTGCTGGAATCCCTGGAAGGGAAGCATGGTCAACCGCGTTTCAAGCCGCCATTCCCGGCACAGCGGGGCCTGTACGGCCAGCCGACAACTGTCAACAACGTCGAGACGCTGGCTTATATCCCATTCATCATGGCAATGGGTGGGCAGGCTTATGCTGCATTGGGCAGGAATGGGGCAAAAGGCACCAAGATTTTCCCCGTTTCAGGGGATGTGGAAAAGCCAGGATGCTATGAGCTGCCGATAGGCACACCTTTCAGTGAACTGCTGGCATTGGCAGGGGGGGTGAAAGGCGGCAGGAAACTCAAGGCAGTCATTCCCGGCGGAGTCTCAACGCCGGTATTGCCTGGGAATGTTATGATGGGACTGAACTTGGATTATGACGTGATTTCCAAGGCGGGTTCCATGATGGGGACTGGTGGTGTCATCGTCTTGGATGAGACCCGTTGCATGGTGCATACCCTGCTGAACATTTCCCGCTTTTACAGGAATGAGTCCTGTGGGCAGTGTACACCCTGCCGTGAAGGGACAGCCTGGATGGTCCGACTGATTGAGAAAATCCAGCGGGGGCAGGCGGCTGCAGGGGATATCGGCCTGCTGGATTCAGTGGCAGCCAATATCCAGGGACGTACAGTCTGTTCATTGGGTGATGCGGCAGCATTGCCGGTCAGGTCATTCCTGAAACATTTCCGTCATGAATTTTTGGCATATGTTGGACAGGGAGGGAATCCAGGGGCATAAGCCTTGGATGGCAGGATGATGGAAATCGAGATTGACGGCATGAAAATACAGGCGGAACCTGGCAGTTCTGTCCTGCAGGCTGCGCTGGATGCCGGCGTGGCTGTGCCGCATTTCTGCTATCACAAAAAACTCTCGGTCACTGCTGGATGCCGGATGTGCATGGTGGATGTGCATACCATGCCACGGCCTCTCCCTGCCTGTACGACCCCGGTTTCTGATGGCATGGTCATCCATACAGATACTGAACGTGTCAGGAAAGCCCGTCAAGCTGTCATGGAATTCCTGCTCATCAATCATCCTTTGGATTGTCCGGTCTGTGACCAGGGCGGGGAGTGTGCCCTTCAGGAATATGCTGTCAAGTATGGCGCTGACAGGTCCCGCTATCAGGAAGAGAAACGGATTGTCTTGGTGAAGGACATTGGCCCCTTGGTCTCCATGCAGGAAATGAGCCGTTGCATCCAATGTTCACGCTGTGTCCGGTTCTGTCAGGAAATCGCTGGCATGAAGGAACTCGGCATGATGGGGCGGGGCGGGCAGATTGAGGTTGCCCCTTTCCCAGGAGAATGGGTCAGTTCTGAACTGTCCGGCAACCTGGTTGACGTCTGTCCGGTCGGTGCATTGACCTCCAAACCATTCCGTTTCAGCGCCCGCAGTTGGGAACTCACCTCACATAAATCGGTCAGCCCCCATGACAGTCTGGGTTCCAATCTGGTTGTCCAGACATGGGAAGGGCAGGTCAAGCGGGTATTGCCCGCAGAGAATGAAGCCATCAATGAGTGTTGGCTTTCTGACCGGGACCGTTTTTCTTATGAGGCGCTGAACAGCCGGGAACGGTTGACCTGTCCTATGGTCAAGCAGGGTGGTGAATGGATTGAAACGGACTGGCAGACCGCACTGAGTTATGTTGCCCATGGCCTGACTCATATTGCGGAAGACCATGGCAATCAGTCGCTGGCGGCCTTGGCATCGCCGCAGGCGACCTTGGAAGAGCTGTTCCTGCTGCAGAAACTGATGCGTTCGCTGGGCAGTGGAAAAATCGAATACCGTCTCCGTCAGCAGGACAATGCGTTGGATGGCAGGGTAATCCCTTGGCTGGGGATGGCGGTTGCGGACATTGCAGGACTGGACAGGATACTGGTGATTGGTGCCTGCCTGCGCCAGGAGGCACCGCTGATGGCAGTCCGTTTCAGGAAAGCCGCAGCGGATGGTGCTGAGGTCAGCCGTATCCATGCACTGGATGAAGACTGGCTGATGCCCATTTCCCATCAACTGACAGGCGTCCCTGCCCGTTGGCTGGGTATGCTGGCGGAAGTGGCGTGTGCAGTTGCCAGGAAGAAAGGCATGCCTGTTCCGGAAGGACTGGAAACCGTCCTGCCTTCTGTGCCGGCGGAAGCCATTGCCGCTTCGTTGCTGTCTGGTCAGCGGAAAGCTGTTTTCCTTGGTGCACTGGCACTCCAGCACGGCCAGGCATCCATCATCCATCGGATGGCGGAGTGGATAGCGGACCAGACAGGTGCTGTCTTGGGATGCCTGCCTTCTGGGGCGAATGGTGTTGGCGGGATGGTCGCGGATGCTTATCCTGCCCCAGGTTCAGGTGTGTCGCTGGAGACCATTGCTTCTGAGACAACCAAGGCCTTCCTGCTCCTGCATACTGAACCAGAACTGGAAGCCTTCAACCAGCCGGCGATGGCAGCTTCCTTGAAACAGGCGGAAATGGTGGTGGTCCTGTCACCGTTCTGCCAGGGGATGGACTATGCGGATGTCCTGCTGCCAGTTGCGCCGTTTACAGAAACATCAGGTACTTATATCAATGCAGCAGGAAACTGCCAGTCATTCAAGGCATCTGTACCACCGTTGGCGGAAAGCCGTCCTGCCTGGAAAGTCCTGCGGGTCTTGGGCAATTTCCTGGAAGCCGAGGGGTTTGGTTTTGAGACTGCTGAGGCAGTGCGGGATGCCTGCCTGGCATCAGTTGACCTGAAAGCAGCCTTGGATAACCACAGTGGACTGCCACCGGTATACCGTGCCAATCAGATACCGGAAATGTCCCGTCTTGGAGACCTGCCAGCCCTGTCCGCTGACAGCATCGTCCGTCGGGCGCCTTCACTCCAGCAGACCCTTCAGGCATCCGCACCGGCAGTCTATCTGTCTGCAGCCCGCTTCAAGTCACTGGGACTGGCAGAGGGCGGAAGTGTCCGTGTCATCCAGGAAAACGGTCAGCAGGTGCTGCCTGCAAAAATAGACAAGGCATTGCCGGATGATGCTGTCCGGCTTGTATCAGGGCATCCTGACACCGCGATGCTGGGACCTGTTGATGGTTGGATAAGGGTGGAACGCTTATGATGGCACAAATGCTCAACCTGACCCACCATTACGGCCGGATGCTGTTCGGGCAGTTCTGGCATGCTGTCTGGATCATGATCTGCATCGGGATTGTCCTTGTGGTCATCTTGGGACTGATGACATTCCTGACCCTTTGGGAGCGGAAAGTCATCGGGTGGATGCATGCCCGCCTGGGGCCTAACCGCGTCGGACCACTGGGGTTGATACAGCCGATTGCCGATGCCTTCAAGCTGTTGCTGAAAGAAATCATTGTCCCCGACAAGGCAGACAGGATGGTTTTCTGGCTGGCGCCAGTCATCGCTGTGATACCTGCCCTGACAGCCTGGGCGGTCATCCCTTTCGATGCGGGCATCGTTCTGGCAGATGTCAATGCCGGTCTGCTGTTCCTCATGACCATCACCTCCGTCGGTGTCTATGGTGTGATGCTGGCAGGTTGGGCATCCAATTCCAGATACGCTCTGCTGGGTGCGGTCCGTGCGGCGGCACAGATGGTCTCTTTCGGTATCCCGTTGGGATTTGTCCTGGTCACCGTCCTGATGGTGTCAGGCAGCCTGAACCTGTCAGATATTGTTACCGGACAGGCAAACGGCTTCTTCGCCTCGATGGGACTGACCTGCCTCTCATGGAACTGGCTGCCGCTTTTCCCGTTGCTGGTCATCTATATCATCTGTTCGATTGCAGAAACCGGCCGCCATCCATTTGATGCCGTGGAAGGCGAATCCGAGATTGTCGCAGGCCATATGGTGGAATATTCCGGGATGGCGTTCGCCATGTTCTTCATGGCGGAATATGTCAATGTCATCCTGTTCTCGGCAATAGCATCCATCCTGTTCCTTGGGGGATGGCTGCCGCCGTTCGACTGGGCGTTCCTGTCATGGATTCCCGGCTGGATATGGCTGGCAGGTAAGACATCAGTCCTTGTCTTTGTCTTCATCTGGGTACGGGCGACATTCCCGCGCTTCCGGTATGACCATACCATGCGGTTGGGTTGGAAAGTCCTCATACCTGTGACACTAGCCTACCTCGTTTTCATCGCCTGCTGGATGCAGACACCGTTCAACATATGGGGCTGAAGGGATGGGAATGCTGAAACACTGGTTCAAGACCTTCTCGATGGCAGAAATGCTGCAGGGCATGTTCCTGACCCTGCGGATTATGTTCCGTGCCAAGCCGACTGTGCGCTATCCAGAGGAAAGGACACCCTATTCACCTCGTTTCAGGGGCATGCATGCCTTGACCAGGGATGATGCCGGTGCTGAGAAATGCATCGGCTGCAAACTGTGCGAAGCGGCATGCCCGTCGCAGGCCATCCGGATCGTCATCGGCCCCAATGCAGAAGGAGGCAGAAGTGCCGTCAGCTATGAGATTGACCAAGGGAAATGCATATTCTGTGGTATATGTGAAGAAGCCTGTCCAGTGGATGCCATTGTGCATACCAAGCAGTTTGAATATATTGCAGAAGAAAGGAACGGACTGCTGTTCGGCAAGGAGACCCTGCTGACGGTCGGAGAGACATTCAAGGAAGAAATCCAGGAAGCCAAGGCGGCTGATGCCCGTTACCGCTGACGGATGGAAATGATTATGGAATGGTTTGAGACAGCACTGTTTTACAGCTTTGCCATCATCCTGGTTGGCTCGGCGCTGTGCGTGGTGACGGTGAAGAATCCCGTACACTCAGTGCTCTTCCTTGTGCTCTGTTTCTTTACAGGAGCTGCCTTGTGGCTGCTGCTTCAGGCAGAATTCCTTGCGATGATATTGATGCTGGTCTATGTCGGTGCAGTCATGGTGCTGTTCCTGTTTGTTGTCATGATGGTGGATATCGATATGACCACCCTGAAACGCCTTGCATTGCAGAACCTGGCGGCTGCGGTCGTTGTCGGTGCCTTGATTGCTGCGGAAATGGGGACGGTCATTTTCCGGGGATTCTGCCATATCGGGAAACAGGTGCCGGAAGCTGCGGCGGAAACCGGCCTGACATCGGAAATCGGGAAATCCCTGTTCACGGAATACCTGTTCCAGATTGAGCTGGCGGCGATGCTGCTGCTGGTGGCGTTGGTCGGTGCCGTTGTCCTGACGCTGCGCCGCAGGACAGACGCACGCTATACCCCGGCAGGGGAAGCTGTCAAAGTCAACCCGGCTGACAGGATCAGCCTGATTGAGATGGAAGCTGAGAAGATGGCGGAAAATCCGCAGGAAGGGGGGGAACCATGACCGTCACCCTGATGCATTACCTGATTGTCGGTGCCATCCTGTTTGCCATTGCCGTCATGGGCATCTTCCTGAACCGCCGCAACCTGATTGTGCTGTTGATGTCCATTGAACTGATGCTGCTATCCGTCAATCTGAATTTTGTCGCCTTTTCCCGTTGGATGGGCAATGTGGATGGGCAGGTGTTTGTCTTCTTCATCCTGATGGTGGCGGCGGCTGAGACAGCCATCGGGTTGGGTATCCTTGTCGTCCTGTTCCGGAAAATACGGTCTGTACAGGCAGACAATATGGATGGCCTGAAAGGATAGGAACGTGACGGGAAAGCAGAAAGGAGCCATATGCAGGAACCGCTGAGCGTCCAGCTGCTGTTGACAGTGCTGCTCGCACCGCTTGCAGGTGCGTTGCTGGCAGGACTGTCCGGTACCCGTTTCTGCAACCGCATCCTGGGCAGGAACCTTGCCAGGGCAGTTGCCATTGCTGGGGTTGCCATCTCCTGCGCCTGCTCGCTGGTGGTCCTCCATGCTGTCATGGCGGGTGCCCGTTTTGATGGCAACCTCTACACCTGGATGACATTGGGCAGGACACAGCTGGGCATCGGACTGCTCATTGATTCCCTTTCCGCCATGATGATGGCGGTCGTGACTGTCATCTCCCTCTTGGTGCACATCTATTCCATTGCCTATATGGAGGATGAAGACAGCGTCCCGCGTTTCTTTGCCTATCTTTCCCTGTTTACCTTCAGTATGCTGGCTTTGGTCATGGGCAACAATGTCATCCAGCTGTTCTTCGGTTGGGAAGCGGTCGGTGTCATGTCATACCTGCTCATCGGTTTCTGGCTGGAAAAACCGCCAGCTGTCTCAGCAGGACTGAAAGCTTTCCTGGTCAACCGGATCGGTGATTTCGGTTTCATCATCGGCATCGGAATCCTTTTCGCCTGTACAGGCACCATCCATTATCAGGACATTTTCAACAGCCGTCATCAACTGGCAGGCGCTGTCCTGCCGGGACTTGGCATATCCGTTGTCACAGCAGCCTGTCTTTTCCTGTTCATCGGTGCCATCGGGAAATCCGCACAGTTCCCGCTGCATGTCTGGCTGCCGGATTCCATGGAAGGTCCGACCCCGGTCTCGGCGCTGATCCATGCGGCAACAATGGTCACTGCTGGCATCTTCATGGTCAGCCGGCTGTCACCGTTGTATGAACTGTCGGATACAGCATTGTCAGTCATCGTCATCATCGGTGCCATCACAGCCCTGTTCCTGGGACTGTCTGCCATGGTCCAGTCTGACATCAAGCGGGTCATCGCCTTCTCGACGCTGTCCCAGCTTGGGTACATGGTCACGGCACTGGGCGCTTCTGCCTATTCAGCCGGGGTTTTCCATCTGATGACCCATGCGTTCTTCAAGGCACTGCTCTTCCTGGCAGCTGGTTCCGTCATTCTCGCCATGTACCATGACCAGGACATCCACCATATGGGAGGCTTGGGGAAACATATGCCATGGACTTATGCCACCATGCTGGTCGGTTCACTGGCGTTGGTTGGTGCCCCATTCTTTGCCGGTTTCTATTCCAAGGAATCCATTGTCGCTGCGGTCTGGGCATCGACGGTCACAGGTTCAGGTTTTGCCGCTGTTGCCCTGATGCTCGGCCTGTTCATCACTGGATTCTATACATTCCGCCTGTTCTTCCTGGTTTTCCATGGCAGGGAACGCTTCCTGCGCCAGCAGGTCATCAACCAGCGGATGATGGCTTCCGGGGAAACAATCGAAGGCGGGGAAGGACCGGGCATGATGCCGGGAGACCGGCCGGAAGAACAGCCTTGGCTGATCCGGCTGCCCCTGCTGGTGCTGGCAGTCCCCTCAGTGGTCATCGGATTCATCGCTGTCGGTCCCTGGCTTTTCGGTGGATTCTTCAACGATGCCATCCTCGTTGACCATGAACGCCATCCAGCGATGGGCATATTGTCTCAGCATTTCCAGGATGCCCTGCAGATGACATTGTATGAAATGCTGTCGCCCACATTCATCCTGGTGCTGGCAGGCGTTGCCGCTGCTTGGTATCTTTATGCGAAACGTCCGGTCCTGGCTGTCAGGTTCCGCAGGAAAATGCGTTTCCTGCACAGGATCCTGTATGAACAGTACTACATCAACCAGCTGTATCAGAAAGTGGTGGCAGGTGGTGCCCTGTGCCTGGGCAGCGTCTTATGGAAATGGATTGAAGTCAGGCTCATCGAAGAATGGATTATCGGGGGGCTCTGCATCAAGGGTGTGAAGAAGTTCGGACATCTGGTCTGGAAAGCCGGTGATGTCTTCGTGATAGACGGTTTTATTGTGAATGGAAGTGCCAGGCTGGTTGCCTGGACAGCCTCGATTGTCCGGCACTTCCAGACAGGCTATATCTATCACTACATTTTTGTCATGATTGTTGGATTGCTTGGGCTGCTCTTCTGGATGCTGCCATTTGCGTTGAGATAAGGACAACTGGAAAACTATGCCTAACCTGATTTATTCAACGTTTCCCATCCTTTCACTCGCTGTCTGGGTGCCGGTGGCGTTCGGGATTCTGGTCCTGCTTGTGGGACGGGATGAACGTGCCGGCATGGTCCGCTGGCTGTCCCTTGCCGGTTCACTGGTCAGTCTGTTGGTCACCCTGCCACTGGTTTTCCAGTTTGACCGGGAAGCGCATGGCCTGCAGTTTGTCGAAAGGCATCCCTGGATTACACTCTTCAATGTCAACTATGACCTTGGGATTGATGGCATCTCGCTCTGGCTCATCATCATGACAGCCCTTATGCTGGTGATTGTCGTCATCGCCAGCTGGCAGGTCATCCAGACACAGGTCGCCCAGTATATGGGGGCATTCCTGATCCTGTCTGGCCTGATGATCGGCGTGTTCGCCACCTTTGACGGCCTGCTGTTCTATGTCTTCTTTGAAGCGACATTGATTCCGATGTTCATCATCATCGGACTGTGGGGAGGAGAACGCCGTATCTACGCAGCCTTCAAGTTCTTCCTCTACACCTTCCTCGGCTCACTGCCGATGCTGCTGGCACTCATCTACCTGTATCTCCAGACCCACAGCTTCAACCTTTATGACTGGTATGCACTGAAAATGCCGTTGACCCCGCAGATATGGGTCTTCCTCGCATTCCTGTCTGCATTCGCTGTCAAGATACCGATGTGGCCGGTCCATACCTGGTTGCCGGATGCCCATGTCGAGGCACCGACAGGCGGTTCTGTCATCCTGGCGGCCATCATGCTGAAGCTCGGTGCCTATGGGTTTACCCGGTTCTCACTGCCTATTGTCCCGGATGCCTGCCGTCATCTGGACTGGCTCATCATCGCTCTGTCACTGACCGCCGTCATCTACATCGGACTGGTGGCACTGGTCCAGAAAGACATGAAGAAACTCATCGCCTACTCTTCCGTGGCGCATATGGGTTTTGTCACCCTAGGCTTCTTCCTTTTCCAGGAAAATGCGCTGGATGGCGCCATTGTCCAGATGGTTTCCCACGGTCTGGTTTCTGCTGCCATGTTCCTCTGTGCCGGGGTCATCTACGACCGGATGCATACCCGGCAGATTGCTGATTATGGTGGTGTCGTCCATGTCATGCCACGTTTTGCCGCTTTCTTTGTCCTGTTTGCTTTCGCCAATATCGGCCTGCCGGGCACATCAGGCTTTGTCGGGGAAGTCCTTGTCATCATGGGGGCGGTCAACGTCAACCTCTGGATTGCCTGTGCCGCAGGGCTTTCCCTGGTTCTTGGCGCATCCTATACCCTCTGGATGATCAAAAGGGTGTTGTATGGACCGGTCGGCAATGAACAGGTCGCCGCATTGCAGGATATCGGTGCCCGTGAGACCCTGTTCCTGACCGTACTCGCCATCTGCATCATTGCCACCGGGGTCTATCCTGCCATCATCACCGATGCGATGCAGGTTTCTGTGGCGGACCTGATGGCATTGATAGGGCAGTCCAAACTGTAAGGGGCAGATGATTCATGGATGCGATGAACCTGATTCCTGCCATACCGGAGCTGATCCTGACAGCATCACTGCCCATCCTGATGCTGCTGGACCTGTCTGTGCCGCAGAGACACCGGGACATCACATTCTGGCTTTCCCTCCTCATCATCGCCGCCTGTGCAGCAGGCTCAGCCTGGCTGGCGGGTTGTTGTGGCAGCAGGGCTGTCACATTTTATGGCGCTTTCATTGCGGATGCTGTTGCCCATGTGCTCAAGCTCTGCACCTATGCGGCCATGTTCCTTACCCTGGTCTATGCCCGCCGTTACGTCAATGAACGGAACCTGACCACAGCCTATCTGGGCGGAGCGTTCTACCTGCTGGCGCTGTTCTCACTGCTCGGACAGATGACCGTCATTTCTGCCGGTGATTTCCTGACGCTTTATCTTGGCATCGAACTCATGACATTCCCGCTCTATACGCTGGCGGCCCTTAAGCGGGAAGATGGCAATGCAGTGGAAGCCGCCACCAAATATTTCATCCTGGGGGCATTGGGAACCGGCCTGATGCTCTATGGCATCTCGATGGTCTATGGCGTCACCGGCTCATTCCGGTTTGCAGGTATTGCTTCAGCCATCTCAGGTCAGTCCACCAATGGGCTGGTCATGGTCTTTGGTGTCGTGTTCATCGTCTGTGGCATCGCCTTCAAACTCGGTGCCGTACCGTTCCATATGTGGCTGCCGGATGTCTTTGAAGGTGTTCCGACAGCAGTGACGCTGCTGGTTGCCGGTGCACCGAAACTGGCGGGTTTTGCCGTCTGCCTGCGCATTTTGGGTCAGGGCCTGCTGCCGATGGCACTTGACTGGCAGCCGATGCTCATCGTTGTTTCCATCCTCTCCATGGCGCTTGGCAACCTTGCCGCCATCATGCAGAAAAACATCAAGCGGATGCTGGCGTATTCCACCATCTCACATATGGGGTATATGCTGATCGGGATGCTGTCAGGTGTCAGGATGACTGGTGAAGGAGGTGTCTCCTATACCGCTTACGGCGCTTCCATGTATTACACCGTCGTCTATATCCTGGCATCGCTTGGGGCATTCGGTGTCATCATGGCACTGTCCCAGAACGGCAAGGAAGCAGAGAAACTCGACGATTACAAAGGGTTGCACCGCCGGAATCCCTGGATGGCATTGACCATGATGGTCTGCATGTTTTCCTTTGCCGGGGTGCCGCCGCTGGTTGGCTTCTACGGCAAGGTCGCCGTCTTCCAGGCAGCCATTGATGCCGGGCTGACCTGGCTTGCCGTCATCGGCATCCTCTTTGCCGTTGTTGGCGGCTTCTTCTACCTGCGGGTCGTCAAGTTCATGTACCTGGATGCCCCTGCTGATGGTTCCCGGGTCACTGTTCCGAAAGATACTGGTATTGCCCTGCTGGTCAATGGTGCGCTTATTATCCTCTTTGGTGTCTTGCCTGGACCATTGATGGATTGGTGCATCGAGACAGTCTGTCTCTCGTTCATCTGACAGATTGACCAACCATCCCTGTTACCATGAGCCGGTTTTCAATGGCAGACATAGCTCATGCTAAAATTCCTTCTTTATCCCTCTCATCATCGAAACGGACATTACTATGGCAGGCAACACATTCGGTAAATGGTTCACCGTCACAACCTTCGGTGAATCCCACGGTCCCGCATTGGGCTGCATCATCGACGGATGCCCGCCTGGTATGGCACTTTCCGAAGCAGATATCCAACATGACCTTGACCGCCGCCGTCCGGGGAGTTCCCGTTTTGTGACCCAGCGCCGTGAACCGGATGCTGTCAGGATCCTGTCCGGTGTCTATGAAGGCAAGACCACGGGGACACCGATTGCGCTGATGATTGAGAACCAGGACCAGCGCAGCAAGGATTACAGCAGGATAGCAGAGGTTTTCCGTCCTGCACACGGGGATTACACCTACTTCATGAAGTACGGTATCCGTGACCCTCGGGGAGGCGGACGTTCCTCTGCACGCCTGACCGCCGCTACAGTGGCTGCAGGTGCTGTAGCGAAAAAATGGCTGAAAGACCAGTTTGGCACCGGAATCCATGCCTGCCTGTCCCAGCTGGGGACCATACCGGTGCCTTTCAAGGCATGGGAACACACCGCAGGCAATCCCTTCTTTGCCGCAACCGATGACAAGGAACTGCTTGCCGCCATGGAAAACGCCATGGACGCTCTCCGCCGTGAAGGGGATTCAATCGGGGCAAAAGTCGAGATTGCCGCTACTGGCGTGCCCGTCGGTTTGGGCAGTCCGCTGGCAGAAAAACTGGATGCGGAGATTGCCGCCGCCATGATGGGCATCAATGCCGTCAAGGGCGTGGAAATCGGCGATGGCTTTGCCGCTGTCGCACAGAAAGGCTCGGAACATGGCGATGCCATCCTGCCGGATGGTTTTGCCAGCAACCATGCCGGCGGCATCCTTGCAGGCATTTCCACCGGGCAGGACATCCGGGTCGCCATCGCAGTGAAACCGACCCCCTCCATCCGCCTGCCCCGTCAGTCAGTGGATACCCGTGGAGAACCGGTGACCGTTGAGACAACCGGACGGCATGACCCCTGTGTCGGTATCCGTGCCGTACCCGTTGCGGAAGCCATGCTTGCGCTGGTGCTGATGGATGCTGTCCTGCAGTACCGCGCCCAGTGTACTGATGTGCAGGTCCCGTTGACACCGGTGCAGGGAACCCTGCCAAAAGCCAAACCATCCGCTGACTGACGCTGATTGTGACACGGAAAAAAGACTGGCCTGAACAGGCGTTCGGTTTCGGGGCGTTCTATTTCGCCTATTACAGCTTTGTCGGCGTTTTCCCCGCTTATGTCACACTGTACCTGTCTTTCCGGGAGATTGGCCCCTTTGAAATCGGTATGCTGATGGCGGTGATGCAGGGGACCCGCATCATCGGGCCCACCCTCTGGGGATGGCTGGCAGACCTGACCGGCAGGCGTGACCGGATGCTCCAACTGACTGCCGCCGCTGCATTGGTGGTGTTCATCGGATTCTTCTTCCCGGGCAAATTCTGGTATTTCATCATTTTCATGTTTGCTGTCAACATCTTCACCAGTGCGCAGGGACCGCTGTCCGACACCCTGATCCTTGGCGAGATGCGGAACGACATGTCCCGCTATGGGCAGCTCCGCCTATGGGGATCCATCGGTTATATCGTCATGACTGCTATAGCAGGTTATATCTTTGAAAAGGCGGGTATCGCCTGTATGCCATGGCTGGGGGCGGCTATCCTGGGCATCACGCTCATCATCAGCCTCAGGCTCCACCAGACACCTTCTGTGGAACCCGTCCAGGAAAAAGCCTCCATCTGGCAGGTCCTGTTCAAGAAGGAAATCGTGGCATTCCTGGTTTCCGCCTTCTTCATGCAGGCGGCACATGCCTCGCTCTATTCATTCTATTCGCTCTATCTGGCAGACCTTGGGTATGGCAGTATCACCATCGGCCTGATGTGGGCATCCGGAGCGGCGGCAGAAATCCTTTTCTTCATCTTCCATGACCCGATCATCAAGCGGGTCGGGGTCAAATGGCTGCTGCTGGGCAGCCTGCTTATTGCCGTCGTCCGTTTCCTGATGATTGGATTCGGTGCCATTGCATTCCTGATACTCGCTGTTGCGCAGATCCTTCATGCGGCGACCTTCGGTGCCCATCATGTCGCTTCCATCTTCATGGTGCGGAAATGGTTCCCGGGTGCTTTGCAGGCAAGGGGACAGGCAATCTATATCAGCGCATCATGGGGGATCGGTGGCACACTCGGTGCTTTCCTGCTGTCATTCGTCTGGGCAGGGATGCCCCATGAAGCCATCTACTGGTGCGCTGCCGCCGCCGCATTGGTAGGGTTCATCGCCGCATGGCTCGCCTGCCGCTGGGATAAACAGGTTGCCTGACAGGCTGTTGCCCTTCCTTGTTCCTGAACAGGATACAGGGCAAATGTGGCATAATTAAAAGCTATCCAGAACAACAGGTGAAAAGACATCATGGCGAAGACCCTTTACGACAAACTCTGGGAATCCCACATCGTTGATACCGAAAAAGACGGTACCACAGTCCTTTACATTGACCGGCAGCTGCTGCATGAAGTCACCAGTCCGCAGGCATTTGAAGGGCTCCGTATGGCAGGACGTAAACCATGGCGGAATTCCGCCAACCTTCTGGTTGCGGACCATAACGTCTCCACCCAGGACCGCAACGGTCCTATCAAGGATCCGGTTTCCCGTTTACAGATTGAGACTTTGGATGCCAATGCCAAGGAATTTGGCCTGACCTATTTCAACATGCACGACAAACGTCAGGGGATTGTCCATGTCATCGGACCGGAGCAGGGGGCGACCCTGCCGGGCATGACCGTTGTCTGTGGTGATTCCCATACTGCGACCCACGGGGCCTTCGGGGCATTGGCACATGGTATCGGTACCTCTGAGGTGGAACATGTCCTGGCAACCCAGACATTGCTGGCACGCAAGATGAAAACCATGCTGGTCAAGGTCGAAGGGACATTGCAGCCAGGTGTCTCTGCCAAGGATATCGCTTTGGCAGTCATCGGCAAGATCGGGACAGCGGGTGGTACCGGCTGTGCAATGGAATTTGCAGGTTCCGCCATCCGTGCACTGTCGATGGAAGGCAGGATGACCCTCTGCAACATGGCGATTGAGGCTGGGGCAAGGGCTGGGCTTGTGGCGGTTGACCAGACCACCATCGACTATGTCAAGGGACGTCCTTATGCGCCGAAAGGCGACCAGTGGGAAAAGGCGGCCGCTTACTGGAGCACCCTGCATTCAGACCCTGATGCCGTGTTCGATTTCACCGTTGAACTCGATGCTGCGGAAATCAAACCCCAGGTCACCTGGGGAACCTCACCGGAAATGGTTGTCTCCATTGAAGACCGGGTGCCGGATCCAGCTGATGAGAAAGACCCCGTCCGCCGTGATGCCATGGTCCGTGCATTGAAATACATCGGTCTTGAAGCCGGTACCCCGATGGAAAGCATTATGGTTGATAAAGTCTTCATCGGTTCCTGTACCAATGGCCGCATTGAAGACATGCGTGCCGCAGCAGCAGTTGTCAAAGGCAAGAAAAAAGCGCCGAACGTCAAGCAGGCACTGGTTGTTCCCGGTTCTGGCCTGGTCAAGGAACAGGCAGAGAAAGAAGGATTGGACAAGATTTTCAGGGATGCCGGTTTTGAATGGCGTGAGGCAGGCTGTTCCATGTGCCTGGCAATGAACGATGACCGGCTGGCACCCGGTGAACGCTGTGCGTCCACCTCCAACCGGAACTTTGAGGGCAGGCAAGGACAGAACAGCAGGACCCATCTGGTGTCGCCTGCGATGGCGGCAGCGGCGGGGATTGCAGGCCACTTTGTGGATGTCCGTAAACTCTAGGAAAACCGACGGCGATGAAATTCATCAAGATCATCACCTACATGCTTGCTGTTGTGACATTGGTCTTTGCCTGTTACACCTTCTTGGGCAAAGGCGATAAGCCGCAGCGTGCAGAGACATCGGCAATCGTCAATGTCGCAAGATGACTGGATGAAAGGAAAGAAAGGATCCGGGATGTCTTCCAGGACGTTCCATCACTGGCTGGAAGCAGTCAGATGAAAAAAACAACCAATAGGTGAAGCATGGAAAAATTTACCGTACATCAAGGAATTGTCGCACCGATGGACCGTGTCAACGTTGACACCGATGCCATCATCCCGAAGCAGTTCCTGAAATCCATCAAGCGGACAGGCTTCGGGCAGAACCTGTTCGATGAGTGGCGCTACCTCGACCATGGGGAACCGGGCATGGACTGTTCCACCCGTCCGGTCAATCCCGAGTTTGTCCTGAACCAGCCACGTTATGCCGGCGCCTCCATCCTGATTGCCCGTGAGAATTTCGGGTGCGGCTCTTCGCGTGAACATGCGCCGTGGGCACTGCAGCAGTATGGCTTCCGTGCCATCATCGCGCCGACATTCGCCGATATCTTCTTCAACAACTCATTCAAGAACGGTCTGCTGCTCATCAGGCTGTCTGAAAAGCAGGTTGATGACCTGTTCAAACTGGTCAATGCCAATCCAGGCTTCAGCCTGACCATTGACCTGGAGGGCTGCCAGATCATCAATGCGGACTTCAACATCAAGATACCGTTTGAGATTGATCCGTTCCGCCAGTACTGCCTGCTTAATGGGTTGGACGATATCGGCCTGACCCTGCGCAAGTCAGACAAGATTGCTGAATTTGAGAAACAGCATATCGCTGACCAGCCTTGGCTGGCGAACACCATCTGAGCGGACATCGTAGATACAACCATTGATAAACAGGACAGGCCAGCTGTTTGGGCAGGCCAGTCCAGAAGAGGGAAAACATGAAAATTGCAATTCTGCCGGGTGACGGCATTGGTCCAGAAATCATGAACGAAGCAGTGCGTGTCCTGAATGCACTTGGCGAGAACTTTGAAATGGAATGGGCAGACGTCGGCGGTGTCGGCTATGCCAACCATGGCCATCCGCTGCCAGAAAGCACCCTGAAACTGGCACAGGAAGCTGATGCCGTCCTGTTCGGTGCGGTCGGTGATTTCAAATACGACAACCTGGAACGGGCACTGCGCCCAGAACAGGCAATCCTTGGCCTGCGCAAGAACCTGAAACTGTTCGCCAACCTGCGTCCAGCCATCCTGTATCCAGAACTGGCAGGTGCTTCCACCCTGAAACCGGAAATCGTCTCTGGTCTGGACCTGCTGATAGTCCGTGAACTGACAGGTGACATCTATTTCGGTCAGCCAAGGGGGCGCCGTGCTGCACCGGATGGCGCTTTCAAAGGTGCAGTCGAAGGTTTCGACACAATGCGTTATTCTGAACCCGAAATCCGCCGTATCGCCCATGTCGGTTTCCAGACCGCCATGAAGCGGGGCAAGAAACTGACTTCGGTCGACAAGGCGAATGTGCTGGAAACTTCCCAGCTCTGGCGTGAAACCGTCATTGATGTGGCGAAAGAATATCCGGAAGTCAAGCTTGACCATATGTATGTGGACAATGCCGCCATGCAGCTTGTCCGTGCACCGAAAGAACTCGATGTCGTCCTGACCGGCAACATCTTCGGTGACATCCTGTCTGATGCCGCCGCCATGCTGACCGGTTCCATCGGGATGCTGGCATCCGCATCCCTGGATGAAAGCGGCAAAGGGCTGTATGAACCTTCCCACGGTTCCGCACCGGACATCGCAGGCAAGGGCATTGCCAATCCATTGGCGCAGATCCTGTCCGCTGCCATGATGCTCCGCTATTCCTTCAACATGAATGACCAGGCAGACCGCATCGAAAGTGCCATCAAGAAAGTCCTGGCAAGCGGCCTGCGCACCGGTGACATCTACGAACCTGGCTGCCAGCGTGTCGGCACCAAAGAAATGGGCGATGCTGTTGTTGCAGCACTGTAAACAGGCAGGACAGGCAAACCATTGAACAGGGGATTGAAATGAAATTGGTTGGATTGATTGGATGGCGTGGCATGGTCGGTTCTGTGCTCATGCAGCGTATGCAGGAAGAAAAAGACTTTGACCTGTTTGAACCAGTCTTCTTCTCCACCTCCAATGCGGGTGGACAGGCACCTGTATGGGCGAAGAATGAAACCGTACTGAAAGACGCTTACAGTATCGATGAACTCAGGAAATGCGACATTCTCATCTCCTGCCAGGGCGGTGACTACACCTTGGAAGTCTTCCCGAAACTGCGTGAGACAGGCTGGGATGGCTACTGGATTGACGCCGCCTCCAAACTCCGCATGAATGATGATGCGCTGATCATCCTGGATCCCGTCAACCTGGATGTCATCAAGGATGGCCTGGCAAAAGGTATCAAGAACTATGTCGGTGGCAACTGCACCGTTTCCTGTATGCTGATGGGGCTGGGCGGATTGTTCCAGCAGGACCTGGTCGAATGGATGACCACCATGACCTATCAGGCGGCATCCGGCGGCGGTGCACAGCATATGCGCGAACTGCTGACCCAGTTCGGTATCCTGAACAATGCCGTCAAGACCGACTTGGAGAACCCGGCATCTGCTATCCTGGACATTGACCGTCAGGTCTCTGCCCGCCAGCGCAGCATGACCGCAGAAGAAACCAAGCAGTTCGGCATTCCACTGGCAGGCAACCTCATCCCATGGATTGACACAGACCTTGGCAACGGCATGTCCCGTGAAGAGTGGAAGGGCGGAGCGGAAACCAACAAGATCCTCGGCAGGAACGATGTCAACCGCATCGTGGTCGATGGGCTCTGTGTCCGTGTCGGGGCGATGCGTTGCCATTCCCAGGCACTTACCATCAAACTGAAGAAAGATGTGCCACTGGATGAAATCACCGATATCCTGAAGGGTCATAACCAGTGGGCGAAAGTCGTTCCCAATACCAAGGACGACACCCTGAAGGCCCTGACCCCGGCAGAAGTCGCGGGTACCCTGACCATCCCGGTTGGCCGTCTGCGTAAACTGGGCATGGGCGGTGAATACCTCTCGGCATTCACAGTCGGTGACCAGCTGCTCTGGGGCGCTGCGGAACCCCTTCGCCGGATGCTCCGCATCATCCTGGCATAAGCAGGAAGGAATGAAGAAGAACAGGTCCCTGTATGGCATGCCATCAGGGACTTTCTGTTATCTGCCATTTCAAACAATTTGATGAAGGGGCATCATGGAATTCCAGGAAATCCCGCCAGATGACAGTCATGCCATCGAAAGGCTGTCTGCAGTTGCAACCGAAATCGTCAAGGAACACTATGACCCCATCATCGGTCCTGCAATGAATGACTATATGATTGCCATGTTCCAGTCAGTGCCAGCCATCACCCGGCAGTTGGCGGAAGGTTACCGATATCACTTCGTCAGGGAAAATGGCAGCATCCTCGGTTTCCTCGCATGGTATCCTCGGGGAAGAGCCCTGTATCTCAGCAAGTTCTATCTTTATAGGCACCAACGGGGCAGGGGCTATGCCCGCCAGATGCTGGATTTCCTCATCCAGGCTGCCAGAGACAATGGTCTGGAAACCATTGAACTCAACGTCAACCGGGGCAATCCTGCAGTCCATGTTTACCGGAAACTCGGTTTCAGCGTCATCCGTGAAGAAAAGAACGCCATCGGCAACGGTTATGTCATGGATGACTATGTCTTTGCGTTGACTGTCTAGTGGAAGACCGGCTTTTTCCTCTTTGCAGCCAGTCGTCTGTCCATGGTGCTTGGAAAAATCGCCGGGTTCCATCATCTTCCAGTAAACTATCCATTTATTGTTGGGCGGTTATTGCCTGCAGGAATGCATGGCAGACAGGGGATTTATGAAGCGGATGGCATTGGGCATTGAATATGATGGCACGGGATGGCACGGCTGGCAGAAACAGCCGGATGGCCTGACGGTGCAGGATGCATTGGAGTCTGCCATTTTCCAGTTCACCCAGACCCATATTGCAACGACCTGTGCCGGCAGGACAGATGCCGGGGTGCATGCGACAGAACAGGTGGTGCATCTGGATACGGAAATCGACCGCCGTCCTGATTCATGGGTGCGGGGGCTCAATACCTGGCTGCCGCCTTCGGTGGCGGTGCGCTGGGCGTGTGAGGTGCCTGGCGGGACAGAAGGTTTCCATGCCCGTTCGAGTGCTGTCCGCCGCCGTTACCGTTATCTGTTATACAACAGTCCGGTGCGTTCCCCTTTGTGGCATCATCGGGCGGGCTGGGTGTTCCGTCCACTCGACATCGACCGGATGCGTGAAGGGGCGGGATATCTGCTGGGGGAACATGATTTCTCAGCTTTCCGGACGGCAGAATGCCAATCGATTACGCCTTGGAAAACGCTGCATACAGCTCAGATTGAGCGGCAGGGCAACCTGATTGTCTTTACATTTGAGGCGAATGCATTCCTGCACCATATGATCCGCAATATCGTCGGGTCATTGGTCTATGTCGGCAAGGGCAACCATCCGCCTGAATGGATGGCGGAACTGCTGGCAGGTAAAGACCGTTCAAAAGCGGCCCCGACTTTCATGCCGGATGGGTTGTACCTGTCCCGGATTTTCTATGACCCGAAATGGGGACTGCCCCAGCGGGATGATGTGTTTCCTTGAGGGGGAAAGATGAGCAGGACCCGAATCAAGATCTGTGGATTGACCCGTGAAGAAGATGTGCTGGCGGCGGTTGAAGCCGGAGCGGATGCGTTGGGATTTGTGTTCTATCCAGAAAGCCCGCGTTATGTCACGCCTGACCGTGCCGCCCGGTTGGTTGCCCTGCTGCCACCTTTTGTCACGGCAGTAGGGCTGTTTGTGAATGAAACGCCGGAAGCCGTTGCCCAGGTTGCGCAGGCTGTACGGCTGTCACTGCTGCAGTTCCATGGGGATGAGACGCCATCATCGTGCCATATGGCGGCTGTTGCATCGAGGCTACCTTTTATCAGGGCGTTCCGGGTGAAACCGGAGACAACCGCAGTGGATTTGATAAAATACAATGATGTTTACCGCAACGCCAGCCCGTTGTTCCGGGGGCTTCTGCTGGATGTCTGGTCAGAGGCTTATGGTGGGGCAGGAAAGGTCTTCGATTGGTCTATCGTATCAGAAGAAACCGCTCATCAGGCCGTTTTGAGTGGTGGATTGAACGCGCAAAATGCAGCTGGCGCCGTCAGGCAGCTGCGCCCGTATGCAGTTGACGTCAGCAGTGGCGTCGAAGCATCAAAGGGCATCAAGGATGCAGGGAAAATCCGTGCGTTCATCGACGCTGTCCGGCAGGGGGATGCCAGCCGGGTTGGGTTGTAAGGTTCCAGGATTTCCCTTCAGATCAAATGTCCAGCAGGCAGTTGACCTGCCTGTCACCCAATGAGAAAAGAGAGTCTCTGATGGAAGAAAAAGATACACGTCCATTCTATAAAGTCGAAGGCTATGACCAGCCTGACGAACACGGTCACTTCGGGCCTTATGGCGGTCTGTTTGTGGCGGAAACCATCATCCATGCGCTGGATGAGCTGAAGCAGGCATACCTGCGTTACCGCGATGACCCGAATTTCCTGGCGGAGTTCCGGTATGAACTGAAGCATTATGCCGGTCGCCCTTCTCCAATCTACCATGCGAAACGCTGGTCAGACATGCTCGGTGGTGCCCAGATTTACCTGAAGCGTGAAGACCTGAACCATACCGGTGCGCATAAGATCAACAACGTGATCGGCCAGGCGCTGCTGGCGAAGCGGATGGGCAAGACCCGTGTGATTGCCGAGACCGGTGCCGGCCAGCATGGGGTTGCAACCGCGACCATCGCTGCCCGTTACGGGATGGAATGCCATATTTTCATGGGCAGTGAGGATGTCGCCCGTCAGGCGCAGAATGTTTACCGCATGAAGCTGCTTGGCGCGAATGTCATTTCAGTCACTGCGGGATCCAATACCCTGAAGGATGCACTGAATGAGGCAATGCGTGACTGGGTCGCCAATATCGAGAACACGTTTTACATCATCGGGACGGCGGCGGGGCCGCATCCGTATCCGAAGATGGTCCGGGATTTCCAGTCGGTCATCGGTGAGGAATGCCTGGTGCAGATGCCGGAAATTGCCGGCCGCCAGCCGGATTATGTCGTGGCGGCCTGTGGCGGTGGTTCCAATGCCATCGGGATTTTCTACCCGTATATCGGTCATAAGGATGTGAAGCTCATCGGTGCGGAAGCGGCTGGGGACGGTCTTGAGACCGGCCGCCATGCAGCGTCATTGA
The DNA here is from genome assembly GCA_018384065.1 of Oxalobacter sp. GTDB lineage: Bacteria > Pseudomonadota > Gammaproteobacteria > Burkholderiales > Burkholderiaceae_D > Oxalobacter. Next base: position 113,937 of record JAHAYL010000056.1, read on the forward strand.
CGATGGGGGTCAAGGGTGTGCTGCATGGTAACCGGACACTGCTGCTTCAGGATGCAGATGGCCAGATCATCGACACCCATTCGGTTTCCGCTGGGCTGGATTATCCGGGTATCGGACCAGAACATGCTTACCTGCGGGATATCGGCAGGGTGAAATATGTCGGCATCACCGATGATGAAGCACTTGCGGCGTTCCATGCATTGACCCGTGTCGAGGGGATCATCCCTGCATTGGAATCCAGCCATGCGCTTGCACAGGCGATGAAGATGGCACCTGACCTGCCGAAGGACCAGATCATCCTGGTCAATGTATCTGGCAGGGGGGATAAGGATATGCACACGGTCGCCCAGCGTGCCGGTGTTGAATGGTGATGTGGCTTTTCCGTTTTTGGATGTCACGTATGGAACAGAACAGATAGACAGGATGGATTATGTCACGCATTGAACAAACACTGAAAACACTGAAAGAACAGAACCGGAAAGGTCTGATTCCCTTCATGACAGCCGGTTATCCGACTATTGGACAGACCGTGCCCGTCATGCACGCCCTGGTTGAAGGCGGTGCCGATATCATTGAGTTCGGGATGCCGTTTTCCGACCCGATGGCAGATGGTCCGGTGATCCAGCATTCTTCGGAAGTCGCCCTGAAGAACGGGATGACATTGAAGAAAGTGCTGGAGCAGGTTGCCGAGTTCCGCAAGGATGATGCAAAGACCCCGGTGGTGCTGATGGGGTATGCGAACCCGATTGAGAACATGGGACAGCAGGCATTCGTTGACGCAGCGGCGGATGCCGGTGCAGATGCGGTGCTGGTCGTGGACTATCCGCCGGAGGAATCCGAGGAATTCTCCGCGATGCTGAGGGCCAGGGGAATGGACCAGATTTTCCTGCTGGCGCCGACCTCGGTCGATGAACGCATCCAGCATGTCGCCCGGATTGGTGGCGGTTTCATCTATTATGTTTCCCTGAAAGGGGTGACAGGGGCTGCCAATATCGATGTCACGGAAGTGCGGCAGCGCATCAACCGGATCAAGGCGGTTGTCCCGTTCCCGGTTGCAGTCGGTTTCGGCGTCCGGGATGCCGGGACAGCGCAGCGTCTGGGACAGGCTGCGGATGCCGTGGTGATGGGTACCCGCCTTATCCAGGAAATGGATAAAGTCCCGCCAGAGGAGGCACCGGCTGCGGTGGCATCGTTCCTGAAACCGGTCCGCAAGGCACTGGACGGATCAGCCGTTTAGGTTTCTAATAGCGCCTTGTAAAGGAAATTCAGCGGTTGACCCGCTTGGAAACAGACCGTGATGCTAGCCATCACGGTCTGTCTGATCAGGAGAGAAGATGAGTAGTTGGCTCGACAGCAAAGCCCTGCCACGGATTCAGAATCAGGTGAACCAACGCCGTGTGCCGGCAGGTCTTTGGGTGAAATGCCCGTCCTGCGAAGCGGTGCTTTACCGTTCTGATTTGGATGACAATGTCCGCGTCTGCCCGCAGTGCAGCCATCATATGCGTATCCGTGCCCGTGAAAGGCTGAATCTGCTGCTGGACATTGAAGGGCGTTATGAGATTGGACAGACCGTTGGTCCTGTCGATTCACTGGGATTCAAGGACAGCAAACGCTATCCTGACCGGCTTCAGGATGCGGAAAAGGCGACAGGTGAGACCGATGCGCTGATTGTGCTGGGCGGTACCATCAATACCCTGCCGGTCGTGGTCGCCTGCTTTGAGTTCGAGTTCATGGGCGGTTCAATGGGGTCTGTTGTCGGTGAACGCTTTGTCCGTGGGGTCAATGCGGCGATTGATCGCAAAGTGCCTTTTGTCTGCATCACCGCGTCTGGCGGCGCCCGGATGCAGGAAGGGCTGCTTTCCCTGATGCAGATGGCGAAGACCAATATGAGCCTGACCAACCTGTCGGCGGCAGGTCTGCCGTTCCTGACCGTGTTGACCGATCCGACGATGGGTGGGGTTTCTGCATCATTCGCCTTCATGGGTGATGTCGTGCTGGCTGAGCCGAAGGCACTTGTCGGGTTTGCCGGACCAAGGGTCATTGAGCAGACAGTCCGGGAAAAACTGCCACCGGGTTTCCAGCGTTCAGAATTCCTGTTGGAAAAAGGCGCGGTTGACCGGATTGTCGACCGCCGTGACATGAAGCAGGAACTGTTTGAACTGCTGTCGATGCTGTTGGGCAAACATAAACTCTCCTGACCGGGAAACCACAGCATGATCCTGCAAACGCCTGTTCTGAAAGACGGGCGTTTGTCATTTTGGGCTTTGAAGGAACGTTGTAACAGGGGATGGATATGACTGTTGTGCAGCAGGCTGCGCGGACTTTGCCGGAATGGGTGGATTACATCGAGGCGATGCATCCGAAGGAAATCGCCTTGGGGTTGGACCGCATCGGTACGGTCAAGGAACGGCTGGCAATCGCTTTCGACTGTCCGGTTGTGATTGTCGGGGGCACCAACGGCAAGGGTTCCACCTGTATGATGCTGGAGACCATCTGGCGGACAGCGGGTTATCGGGTCGGTCAGTACACATCACCCCATATCCACCGTTTCAATGAACGTATCCGCATCGACGGACAGATGGTGTCTGACGGGGAGCTGGTCCATGCCTTTGAAACGGTTGAGGCGGTCCGCGGTGATGTGCCGTTGACGTTCTTCGAGTTCACGACGCTGGTGGCGATGGAACTTTTCGCTGATGCCAGGCTGGATGTCGTGGTCCTGGAAGTGGGACTGGGTGGCAGGTTTGATGCGGTCAACCTGCTGGATGCCGATGTTGCAATTGTCACCAATGTGGCAATCGACCATGTCGCCTTCCTGGGGGATACACGGGAAAAGATCGGTTTTGAGAAAGCGGGTATCTACCGGAAAGGCAGGACTGCCCTCTATGGTGAACTTGATCCCCCGCAGTCTCTGCTGGACCATGCCGCCGCCATCGGCGCAGACCTGAAGCGGTATGGACAGGATTATGCCGGTGAGATGGATGGGGAAACCTGGCATTACCGGGGACCGGATGGCACAGCCCTCTGGGAACTGCCCCGTCCTGCTTTGTACGGGGATTGCCAGATAGCCAATGCCGCGACGGCACTGACTGCTGTCCATGCACTGAGGGACCGTCTGCCGGTTTATATCGAAGCCATTTTCGAAGCGTTGCCGCAGGTCCGTCTGCCGGGACGGTTCGAGGTCATCGGACACAATCCATTGGTGATTGTCGATGTTGCGCATAATCCTCATGCTGCGGGGACATTATCGGGCAATCTGCGCACTTCACCGTGCAAGGGCAGGACACTGGCGGTTTATGGTGCGATGGCAGACAAGGATATCAACGGGGTTGTCCGTATCTTGAAAGACCAGGTCGATGACTGGTATATCACGAACCTGCCGTTGCCCAGGGCGGCATCGGTGGATGTGCTGCTGACGGAACTGCTGGCGGCAGGCGTGCCCCGTGAACGGATTGTTGTCTGTGAAGAAGCTGAAAAAGCCTTGGCGGGCGCACGGAAAAACGCATCGAATGATGATAGAATAATCGCATTCGGATCATTCTGGGTTGTCACAGGTGTCACACCGGCCTGACTGCCACCTGGAAGGGATCCAGTAAACCATCACTGATTGCATGAGTCTGTTTTCATTTTTCCGCCGGGACAAAACGGCGCAGGACAACAACCGGGCTGCGGGCCGGAATGCATCGCCTGCCAACGAAAAACAGGGAAGGCGCAGCCGGGGAACTGTCGAAGAGGCTGATCCACAGCTGCCAGAAAAACAGCGTGCGCGCCGCCGTCTGATTGGCTCGATTGTCTTGGTCATCGCCGCATTGATTGTCCTGCCCTTGGTCTTTGAATCCAAACCACAGAAGCCGAACCTGAACGTGGCGTTGCAGGTCGATTCCAAGGTATCTTCAACCGTTGCACAGCCAGAACCACAGCCTGCTCCGGCAGACCCAAATGCCCAGCCAGCAACTGACCAGGGAACCCCACCACCTTCAGACCAGCAGAATGCCGGTGTCGCTGCGCCGGAACCTGCATCGAATACAGCCCCTGAACCTGTCACAGAACCGGTGAAAGAAGCCGCGCCTGACCGTTCTGTAGAAAAGGCAAGGGCGGAAGCTGACCGTGAGAAAGCCGACAGGGAACGGGCAGAGAAAGAACGCAAAGCCAAGGCAGAGCGCGAGAAAGCAGACCGTGAACGTGCCGCCAGGGAAAAGGCTGACCGTGAGAAAGCCGACAGGGAACGGGCAGAGAAAGAACGCAAGGCCAAGGCTGACCGTGAGCGGGCAGCCAAAGGAAGGTCCGCAGGGAAGAAATCATCCGGTGGTGACCCGATCGGTCAGATGATTGCCAACAAGACGAAGCGGCGTTGACCGGTGGATGGAGCAGTGTCTTGACATGGTTTGACATCCTGTTGGTGCTGCTGGTCGGTGGGTTGGCGCTCCGCAGTATGGTCAGCGGTGCCATCCGGGAAGCCGTTTCGCTGGCAGGCTGGGTGATTGCCTTTTATGTGGCGACCCATTTCGGCGATGCCGTGGCGCCATGGCTGCCGGGGTCTATGACTGAAGGGACGGCAGGTGCCATCATCCTGTTCTTGGTGATGTTCATCGGGACACGTATCCTGGTCTGGTTGGCAGGCAGGATGGTCAGCGGGATGGTCAGTGCCATCGGGCTGTCTTTCTTGGACCGGCTGCTTGGTGGGGCGTTTGGTTTTTGCAAGGGGATGGTCATCGGCGTTGCGCTGGTGCTGGTGGCAGGACTGACAGACCTGCCGCAGAAACCGTTCTGGCGGAATGCCCTGTTCTCGCCGGTGATGGTTGCACTGGCGGAGCAGACGGTTCCTTACCTGCCGGATTATCTGGCAAAAAGGATACGTTACTGATGTTGGGTGACGGTTTTAATTTTGAGTGAGGAGACCACCATGTGTGGGATTGTTGGTATCGTTTCAAAATCACCGGTCAATCAGCTGATTTACGATGCATTGCAGCTTCTGCAGCACCGTGGTCAGGATGCTGCCGGTATCGCGACCTGCAATAATGGCAAATTTGCGATGTTCAAGGCGAATGGACTGGTCAGGGATGTGTTCCGGACCCGTAACATGCGGGCATTGCCTGGTGTCTGCGGTATCGGTCATGTGCGTTATCCGACTGCCGGTTCTGCGCGGAACGAGGAAGAGGCGCAGCCGTTCTATGTGAATGCGCCTTTCGGCATGACATTCGCCCATAACGGCAACCTGACGAACTGCGATGAGCTCAAGGCGGATATGTTCCGCAATGACCGCCGTCATATCAACACCAATTCCGATTCAGAGGTCCTGCTCAATGTGCTGGCGCATGAAATCCAGCAGGCATCCAGCGGTTCTTCCCTTGACCCGACATCGCTGTTCAAGGCGGTCGGGGTGCTGCATCAGCGTGTCCGGGGTGCCTATGCGGCGGTCGCCCATATCGCCGGTTACGGCATCCTTGCTTTCCGCGACCCTTATGGCATCCGTCCATTGTGCATCGGTTCTGCTGAAATCAACGGCAGCACCGAATACATGATTGCCAGTGAGTCCGTCGCGCTTGAGGGGCTGGGCTTCCGCTTCATGCGGGATGTTGCCCCAGGGGAAGCCATCTTCATCGACTTGGATGGTGAACTGTTCTGCAGCCAATGTGCTGAAAATCCAAGCCTGAACCCCTGCATTTTTGAATACGTCTATCTGGCACGTCCGGATTCATTGATTGACGGGGCTTCCGTCTATGCAACCCGCCTGAAAATGGGGGAATACCTTGCAGAGAAAATCAAGCATGAGATTCCGACAGGCGATATCGATGTCGTCATGCCGATTCCTGATTCATCCCGTCCTGCAACCATCCAGCTGGCACTGAAACTGGGCATTGAGTACCGTGAAGGCATGATCAAGAACCGTTATATCGGACGGACCTTCATCATGCCGGGTCAGGCAGTCCGCAAACGCTCTGTCCGTCAGAAACTCAATACCATCGGTTCTGAATTCAAGGGCAAGAACGTGCTGTTGGTCGACGATTCCATTGTCCGCGGAACCACCTGCCGTGAAATCATCCAGATGGTCCGTGAAGCCGGTGCCAACAAAGTCATGTTCGCCTCTGCCGCACCACCAGTCCGCTATCCGAACGTCTATGGGATTGATATGCCGACCCGCCAGGAACTGATTGCCGGCAGGGGGCAGTCTATTGAGGAAATCCGCCGCGAAATTACGGCTGATGCCCTGATTTATCAGGACTTGGCAGACCTCAAACAGTCCGTGACCGATGTCAATCCGGCATTGACCAGTTTTGATGCTTCCTGCTTTGACGGTATCTACATCACTGGGGATGTGACACCGGAATACCTGGACAGGCTTGAAGAATCCCGCCTGCATCCAGACTCCGCATTTGCCCCTTCGGATGACGGGATCCGCAACCAGCTGAACCTGTTCCGTGCGTCTGGCAACGACTGATTGGGAAAACAGATAGCCAATACCCGGGGTGGTCCACCGCTCCGGGTTTCATTTTTGAGAAAGCCATGAGTAAAGCCTTCACCAAAGAAACCGACCAGAACGAAGAAATCGAGACCGGCACACCTGTACTGCCAGCAGGGTTCAAGAACTACATCACGCCTGAAGGCCTGAAAGCACTCAAGGATGAATACCTTGACCTGATTGACAACGAACGGCCGAAAACCGTTTCCATCGTCTCCTGGGCGGCATCCAACGGTGACCGTTCAGAGAACGGGGATTACATCTATGGCAAACGCCGTCTGCGTGAGATTGACCGCCGTCTGCGTTTCCTGCTCAAAAGGATAGAATCCGCCGAAGAATTCGACCCCAGCGTCCATTATGGCAATGACCAGATATTTTTCGGGGCAACCGTCACCTATGCCCGTGAGGATGGTGAGGAAAACACTGTCACTATCGTCGGTATCGACGAGTTCGATCCGTTGAAGGGCCGCATCAGCTGGATATCCCCGATGGCGAAAACCCTGATCAAGGCGCATGAAGGCGATATCGTGACATTGCATACACCCAACGGTCCTGAAGAACTGGAAATCCTCGAAGTCAGTTATCCATCTCCAAAACGGTGACAGGCATTGCCTGAAGCTGTTTCCTTGCCCTGCCGCAAAGGGGTGAAGGCAGGTACAATAACCCTGTTGACGGAATGGTTTCCTGAAACAGGACCAACTGACGGTATCTGCCGATGACCCTGCTTGCCAAAAACATCTTTTCCTATACATCAAGCCGTACCAGGCGCTCGAAGGCTGCGCCGTTCCTGCCGATGTCCCGGGAGGAGATGGACCTGCTGGGTTGGCGGTACTGTGACATCATCATCGTGTCAGGGGATGCCTATATCGACCATCCCAGTTTCGGGGCATCAATCATCGGCAGGGTATTGGAAGCCCAGGGATTCAAGGTCGGTATCATCGCCCAGCCGGACTGGCGCTCGGCGAAGGATTTCAAGGCATTGGGGCGTCCCCGCCTGTATTACGGCATCACATCGGGCAATATGGATTCGATGGTGAACCGTTATACCGCAGAGCGCAAGATCCGTTCGGATGATGCCTATACACCGGGCGGTGTGGCGGGAAAACGGCCTGACCGGGCACTGTTGGTCTATGCCCAGCGGGCGAAGGAAGCGTATCCAGGCATTCCGGTTGTTGTCGGATCGATTGAGGCAAGCCTGCGCCGCGTGGCGCATTATGATTACTGGTCAGACAATATCCGCCGTTCGGTGCTGCCGGACTGCAAGGCTGACCTGCTGGTCTATGGCAATGCGGAACGGGCGATGGTCGAGCTGTCGCACCGGATGGCATCCGGTGAGCCGGTCGGCAGCATCCGCGACCTGCGGGGAACTGCATTCATGGTGCCCAGGGGGTGGAAACCGGCGGAGGACTGGGTGGAGATTGATTCTTCGCATCTGGATAAGCCGGGACCTGTCAAACCGCATCCGAATCCTTATTTCCCTGAGATTGAGGCATGCCAGGCAAAGAAAGCGGCTGACCTGAAAAAAACTGTGATGGCTGGAGCCGGCAAGCCGGAAAGTGTGGAGACAGTAAAAGCACAGCGGATCAGCCTGCATCGACGGACAGATGGCAAGACCGTGGTCCGCCTGCCCTCGTTCGAACAGGTGAAGGATGACCCGGTGCTGTATGCCCATGCGTCCCGTGTGCTGCATCAGGAGTCGAATCCGGGCAATGCCCGTGCGCTGGTGCAGGCACATGGTGAGCGTGATGTCTGGCTGAATCCCCCGCCGTTGCCACTCTCGATGGAAGAGATGGATGGTGTCTATGGGTTGCCTTATGCCCGGGCACCACATCCCGCCTATGGGGATGAGCGGATCCCGGCATGGGAGATGATCCGTTTCTCGGTGAATATCATGCGGGGCTGTTTCGGCGGCTGTACATTCTGCTCGATCACCGAGCATGAGGGGCGCATCATCCAGAGCCGCTCTGAGGACTCCATCATCCGGGAAATCGAAGAAATCCGCGACAAGGTGGAAGGGTTCACCGGATTCATCTCGGACCTGGGCGGTCCCACAGCGAACATGTACCGGCTGGGATGCCGCAATCCAAAAGTGCAGGCGGTCTGCCGGCGGCTGTCCTGTGTCTATCCGTCCATCTGCAAGAACCTGAACACCGACCATGGTCCGTTGATCCACCTTTACCGCCGGGCAAGGGCGGTGCCGGGCATCAAGCGGATTTTCATCGGGTCAGGGGTGCGTTATGACCTGGCGGTCTGTTCACCGGAATATGTCCGTGAACTGGTGACCTATCATGTCGGCGGGCTACTGAAGATTGCACCGGAACATACAGAACTGAATGTGCTGTCGAAGATGATGAAGCCGGGTATCGGCACCTATGATGCATTCAAACGGCTGTTCGATAAATATTCCCGTGAGGCGGGCAAGGAACAGTATCTGGTGCCGTATTTCATTGCGGCGCATCCCGGGGCGACTGATGAGGATATGCTGAACCTTGCGCTTTGGCTGAAACGGCATGATTTCCGGCCGGACCAGGTGCAGACATTCATGCCGACACCGATGGCACTGGCATCCACGATGTATTATTCCGAGCGGAATCCGCTGGAACCGGTTTCTTATGATTCAGAAAAGGTTGAGACAGCCCGCAAGGGGCAGGTCCGCCGTCTGCACAAGGCCTTCCTGCGGTATCACGATCCGGAGAACTGGCAGCTGCTGCGGACATGGCTGCGCCAGCATGGGCATGGTGACCTGATAGGCAGTGGACCGGATGCCTTGGTGCCCGCATGGAAATCGGCACCGGTGAAAGGGGCGCGCTTCCAGGCAGGGAAACCGCTGTCATCAGGACAGGGGAACCGGAAACCCACCGGCAAAGCAGGTGGGCAGCGGGGCGGCCTTCTGCGGTCGGGGAAGCCGGGAGGCAACCGCCATGGCCCAGACAGTGACGGGATGCCCACCCAACGTGACCCCCGGGGCATCCGGAAAGGTTCCGCACTGTCAGGCGGTTCTAGGAAAAAAGGTAGATGACCCGTTGCCTCCAGGATATTTTCTGTCTGTTTTGGACAAACAAGCCGTTTTTTGATGCTTTTGGGTTTATCTCGGGGATGCTTTTCTTTAAGATAGCCATACAGAACATAATGGCTCGGAAAAGGCAGTTCCCTTAGGAATCGATTACAGAAAGGTGGCAGCGATGCAGGATCAGACACAGGTGCCAGCAGAGGGTTCCCCGGACGACCCTGCTGAAAAACCGGACTTCAAGACGAGGCTGAAAGAAATCCTGCGCAGACGCTGGGTCAAATGGACAGCCATCGGCATCGGTGCCTTCATGGTGGTCTGGTGCGCCTTCGGCATCCTGGCGCTGCCGGGCATCATCAAATCCAAGGCGCAGGAATTTGTTGCAGAGAAATTCCACCGGACGGTTGATTTCAAGGACGTGTCGTTCAATCCACTGACCTTGACAGTTAAGATGGAAGGACTGCACCTTTCCGAACCCAACAGCAAAGAAGATTTCGTCTCGTTTGAAAAACTGGCGGTCAACCTGTCAACCGAGTCGATTTTCCGCCTGGCACCGGTCATCGAAGAAGTCGAGCTGGAAAAACCGGTTGTCCATCTAGTCCGGACAGGCAAGAACCATTACAACTTCGATGATTTCATCGCCTTTGCCCTGAAACCGGAAAAAGACAAGAAGCCGACCTATTTCTCGGTCAACAACATCCAGGTCAAGGACGGTACCATCACCTTTGATGACCAGCCGAAAGGCAAGAAGCACATCGTTGATACGCTGAACCTGTCCATCCCGTTTATCTCGAACATCCCTTCCAAGGTGGATATCTTTGTTGACCTGGCGATGAGCGCGAATGTCAACCATGAGAAATTCGAGCTGGGTGGCAAGGCACGGGCGTTCTCAAAGGACAAGGATGGCAACGTCAACATCAAGCTGGAGGCATTGAACCTGCTGTCCTATATGGAATATGTGCCGTTCAAGACGAACTTCATCCTGAAGGACGGCAGGCTGGATACTGACCTGAAAGTCGGGTTCATGAAACCGGAGACTGGCGAGATGGGACTGACTGTCAGCGGGGATGTCGCACTGAATTCCCTGCTGGTAGCTGAACTGAACGGGAAACCTGCTGTCAACCTGCCCCGTTTCGCCGTGACGCTGGATAAGAGTGATGTACTGGCAGGCAATATCAATATTGCGGAAATCCAGCTGAAACAGCCGGAAATCAATCTGGTGCGCTGTGCGGCGGGGCAATGGAACCTGGAACAGATGGCGCAGTTGACACCGATTGCCGATGCGAACAGTGGCTATGAACCCATCCTCCCGAAAGACCTGGATGCACAGGTCAAGCCTGCTACTGAAGAAACCGCGTTGTCTTCGGAAGAATCCGCCTCAAGCTCCGCAATGGTCATCGGCCTGAAGAGACTGGCGGTCGAAGGCGGTGTCATCAAGGTTGATGATGCGATGAAGCAGGTGCCATCAGGTTTTGTGCTGAAAGATTTCGGTCTGCAGATTGAGGATGTCATGGTCAACCTCGGCGAAAGGAACGCCACGGTTGGCAGTGTCCTGTCAGAAGGGGCGCGAATCCAGTTTGCGATGAAGGCTCCGCCAGCCAGTGTCCAGCAGAAAGCCCGGACAGCCGTCCGCCAGGCGGCGAAAGCGGCGGGTGGCAGCTTCGGCTTCCTGATTGACCGGATCGACCTCAAGGACTGGGGCATCACATTCCAGAACACCCTGGCAGGCAAGAGTGTCACGACGCAGGTGGACAACCTGAATGTCAGCGTTGAGAAGCTGTCCAGCGATTTCACAAAACCGGCACCGGTTACCGTGACCGCCAAGGTCAACAAGCGGGGAACATTGGATGTCAAGGGGACAGTGGCGCCTATGCCGTTGAAGGCGGACCTGAACCTGAACATCAAGGATGTTGACATCACCTTCATCCAGCCGTTCATCGATGAGAAGGTCAACCTGACACTGAGGCGTGCAGACCTGTCTGTCCAGGGACGTGCACAGGTTTCCAAGACTGGGGACAGCCTGAAAGGGACCTTTGCCGGGAACGCTGCCATCAGCCGCCTGGTCACACTCGACCAGATGACCAGACAGCCGTTCGTCGACTGGAATGTCCTGAAACTCAATGGCATCAAGGCGAACCTGGAACCATTGAATGTCGTGGTCGACCATGTGATGCTGGACCAGTTCTTCGCCCGGGTCATCCTGCGGGAGAATGGTGTGTTGAACCTCCATGACATCCTGCGCAGCAAGGCAGGCGGCAGGAAGAGCCTGACCCGGAGTGATGAAGGACTGCCTTTCGACAAGCCGGAAACAGGGCAACCGGAATCAGCCCAGTCCGAACCTGTACAGGCAGAGGCGGAAAAACCGGCGGCAGAAGATGCTTCAAAGACCCCGCCAATCTCTGCATTGGGGGCAGCATCGGAGCCGCATGATGTGGCACCGGATGAGATTGCACCGGAAGAAACCGTTTATGCGCCTGCCGAAGAAGGGCCGCCGCCAAACTATTCACTGGCTGTCCGGAAATTCACGTTGACAAACGGTCGGGTGCGCTTCACCGACAACTTCATCCGTCCGCATTACACGGCGAACCTGATGAACCTGAACGGCAAGGTCGAGCATATCTCCACCAGCCCGGATACCCGGTCGCATATCGAGGTCCATGGCAAGGTCAACGGTGCGCCGTTGAACATCACAGGGGCAGCCAACCTGCTGAGCCAGAAACTCTCGCTGGACCTCAAAGCATCGGTCAAGGGCATGGAACTGTCACAATTCAGTTCCTATTCCGGCAAGTATATCGGTTACGGCATTGCGAAAGGCAAGCTGTCGTTTGACGTGGCTTACAAGATTGAAGACCGCAAGCTGAAAGCAGAGAACCAGCTGATCCTGGACCAGCTGACCCTCGGCAAGGAAGTCGAAAGCCCGGATGCCATCAAACTGCCGGTCCGTCTGGCGCTGGCGCTGCTGAAGGACCGTAACGGTGTCATCGACCTGAACCTGCCGATTGGCGGTTCGTTGGATGACCCGCAGTTCTCGGTCGGTGGCATCGTCATCAAGGTGATTGTCAACGTGCTGACCAAGGCAGTCACCGCACCGTTCAACCTGCTGGCATCGCTGGTCGGTGGCAGTGATGTCGAACTGTCCCATCTGCCGTTCGACCCAGGGACTGCGGCGATCACCGACAAGGAAACGAAAGTCCTTGAAACCCTGACGAAAGCGTTGAACGAACGTCCTGCGCTTCAGTTGGAAATCACCGGCAAATACGATCCAGAAATCGATGCCATCGGTATCGGCAAGCAGCGGATCCTCCGTCAGGTCCGTGCAATGAAGCGCAAGGAAAAGGGACTGTCTGAAACCGACAAGGTCGCCGTCAGCGACAGCGAATATGCCGACAAGCTGAAACAGCTTTACAAGCGCGAGAAATTCGAGAAACCTTCCAACTGGATCGGGCTGGATAAATCCCTGCCGACCGAAGAGATGGAACTGCTGCTGGCGAAACATTATGCGAAGTCCGTCACCGAGGATGACCTGCTGAAACTGGCGAACCGGCGAGGGCTGGCGGTCAAGGAATGGTTGCTGGAGAAAGGCAGGATTCCGGATGACCGCCTCTATGTCCTCCAAAGCGAGAAAGACACCGGTGGTGCCAACAAGGTCGATTTCTCCCTGCGTTGACCGGGAAACCTGAAGCCGACAGGAAAAGCGTCTGGAAAGTTTTTTCCAGACGCTTTTTCTATGGTGCATGCAGGTGACACATAAACAACCTTGGCATACGGTCAAGGCTGTGCCAACCAATGTCCTTTAATGCTTGTTAAAAGACATTGAAGGCAGATAAACCGTTGTTTTGAATGATGTTTCCTTGCAGGTTGTTTCAACAGGAAAAAGGCTGGCATGGCCTGTCTGACAGGTTATAGCGTATTGTCAGGCGTACCCCATAGGGAAAGACTTGATAGATGTTTGTAACATTCTGTAAACTGCCAAGACAGTCAACTGCTTTTAATAAGCATTAGAAGACATACCTGATAACGCACATCGGCAGGGAACCAGCTGCACCCTGACCGGAGTCAATCCCGTAGGAGAGTAGAGCGATGAACCAGAGCTACAAGACCATCTTCAGCAAAGTCCACCAGTGTTTCGTGGTGGTGTCTGAACTCACAAAAAGCCATGGCAAGGGTAGCCGTGCATCACGGGTGCTGTATTCGGTGCTTCTTGGCGCGTGTCTGGCCGGGGTTGGACAACCGGCAGCGTGGGGAGCGCCTGACGGTGAAGGAGCTAAAATCCAGGGCAATTCAGTTACTGCGTCTGGGACGGAGTCTTCCGCCTGGGGGCATTATGCCAAAGCTACCGGTGAGCGCTCAACTGCCTGGGGTCATTATGCCGAAGCCAGCGGTGAGAATGCCACGGCTTTCGGTCGGGGCACAACGGCCAGCGGCATGGCTGCCACGGCGTTTGGTTATGTCGGGACAAAAGAAAGCGGTTATGATGCGCCCAGCATTAAAGCAACCGAAATCGGCACTACGGCTTACGGATACGCTACGTTAGGCGGAACTATTTCAGCGGAAGGGGGAGGCTCGACAGCCTTTGGCAGCGCTACGATGGGCGGAAAGATATCAGCCGGAACCGGCGGAGGGGCGAACGATAAGGAAGGCGCTACAGCCTTTGGACGTGCTTATGGAGAAAAAGGTCAAATATCAGCAACGGAAATGGGAGCGACAGCCTTTGGCGCTGCCAGCGACGGCACCATTAAAGCAGAAGAGTGGGGCGCAACGGCCTTTGGCCGCACTTATGATGACGGAACCATTTCTGCAAGCGGGAGAGGCGCTACAGCGTTTGGCTATGCGGAAAACGGGGGAAGCATTTCTGCAAGCGGGAGAGGCGCTACAGCGTTTGGCTATGCGTTTGGCGAAGACAGTAAAATTACTGCCAGCGGCATAGGTTCCACGGCGTTTGGAAATGATACAACGGCCATCAGCACCAATTCCACCGCTTGGGGTTCCGGTACCAAAGCGGGGAAACTGACCTATGAAGGTCAAGAAGTCACCATTGAACAATATGATGACGGAGGAACCACAAAATACAGGATTGCGGCTGTCAATGGGGGGGCTACGTTAAAAGACAGCATTGAATCATATCAAGATGCATACGATACTTTGTATTTAACCAAAACCATCAACGCCACCGCTTGGGGTGAAAACACAACCGCCAGCGGCTCTGATTCCACGGCGTTTGGATTTGGAACAAAGGCCAGCGGCAATCAATCCACGGCGTTTGGTTGGGGCACAAAAGCCATCGGCGATGAATCCACGGCGTTTGGTCGGTACACAGAAGCCAGCGGCGAGAAATCCACAGCGTTTGGGTATGGTACAACGGCCAGCGGCAAAGCTTCCACGGCATTCGGGGATTCCTCCAAAGCAGAAGCAGACAACTCCCTGGCAGCATTAGGCGGCAATGTAGCGGCAGGTGCGGACAATTCCGCAGCCATCGGCAAGGGCGCAACGGCTAGTGTGGCGGATACAGTGGCGTTGGGCAGTGGTTCCGTGGCTTCCCGGAAAGCTGGGGCAACGGATGCGTACCTGAAAGGAAGCAGCGATACGGGCAGCGCATGGGTATCTACCCACAATGCCATCGCGGTAGGTAACGACGGAACCGTTACCCGCCAGATCACCGGGGTTGCAGCCGGTTCCAAGGACACCGACGCTGTCAATGTCGCACAGCTGAAGGAAGTTGCCTCGAATGCCAGTAGTGCCACCACCTTCAAAGGCGATACCGGCAGCAGCATCGAGAAACCCAAGGAAGTCAGTATCGTTGGCGGCATCACCGATGAATCAGCGCTTTCCACTGAAGACAACATCGGGGTAATAGCGGCAAAGAAAGGCAATGGCGGTGAGCTGAAAGTCCGTCTTGCCAAGGACATCAACCTTGGCAAAGATGGAAGTATCACTACTGGCAACGCCCGGATAAACAGCAACGGCTTAACCATCAAGGGCGGACCATCCGTCACCCAGTCAGGCATTGACGCCGGTGGCAAGAAAATCACCAACGTCGCCAATGGTACGGACGCCAAAGATGCAGTCAATGTCAGCCAGCTGAACGATGCGACCAAGCAGCAGGAGAACAACTTCAGGCGGTTGATGCATAAGGATGCCCAGCTGGAACGCAAGATCCACCGGACCGGTGCCCATGCGGCAGCGTTGGCGGCACTGCATCCATTGGATTTCGATGAAGACCACAAACTGACAGCATCGGCAGGTGTTGGTCAGTATCACGGATCCAATGCCGTTGCGGCAGGAGTCTTCTACCGTCCGGATGAAAACAAGATGTTCAGTCTGGGCGTATCGCTGAATGAGTCGGATTCGATGGTCAATGCTGGGTTCTCGTACCGCTTCGGTACTGGGTCAGGCAACAAGACATCACCGGACAACATCCACGAGATGAGGCGGCAGATTTCGACATTGTCTGAAGAGAACCGCCAGCTGTCGGCACAGCTGAACAGTTCGGAAACGAAGCTGGCGGCAGAATCTGAACGGTCGGCTCGGCTGGAAGCGGAAATCAACAAAATCAAGAAGCTGCTGAAGCTGAAATGACCGTCAGGCTGGATGCATGATGCCATGTCCTTCCGCCATTGGCAGGGCATGGCAGCGGAGCCTGTCATTTTTTCCGGAACACCAGGTCCCAGACACCGTGCCCCAGGCGCAGTCCCCGTTTCTCGAATTTGGTGACGGGACGGTAGTCCGGCCGGGGGGCATAGCCATCGGCGGTGTTCTCGAGCATCGGTTCGGCGCTGAGGACTTCAAGCATCTGTTCCGCATAGTTTTCCCAGTCGGTGGCGCAGTGCAGGTATGCGTCCTGCCTGAGCTTGGTGCAGAGGAAATGCACAAAACCGGATTGGACCAGCCGCCGTTTCTGATGTTTTGCCTTATGCCAGGGATCTGGAAAGAAGATATGGACACCGGCGAGGGAAGCATCGGGAATCATGTTCTCCAATACTTCCACCGCATCGTGCTGGATGATGCGGATGTTCTTCAACTGCTTTTCGCCAATCAGTTTCAGCAGCGCACCGACTCCTGGGGTGTGCACTTCCACACCGATAAAGTCCAGATGGGGCAGGAATCCGGCAATGGTGGCGGTAGTCTCTCCCATGCCGAAACCGATTTCGAGGATAGTGTCTGCCTGACGGTTGAACAGGGCTGTGTAGTCCAGCAGTTCCTTTTGATAGGGGATGCAGAAGGCTGGTCCCAGTTCCTGAAGGGCGCGTTCCTGCCCGGAAGAGACACGTCCTGCCCGGGTGACGAAGCTGCGGATGCGGCGGGAAGCCGGGTCATAGAGCATGGGTCTACCGGTTTCTGGATGCTTGGGCTGGTCGGGCATGGTTTCTCTGTGCAGGGTTTCTGGACAATAAAAAACCCGCTCTGAGCGGGTCTATCTGCGGATTTATGGTGCCCACGGAGGGATTTGAACCCCCACACCTCGCGGCACATGGACCTGAACCATGCGCGTCTACCAATTCCGCCACGTGGGCATTTCTCCTGTTCCAGCAACTGATGGCAGTTTTTCGCTGAAAGAGACATCCATTATAGCGTACTCTTTGGTTTTGTCAACAGTCTTGCAGAAGCGGTGAAAAAAAAGCATCATGTGGCTGTTCAGATACCGACATGCCTTTTTCCCATCAGCAACCACTGCGAGGATCCAATGAAAAAATACCCTTATCCCATTCCCAGCCGGGAAGAGATCATGGCTGCCCTGCGGGAGACTTCCCGGGGTTATGGTGTCAAGACCCTTGCCAGGGAACTGCAGGTGAAGACAAAAGAATATGAAGGTTTCCTGAAGCGGCTGGATGCGATGGTGCGTGATGGACAGATTGTCCAGGATGTCAAGGGCAGTTACAAGGTCAACACCTCCGCCCGGTTCATCACCGGTTATGTCCAGGGGCATCCGGATGGGCATGGTTTCCTGATCCGTGATGATGGGGAGGAACCCATCTATCTTTCTGAGCGGGAAATGCATAAGGTCATGCCGAATGACCGGGTGGAAGTCCGTATCCTGGGTGTTGATGGCAAAGGCCGCCCTGAGGGGACGGTTGTCAAGGTCACTTCCCGTTCAACCACCCATGTCGTCGGCAGGCTTGTCCGGGAAGATGGTGGGTGGCGGATTGCACCGGAAGACCGGCGTATCGCCCATGACATCCTGTTGGATGGAAAGCCAGGGAAAGCGCGCGAAGGACAGTATGTCAATGCGGAACTGACATCACAGCCGACCCGGTATGCCCCCCCGATGGCGAAAATCACCGAGGTGCTTGGGAACCGTGAGGATGCTGGTATCGAGATTGAGATTGCTGTCCGTAAGTTCGGGCTGCCCCATGTTTTTTCACCGGCTGCCATGCAGCAGGCAGGGGCTTTGCCGGATACAGTCCTGCCGGAAGAAGCCAAGGGGCGTATCGACCTGCGGGATGTGCCATTGGTGACGATTGATGGCGAGGATGCCCGGGATTTCGATGATGCGGTCTATTGCGAGCCAGTGACGGTCAAGGGGGACAACGGTTACCGGCTGGTTGTCGCGATTGCGGATGTCAGCCATTATGTCCAGCCGGGAACCCCATTGGATGCGGATGCGCTTGCCAGGGCGACATCCACGTATTTCCCCCGCCGGGTCATTCCGATGCTGCCGGAAAAACTGTCGAACGGCATCTGCTCGCTTAATCCGGATGTTGACCGTCTGGTGATGGTCTGCGATGCGGTCGTGTCTTCGGAAGGCAGTGTCACGGCTTACCAGTTCTATCCGGCGGTCATGCATTCAGCGGCAAGGCTGACCTATACAGCAGTCTATGCCATCCTGCAGAACCCGGCAGGACCGGAAGCGGTCCAGCATAAGCCGTTGGTGAAGCATCTTCAGGACCTTTATGGACTGTATAAGGTGCTTGCACAGGCAAGGGAACGCCGTGGTGCGATTGATTTTGAGACAGTCGAGACCGAAATCATCTGCAATGACAATGGCAAGATTGAGAAAATCCTGCCAAGGGTGCGCAATGATGCCCATAAGCTGATCGAGGAATGCATGCTGGTCGCCAATGTCTGTGCAGCAGCGTTCATCGCGCATCACCAGCATGAGGGGCTTTACCGTGTGCATGCCCATCCCAGCATCGAGAAGCTCCAGCAGGTCAGGGCATTCCTGGCGCTCTCGGGTATCACGCTGGGGGGCGGGGAATCACCGGAACCGATGGATTATGCCGCTGCTGCCAGACAGTTTGCCGGGCGGCCTGATGCCACGATACTGCAGACAATGCTGCTGCGTTCGATGCAGCAGGCGGTCTATACACCAGACAATGTCGGGCATTTCGGGCTGGCGTTTGAAGCGTATATGCATTTCACGAGTCCTATCCGCCGTTACCCAGACCTGCTGACCCATCGGGTCATCAAGGCAATACTCGCAGGTGGAAAATATGTACCTCATGGTATTGACCGGAAGAAACTCAATCTGGATGTCCCTGCGTCTATCCGGAAACAGGTCATGCAGAGCCAGAATGCGGGTGGCAGGCCAGCGAAAGCCGGCAGGGAACATGCTGTATGGGAAATGCTGGGACTGCATTGTTCAGCGAATGAACGCCGCGCGGATGATGCTTCCCATGATGTGGAACAGTGGCTGAAGTGCTGGTATATGCGTGACAGGCTTGGCGAGGAATTCATGGGGTCTATTGCCAGCGTCACTGCTTTCGGTGTGTTTGTCGGACTGGATGACCTGTATGTCGAGGGATTGGTGCATGTGACGGACCTGGGACAGGATTATTTCCATTACGATGATATCCGCCGTGAGCTGCGCGGTGAGCGCAGTGGTGTCTGTTTCCATCTGGCGGACAAGGTCAAGGTGCAGGTTGCCCGTGTCAACCTGGATGCCCGCCAGATTGATTTCCGTCTGGTTGAGGGCCCTTTCCGTCAGGAGATGCCCAAGAAGCCGGACGATGATGGACCAGTCCCGTCTGGACAGACGGGAAAATGAAAGGACAGGAGATGTCATGAAGAGCAGGGCGGTATTCGGTTTCCATGCGGTTGTTTCCCGCATCCGCCATGAAGCGTCTTCGGTGGAGATGGTCTATGTGGATGCCGGGCGTACAGACCGGCGGATGCAGGACCTGCTGGGACTTGCCAAGTCATCAGGTGTCCGCATCATCCAGACGGATGGGCAGCGCCTTGACCGGATGGTCGGGACGCACCGCCATCAAGGGGTGGTTGCGATGGCTGAGCCGCTTTCCCTGGCAAGGAACCTGGATGAGCTGCTGGATGCCATTGAGGGACCGCCGCTCCTGCTGGTGTTGGATGGCATCACCGACCCGCATAACCTGGGAGCCTGTTTCCGGGTTGCGGACAGTGTCGGTGCGCATGCCATCATCGCACCGAAGGACCGTTCCGTTGGCGTCAATGCGACAGTGGAAAAGGTTGCCAGCGGGGCTGCCCAGACGGTGCCTTACCTGACGGTGACCAATCTGGCACGGACGCTCCGTCAGTTGAAGGAACATGACATCTGGGTAATCGGGACATCGGATGCCGCCTCGAAAAGCCTGTATGATGTTGATTACACCAGCGGGACTGCCTTTGTCATGGGCGCGGAAGGCAGGGGGATGCGCCGCCTGACAGAAGAGAACTGTGATGAGCTGGTGGTCATCCCGATGCTGGGTTCTGTGGAGAGCCTGAATATTTCGGTGGCATCCGGTGTCTGCCTGTATGAGGCACGCCGTCAGCGCATCAAAGCTTCTGGCAGTGCATGACGGTATGGTATGTCCAACAGTCCTGGATGGGACCGCCATTATTCCTATTGATGGAGTGGGAATTGTTGTAACATACCGCTTCTGACACAGGAGCACGGTCTTTCCGTGCAGTTTTCCCTGGAAACGGTTATCATCTGCTTTCCGGGGTTTGCCGTGTTTTTTTAAGATGTCTGGTCGCTTCAGGGAAGAAATCAAAAGCATTATGGAACGTGATCCTGCCGCCCGCAGCGGCTGGGAGATTGTGACCTGCTATCCGGGTTTCCAGGCATTGGCGGTCCACCGTCTGTCGCATTGGCTCTGGAACCATGGGATGAAGTGGCTTTCCCGTTTCCTGTCCCATCTGGCGCGGGTCATCACCGGTATCGAAATCCATCCTGCGGCTGTCATCGGCCGCCGGGTGTTCATTGACCATGGTTGCGGTGTCGTCATCGGCGAGACGGCGGAAGTCGGGGATGACTGCACGATTTATCAAGGCGTGACCTTGGGCGGGACTTCGCTGACCAAAGGCAAGAAACGCCATCCAACGCTGGGCAATGGGGTCATCTGCGGTGCCAATGCCCAGATATTGGGGAGTTTCACAGTCGGGGATGGCGCCAAGGTCGGTTCCAATGCGGTTGTTGTCCGGGAAGTGCCTCCGGGGGCGACGGCTGTCGGCAATCCTGCCCGGATCATCATGAAGGAACAGCCGGTTGACGGGCAGAAAGAGGATGCCGCCACCAAACTGTTCAATTCTTATGGCATCACCGCCAATGAAGACGACCCGCTCATCAAGGCGCTGCATGGGCTGATCAACAACAATGCCGCACAGGAGCGCCGTATCCAGCAGCTGACGGAAGCGCTTGAATCGGCAGGCATTCCAGTCGAGAAGGCGGATGACAGCAAGACCATCAGTGCAGAACAGCTGAACAAGCTGATGAAATGATGTCAGAGGGTATGGCGTTCAATGACGCCATCATGTGTCACGGAAAGCCAGTCAGCCCGGGGATTTCCTTTGTCATCCAGGTTCCAGTCGGAAAGCACCAGACGCTGCCGGTTGCCATCTGACAGGGGGATTGGATGGTCGCCGGGATGATGGGTGTGCCCATGGATCAGGACATCGGCATGGGTCTTGATGATGGTTGCCTTGACCGCATCAGGGTTGACATCCATGATTTTGGCGGATTTGCCCATGTTGATCTTGGTGCTGTCTTTGCGGGCATTGGCGACAATGGCTCTCCGCCTTGAAAGCGGAACCATCAGGAAGAAGAAGCGCCAGAATGGGTTCCTGACCTTGGCGCGGAATTTCATATAGGCTTCATCATCGGTGCAGAGCGCATCACCATGGACCATGGCGATGCGCACGCTGCCTGCCTGCAGGATGCCGGGTTCCTTGAGGGCGGTTGCCCCTGTGGCACGGAGGAATTTCCTGCCGGTCAGGAAGTCGCGGTTGCCACAGATCCAGAAAATCCCGGTCCCGGTGTCTGACAGCGCCTTGATGGCACGGGTGACGTTCTGGAGATAAGGGTCATCTGCCATCCCATCATCCCCGACCCAGTACTGGAACAGGTCGCCAAGGATGTAAAGCCGCTCGGCCTGCCTGCCTTGGTCCTGCAGGAAATCCAGGAAAGCCTGCGTCGTTTCCGGCATGTCCACAGACAGATGGAGGTCTGAGAGGAAAATGGCTTTGAAACGTGCAGGCTGGTCCATGATGGTCAGGCAGTCCGGTTGTCAGACTTCCTCTGCGGATTCGATGATGACCGCTTCCAGCGGGACATCCTGATGGCCGCTTGGATGATAGATGGTCCTGACCCCTTTGATTTTGTCAACGACGTCCATGCCTTCGGTGACTTTGCCGAAAACACAGTATCCCCAGCCGTCCTGTCCTGGATAGTCGAGGAAATCGTTGTCGGCGACATTGATGTAGAACTGCGCTGTGGCGGAATGGGGATCCATGGTGCGCGCCATCGCGATGGAGTAGGTCTTGTTGGACAGACCGTTCTTGGCTTCATTCTCGATCGGTGCATTGGTCTTTTTCTGACGCATGCTCTGGTCGAAGCCACCGCCCTGGATCATGAAATTGTCGATGACACGGTGGAAGATGGTGCCGTTGTAGAAGCCGGCGTTGACGTATTCCAGAAAGTTCTTGACCGTCTTCGGGGCTTTCTTTTCATTGAGTTCGACCTTGATTCTGCCGAAATTGGTATTCAGGATAACAGCCATGT
Source organism: Oxalobacter sp. (assembly GCA_018384065.1). Classification (GTDB taxonomy): domain Bacteria; phylum Pseudomonadota; class Gammaproteobacteria; order Burkholderiales; family Burkholderiaceae_D; genus Oxalobacter. The sequence continues at coordinate 136,350 of JAHAYL010000056.1, forward strand.
TGTTCCTTGATGGTTGAGGGTTTCAGGTTAAGTGATGCCGCCGGAAAAGCGTGCACCGTCCATATGAATCAGAGTGTGGGAGCATTCTAGCAGACTCGGGCATCCAATGATATTGCCTGACCCTTGGGGAGGGAGCCCTCGACCTGGATTTGTTTCAGCAAAATTGGATGGGTACACTGGATTCACAGTAAAATAACAATTTCTTTGTTTTTTATGGTGTGGCGATTCAAGATGGGTGATCTTCAGATATACAACAGTTTGACCAGAAGCAAACAGGTTTTCAGGTCCATTGAACCCGGTAAAGTCAGGATGTATGTATGCGGCATGACAATCTATGACTACTGCCATATGGGGCATGCCCGTATGATGATGTCTTTCGATGTCGTCTACCGTTGGCTGAAAGCCTTGGGCTATGAGGTCACATATGTCCGCAACATCACCGATATCGATGACAAGATCATCAACCGGGCAGGTGAGAACGGGGAAACCATGCTGAGCCTGACGACCCGTTTCACCCGGTGCATGCATGAGGATACGGAGGCACTGGGTATCCTGCCGCCAGACCATGAACCGAAAGCGACGGAATATATTGATGAGATGCTGGCAATCATCGAAAAGCTGGAAAAGAACGGCCTGGCTTACCAGTCTGCAGATGGGGATGTGAATTATTCCGTCCGGGATTTCAAGGGGTATGGCAAGCTGTCCGGCAAATCCCTGGATGACCTGCGTGCCGGGGAACGGGTTGACATCAACACCGGCAAGCGCGACCCATTGGATTTTGTACTGTGGAAGTCTGCCAAGGATTCGGAACCGGATGAGGCGAAATGGGATTCCAAATGGGGCAAGGGGCGTCCAGGCTGGCATATTGAATGCTCGGCGATGTCCAGCAAGCTGCTGGGGGAACATTTCGATATCCACGGCGGTGGTTTTGACCTGCAGTTCCCGCACCATGAGAATGAGATTGCCCAGTCGGAAGGGGCTTCCGGGAAACCGTTTGTCAATTACTGGATGCACAACGGTTTTGTGCGTGTGGACAATGTGAAGATGTCGAAGTCCCTGGGCAATTTCTTCACCATCCGTGATGTCCTGAAGGATTATGATGCGGAAGTCCTGCGTTTCTTCATCATCCGGACACATTACCGGAGCCCGCTCAATTATTCGGATGCGCATCTCAATGATGCCAAGGGCGCGTTGACACGGCTTTATACCGCATTGAACGGTGTGGAGGCAAAGGTTGCCGATATCGACTGGAACAACCCTTATGCCGCCCGTTTCAGGGATGCGATGAATGATGATTTCAATACGGCGGAAGCGGTTGCCGTCCTGTTTGAGCTGGCAGGTGAGGTGAACCGGACCCATTCGGTCGGGACGGCTTCCCTGCTGAAGTCTTTGGGGGGGGTCCTGGGACTGCTGGACCGCAACCCGGATGAATTCCTGAAGGGTGGTGCTGATGAAGGTGATACGGCATGGATTGAGGGGCAGATCCAGGCGCGCCTTGCCGCCAAGAAGAACAAGGATTACGCTGAGGCAGACAGGATCCGCAATGCATTGAAGGAAAAAGGCATTGAATTGGAAGACAGGCCTGGCGGTGTGACGGAATGGCGGCGGGCCTGATCCGGTGCCTGCCAGTGGACGGGGCCGGTTCTGCCCGGTTCCTGTAAAATAGGGAAAATTTAATGTTTTAGGGCTGTCCTGTCGGAAAATGCAGCCAAGAAGGAGATAGTGTGGCGAAAACAATGTTTCTCAGCTTCGAACAGCCGATTGCTGAACTGAATGCAAAGATCGAGGAACTGCGTCTTGTTCAGGGGGATTCTTCCGTTGATATTTCTGAGGAGATCAGCCAGCTGGAGGAAAAGCACCGTCAGCTGATTGAGGAAATCTATTCAGGCCTGACACCTTGGCAGGTCTCCCAGATCGCCCGTCATCCAAACAGGCCTTACACGCTCGATTATATCCAGGAAATCTTCACTGACTTCCGCGAGCTGCATGGTGACCGGGCGTTTGCCGATGATCCGGCGATTGTCGGTGGGCTTGCCCGTCTGGATGGTATCCCCTGTATGGTGATCGGCCATCAGAAAGGCCGCGACATCAAGGAAAGGAGTTTCCGTAATTTCGGGATGCCACGGCCGGAAGGTTACCGCAAGGCGCTCCGCCTGATGCATACTGCAGAGAAGTTCGGTCTGCCTGTCTTCACGTTTGTCGATACGCCGGGGGCTTTCCCGGGCATTGACGCAGAGGAACGCGGGCAGTCTGAGGCCATCGGCCGCAATCTTTATGAGATGGCGGAAATCAAGGTGCCTCTCATCGCAACCGTAATCGGGGAAGGCGGTTCTGGCGGCGCATTGGCGATTGCGGTTGCAGATGTCGTCCAGATGCTCCAGAACGCCATCTATTCAGTGATTTCCCCGGAAGGCTGCGCATCGATCCTGTGGAAGACGGCTGAGCGGGCCAATGAGGCGGCAGAAGCATTGGGCCTGACTGCTCAGCGCCTGAAGGAAATCGGGTTGATTGACCGTATCATCGAGGAACCGATGGGCGGTGCGCACCGCAATCTGAAGGAAATGTCGGCGACCCTCAAGCAGACGCTGCTGGATGCGTATGCCAGGCTGAAAGATGTCCCGGCCGATGAACTGCTGGCCGCCCGCCAGGAAAAATGGCTGAACTTCGGTAAATTCAGCGATACCATTTCGGTTGCCTAGGAACACAGTCTTGCCATTGATTGAGGAAACTTTCAAACGCGCACTGGAATCCATCCAGATGCGCGTTTCTTCTGATAAGCCCTTGGCGGTGGCGTTCAGTGGCGGTGTCGATTCCACCGTGCTGCTCTGCCTCGCCAGGCAGTATGCGGCAGGGAAAGGGATTCCTCTCCGGGCTTTCCATATCCACCATGGCATCAGCCCCAATGCAGACCAGTGGCTGGCGCATTGCCGTCAGGTCTGTCAGCGTCTGGACGTGTGTTTTGATGCACAGCGGGTGCAGGTGGACAGCCATAGCGGGAAAGGCATTGAGGCGGATGCCCGTCAGAAGCGTTACCAGGCGCTTGGCCGGTTATGCCATCAGTATGGTGTGCCACTGCTGTTGACTGCCCATCATCAGGATGACCAGTCGGAAACCATCCTGATGCAGCTGCTGCGGGGAACGGGGCTGGCGGGTCTGGCAGGCATGGCGGACAGCGTACCGCTGCCGTATCAGCCGGAGGGGGCGCCTGTCCTGCTGGGACGGCCCTTGCTGACGGTATCCCGCCGTGCATTGGAACAATGGCTTGCGCAGTCAAGGATGGCTGCCATCGAGGACGAGTCGAACAACGATACAGCCTATACCCGGAATGTCATCCGTCATCGGCTGATGCCATTGCTGGCGGAGATTTCTCCGGGATTTGAGGGACATCTTGCACAGACAGGTCGCCATATCGGTTCAGCGCTGCGGTTGCTGGATGCGTTGGCGGCAGCAGACCTGCGTGATTGCCAGGGAGCGGATGGTGCTTTGGATATGCGGGGTGTCCGGACCTTGGACAGTGACCGGGTGGACAACCTGCTCCGGTACTGGCTGATGACCCATCAGGTCAGGATCCGTTCATCAGCCTGGTTCCAGGAACTGAGGAAACAGCTGATGTCGGCGGATCCGGATGTCAGGACAGCAATGGAGATGGACGGGAAGACCATCCGGAAATATCGGGATAAGGTAACAATGGCAGAAGCATCAACACGTCAGCCGCCGGAAAAGGCGATTGCTTTCAACTGGAATGGTGAGCCTGACATCCAGTTCAGGACATGGTATGGCACATTGGTCTTTGAATTGGGAGAGACAGGTTTTGATGTCGATTGGTTCAGGGGCAGGATTTTCAGCCTCCGCCCCTATCAGGGCAATGCCCGGCTCAGGCTGGCAGGCCGCCCTTCAAAAGACCTCAAGAGCCTCTATCAGGAAGCCGGGATTTCCGGTGGGGAACGGCAGTTCATGCCGGCAGTCTGGTGGGAAGAAGAGCTGGTTTATGCGGCAGGCATCGGTCAGGCATCGGCGTATCAGGGGAAATCCGGCAGATGTGTCCAGTTGAAGTGGGTGAGGCAGCCCTGATTGCCGGTTGATGCGCAGTAACAGGATTTTTCCTGTGCAATTCCTGCCGTTTTACGGTAAAGTTGAAAATTGAACTTTTAACTTCAGAATATTGAAATCCTATGGCTTTAGTCGTTCATAAATATGGCGGTACATCGATGGGATCCATCGACCGCATCAAGAATGTGGCGCGGCGTGTTGCCAAATGGCACGATGCAGGTTACCAGGTCGTTGTGGTGCCATCGGCGATGGCTGGTGAGACGAACCGGCTGATTGGCCTGGCGCGTGAAATCATGCCGGAACCGGACCAGCGGGAACTGGATATGATTTCCTCGACCGGGGAACAGGTCTCCATCGGCCTGCTGTCACTGGCGCTCCAGCAGTTGGGGAAACAGGCGGTTTCCTTCACAGGCTGGCAGGTTCCTGTCGTGACGGACACCGCGCATACCAAGGCACGCATCCATTCAATCGATGACCGGAAAATCCGTGAAAACCTCGACCAGGGGAAGATTGTCATTGTCGCGGGTTTCCAGGGGGTCAATGAACTGAATGAAATCACCACTTTGGGACGTGGCGGTTCCGATACATCCGCTGTCGCCATTGCGGCATCCTTGAAAGCGGATGAATGCCTGATCTATACCGATGTTGACGGTGTCTATACAACCGATCCCCGGGTGGTCTCTGATGCACGGAGGCTCAGGAAGATCACTTTCGAGGAAATGCTTGAAATGGCTTCCCTGGGATCCAAGGTGCTCCAGACCCGCTCTGTTGAACTGGCGGGCAGCTACCATGTGCCCACACGCGTGCTTTCATCCCTTACCGATCCGGAAATGCCGCTGGAAGAAGAGGCAAAGTCCGGTACATTGATCACTTTTGAAGAAGAACACACTGATATGGAATCGACAGTTATCTCTGGTATCGCATTCAGCCGTGACGAGGCGAAAATCACCGTTCTCGGTGTCCCTGACCGGCCAGGCATCGCATCACAGATCCTGGGTGCCATCGCCAATGCCAACATTGAAGTGGACATGATCATCCAGAACCAGTCTGTTGGCGGCAAGACAGACTTCACCTTCACGGTGCCACGTCCGGACTATAACCGGGCGATGGATATCCTGAACAATCAGGTCAAGGGTGAAATCGGTGCATCAGACATCATCGGTGATGCCAAGGTTTCCAAGGTTTCCGCCATCGGCATCGGTATGCGGAGCCATGTCGGTGTTGCATCCAAGATGTTCAGCACGCTGTTCTCCGAGGGCATCAATATCCTGATGATCTCGACATCGGAAATCAAGATTTCTGTCATCATTGATGAAAAATATATGGAACTGGCGGTCAGGGCCTTGCATAAGGCTTTTGGCTTGGAAAAATAATCCAGGAACAGGCATGCCTGCCGGTTGCATGGCAGGCTTCCTTTCACCTCAATCTTAAACGGAGGTCGCAATGTCTTATAAAAACATCCTTGTCCATCTGGACAGAAAAGATATCCTGAAAAACCGGGTCCGTATCGCTGCGAACCTGGCAAAGGCGGAAGAAGGGCATCTGCTGGGAGTTGCAACAATCGGCATCTCGGCAACCCAGAGTTCCTATTTCTATTCGCCTCAGGACTTGGCGTTTGCGGAACATATGAAATACCTGCGTTATAAGGCAGGTCAGTTTGTTGAAGAGTTCAAGGAGGAAGTCAAGTCCACCGGTCTGGACGCTTATGCTTATGAAGGCCGTGTCGTGGATGGCGATGCCAGCAGCGGCGTTTCCCTGCTGGCAAGGATCAGCGACCTGGTTGTCATCGGCCGCACGAACCTGGATGACACCGGTGCTTCTGTGACACCGGATTTCCCTGAGTTCGTCATGATGAATTCAGGCCGTCCTGTCCTGATCATCCCACCGGATTACCCGAAGGAAACGGTCGGCCAGAAAGCGATGATTTGCTGGAACGCCAGCCGGGAATCCATCCGTGCGGTTGCCGATGCACTGCCACTGCTGGCAAAAGCTGAGTTGGTCCAGGTTGTCATGTTCAATGTTGAGGATGAAGCGGATATGGATGCCACGGCAGGCGGCAACGATATTGCCGCATATCTGAAACGCCATGGTGTCAAGGTTGAGGTCATGCCGCCTCAGCAAAGCCGTGATATCGGTAAATCCCTGCTGGCATTGGCAGAGGAACAGGGAACCGACCTGCTGGTCATGGGGGGATATGGCCATACCCGGTTCCGTGAGTTCCTGCTGGGTGGGGTGACCCGTACAATCCTGGAATCCACCAAGGTTCCAGTGCTGATGTCACATTGATGTTTCCAGTTACCGGTGGAAGCAGGCGGAACCTGTCGGTTGCCAGTCACAGCTGACAGGGGTTTGCTTGCATTCTGATAAGGTGAAACTATAATAAGGCAGCCTGTCCTGCTGATGGATGCCAGATAAAAAATGAACGGTTGCCATTTCAGGAAGATGGCATAAAGATTGAGAGAATTAGCGGATTTTGGCGTTTTCCGCAGATTCTGGTTTTGGTCGTGGAGACCATGCCGCTGTTGTCTAGGGGTTTTGATGAAATGTGTAGATGATTTCCGGCTGGTTCTAGGCGGTAAGGAATATGTCCCGATTGTCATTGGTGGCATGGGGGTTGATATTTCGACGGCGAAGCTGGCGTTGGAAGCCGCCCGTCTGGGAGGCATCGGTCATATTTCTGATGCCATGTACATGGATGTCGCCGACCGCTATTTCGGTACTGGCTATACCGAAACCAAGGCAAGGCAGTATAAGAAATATATCCCGGTCCATGACAAGAGCGATGTCCTTTTTGACCTTGCTGTCGTTGAGGAAGCGACGAAGCGGCAGGTTGCGGATGTGATGGAGCGCAAGCGCGGTGATGGGATGATTTTCATCAACTGCATGGAAAAGCTCACGATGAATGATGCACGGGCTACCCTGCGTACCCGTCTGTCAGCGGCGATGGATGCCGGCATCGATGGGATTACGCTTGCTGCCGGACTCCATCAGAACACCCTCAAGCTGATTGAGGACCACCCCCGTTTCCGGGATGTGAAGATCGGTATCATTGTCTCTTCCCATCGGGCATTGCAGATTTTCCTGCGCCGCAGTGCGAAGCTCAACCGCCTGCCGGATTATGTGGTGGTCGAGGGGCCGCTTGCCGGTGGACATCTGGGTTTTGGGCTTGACTGGGCGAAGTACGACCTCAGGACGATTGTCAAGGATGTCAACCGTTTCCAGGAAAAAGAAGGCCTTTCCATCCCTGTCATCGCCGGTGGTGGGATCTTTACAGGCTCCGATGCGGTTTCGTTCCTTGAGGATGGTGCCAGTGCAGTCCAGGTAGCCACCCGTTTTGCTGTCACAAAGGAATCCGGTCTGCCAGACCATGTGAAGCAGGAATATTTCAAGGCGACTGAGGACGATATCGAGGTCAATATGGCGTCCCCGACGGGATACCCGATGCGGATGCTGAAAAAGTCCCCGGCATTATGGGCAGGGGTGCAGCCGAGTTGTGAAGCGTTCGGCTATCTGCTGGATAACGGTACCTGTCCTTACCTTAAAGAATACTATCAGGCGCTTGAGGGGAACCCGGACAGCCGTCAGATGGTCAAGACACAGAAGGTCTGCCTGTGCACGCATATGCGGAACCATTATGTCTGGACATGCGGCCATTATGCATACCGCCTGAAAGACACCACCTATAAGCTGGCAGATGGCACTTACCTGCTGCCGACAGCGGAACAGGTGTTCAGGGATTATCAGTTCAGCAAGGACAACCAGATTGCTTTGCCGGAACTGCCTGTACCGCCGTTCAAGGGATGAGTTGGTACTGGAGGGATGGGATCCCTTCCTTGAAAACAGGAAAAGCCGCTCTGGATGAGCGGCTTTTCTGTCTGTCAGTCCCATCGGACTGTCAGCCACCACGGCGCATCAGGTCGAAGAAATCGGCGTTGGTCTTGGTGGCGCGCAGTTTATCCAGGATGAATTCCATCGCTTCAATCTCATCCATGCCGTAAAGCAGTTTACGCAGGATCCAGATTTTCTGGAGCAGTGCCGGTTCAATCAGGAGTTCTTCACGGCGGGTACCGGATTTGTTCAGGTTGATGGCTGGATAGACCCGTTTTTCAGCCAGACGGCGTTCCAGATGGACTTCCATGTTGCCAGTGCCCTTGAATTCTTCATAAATGACATCATCCATGCGGCTGCCGGTTTCGATCAGTGCGGTTGCGATGATGGTCAGGGAACCGCCTTCTTCAACATTGCGGGCGGCACCGAAGAACCGTTTCGGCCGTTGCAGGGCATTGGCATCCACCCCACCTGTCAGGACCTTGCCGGAGGCAGGGATGACGGTATTGTAGGCACGGGCAAGGCGGGTGATGGAATCCAGCAGGATCACCACGTCTTTTTTCATTTCAACCAGGCGTTTTGCCTTTTCAAGCACCATTTCCGCAACCTGGACATGGCGGGTGGCAGGTTCGTCAAATGTGGAGGCGATGACTTCACCGTGGACTGAACGCTGCATTTCCGTCACTTCTTCAGGACGTTCATCGATCAGCAGGACAAACAGGGTGACATCAGGATGGTTGGCGGTGATGGCATGCGCCATATGCTGGAGCATCACGGTCTTGCCGGATTTCGGTGAAGCGACCAGCAGGCCACGCTGCCCTTTGCCGATAGGCGCAATCATGTCGATGATGCGGCCAGTGATGTTTTCCTGTGCGCTGATGTTGCGTTCCAGTTTCAGTGGCTTGTCTGGGTGCAGGGGTGTCAGGTTCTCAAACAGCATCCGGTGTTTGGAGGCTTCTGGCGGTGCGCCGTTGACCTTGTCGACTTTTACCAGGGCAAAGTAACGTTCACCGTCTTTCGGTGTCCTGACTTCCCCTTCGATGGAGTCCCCGGTGTGGAGATTGAAACGCCTGATCTGGGAAGGTGAGATATAGATGTCATCGGTGGAAGCCATATAGCTGGCATCCGGGGAACGGAGGAAACCAAAGCCGTCAGGCAGGATTTCAAGGACCCCATCACCATAGACCTGTTCACCGGATTTCGCGCGTTTTTTCAGGATGGCGAACATCAGTTCCTGCTTGCGCATGCGGGGGGCATTGTCAATCTCAAGACTCAGTGCCATGTCCAGCAGGGCAGACACACGGAGGGATTTCAGTTCGGATAAATGCATAATCAAAAAGAATTCACGGCAGAAGAAAGTGCATCCCAGACAGGGGGGAATGCAGAAGGGAAGGCAGCCAGGAAACCGCCTTCCAGATGGTCAGTCAGATATTTGCATCAATGAATGCCTTCAGCTGGGCACGGCTCATGGCACCGACTTTCTGTGCAGCCAGGCTGCCGTTCTTGAACAGCAGCAGGGTCGGGATGCCACGGATGCCGAATTTCTGAGGAGTCTGTGGATTTTCATCGACATTCATCTTGGCGACAACCAGCCTGCCGGCATATTCAGCCGCAGCAGCATCGACGAGCGGGGACAGCATTTTGCAGGGACCGCACCAGACAGCCCAGAAATCCACCAGGACCGGTTTGTCAGATTTAAGGACATCCGCCTCAAAAGAAGCATCAGTAATGACTTTGGTATCGTTACTCATAATCGTTCGGAAAACAACAATCGAAAAATGCCATACGGAAGATGCGCAAGCACTTCAGGAAATGGCTACAGGAAATCTTGTCTGCCAGGACTGAAAACAATGGCTGTACAAGCCAAAACCGCTTGTTGCAGACAAGCCGAAGAATCTAGGACGTATTCTAATCAAAAAACAGCGTTCCGTGGGAGGTTTTCCTGTAATTTTCAGCTTATTTTTCTCACAATCCGTTGAAAATCTCCCTTGGATGCTGGAAAAGCATCCTTACGGCAGGTGTATCGCATAAACTGCTTTCCTTTTTCCCTTGACTGAGACTTCCAGCATACCATCCGCGTGCTTTTCCAAAGACCAGTCACATTCGGGATGATGGTCCTTCCCTTCCAGCCAATTGGCATAGGTGAGGACAGCGATGTCAATCCCGGTGTCTCCCTTCAGGAAGCTGTAGCTCCAGAAATGGCAGGAAGGATACCGGACCATCTGGAAAGAGCCTCCCTTGATTTCAAAATCAGGTCTGCCTTCCCCGATGCCCTTGGGTTTGTTCCATGCCTGATAGGTGCAGTCTTCCGCGTAGTCGCTATGGCCGTTATTGTCATTGCAGGTGATATGGATGCTGTGTTTTGATGTATGGAGCCCGAGCCGTTTTGGACCGGTCTCGGCCTGGGTCTGGGTGGAAAAAGCAAGCAGTCCCATCATCATGGCAAATGTGGCGGATGTCCTTTTCATGGGAGAAGTCCCTTCCAGTAAGTTTCCTGATTCGGACTGATTCTATCAGAACAGCTGCTGACTGTTATACTGTACTGGACAAGGAGGTCTGATGGGAAACGGGTTTGTTCTGATACTATCACTGGCGGTCTTGACGGGGTGTACACTTTCCAGTGTTGCACCGGACCAGCCATTGTCCCAGTCTGAGATTGCCGATTTGGTGGAAAAACAGGCACCGGCACCAGCTGGGGTGCCATATGCCACCATCAACAGGAACCGGCCTTTCTTCACCCGGGAAGAGATTGGTTATGCCCGCCGCCATGCCTTTGAACGGTATTCCCGGTTGGACCATCTGGCGCGCTGTGGGACAGCTTCTGCCAGGATCGGCCATGAGGTGATGCCAACCGGACGCCGGGGCGCCATCGGGATGGTCAGGCCATCCGGTTGGCAGGTTGCCCGGTATGACCATGTGGAAGGGCGCTATCTTTACAACCGCTGCCATCTGATTGGATACCAGCTGGCAGGGGAGAATGCGAATCCCCTGAACCTGATCACCTGCACGCGGTATATGAATACGAAGGGTATGCTGCCGTTCGAGAACCAGGTGGCGGATTATGTCCGGGAAACCGGCAACCATGTCCTGTACCGGGTGACACCGGTTTTCAGGGAAAGCGACCTGGTGGCAAGGGGCGCCCTGATGGAGGCATGGAGCCTTGAGGATGAGGGGAAAGTCCATTTCAATGTCTTTACCTACAACATCCAGCCGGGTGTTGCCATCAACTATGCGGATGGTTCCAGCCATGCAGCAGGTGATGCTGCTTCGGATGATGCAGAGGCTATCCGTAAATCGATTGAACGGCATCGCCGCAAGGCTGCCAGGAAAAAGTATCAGGATAAGATGATGCCCGCGGATTGGCGCGGGCATCAATAGGGACTGTCAGGTGGGAAGGACAGCCATCAGGGGTTCAGCTTGACTGGGTCAGGCTGGTAATAACCGCCACCCAGTGAACGGTAGAGTTCGACGGCGTTGACCATGCGGAGCAGCCGGACATCGACCAGGGACTGTTCTGCTGCAAACTGTTGCCGTTGTGCATCCAAGACCTCAAGGGAGCCGGCAATCCCATTGGCAAAGCGCGCCTTCGCCAGACGGTGGCGGTCCGTCTCTGCATTCAGCACACCCTCCTGGGCCTTGACCTGTTCATTCAGCCATTCCCTGGCTGCCAGGGCATCGGCGACTTCCCGGAAAGCAACCTGGATGGATTTTTCATATTCAGCGACAGCGATGTTTTTGCGTGCTTCAGTCAGGTCCAGGTTGGCGATGTTCCTGCCGGTATCAAAGATTGGCAGCGTCATCTGTGGTGTGAAGATCCATGCCCCGGAATGCGGGTCAAACAGATTGGAAAAGGAAGGGCTCATCGTGCCGGCAAAGCCTGTCAATGTGAACCGGGGGAAGAAGGCGGCACGGGCGGCACCGATATCGGCGTTGGCGGCTTTCAGCAACTGTTCATGCTGACGGATGTCCGGCCGTTTTTCCAGCAGTTCAGATGGCAACCCTTCAGGGATATCCATCATCAGGTCAGATTCCGAAAGCTTGTGGGCGGGCGGCAGGTTGGCAGGCATTTTCCCACCGACCAGGACAACCAGTGCATTGACAGTCTTGGCATGTTCCCTTTGCAGGCTGGTCAGGGTGACCCGTGCGGAATGCACCAGGGTCTCACATTCCCGCAGCAGGATGGCGGAAGAAATGCCGACCTCGTACCGTTTCCTGGTCAGTTCCAGGGTATACAGGTAAGACTGGTAAGACTTGTTGGCGAGTTCAATCTGTTCAGCCTGTGCCCGTTCTGTCAGGTAAGTTTTTGCAACTTCTGAAACCAGGCTGATATAGGCAGAACGCTGGGCTTCTTCTGTCGCCAGGTAGCGTGCCAGGGCGGCATCGGTCAGGCTTTTGACCCTGCCGAAAAAATCCAGTTCAAAGGCGGAAATGCCGACACCGACCTGATGGGTGCCACCTGTCACCATACCCGGTGCGCCATTCGACAGGGTACGGGTACGGGTTGAGCTGCCTTCGATATCAACTGTCGGCAGCCTGTCAGCCCATTGGATGTCATACATCGCACGGGCTTCCTCAATTCGCAGGGCGGCGACACGCAGGTCACGGTTGTTCTCGATTGCAGCGGCAATCAGTGCTTTCAGGCGCTGATCCCGGAAAAATTCTTCCCAGCCAATCCTGTTGGCGGCAGAAGGTGTTTCAGTGCCACCGGTTGGATACAGGCTTTCAACCGGTGCTTCAGGCCTTTCATAAGTTGGTGCCATGCTGCAGCCTGCCAGTATCCCAGCAGTCAGCAGTACCAATGAGCATTTCTTAAGCATTGTCCCCGTCCTTTTCCTTCTTACGTTTCCAAGCACCGAGAATATCTTTCCAAGACCGTCTGGTTTCCTGCGGAGCCGTATTGCTGTCAGGCATATCCTGAGCGCTGTCAGGGGCTGGGCCATCTGCAGGCTGTGGTTTCCTGCGGTTGACAATAGAACGGACCACTACATAGAACACAGGAACAAGGTAGATTGCCAGGACGGTCGCAGAAATCATGCCGAACAGAACCCCGGTACCGATTGCCTGCTGGGAGGCAGCACCGGCTCCGTGGGCGATTGCCAATGGCACAACCCCGAGGATAAAGGCAAATGAGGTCATCAGGATCGGACGGAAACGCAGCCTGACTGCTTCCATCGTCGCTTCGAGTACACTCATGCCTTTTTCTTCAAGGTCCTTGGCGAATTCCACAATCAGGATGGCGTTCTTGGCTGACAGGCCGATAGTCGCAATCAGGCCGACCTTGAAGAAGATGTCATTCGGCATACCACGCAGATAGACACCGATCAATGCGCCAATGACACCCAACGGGACAACCAGCAGGACAGCAACCGGTATTGAGGTGCTTTCATACAGTGCTGCCAGGCAGAGAAAGACCGCCAGGATGGACAGCGCATACAGCAACGGTGCCTGTGAACCGGATTTCTGTTCTTCCAATGAGGTGCCGGTCCATTCATAACCGAAACCCGGTGGCAGCTGTTTCATCAGGTTGACCATCTCATTCATTGCATCACCGGAACTGTAGCCGTCAGCCGGTGTCCCGACAAGGCGCATCGATGGATAGCCGTTGTAGCGGATCAGCTGGATAGGACCTTTTTCCCATTTGGTTGTGCAGAATGAAGACAACGGTACCATTGTGCCGGAGGCACTCTTGACAAACAGCCGGCCGAAGTCTTCCTGGTCCACACGCTTGTCTGCATCCAACTGGACAATCACGCGCTGCTGGCGGCCTTTGCTGTCAAAGTCATTGACGTAGCTTGAACCGAAGGCTGTGGAGAGCGAGGCATTGATGTCTGCAAAGGAAACACCCAATGCATTCGCTTTCTCACGGTCGATTTCCAGTTTCAGCTGCGGTGCATTTTCCATCCCATCAAAACGGATGGTCTTGATGACGGGGCTTTCATTTGCCAGCCGCATCAGCTCATCCCGGGCGGCGACCAGCTTTTCATTGCCTTGGCTGGAACGGTCCTGCAGGCGGAAGTCAAAACCGGTTTCGTTACCCAGTTCCCGGATGGGCGGTGGGCTCAAGGGGAAGACCAGTGCATCCCGGATCTGTGAGAAGCGGGCAAAAGCCCTGCCGACAATGGCTGAGACCGAGTCGTCAGATCCCCGTTCATCGAAGTCTTTCAATGTCACAAACGCCAGGCCACCATTCTGCCCGCTGCCGGAAAAGCTGATGCCGTAAACCCCAACCGTATTCAGGACACCTGGTTCATTCATGAACTGGTCTTCAACCTGCTTGAGCACCTCGATGGTCCGCTGTTGGGTCGCACCGGCAGGCAGCTGGACGTTCGCATAGAGGTAACCCTGGTCTTCATTCGGCAGGAAAGAAGTCGGCAGTTTCCAGAACATGAATCCCATGCAGACAACAATCGCACCGTAGATGACGATATAGCGCTTGATCCGGGACAGGACCTTGCCGACCTGGGAACTGTAAGCATTGGTCATGATGCTGAATTTGCGGTTGAACCAGCCGAAGAACCCTTTCTTTTCACTGTGCGCCTTTGGATCGACGGGTTTCAGGATGGTCGCACATAGGGCAGGTGTCAGGGACAATGCCAGGAAAGCGGAGAACACCATTGAGGAGACCATCGTGATGGAGAACTGGCGGTAGATGTTCCCGACAGAACCGCTGAAGAACGCCATTGGGATGAATACTGCTGTCAGGACCGTGGAGATACCGATGATGGCTCCGGTAATCTGGTCCATCGCCTTGCGGGTGGCTTCCTTGGGCGGGAGACCTTCCTCTGCCATGATGCGTTCCACGTTCTCAACCACCACAATCGCATCGTCAATCAGGATCCCGATGGAAAGCACCATGCCGAACATCGTCAGCATATTGATGGAGAAACCGAAGGCTTTCATCACCGCCAATGTCCCCATCAATGCGATTGGCACAACAATCGTCGGGATGATGGTGTAACGGAAGTTCTGCAGGAACAGGAACATGATGACGAAGACAAGCAGCACACCTTCAAACAGTGTCTTCACCACTTCATGGATTGAGGCGGAGACGAATACCGAGGTATCGTTTGCGATGACGTAATCAACACCTTTCGGGAAATACTGTTTCAGCTCCTCCATCTTCTCGCGGATCAGCCGCATGGTTTCCATCGTGTTCGCCGTGGCGGAAGGCAGCACGCCGAAACCGCTGACAGGCTTCCCATCCAGGCGGGCGAACTTGTCATAGGATTGCCCACCGAGTTCAACCCTGCCGACATCCTTGATACGGACCGTGGAGCCATCGGTGTTGGCACGGAGGATGATGTTCTCGAATTCTTCCTTTGTCTGCAGCTGGCCATGGACATTCACGTTGGCAGTGAAGGTTTCCATACCGGTGTTCGGTGGGTTTGCGATGGCGCCAGGTGTGACCACAATGTTCTGGTTCCGGATGGCAGTGGCAACATCAGAAGCTGTCAGGTGGAAACCGGTCAGCTTGACAGGGTCAAGCCAGATGCGCATCGCCTTTTCTGAACCGAACACCATGGCGTCACCGACACCTGGCAGACGCTTGATTTCATACAGCACATTGCGGTAGGTCAGGTCACCCAGGTCAATGGCACCCAACGATCCGTCTGTCGAAGTCAGCTGGACAATCGCCATATAGTTCCGTCGGGATTTGTTGATGTTGATCCCCTGCTGGTTGACGGCATTCGGCAGTCGGGATTCAACACGTTTCAGACGGTTCAGCACGTCAACCGATGCGAGTTCAACGTCGGTTTCAGGCGTGAAGGACAGGGTGATCTTGCCGGAACCACTGGCGGATTCCGATTCAAAGTAGTACAGCCCGGTTGCCCCGTTCATTTCCTGTTCAATAATCTGGATGACACTGTCTTCAACCGTCTGGGCGGTTGCGCCAGGGTAGGTGACCGACAGCGTGACCTGTGGCGGCGCGACATTCGGATACTGCGCAACAGGCAGGTTGAACATGGACAGGACACCGCCCAAGGTAATGAAAATCGCAATCACCCATGCGAAGATTGGACGGTCAATGAAGAATCTAGCCATAAAAGGGGGTCCTCGTTGTTTTCCGGTCAGTTTGCTGAGGCGGCTGGTTGCTGTTTCCCGTCGGTCTTTTCTGTTTTTTCAATAGGGGCAACCCCCTGGACCTGGTCAGGGGTTTCTTTTTTCTCAGGATCCTGCCAGGGAACTGCTTTCACCTGGGCACCCGGCCTGACTTTCTGAAGACCCTCGACAATCACCCGGTCACCGGGTTCAAGCCCTTCCTTGACGATGAAGCGGGTACCGGCGATGGCACCGGTGACAATCTTGCGGGTTTCAACCTTGTCTTCATTGTTCAGTACCATGACAGAATCCCCGTCGGTGGCATGGAGCACCGCCTGTTGTGGAACGGTGATGGCATTTTCGTTGACAGCCTGTTCCAGTTTTGCACGGACAAACATACCGGGCAGCAGCAGCCCTTTCGGATTCGGGAACAACGCACGGATTGAGACTTCACCAGTCGTCGGGTCAACCGTAATGTCTGAGAACAGCAACGAACCTTTTTCAGTATATTCTGTGCCGTCTTCCAGTTTCATGGTCACAGGGATGCTGTCACTGGCGTTTTTCAGGGTGCCGTTCAGCATTTCCTGGCGCAGTTTCATCAAGTCAGCGCTGGACTGCGTCAGGTTCAGGTACATCGGGTCGATCTGCTGGACTGTGGCAAGCAGGGTCGGTTCATTCTGTCCGACCAGTGCCCCTTCTGTGACCAGAGCCCTACCGATACGGCCGGTGATGGGGGAAAGGACATTCGCATATTCCAGGTTCAGGCGTGCCTTGGAAAGGGCTGCACGTGCTGCCTGGACGTCGGCTGCTGCCTGTTTTGCAGCAGCAACCGCATCGTCGTATTCCTGTTTGCTGATGGCATTGATGCTGACCAGCGGTTTATAACGTTTCAGTTTCAGGTCAACCTGGGTCTTGTTGGCTTCTGCATGGTTCAAGGTTGCCTGTGCGCTCTGGACAGATGCCTGATAGTCACGTGGGTCGATGCGGAACAGGACCTGTCCTTTCTTTACAATGGCGCCTTCCTCGAAGCAGCGTTTCAGGACAACCCCTGGGACACGGGCACGGATATCTGCAGTACGGAAGGATTCCAGGCGGCCTGGCAGTTCGTTCTGGATAGCCAGGCGCTCAGAACCGATGACAATATAGGAAACCTCAGGCATCTGGGCTGGTGCCTGGGGTTTCTGTCCACAGGCGGCCAAAGTGACTGTGGCTGCCAGGACAACACCCACACCCTTGAAACAGGAATAAACGTTCATGCGCAGAATCCGGAAAAAGCCTTTCCTCCAGGCATTGACTGCATAAAAAACATCAAAATCAAACAGTTATGGTCTGGTAAGGCGGTTGCAATGTCAAAAACATACAATCATGTGTGTATGTAAGTGTCTGATTATCTGATAAACTAAGGTTTCCTGCAACAGGAAATCCCCATAGGAACCATCGGAATGGCATCAAGATCCAAAGAGAATATCCAGAAGAAAAAAGCAGCGGATACCCGGAACAGTATCCTTGATGCTGCGGAAGATGTTTTCAATGACAGGGGATATTCCAAGACCAGCCTGAATGAGATTGCCTTGGTTGCCGGGGTCACCCGCGGCGCCATCTACTGGCATTTCAAGAACAAGGAAGACCTTTTCAATGAAATGTGCGAAAGGGTCAGGACACCGATGCGCGAACAGCTTGAAAAAGCGGTGGCGGATTCAGCGGGAAATCCAATCAGCCAGCTCAGGCGGACCCATGATTACATCATGCAGGAAATGGTCAATAATCCGCATTACCGCAAAGTGGTGGAGATACTCCTGCTTAAATGTGAGCATACCAGCGAGGCGACCCATATCCTTCAGAACAAACGGGACTGGCGTAATTCCGTGAGTGACCTGCTGCAGACTGCATTGGAGAACGCTAAGCGGCAGGGTGAACTGCCTGAAGACCTGGATGTCGCGATGGCGGTTGATATGATGTTCTCTTCTTTCTGGGGCATGATCGGCGACTGGCTGGTGTCTCCTGGGCGTTATCAGGATATCCGCCAGCATGCGCGCAGACGCCATAAAGCCATGTTTGACCTTCTCAGGTTCAGTCCCCATCTGCGGATGAATCCGCCAGAAGGTGTTTTCTGACAGTCTAAGATGACAGGCATCTGCCGCCATAGGCAACAGATGCCAGCTGTTTTCCCGGTTTCAGCGCAACGCTTCGACCATCTGTTCCAGTTTCACCGTATCAGCGCAGAAAGCACGGATGCCTTCTGCCAGCTTTTCGGTTGCCATCGCATCATTGTTCACTGCCAGACGGAAAGCCGATTCTGTATAGGAAACCTGTTCAACCGGATCCTGCTGCGCAAGTGCAGGGCTCAGTTTCGGTTCAATGGCATCATTGGAATCAGACAGTGCCTGCAGCAGCTGGGGGCTGATGGTCAGCAGGTCACAGCCAGCCAGTTCCGTAATCTGTGAGGTATTCCTGAAGCTGGCTCCCATCACTTCGGTCGGATAACCGAATTTACGGTAGTAATTGTAGATACGTTTTACAGACTGCACCCCCGGGTCATCGGCACCGGCGTATTCCTGTCCGGTCTGCTTCTTATACCAGTCATAGATACGTCCGACAAAAGGGGAAATCAGCTGGACACCGGCCTCCGCGCTGGCGACTGCCTGCGGCATGGAGAACATCAATGTCATATTGCATCGGATCCCTTCTTTCTGAAGGACTTCGGCAGCCCGGATGCCTTCCCAGGTTGAAGCAATCTTGATCAGGACGCGTTCAGCGGGAATACCGGCTTCCTTATAAAGGGCAATCAGTTCCCTGCCTTTGCGGATGCTGCCTTCAGTGTCAAAAGACAGGCGGGCATCGGCTTCTGTGGAGACACGTCCTGGGACCACCTTCAGGATTTCACTGCCGAAAGCGACCAACAGACGGTCAATGATTTCTTCGGTGGAAAGGGAACGGTTTTCACGGACTGTCTTTTCCAGCAGGGAATGATATTCAGCTTTCTGTACTGCACGGAGGATCAGCGAAGGGTTTGTCGTGGAATCCTGCGGGGAATACTGTTTGATGGATTGGAAATCACCGGTGTCTGCGACAACCGTTGTGTACTGTTTCAAAGCGTCCAGTTGTGTCATATCAAGGTCTTTCATAAAGGCAAGCCATGCAGGTCATACAGGCTTTGAACCGGGAATCAGGTTGAACACCAATTATCAACGATAAAAGCCCGGAATTCTATTGTTGACGTTGGTTTTTGTTGTGGACAAATCAGTCCATGGAAGGCGGGGGACAAGAGGTGTTGGGAATAAAAAACAGAAACTGCTTGACTTTTCTGGAAGGCAATCAGTATAATTCGACCTTTCTAGGCGCGTAGCTCAGCTGGTTAGAGCACTACCTTGACATGGTAGGGGTCGTTGGTTCGAGTCCAATCGTGCCTACCAAGATACCGGAACACCGCATGATTCATGTAGTCATGCGGTGTTTTTCATTGCGTCTTTTTTGAGATGAAGCGCCCTTTCCCATTTCCCGCCAGCCTTGTTCTGTGATAAAGTAGATAAGTTATGGAAAGGCATCTTGCAGTCATCCTGTCAGGTGTCGAAGGTGAAAAAAATCAGGTTTTTTCTGCGGGTCAGCCGCTTTTTTAGTTTTAGGGCATCCGCATCCTGATGGGGTCAGGCTGTTTCGGCTTGAGCGTTTCTTGGAGATGAAAATGGTTTCAGTTCGGCTTCCCGACGGTTCAAAACGGGAATTTGAGAACCCTGTTACGGTGGCGCAGGTTGCTGCATCCATCGGCAGCGGTCTGGCAAAAGCCGCTGTTGTCGGCAAGGTTGATGGCAGGCTCGTTGATACATCCTATCTCATTGACAAAGATGTCGACCTGTCGATTGTGACTGACCGTGATGCTGACGGTGTCGATGTCATCCGCCATTCCACCGCCCATCTGCTTGCTTATGCCGTCAAGGAGCTTTTCCCGGATGCCCAGGTGACCATCGGACCGGTCATTGAAAACGGTTTCTACTATGATTTCTCTTACAAACGCCCCTTTACACCGGAAGACCTGCAGGCGATTGAAAAACGGATGACGGAACTTGCCCGCAAGAATGAACCGGTCTCCCGCCGTGTGGTTTCCCGGGATGAGGCGGTTTCGTATTTCAAGTCGCTGGGCGAGGACTATAAGGCTGAACTGGTAGAGGCGATTCCCCAGGACCAGGAAGTTTCCCTGTACACCAGTGGCGGGTTCACAGACCTCTGCCGTGGTCCCCATGTGCCTTCCAACGGCAAACTCAAGGTCTTCAAGCTGATGCGGGTCGCCGGTGCTTATTGGCGCGGCGATTCCAAGAATGAGATGCTGCAGCGTATCTATGGTACTGCCTGGGCGAAGAAAGAAGACCAGGATGCCTATCTGAAGATGCTGGAAGAAGCAGAGAAACGCGACCACCGCCGTCTGGGCCGCCAGCTTGACCTGTTCCATTTCCAGGATGAAGCCCCTGGGCTTGTTTTCTGGCATACAAAAGGCTGGACCATCTGGCAGCAGGTGGAACAGTATATGCGCCGTGTCTACCAGGAAAACGGTTACAACGAAGTCAAGGCACCCCAGATCCTGGACCGTTCATTGTGGGAAAAATCCGGTCATTGGGAAAACTACAAGGAAAACATGTTCACCACGGAATCTGAGAACCGGGTTTATGCGGTCAAGCCGATGAACTGCCCGGGGCATGTCCAGATTTACCGTTCCAGCCTGCATTCCTACCGTGAACTGCCGTTGCGCTATGGCGAATTCGGTCAATGCCACCGCAATGAGCCATCCGGTTCCCTGCATGGCCTGATGCGTGTCCGTGGCTTTACACAGGACGATGGCCATATCTTCTGTACCGAGGACCAGATCCTGGACGAATGCGTGGCTTTCACAGAACTGCTGAAAAAGGTCTACAGCGATTTCGGTTTCACCGACATCATCTATAAAGTGGCAACCCGGCCTGAAAAGCGTGTCGGGTCCGATGAAATCTGGGACAAGGCTGAGAACGCCCTGTTTGAATCGCTCAAGCGTTCCGGCGCGGAATATGAAATCTCTCCGGGGGATGGCGCTTTCTATGGTCCGAAGATTGAATACACCCTGAAAGATGCCATCGGGCGTATGTGGCAGTGTGGCACCATCCAGGTCGACTTCTCCATGCCAAGCCGCCTGGGTGCCGAGTATGTCGCAGAAGACAACACCCGCAGGACACCGGTCATGATCCACCGTGCAATCCTGGGTTCGCTGGAACGTTTCATCGGTATCCTGATTGAAAACCATGCCGGTGCGATGCCGATGTGGCTGGCACCTGTCCATGCGGTTGTCATGAATATTTCCGATGCCCAGGCGGATTATGCCGGCAGTGTTGTTCAAATGCTGAAAAATGCGGGTTTCAGGGTTGAAAGCGATTTGCGGAACGAAAAGATTAACTATAAAATACGCGAGCATTCCGTAAACAAGATTCCTTATATGCTGGTTGTCGGTGATAAGGAGAAGAGTGCCAACACCGTTGCTGTCCGTGCCCGGGGAGGGGAGAACCTCGGTGTCATGACTGTGGATGCACTGATTGCCCGTATGCAGGGTGAGGTCAGTGGGAAGAAATGATGCCGTCTTCGGACAGAGACAACTGAAGTAAGTGGGGAATAAGATAGCTACCGAGAAAACCTATCGCATCAACGGCGAAATTACCGCCCAGGAAGTCCGCCTTATCGGCGTTGACAATGAGCAGATTGGTGTCGTGACCCTGCGGGAAGCATTCAGACTGGCTGAGGAGGCGGATGTCGATATCGTTGAGATGTCCCCGACTGCCCGTCCGCCGGTCTGCCGTCTTATGGACTATGGCAAGTTCCGGTATGCCCAGCAGAAAAAAGCCCATGAAGCCAAGCTGAAGCAGAAAGTGATTTCCGTCAAGGAAATCAAGTTCCGCCCAGGGACCGATGAAGGCGACTACAACATCAAGCTCCGCAACGTCATCAAGTTCCTGGAAGATGGTGATAAATGCAAGGTCACCCTGCGTTTCCGTGGACGTGAGATGGCACATCAGGATATCGGGCACCGGATGCTTGAGCGCCTGAAACAGGATCTTGAACCATACGGTCAGGTCGAGCAGTTCCCCAAGATGGAAGGCCGCCAGATGGTCATGGTCATGGCGCCGAAAAAGAAAAAATAAAGGATCTGTTCCCAGCGCGTCAGCGGTGGGGGCGAACACAGTGGCGACACTGTAAAACAAGTGAGAGCAGGCATCAAAGAGCCACAAGGGTGGCCACCTGCAATCATGTTAAAGGAGCTGTCTGAAAAGACAGGAAAAACTATGCCAAAAATGAAAACAAAAAGCAGCGCGAAAAAACGTTTCCGCGTCCGTCCAGGTGGCACCATCAAGAGTGCCCAGGCTTTCAAACGCCATATCCTGACCAAGAAAACCACCAAAGCTAAACGTCAGCTGCGGGGCACGGTCAACGTCCATGCAAGTGATGTTGCATCCGTCCTGCGCATGATGCCCAGCGCATGATCCATTAACGCGAACAGCAAGGAAAGAATATGTCCCGAGTAAAACGTGGGGTCACAGCACGGGCCCGTCATAAAAAAGTACTGAACGCAGCAAAAGGTTACCGCGGCCGCCGCAGTTCGGTCTATCGTGTTGCTAAACAGGCTGTCATGAAGGCAGGTCAGTATGCCTATCGTGACCGTAGAACCAAAAAACGGGTATTCCGCGCATTGTGGATCACCCGCATCAACGCTGCTACCCGTGAACTGGGTATCAACTACAGCGTCTTTATGAACGGTCTGAAGAAAGCCGCTATTGAACTGGACCGCAAGGTACTGGCAGATATGGCAGTTTTTGACAAACCTGCTTTCGCTGCAATCGTCAATCAGGTCAAGGCAGCAACCGCAGCCTGATCACCTCAGCAGTATGCACAGATCGGAGCGGGGCAAGGGATTGCTTGCCCCGCTTTTTTTATTTATCCGTTGTCAGACAGGAAAAACGGCATGGATTCGTTAGAACAGTTGATTGATTCCGCCCGGCAGGATTTCCAGGCGGCACCTGATGCGGTGTCTCTGGAAAACGCCAAGGCGAAATACCTCGGCA
The DNA here is from genome assembly GCA_018384065.1 of Oxalobacter sp. GTDB lineage: Bacteria > Pseudomonadota > Gammaproteobacteria > Burkholderiales > Burkholderiaceae_D > Oxalobacter. The sequence goes on from JAHAYL010000056.1 coordinate 159,341, forward strand.
AGACAGGGCTGGTCACCGCCCAGATGAAACAGCTTGGCAAGATGCCACCGGAAGAACGCAGGGCACGTGGTGCCGTCATCAATGCAGCGAAGGGGCAGATCGAGGATGCCCTCAATGCCCGGCGTCAGGAAATCGCCAATGCGAAGCTGCAGGAAAAACTCAATGCTGAGGCAATCGATGTCACGCTGCCGGGACGGGGCAGGGGCAAGGGCGGCATCCATCCCGTCATGCGGACATGGGAACGTATTGAAAGGATTTTCGGCTCCATCGGCTTCGATGTGGCGGATGGTCCTGAAATCGAGAACGACTGGACAAACTTCACCGCGCTCAACAGCCCGGAAAACCATCCGGCGCGTTCCATGCAGGATACCTTCTATATTGAAGGCAAAGACACCCAGGGCAAGCCGCTGCTGCTCCGTACCCATACCAGTCCGATGCAGGTCCGTTATGCCCGTTCGCACGAACTGCCTGTCAAGGTCATTGCACCGGGCCGCACCTACCGTGTTGACAGCGACGCAACCCATTCCCCGATGTTCCATCAGGTTGAAGGGTTGTGGATTGATACAGATATCAGTTTTGCAGACCTGAAAGGCGTTTACCTGAATTTCATCCAGGCTTTCTTCGAGACTGAGAACGTACAGATACGTTTCCGTCCATCTTACTTCCCGTTCACGGAGCCATCTGCGGAAATCGACATCGCATTTGGTTCAGGACCGCTCAAAGGCCGCTGGCTTGAAGTCTCCGGTTGTGGACAGGTCCATCCGAATGTCCTGAAGAACATGGGCATCGATGCTGAGAAATATACCGGCTTTGCTTTCGGTTCCGGTCTTGAGCGCCTGACCATGCTCCGTTACGGCATCAATGACCTGCGGCTTTTCTATGAAGGGGACCTGCGTTTCCTCAGGCAGTTCAACTGAACGGCCGCCTTCAACCGACTGTATCAACGTATTTTGGATTTGAAAGCAGATTATGCAATTCTCTGAAAACTGGCTTAGGACCATCGTCAATCCTGACCTGACAACCGAAGGACTGGCCCATCTGATGACAATGTCCGGCATGGAAGTCGAAGAAGTCGTCCCTGCCGCAAAACCCTTTTCAAAAATCGTTGTTGCCCGCGTCCTTGAAGTGGCAGACCATCCGAATGCAGACCGCCTGCATGTCTGCAAGGTCGATGCCGGTACCGGCGAACCCCTGGAGATTGTCTGCGGTGCGCCGAATGTCCGTCCTGGCATGATGACCGGCTGTGCGCTGATCGGTGCATCACTGCCACCAGGGGAAGACGGCAAGGCCTTCACCATCAAGAAGAGCAAGCTGCGGGGTGTGGCTTCTTCAGGGATGCTCTGTTCCTTCCGGGAGCTCCAGCTTTCCGAAGACCATAGCGGCATCATGGACCTGCCGGAAAATGCACCGGTCGGTGCCGACCTGCGGGATTACCTCGAACTGGAAGACAATATCTTCGACATCAAGCTGACACCGAACAAGGCAGACTGCCTGTCATTGCTTGGGGTTGCCCGTGAAGTGTCTGCCCTGACCGGCAAACCGATGGATTTCCCGGCGCCAAAGCCGGCGGAAGTCACCTGTGACGACCAGCAGCAGGTCAATATCCATGCGAAGGACCTCTGTGGGCGTTTCTCCAGCCGTATCATCCGGAACATCAATGCCAAGGCGGCGACGCCGGACTGGATGAAACAGCGTCTGGAAAGGAGTGGACAGCGGTCGATTTCTGCACTGGTTGACATCTCCAACTATGTCATGCTCGAATATGGACAGCCCAACCATTTCTATGACCTGGACAAGGTCAACGGGGCATTGGATATCCGATGGGGCGTCAAAGGCGAGAAAGTCACCCTGCTGAATGACCAGACTGTCGAGGTTGATGACTGGGTCGGTGTGATTGCCGATGGCAATGGACCGGAATCATTGGGCGGTATCATGGGCGGCAGCCGTACATCCATTTCATTGGAAACCACCAATATCCTGCTGGAATCGGCTTTCTGGTGGCCGGATGCCATCCGTGGCAGGACCCGCCGTTACAACTTCCTGACTGAAGCAGCCCACCGTTTTGAACGGGGTGTGGATTACGCCAATACCGTCAATGCCATCGAACGGATGACAGAACTCGTCATCAGCATCTGTGGGATTGAAGGTCAGACCAAGGTCGGTCCTGTCAATGACCAGGTTGCATCATTGCCGGAACGCAGGCCTGTTGTCCTGCGCCGTGCCCGTGCAGAAAAAGTCATCGGTATCCCACTGACTTCAGCACAGATTGCCGATATCTTCAGCCGCCTGAAACTGGATTTCACCCAGGATGGTGACACCTTCACCGTCATCCCCCCTTCCTACCGTTTCGATATCGAAATTGAAGTTGACCTGATTGAGGAAATCGCCCGTGTCTATGGTTTTGAGAACATCCCGGCACTGCCGCCGATGGCACGGAATGTGATGCGCATCGCTCCGGAAAACACCCGTTCTGCCTTCTCCATCCGCCAGCAGATGGCAGACCTGGAATACCAGGAAGTCGTCAATTACAGTTTTGTCGATGAATCCTGGGAAAAAGACTTTGCCGGCAATGACAGCCCGGTCCGCCTGCTGAACCCGATTGCCAGCCAGATGGGTGTCATGCGGACAACGATGATCGGCAACCTGGTAGCCAATATCCAGTTCAACCTCAACCGCAAGGTTTCCCGTATCCGCCTGTTCGAGATCGGTGCGGTCTTCCTGAAAGATCCCAGCGTCGAGGATGGCCCGCTGACCGTCAAAGGCTACCGGCAGCCCAAGCGTCTGGCAGCGGCGGCATACGGTTATGCAGAAGAAGAACAGTGGGGACTGGAAGCACGCCAGGTTGATTTCTTTGACCTCAAGGCAGACCTGGAAGCATTGGCAGCCCCTTCACAGCTGCGGTTCGTCAAGGCAACGCATCCTGCCCTGCATCCGGGACGCTGTGCGAAGGTTGTCCTGGCAGGGGAAGAAATCGGCGTTATCGGTGAACTGCATCCATCCCTCCAGCAGAAATACGGACTGCCCCATGCACCAGTCGTGTTTGAAGTTGATGTTGCCCCCCTTCAGTCGGTCAGGATGCCGGCATACCGTGGGATTTCCCGGTTCCAGCCTGTGATACGGGATATTGCGCTGCTGGTGAAGACAGCGACACCTGTTCAGGATATCATTGACATCTTCAACAAGGAAAAAGATAATAATCCTCAATGCGGAATCATGCAAAGCGTTGTTTTGTTTGATGATTATCGAGGTAAAGGGCTTCAGGACGATGAAAAGAGCCTGGCATTCCGTTTCACACTGCAAGACAGTAATGGTACATTGCAGGATGAGACCGTTGATACAGCCATCAATGCGTTTGTCGCTGCCGCTGAAAAACACCTCGGTGCAAAACTGCGTGCCTGATGCATGGGCAATGAAAAGACAATAGAAAGAATGGGAAAAACACTGATGACAGCAGATACGGTATCCAGTATGCAGGATGCAGCAGGTCAGGGTTCATCGACCCTGACCAAGGCTGAACTGACAGAACTCCTGTATGAGCAGGTTGGCCTGAACAAGCGTGAAGCCAAGGAAATGGTCGAGACCTTCTTCGAGGAAATCAGCCGTGCACTGGAACGTGGCGAAACCGTCAAACTGTCAGGGTTTGGCAATTTCCAGCTGCGTGACAAACCGCAGCGTCCAGGCAGGAACCCGCGGACCGGGGAAGAAATCCCGATCACGGCGCGGCGGGTTGTCACCTTCCATGCAAGCCAGAAACTCAAGGCGATGGTCGAATAAGGATAAACAGGGACAATTGACAGGGAGAGCGAGAGGCTATGAACGACAGAGTCCAGAAAACAGAAACAGCGGCATTGCCATCCATTCCTGCGAAACGCTATTTCACCATTGGTGAAGTCAGTGAACTATGTGGTGTAAAACCGCATGTCCTGCGTTATTGGGAACATGAATTCACCCAGCTGAAACCTGTCAAACGCCGTGGCAACCGGCGTTACTACCAGCACCATGAAGTGCTGCTGATCCGGCGTATCCGTGAACTGCTGTATGAGCAGGGATACACCATCATCGGCGCACGGAACAAACTCAATGAACGGGTGGTCAGCCTGCCGGAGCCAGAAGCCCCCAAACAGGACCAGCTGTCGGCTTTCTCCGAGGATATCAAGCAGATCAAGGCAGACCTCAATGGCGTCGTTTCCCAGCTCCGGACAGACCTCAAGGATGTCCTGTCGCTGCTGACAGTCCCGGGACAGGGATAAGGTTTATCCATGGGTATCTGGATGGAAGATGGCGCTTCGGATATTGATTACAAATGATGATGGTTGGCAGGCACCGGGCATCCTCACCTTGGCAGAAGCCTTGTCGGACAGGGCAGAGGTTGCTGTCGTTGCCCCTGATGGCAACCGTTCCGCATCATCCAGTTCCCTGACAGTCAGCAGGCCGATTCCTGTTTCCCATGGCAGGCCGGGTTTCCACAGCGTACATGGTACACCGGCTGACAGTGTGCATATCGCCCTGACGGCCCTCCTGCCATGGCGTCCCGACTTGGTTGTTTCCGGCATCAATGAAGGGCAGAACCTGGGGGAAGACACCGTTTATTCGGGGACAGTTGCCGCCGCCACGGAAGGTTTCCTCTACAACATCCCTGCCATCGCCTTCTCACAGGTCGAACGGGGCTGGCAGCATCTGGACAGTGCGGCGAAAACAGCAGCGGACATTGTCTTCAAGGTTTATGGCAGGCTGCCGGCACCATGGCTGCTCAATGTCAATATACCCAATAGGCCCTATGCGGAACTGGCTGTCCATCAGGTGACCCGCCTTGGCAGGCGGAACCCTTCACCGGGTGTCGTGCCAGACAAGACAGGAGACGGTCAGGAAGCCTACCGGATAGGACCCTATGGCACGATTATGGATGCAGCGGAAGGCACCGATTTCCATGCCATTGAACGGGGATGGGTTTCTGTGACACCATTGCAGCTGGACTGGACACATTATGCCGGTATGGAAACCCTGGCAGAAATCCTGCGTTGACAGGAAACCTGAGGGTGGAGGGAACCGCCAAAGGGAAAAACAGCCCATCCTGCATAGACGGCTGCAAGAAGTCGTAAGATATTGAAACAATCATGGAAAACCCCCTATGATATGCTATGCTGGAACATTCATATCGAATGGCCAAAAGGCAGTGAACAATGCTGAGATCAGGGAAGCCTATGAAAAAGACCGCTTATACACTTACCATCCTGGCTTGCACCTTGCTCTGCGCTTGCAGCAGCACACAGCAGTCAGCCCCGATTTCTGATATTTCTGGACAGACCAACCCCCGCCAGAAACAAACGATTGATGCCAATACCGTCAACTACACCGTTGAACCCGGTGACACACTTTCCCAGATTGCCAGACGGTCAGGGCACAGTGTTTCTGAACTGGTGGCATGGAATGAGCTCAGCTCACCGGATATCATTGAGGTCGGTCAGGTGCTGCGTGTCCAGCCACCGGAAAACCAGGCGGTGGCAAGCCCGGTCGACACTTCATCTGGAACAGGTACCTCAGCCGGTACTGAGACCAGACCGGCACCTGTCGTAAAACCTGCCATCGGCAAGGATGTCACCTATTACACCGTTGAACCGGGCGATACCCTGTCTGGCATCGCCCGCCGTTCCAACCACAGTGTCGCCGAGCTGGTTTCATGGAACAGCCTTGAATCGGCAGACTCGATTGAAGTCGGTCAGAAACTCCGTGTGCAGCCGACAACAGCCACTACTGCCGCTGCTGTGAAGAAAACACCGGAAAAGACGGCAACATCCTCTTCATCCACCCAGAAAACCACGGCAGCCGGTGGCATTTCAGAAGTCCGCAACATCAACTGGGCATGGCCGACACAGGGCAAGATTGTCTCTTCCTATACAGCGGCGCGGCGCGGGATTGATATCGGCGGCAGCAGAGGGCAGAAAGTCTCTGCAGCGGCTGATGGTACCGTGCTCTATAAAGGCACGATGACTGGTTACGGCAATGTAGTCATCATCAAGCATAGCAGCAATGTCCTGTCAGTCTATGCCCATAACAGCAGGATGCTGGTCAGTGAGAAACAGCGGGTCAGCCGTGGTCAGCAGATTGCGGAAATGGGAAGCACGGACAGCAGCCATACAAGACTGCACTTTGAGATCCGTTTCCAGAACAAACCGGTCGATCCGACCAAATACCTGCCTTGATGCAGAACCAGCAGGACCGTTAGATGCCTGAAGGTATCTAACGGTCTTTTTGTCGATACAGAGGGCTTATGGCAACCAGAACCACCCATACCATACAGATCCATGCGTTGGATGCCGAAGGCAGGGGCGTCGGCTACCTGCCGGATGAAAGCGGTGATGCCAGTGGCAAAGTCGTCTTCGTCGAAGGGGCCTTGCCCAAAGAAACCGTTGCTGCAGAAAGCTGGAAAAAGAAAAGCCGGTGGGAACTGGCAACAGCCGTTTCCATCCTGAAAGCCTCCCCGCTCAGGGTGTCGCCAAAATGCCTGTATTTCGGGAAATGCGGGGGATGTTCCATGCAGCATCTGGAGCCATCTGCGCAGGTTGCCGTCAAGCAGCGGGTATTGGAAGACAACCTCCAGCATATCGGCAAAGTCAAGGCAGAAAGCATCCTGCCGCCTATCCATGGACCTTACTGGGGATACCGGTTCCGTGCCCGCCTTTCCGTCAACCATGTACCCAAGAAAGGCGGCATCCTGGTCGGTTTCCGGGAAAAACAGTCCCGTTACATCACCGACATGACCCAGTGCCCAGTCTTGCCGCCGCATATGTCTGCTTTGCTTGTACCGTTGCGGGAACTGATCGGCTCACTCAGCATCTACAGCCAGGTGCCGCAGATTGAAGTCGCCATCGGTCATGATGGCAACAGACCGGTCACCGCTTTGCTGCTGCGTATCATGGCGACCCTGAGCCAGGACGATGAAACCAGATTGAAGCAGTTTGCCGATAAGCATGATGTCCAATGGTGGCTGCAGACGAAAGGACCTGATACCGTCCATCTCTTCTATCCCCTGGAGAACCGGTTGCAGTATGTCCTACCAGAGTTTGGTGTCACCATGCCGTTCAAGCCCGGTGATTTCACCCAGGTCAATTACCATATCAACCAGGTACTTGTTTCCCGTGCACTCAGACTGCTTGGCATCCAGCCGGATGACCGGGTGGCAGACCTGTTCTGTGGACTGGGCAACTTCTCGCTGCCGATTGCCCGCAGGGCAAAAGAAGTTGTCGGCATCGAAGGCAGTGCGGTACTCACCAGACGTGCCCAGGAAAACGCCATCCTCAATGGCTTGCAGGACAAGACCACCTTCCGGGAACGCAACCTCTTCGAGATGACGGTTGAGGAATGGAAAACCCTCAAACCCTTTGACCGTATCCTGATCGATCCGCCCCGTGACGGTGCGATGGCGCTCTGCCAGACCTTGGCAGATATCCCGGATGAAGATGCGCGGTACCGCCCGGAACGCATCGTCTATGTCTCCTGCAACCCGGCGACCTTGGCAAGGGATGCGAGCATCCTCGTCAATTCAGGCAGGTACCGACTGCTGCAGGCTGGCGTTGTCAACATGTTCCCGCATACCTCCCATGTCGAGTCGATGGCGGTTTTTGAAGTTACTCCGGAAAAGTGTAAATGTTGACAGATTTCCGGAGTAGGACAGTAAAAAAAGGGCGTTTTCTCCTGAAACGCGGTTGACAATCATCAGCAGGTTTTACCCTGCCAGACCGGGCGTTATCCAAAAGGCATTTCCACTTTCCCCGACTGTCCTGGCAGCTTCAGCTGCCCGACCAGTTTCATCACCAGCTTCGAACACGGATTGCGGGCTTATTCCAGGTTGTGCGCATACCGCAGTGCCGTCTCAATCAGCCGGTGCCGGGCGAACTGCTGAACCTGCTGCAGCGTCGCCCCGCCAGAGATCGCCAGTGTCACCGCCGTATGCCGCAGCGAATGTGCCGTCAAGCCGGTCTGTTGCGTGGAAGGAAGCCTTTGGGATGCGTTTTTTCCCAAGAAGGTGCCTGATAAATAACAGTCATGTTTTTAAAACTGTTATACTTTGGTGACATGCTTTAATGCTTATTAAAAGGCACAGCCGTCTTGACAGAGCACCGGCGGGGGACCAGCCACACCCTGACCGGCGCCAGACAATCCGGAGAGTAGAACCATGAACCAGTGTTACAAGACCATCTTCAGCAAAGTCCACCAGTGTTTTGTGGTGGTGTCGGAACTGACAAAAAGCCAAGGCAAGGGCAGCCGGGCATCACGACTCAAGAAAACCGCCGTCGCCTTGCTGGCGGCAACGGCTTTCGGGGGATTGAGCGGTCCGCTGGCACATGCAGATACGGTGGTTATTACATCTGGTTCAACGACAATCAATGATAATCATTCGGGCAACGATTACTGGCTGAACGGTTCTAATATTACATTCACCGTTGCATCAGGTGGCGTGGTTAACAGCATAAGCGGAAATAGTGATGCCGCGGTAAGCGGCAATACTGTTACGATCAATGGCGGAACAGTAAATAATGCTGATACTAGTTGGATTGAATACCCTGCCGGCTCGGGAAATTGGGTTGGCAAGCCTAATCTGACAGGTGGATTTAGCACTTCAGGCGCGGTTAGCGATAATCATGTTGTTATCAACAAAGCCTCAATTGGCGGGTATTTCCCAACAGTCTATGGTGGTCATTCCGGTTCAGGCAGCGTCAGCAAGAACACAGTAACCATTGAAAGTGAAAACGGCATTTACGTTTACGGTGGTCATAGTGATACGGGTGCCGTTGGCGGAGATAATGAGGCGGATGGCAATATTGTTACTGTTAAATCCGGTTCAGTTCATTATGTCGCAGGTGGATGGTCTGGTGCAAACGAAGTCGGAGGTCCTGTCAAGAATAACAAGGTGATTGTTGAAGATGGAACGGTGGGAAGCCAAATTTTTGGCGGTGCTGGTGAAGGTGGGAATGTTGAACTTAACCGTGTGATTTTCGAGAAGGGAAGTGCCTTTGAAATTGTTGGTGGCCAGAGCGGTGGAAAAGATGCCTTAAACAATACTGTTACCATTAACGACGGAACAGTAACAAATGTATATGGGGGCCAAGCTATTGCTGGCTGGATATCAGGTAATTCCGGAAACGCAAAAGGCAACCAGGTAACGATTGGCGGCGGCAAAGTTAGCGGTAATGTCTATGGCGGGTATAGTCTAAACGGTGCTGCCAGCAGTAACACGGTAAGCATCGACAGCAGTAAGATAGGTGGCAATGTATATGCCGGGTACGGTTCTCAGGATACAATCAACAATACGGTTGAACTGAAAGACGCTACGGTTGCAGGGAACGTTTATGGTGGTCAAAGCAGCAATGGCGATGGAGTGAGCGGCAATACGCTGGTTCTGAGCGGCGCTAATACCGTGGGTGCTACCGTTCAAAATTTTGCAATCGTCAAACTTGCCGCTACAGTGGCATGGGCTGATGGAACTACAATTCTAAAAGCAAACCAGTTTGCGGAGAATGCGGACAGCACCCGGGCATCGCTTGATATCACCGCTGCCGAAGCAAACCTTGCCAAAGCAACCAGTGGTCAGATGACCCTGCTGGCATCGGAAACGGCAGATGATTTCAAGACGCTGTCGCTGACCTATTCCGGTACAGACAGTCCGGTAACATTAAGCGAAACAAACCAATCCAAGGTCTTGAAATCCGGCGCGGAAACAACGGAAACCACACCGGTAAACGGCGTGACCCTGACCTATGCCAGCTCACACATGGTTTCTCTGGATGCCGCCAACAGTTACAAGAATGTGCTGTATAAGGTAGAGAGCATCCCATCCAAAATCACCTTGGGTGAAATGGCCTGGGGGAAGAGCCGCAATCTGGAAGGGGCTTACACCTTTGACAATATGGTTCCCATCGATGCAACGGACCTGACCTTTACCGGTGCAGCCACCACGGCGCTGAAGAAGGGCGAAA
>JAHAYL010000001.1 GCA_018384065.1 Oxalobacter sp.
GAGTAAAATTATGAATTAGAAGATGAGTAAAAATCAAAAAAGAGGAAACCGTCCTTCAAATAGTACCATTTCAAACCTCTGGGTAATGGCAGGTGGTAGATGCCAATTTGATGGATGTAATTGTAAATTATTTCGTGATGACCTAACATGGAATAAATTTAACGGATCAAATGTTGCACATATAGTCGCATCATCTCCTGATGGTCCAAGGGGTAACGAAGATTCAAATAAATTATCAGATAAATTGGAGAATCTGATGTTGTTATGCCCGACACATCATAAAGAAATTGATACTTTTGTAGAAAAATATTCTGTAGAAATGCTTACAGATATGAAAAAACGGCAAGAAAGAAAAGTTCAGGAATTATTAGATGGTATGAATTATAAAGAATCTGAAATTATAATTCTTGAATCTCCAATAAAAGGAAATATTAATTCTCATGTAGACTATAAACAGGCAGTTGATGCGCTGAGATGTATCCGGAAGAAGCCAACAGCTGGCTCACCAACATTACTGAAAATAAAAAGTAATATAGTATATTCATCACGAGAATATTGGAAAGATTTAATATTAGATTTAAATGAAATGCTTAGGGGGGTAAGAAATCATTTGGAATATAATCCGAATCTAATGCTTGCAATTTTTCCACTTGCGCCGATTCCGTTAATAGCCAAATTAGGCGAACTGCTCAGTGATAAAAGAGTAATCGATATATTTCAAAAAATACGTATACCTGATACTTGGATTTGGCAAGAATTTAAGCAAACAAATTCCTTTAGAACGGAAAGGAAGATTATTAAAGAAGGAGATATATCAAAAGTTGCAATTATAATGTCTCTTTCAGCTAAGATTAGTGAAGAACGTGTAAAGAAAGTTTTTAATGTAGGAATTATATATCATATTTATGCAGAAAGAATTGGCGTTGATTCTGTTTATAGTTTGGAAGATCTAAAAATTTTTTGGCAAGAGTATCAAAGAATTTGCAATCAGATTAAGAATAATGATAGTATTAGTTCAGCTTCAGTATTTCCTGCTATACCAGTATCTGCAGCATTCGAAATTGGTAGACGACATATGCCTAAAGTTCATCCTAAATTAAATATTTATGACGATGATAACGGTTTCTTTGAGGCTTTAACAATTGGGGAGTAAATGCTATGAAAGATAATGAAAAGTTCTTAGATGATATTTTAAAAAAGATTGTTGAAGAAATTAGTATTACCCCCACAATGCGTGATAAGGCAACAGAAAGCTATGAAGCAGTTGGAAAATGGATTGGTGAAGGATTGCTTTTTGATGTTAAGATTCAACCTCAAGGATCTATGAATTTAGGAACTACCATTAAGCCAATATCTGATAACGATGATTACGATATTGATCTTGTTTGTCTACTGGAAGATGGAAAACATCTAACAGCGAAACAGATTAAAAATATCGTTGGTAATCGTCTGAAAGAAAATGAAATTTACAGACAAAAAATTGAGGAGGAAGGAGAAGGGAAACGTTGTTGGAAACTGCAATACTATGAATTTCATATGGACATCTTGCCCTGTGTACCAAGAGATTCCTATGAGGAGCCAAATAATACGGAAATTCGAATAACGCATAAAAATGCCCCAAATATTTATGTAGATAAATTTAGCAATCCATTTGGCTATCGGAATTGGTTTAGAGAGAGAATGACAAATGTCCTAAGAAAAGCTCAAGAAGCTTATGCTTTAGATAGTAAAGTCGAAATCGATAGTGTTCCAATGTATCGAGTTAAAACGCCATTACAAATGGCTATACAATTATTGAAGCGTCATAGAGATGTTTGCTTTAAAGATAATCCTGATGATGCGCCTATTTCAATAATAATTACAACACTCGCCTCTCATGCATATAATGGAGAATCAAGTCTTTATGAAGCTATTTGTAATATACTTAAACACATGACTGATTATATTGAGTATAGAAAAGGGGTGTATTGGATTGCAAATCCTGTTATGCAGGAGGAAAATTTTGCAGATAAATGGATTCAATATCCTGAGAGAAGGCTCGCATTTTTGAAATGGATTAACAGAGCGCAAAAGGAGCTTATTGATAATCCGCTAAATACTCTTGGAATAGATCAACTAATTAAACACTATTCTATCATTCTTGGGGATGCTCCTGTAAAAAGAGCATTTAAAAATTTAGGTCAAAGTGTTCAAAATGCTAGAGAGAGTAATAATCTTTATTCAAGAGGATTGACTAAAGGGCTGGTGAGTTCAACTATTCCTGTTGGAAAATTAGTCAAAAATCATACATTTTATGATTAAATATGAATTTCAAGATACCAAATATACCTTTGGCAAAGCAAGCCCATTATTTACGCTTAATATATCCTGAAAGTAAATGTTTTACTCGCTTCAATAAACTTACATGGTTTGGAAAAATTAAGCCATCTCCGATTTCAAGAATATATAAAATTAAGATATCTTGTGATGGTTTTAAACGGCCCAAAGTTATTCTTTATGGCGATAACTTAAGAGGAATAGAGAAAGCTGATTTTCCTCATAAATTCAATGTTAATTTAGAAAAATCGGAAGTTGAACTTTGTCTCCATATGTTCCACGAATTTAGCCATAAAAAACACCTGATTGCTGATACTATAGTTTTATGGACGCAAGAATGGCTTTTTTTCTACGAAATCTGGCTTGAGACTGGAGAATGGTTAGGAGGAGGGCATAATTTAAAAAATTAAGCTATTTAATATCAGTTATTATTAAAAATCGTTAAGACGAATTAAATTAAATATCCAACTTCGGCAACGCCCTGACAATCTTCATCGTTTCCAGTGATACCGTCACCACCCGCTGAAGGAGCTCCAGCGGATAGCGTGGATTGTGCATTGTCTCATTTGCCCAGTCATTCGCATCATTGACAATCTGGCTGTCTTTGTCGGTTGTCACTGATTGCCGTTCAACCACCCAGTCAATTGCTGACTTGCCATTGACCACATAGTCATAGGCTTCAAGTGGTATGCCTTTCACTACGATGTAGTCGTTGTAGATGATGGTCGTCAGGTCTTTTTCTTTACCTTGCTTGCCATACCGCATCTTTTCAACCCGGTAACGGTCTTTGTCTGTCCATAGGTCAACGCCTTCAATTTCCAGTGGGTAAGGTTTTACGGATTCATAGTTCAGATGCAGGTTCGCAAGCTGCCTGCCCGCTTTGGAGAATGTCCAGAAGTCAGCGGCTGATTTGACACAGGGGATACGGGGCAGTTCCTTCATCAGGTTGTCAGCATACCGTTCCCGGTAATCTTCTGAGTGCAGCAGCCCATAGACGTAATAGAAGATGTCTTCCTTGGTGATGTTTTCATCGGGATAGGCTTTCTGGAAATAAGCCAGGCCATCATCGGTGATGGCATCCCGGCGGGTATAGCTGACGGTTGTCTGTTTATCGAACAGCCCCTGTTCGGGCGAGTCTCCAAACAGTTCAGACTGCGGTGTCTGCCCTGTCTCAAAAAGAGGGGCATCTGTTTCGACTGCCTCATACAGATACAACGGGAAGCATTGACTGGTATCCAATGTATGAAGATTTGGCACCTTATCCGCTATCAAAACTGAGAAACCACTACTGGCTCCTATCCCTGTCACACAGATTACCCGGTTCTTCACGTTATCATCAGGGAAAATCTGCGGCATCTGGTAAACCCTTTCGTTGAACTGGCGGTCGTAATACAGATACGCTTTCATGAAGGGGCGGTACAGGCTGGGCACAATATGTTGGCCATGGTATTTAGCTGGCTTATCCTTACTGACATCCTCTTTCAGTGAGTGAGACCAACTGATTTTTGCTGGATTGGTATCAATGAAATCATCTACCTGTGCATCACGGGCTTTTCTCTCTAAGCTGCCATACCGATGCTGGAACTTGTTCCGTTGCTGGTTGTAGAAACGGATCATCCTGCTCATGTTTGTCGCAAGCGTGCGTCTTGAGGCGTTATAACACCAGATATCCCGTGCAGTTACAATTCCCATTGAAAAATTCTCAAATAGAACAGTCCCTGTTTTATCCTTTTTATTCCCTAGGACTGGATAACTTCCAAAATTTGTATCACGCTGGTTCAGCCAGTCGCCATAGTCATCCGGTATCAGCAACCGCCAACCATTTGTCTGGGTGATGCCGTCAATACTGGCGAAGTCCGCCACCTTCTGGAGTTTTTCTTCCCGTGTCAGGTAATCGCCGATGTCATGGAAATAAATCTGGCCTTTCTTCTGAGCAACTGGATTTTTGACCAGAATGGAAACAGCAACTGGTGCACGAGTACCTTCGCCAAACACGTTCCCTTTTTCTTTGCGTCGTCGTTCGCCTTTTGTCCGGGCGTTCCCCCTGAGATGGAAGATATACAGGCTGGAGAACTCCTCAACCAGACATTTCCGCATCCCGTCTGCAGAACTGGCTTCCAACCAACCTGCATTGGTCACAAACCCGATGACACCACTTTCTCCAATCCGGTCACTTGCCCAACGGATGGCTCGGATATAGCTGTCATATGTACCTTTACTCAAAGTTGCAGATGATTTTTTTACATATGATTCTCGAATTCGATTATCCAGATAGGGATAACCAACCCGTTTTGTCCCTTCGCTTTCTTCTTTCTGTCCTACGGAATAAGGCGGATTGCCGATGATGACGCGGATATCCAATGTCTTCTGAAGTTTGCGTCTGGCACTGTTCTGTACAAGGATTTCATCCACCAGGTCTTCTTTCTCATAGAGCTGGAAGGTGTCGGTCAGGCAGATGCCCTCGAATGGCTGGTAGTCGCCGCCGACCAGTTCATGGTAAGTGGTCTCGATATTGATGGCGGCGATGTAGTACGCCAGCAGGATGATTTCATTCGCATGGATTTCTTTTTTATATTTATAAGCCAGTTCTTCAGGGGCAATCAGGCCGCTCTGCAGCAAGCGGGTGATGAAGGTGCCTGTACCGGTGAACGGGTCGAGGATATGCACCCCAGGACTGCCCAATGTCTGTTTGAACTCGTTTTCCAATACCGAAGCAACGCTGTGGATGATGAAGTCAATGACTTCAATCGGTGTATAGACGGTTCCCATTTTCTGGGCGGTCACTGGAAAGGCTTTCTGGAAAAAGGTTTCGTAGAGTTCCTTGACGATTTTCTGCTTGCCTTCCGCTTTTTCGATGCCGGATGCCCGCATCCTGACACTGTCATAGAAAGCCTTTAGGGTGGTGGTTTCTTTTTCCAGATGGTGCTGTTCCAAGACATCCACCGCTTTCTGCAAGGCGATGGACATCGGGTTGCTGGCGGCAAACTGGTATTTCTCAAACAAGGCATCAAAGACTGGCTTGGTGATCAGGTGCTGTGCCAGCATCTCGATGATTTCGTCATCGGTGATGCTGTTGTTCAGGTCATCCCGCAGTTCTTCCGCCAGTGCATCGAAGACCTGGCGTTCCTGGACATTGCCGGGGTTTTCGAGAATGCCTTTGATGCGGTCGATATGGGTCTGGGCAATCTTGGCGACATCCTTCGCCCAGTCTTCCCAATGGTGGCGGTTGCCGACTTTCTTCACCAGTTTTGCATAGATGGCGCGTTCAATCTCGCCAACTTCAAAATCAAAGGTTGTCTGTTCGGGTTTTGCTGATGATGAGCCTGAACCGCCATTCAGGAAATCTTTTTTCCTGCCAGGTTTGACCGGGGGTTTCTTGGTCTTTCTGCCGATGCGGTCACTGATGGCGATGACTTCCATCTTGTCAGGTTCTGCGCCGTTCAGTTCCAGCCGGTTGACCATTGCATCGAAACGGTCATCATGGGAACGTAACGCCTGGAGCACCTGCCAGACTACCGCATAGGTCTTGTTGTCATCCAGTGCCTTTTCCGGTTCGATGCCTGCAGGAATGACGACCGGCAGGATGATGTAGCCCCGTTTCTTGCCCGGCGCTTTCCGCATGACCCTGCCGACCGACTGGACGACATCGACCTGTGAATTGCGGGGTGTCAGGAAAATCACGGCATCCAATGCCGGGACATCCACACCTTCAGACAGGCAGCGGACATTCGAGAGGATATGGCAGGTGTTGGCTGGCGGTTCTTTTTTCAGCCAAGCCAGTTTTTCTTCTTTGGCGGTGGCGTTCATGCTGCCGTCAACGTGTTCGGCTGAACAGACGAGGTTCAATGCAATGGCATCCCGTTCGGAAAGGGGTTCTTTGTCTGCCTGATGTTCTGCCTTTTCCGCCGCCTGATAGGTTTCCACCACTTCCTGGAAGATGTCGGCGATATGCTTGGAACTGATTTTATGGACTTTGGCACCAGCCTTTTCTTCAATGACCTGACAGAAGGCGACTGCCCGCTGCATCGGGCGGAAATCGTCTGCCAGGTCTTCAATGAGCCCTTGTTTTGACAAGGCTTTCCAGCATCCGACAATTTTGGTGGCATCATCGACCCGCAGGCTGTTGTTGCTGTCTTTCAGCAGTGTCTGGAGTTTCCGGCTGACGGTGGCTTCATCGACCGCCAGGACGATGACTTTGTAATCGACCAGCAGGTCTTGCCTGACTGCCTCGGAGAAGTTGATGACAAAAAGTTCCCTGCCATACAGTGTTTCATCGTCCATCGAGCAGAGCACGATGTTGTCCCGTTCAGCGGTTGCCTTGGCACTGGTTCCATAGACCCGTGGGGTGGCTGTCATGTACAGCCGTTTGGCGGCATGGAGGTAGTCGTTGTTATGGACGCGGATGAAGGCGCTTTCATCTTCTCCGGCAAATTTCGCACCGGTTGTCCGGTGTGCTTCGTCACAGATGATCAGGTCAAAGGCCGGCAGGCTGTGTGCCTGCTGGGCACGGTGCAGGACATCGATGGACTGGTAAGTCGCGAAGACAACACTCATATGCTGGGCATCATGCCTTTTTGCCATTTCCTGTGCCAGATGTGCTGGCGAAGTGGTGGCTGGATACCGCAGTTCGTGTGCATAGGTCTGGACGGTATCGCTGTCTTTCTTACGGGATTTGCCGACATCACTGTCGGAGCAGACGGCATAGCTGTGCAGGGGTATCGCGCTTTCCTGCGTCCATTCGGTCAATGTCTGTGACAGCAGGTTCAGGCTGGGCACCAGGAACAGCACCCGTTTCCCCTTGCCTGCGATAGCTTCGGCAATCTTGAGGCTGGTGAAGGTCTTGCCGGTACCGCACGCCATGATCAGTTTGCCCCGGTCTGCGGCTGCCAGCCCTTGGATGACAGCTTCTTTTGCCTGTACCTGATGGGGTCTCAGGCCTTTCTTTGCATGGAAAACCGGTGCTTGGTCTGGCTGATACCGGCTCCAGTCAATCTGGCTGTTTTCCAGGTCGAAGAGGTCAATCTTGCTGACGGGGACCTGCTGGTTGAACAGCGCCTTCTCGGCATTCTCAGACCAATGGTTTGTCGATGAGACGATGATGCGGTGCGTGAAGTCCTTTGTACCGGATGCGGTGAAGAAGCTGTCGATGTCTTTTTTCTGGAGACGGTGGTCAGGTGCATAGAATTTGCATTGGATGGCATGGTATTCCCCGGTACCCGCAGTCCTGGCGACGAGGTCGATGCCGGTGTCCTTGCCATCCAGCCCTTTGGCTTTTGCCCATTCCGCATAAGTCCAGACATCACTGTACAGGTCCTTGTACGATGCCTCGTTTTTCAGATAGCAGATGATCAGTTCTTCAAAGTAGGTGCCTTTTTCCCGTTCGGTCACGGCAGCATGGCGGTAACTGTCGAGGATTTTCTGAAGCGGGGTCATTCTGTCACCGGCGGTCTGGACATCCATTGGCATCCTCCAATCTGGGTATCTGGTGTCAAAAGGGTATCAGGGCAGGACTGATGCCTGACTCAGGCAGTTTACACTGTCTTGGCATTATCAGGGCAAATCAGACGACAGGGACATGGTCATCATCCCATCGCCAAGTCTTTGGGAATGACCTGTCATTCAAATTGTCTTGGCAGGTCAGGACTGTTATAATTCACCCATACTCCGGTACTGGTTCCGGGAAGCCGCCCAGCGACATTCGATGATTGCCTTGGTCATCCAAGGTGCAGCGCTGAAGGCAGACCAATCAGGATAGATTCCGGACTGATAAAGAGTCAAACCTCATCCTGGATGATGAGCAATCCCTCTTTCCGATGCCTGTAGGCAGGCTTTTTTGCGCCTGCCCGCGATGGACTGACAGGATCCGTGTATCCATTGTCAGGGCATACGGTGCCAGTCAGTTCCTATAGGCATTGAAATAATCAGCCCCCACAACGCGGGGCAGGTCATAGCCGGTCAGCAGACGGGCTGGCGGCTATGGTGGAATCTGATTATTGGACAAATGAAAGAAAGGAGGTGAGAAAAAGGAATGAGAAGACCAAGAAAAAAAGAGATTGACCGGGACAGGATGCTTGAGAAACCGAATCCTTTAATCCAAGCCGCGATGGCGCTGATGTATGTCTTGGCTCGGCGGTATGGCGAACTGGAGAAACTGGATCGCATGAATGTCATGGAGGCTTACAACAGGTATGCGGTGCTGAGCGTGATTCTTCAGGTCCTTCAGCGGAAAATCATGCCATTGATTATGTTCCATACACGGAAGGTATGGCATTATCTGGACAGGGACTCAGCGGACAGCCTGGATTATCTGGCACGCATGACAGATGCAGAGATAGGCTATAAGGTCTGCAAGAAGATTTTCGGGAATCCTGACCGTACACCGGTATGGCGTAGCGGGGTGTCGAATATTGAGGTTCTCCTTGATGGATACCGTCAGGGCAATCATCCGATGCTGTTCCTGCTGGAAGAGGCAAGCGAGGTTCCTTACCGTTATGCGATGCGGGGAATCCGTTGCATAGTCAAGTGCCTGATTCCCGATGATGCTTTCCTGATGGAGCTCTTGGGTGAGTTTGTCGGAGGGCGTATTGAGGCAAGGTTTGCCTATTCATCCCATATTTATGCCATGGAGCCGGAACAGCTGTCTTTGGTGGTCGGTATGCTGAGAATGGAATTCTGTTCGGCCAGGGCAGGGCGGCGGGGTTCAAACCCGGACAACAGTTTTTCTGGACAGCTGGCGAAATGGCATCGGGGGCGTGTCATCTTCTTTACAGAACGGAAGAAGCTTTATGGTCCGTCGGACAATCAGGAACTGGAAGCGTTCCGTCAGTCGGTTGCCCTGTCAGGGCAGCTGAAGAAAGTGGTCCATATGCCCGTTGCAACGGTCGGTTCTTGTTGCAACGGAGAATGGATTTATATGGAACGTCAGCTTGACGCTATGTACCTGGACCTTTCCGCCCAGGATTTCTCCGGCATTCAGATGGCGGATATCTCAGGCGGGCTGTTTACGGAAAAAGCGGATGGGCGGTTTGAAGTCACCTTGAAGCCAGAACCCGTGAAACGGCTGCTGTTCTCAGCAGAGGGATGGCGTGATGGATGCTTTGCGGATGTCAGCTGTGTCCTTGGTGTGAACGAGTTGGTGGAGAATCAGTGCATTCTGGATCCGAAACGGTATCTGCTGGGTGGCGACGTCCGTCAGTTCCTGGCAGATGCCCGGATGACGGGCGTGGTGCTTGCCGATATAGCGGAATTGAGCCGCCTTAAGGTGGTTTACCTGGCAGATGAAGATGATGCGGATGGCATGGACTGCTGGGAATTGGCTGTAACGGATATCACGGATGTGGGGTTCGTCCGGAAACCCTCGAAAAGCGTCAGGGTGAAACGCAGCAGTGCGATGGACCGTCTGCTCCGTCCAGGGGATATCCTGTTCGTCAATCAATACGGCAAAGGTATCGGGCAGGTCGGTTATATCACGGACTGCCCAGGCAATTGGCTGGCGGCACAGGGGGTTGTCATTATCCGGCAGAAGGCGGCACCGAGGCTGAGATGGCATCCGGCGTTCCTGTTCAGGTATCTGAAATCCGTGGAAATCAGGGCATATATCGCCAGTAAACTGACCAATCCCTCTACCAGGGGTTTTCCATTCAGTGCTCTGGAGAATCTCCCGATTGCGGACATCGACAGTGCTGTCCAGCAGGCGGAAGTCATCAGGCATCAACAGCAGTTTGAAACCTGGATGGCGTTGGAGGCTGAAACCACGCTGCGGAAAGATGAAATCATGAGGCAGGAACAATGTACGTTCAGCTGAGACGGTAGAAGAACGGGGGCTTCGGCTCCCGTTTCTCTTTTCTGCCCCTGGCAATTCCAGCCAGGGGCGGTTTTGTTTCTGGAAGGCAAGCTGGTAATATCTTGCCAACAGGTTATTGGATTGATTGAAAGGAGGTAGGCGTGAGTGCCCAGGTTTATGTCAAGGCGATCAAGAAACTGGAAGAGGTGAAGGCGATGCTTCAGGCTGAGATGGAACAGTCCAGCAGTTCACTGCTTGACCGGATGGATGATATCGACCGGCTGCAGTCTTCGCTGCTGTGGAACCTTTTCCTGGCTTCCCAGCAGAGATATACGCTGGAGGAAGTGCTGAAGCTGCCTGATTGAGGTTCCTGATGATTGAAAAAGCCGGTAGAAGTTGTTTTCTGCCGGCTTTTTTCGTTATCTTGCTGCCATCATGCGTTGAATTCGATGGTTCTGCCTGCGCCAAGGGGTTGGATGGCTTGGTCGCCGAAGGCCTGCCTGAAGTAGTCCAGGGCATGGGTGCCGGTACAGTGCCCGCCATAGAAAACGAAGTCATCGGATTTGAGCCGCCGGGTCAGGGCAACGCAGTCGGCGAGGACGGTGGCACTGGCGTTGAGCAGGTGGAGCCCGCCGATGATGGCGGTGATTTTGTCGTCCGGGAATTCCTTATGCACAGCTTCAAGGATGTTGGTGTAACCGGCATGGGCACAGCCGACGATGACGACGATGCCTTTGGATGTCCTGACTGCCATGGAAGCGTCATCGATGAGGGGGACAGGGCCTGTTGCATCTTCGTTGAAGAAGTTGCCGGCGGTCGGGGCATAGCTGCCGGGTTTGTGCGGGATGTCGGTCATCAGGTAGAAGCCGTCATCCAGCTGGACGGTATGGTTCACCGGATGGAAATGGGGCGAGATGTTTTTCCGGGCATGGAACGGGATGCCGGTGACGCGGACTGGCTGCCCGTTCCTGAACTGGTAGGATTTATGCCAGATGTAGGGGTGGGCATAGACCGGGGGATCGGTCTTGAGGCGGTTGTAGAAGGCAAGGCCGCCGGTATGGTCATCATGGCCGTGGGTGATGGTGATGCCTTTGAGCCCTTCAAGGCTGATGCCCATCCGCCTGGCGTTTTCCTGGTAGATGTCGCTGGTGCCGGTGTCCATGAGCCAGCGGTTGCCGTTGGGCAGTTCAATCAATACGGAAAGCCCGTGTTCACAGAGGCAGGTTTCTGAGGCAACGGTGTCGTCTGTGAGGATGGTGATTTTCAGGTTGTTTGCAGTGGTCATGGCAGTCGTCTCCCGGATACTTTCCCAGCGGTTATTTTACCGTTTCTAGGGTCAGTGGCGTGTCGGGTGTTGCCATTGATGCCCTGCTGACAGATAAAAGTTTGACCTATTTGAGGGAGTATCGGCTGGTTACTCACTAATTAGAGAGTTTTTGTTGAGTTGATTAGTGAGTTGTTTCTCCAAATTAGTGAGTTACTCGCTAATTATTGAGTTTTTAGCGAGTTGATTAGCAAGTTATTAGGCAGTCAAGGCCATTTCCAAGTGAATCAAGCCCAGAGCGCCGAGTAAGGCAGGGCATAACAGCTATCACCGAAACTGCCGATTTGGTTGCCGGCATAAAGCACGATGCCTGTGAAAGGATGCTTTGCATGCTTGGCAAACCATTTGAGGTGCCTGAAGTCTTCCATGCTGACGGATTCCGCACTTTTGACTTCGATGCCGATCAGCTTGTTCCTGCCGCCTTCAACCATGAAGTCGATTTCCTGCTTGTTCTTGTTCCTCAGATGCGAGATGCGCCAGCCTGGATATAAATCAATTTCAGCAGCCAGCTGGTTATAGACCCATGTTTCCACCAGTTTCCCACTGATATCAGCGATGTCAGGCTGATAACTGTCAGGAAGCAGTTCTCCGGCATGACGGATATTCAGCAGGTAAGCCATCAATCCGGTATCTGCCATGAACAGTTTGGGGGTTTTGCTGCCGATGTCGTAGTCCTTGTGCAGCCAGGGAGGAAGCCTGTCAATGATGTACATGGCTTCAAGTGCCATCAGGTAGTTGTTGATGGTCTGACGGGTGGTCCCCAGCCTGGAACAGAGTTCCTGGACATTCAGCAGCTTGCTGGAATAGATGCCGGCATATTCCAATAAGGTCTGCAATGCCCTGAACCGGTTCAGGTTCCAGTTTTCGGCCAGGTCGTGCTGTATCTGGGCTTGGGCATAGCTTTCAAAATACCGCCAGCGGGCATTGGCAGGCATGGTCCGTGCCTGGGGATAGCCGCCTTTGAGTACCAATTCAAAGAGGTCTTTCTTAGAACAGGGGGTACATTCGCCAAGACCGGGGAAATCCCTGTCAAAGGCTTTTTTGAGAAAAGCAGGCGGTTTGCCTTGAGCCTCTGCCTCGGTCATGCCTCTCAGCCGGATGAAAATACTCCGTCCTGCCAATGAATCGGTTGTCTGGGGCAGTTTCCGGTAATCGGCAGAGCCTGTCATCACATATTGGGCAATCCGGTTGTCTTCATCGATGCGCATCTTGATTTCACTGATGAGCCGGGGGGCTTTCTGGATTTCATCGATGACAAGGCATTTTTCTTTTGCCGTTTTCACGAAGTAGGCAGGGTCTTCTACCGCGCTTTTCAGCGTGGTGTCATTGTCAAGCGTGACGTATTGGGACGGTACAGGCATTTCATGCCGGACCAATGTCGTTTTGCCGCATTGGCGGGCACCAACAACCACTGCAGAGCGTTGGAAAGACAAAGCTTCTGCCAGCACCTGCGCTGCCCATCGTTTTGTGTAGGACATATCTGCCATCCTTCCTGCGGAATTACAGGGAGATTATTGGAATCAGAAAAATCATATAGTTGATTTTAGTAAATTTGTACAGTACACGCTAGTAAATTCGTATAGTACATATTAGAAAATATGTATAGTACGTTGCAAGAAACCTGCATGGTTGCCGTGCATTCAGCAGTAAGCCCTGATGTTTGCCTGTATGGCAGCTGGTACATGGACATCAAGTGTTTTTGCATGTGATGGATATTGCATCAAGGCTCCGCAGACGTTATCGATGATATTGGTGGCTGTCTGTTCCGGGATGTCAAACCGCGATGCCAATGCTATGAAATCCTGACGGGTGATGTTTTTGCCTTTTCCCAGCAGTGCTGTCATATGTTCACTTTTTTCCATGCCATCCGGCAGGACATCATAGATAGGTGACAGTTGCCATTGTCCTTTTGCATCCATGATGAAAGAAAAGTTCTTGGCATGGTCATCATTGTTGTTCAACAGGAAGTTGAAGACAGTCCGTTTAAACATCTCAATCAAGGCATCGGTGCCTGCCAGCATTTTTGTCAGCGCCATCAAGGAAGCATAGTCCAGGCTGGGCAGGCGGTAGTCACAATGGAGTAATCCTGCCACCGTTGCCATATGGCGTTTTCCTGTAGCGGTACGGTCAAAGCGTCTGACTCCCAGCCATCCAGGGCATAAGGCTGACTCAAAGAGATGGCATTCGGGGGTATTGATGCCTGCTGCTCTGGCTGTCTGTAAGCAGATATATTCTTGGGCACCAGCGTCAATCGGGTCATATTGCTGACGGAATTTGATGATCCATGGCGTGAAACCGTTTTCTGCCAGATGCCCCCGTTTGATTTTTTGTCGGTCATCTGAGACAAGACAGACAATTTTAGGGCGTGCGCCACCCGAGGAACCGTTCATGGATCTCAAGGAATCCAGTATCTGGGGCGTTGCTGTCTCTGCCAGTACAGCAGCGGCGTTTTCTGCCACGACATCAAGCTGTATCTGTTCTGGATGAAAGTCAAGAAGGTCATCGGATGCCGGTTCATATTCCAGTGCGCCCATACCGTCTTTGCCAATGCCGCAAAGCCTTTCCAATGGAGAAGTGTCTGCCAGTCTCTTTCCAAGCCGCCTGAGCTGGCGGTCAAGCAGCAGGTTGCCCCAACCGTCAGGCAGGCTGTCTGCAAAGATACCGGGCAGGCCATCGAAGAGGTTGTTTTTGCTTTGCCATCCGCTTATGCGTAATGGCAGGTTCAGCGGAGAAATTTCAATACCCTGCTTGAGAAAACTGCGGTCATATTGGAACTGGATTTTGCCTGTCCTGTCGCTTAAGCGTCCGACAGATTGGCGGTTGTTTTCGTTATTCAGGAATACATCGACTTCCATGACTCATCCTTTCCTGCTTGCCCGGTAACGGACTGGCGGTTCTTTGGCATAAAGGTCAATCTGGGGCTCGATATGGCAGAGGGCGTCAAGGTCTTTGCCCCTGCGGAGGGCAAGCATGAGGTTGACGAACCATTTCATGGAGATTTCGCCTTCACGTTCAAACCGCCTTAGGGTTGCAAGTGGTACACCAGACCGTTTGGAAAGTTCTTCCTGGGTCATGTTGTAAGAGAGCCTGACGGCTTTCAGGCGGCTGGCGATATCCAGCCGGACATCCTTGGGTGGTCGGAGTTCATTGATTGTCAACATATTATCAATTAACCAATAAATATTGCATCAATTAACAATATTTTATCAGTTGTTTGCTGTTTTGTATGCCCGCAATCATCGAAAAAAACGGCAACCCTTTCCAGAGTTGCCGTTTGGTCAGCCGTAGCCTGCCGGGTTACATGGCGGCGAGTTTCGCCAGCTGGTCGTTGAGTTTTTCCAGGGTGGCGGTGTAGTCCTGCAGACGGGTACGTTCCTGGGCAACGACTTTTTCAGGCGCCTTGGAAACGAAGTTCTGGTTGGCGAGTTTGCCGTTGATTTTCCGGATTTCGTTTTCAATGCGGGTTTTTTCCTTGTTCAGCCGTTCAGTTTCCGCTGCAACATCAATCTCGACCTTGAGCATGAGCTTCAGGGTGCCGACGACAGAGACAGGTGCCGGGGACTGTGGCAGTGCCGGCATGATGCTGACGTCTTCGAGTTTGCCCAGCGCCTTCAGATGCGGGATGAAGGACGGGATGTTGCCGGCTTCAGGGGCTTCGATGTACAGCGGTACCCGTTTTGCCGGGGAGAGCTGCATTTCACCGCGCAGGTTGCGGGTGCTGTCGACCAGTGCCTTGCACTGTGCCATCCACTGGTCGGCTTCTCCGTCGATCAGGGATTGGTCAGCTTCAGGGTAAGGCTGGAGCATGATGGTTTCGCCGGAGATGCCTGCCATCGGTGCAACAATCTGCCAGAGTTCTTCTGTGATGTACGGGATGATCGGGTGTGCCAGCCGCAGGATTTTCTCAAGGACGTTGAGCAGGGTGTAGCGGGTGGCGCGCTGCTGGGCTTCGTTGCCTTCCTGGATCTGGACTTTCGCCATTTCGACATACCAGTCGCAGTATTCATCCCAGATATAGCGGTAGATGGCGTTGGCGATGTTGTCGAAGCGGTATTCGGCATAGCCTTTTTCGGTTTCTGCGGAGGTGCGCTGGAACAGTGACTGGATCCAGCGGTCTGCCAGCGAGAAGTCCATGTCTTTGTTTTCACCGAAGCCGCAGTCCTGGCCTTCGGTGTTCATGAGCACGAAGCGGGTGGCGTTCCACAGTTTGTTGCAGAAGTTGCGGTAGCCTTCGCAGCGGTTCATGTCGAAGTTGATGTTGCGCCCCAGGGAGGCATAGCTTGCCATGGTGAAGCGCAGGGCATCGGCACCGAAGGATGGGATGCCTTTGGCGAATTCTTTGCGGGTCGCCTTGGCGATGGCTTCTGCTTTCTTGGGGTTCATCAGGTTCTGGGTGCGGCCCTTGACCAGGGATTCGACGTCGATGCCGTCAATCAGGTCGATCGGGTTCAGGGTGTTGCCCTTGGATTTGGACATTTTCTGGCCCTGTGCGTCACGGACAAGCCCATGGACATAGACGGTCTTGAACGGAATCTTGCCGGTGAAGTGCAATGTCATGACAACCATGCGGGCGACCCAGAAGAAGATGATGTCGAACCCGGTGACCAGCACGGAGGATGGCAGGAACAGACGGGATTCTACGGTATCTTCCGGCCAGCCGAGGGTGGAGAACGGCACCAGCGCGGATGAGAACCAGGTGTCGAGGACATCCGGGTCGCGGCGGAGGGCCTTGCCACCGGCTTTCGCCTGGGCTTCCGCTTCGGTGCGGGCGACGTAGATGTTGCCTTCGTCATCGTACCAGGCAGGGATCTGGTGTCCCCACCAGAGCTGGCGTGAGATGCACCAGTCCTGGATGTTGTTGAGCCATTGGTTGTAGGTGTTGGTCCAGTTTTCCGGCAGGAACTTGATTTCGCCATTGGCGACTTTTTCCAGCGCAACCTCGGTAAGGGTCCTGCCTGGGAAATGGGGGCTGTTTTCAGGTGCCGGTTTGCTCATGGCGACAAACCATTGGTCGGTGAGCATCGGTTCGATGATGACACCGGTGCGGTCGCCGCGTGGCACCATGAGTTTATGCGGGTCGATGCGGACAAGGTAACCCTGTGCCTCAAGGTCGGCAACAATCTGCTTGCGGGCGGCGAAGCGGTCCATGCCACGGTAGGCTTCTGGTCCGTTTTCATTGATCTTGGCATCCAGGGTGAAGATGTTGATCGGTTCCATGCTGTGGCGCATGCCGACGGCATAGTCGTTGAAGTCATGCGCCGGGGTGATTTTCACGCAGCCGGTCCCGAAGTCTTTGTCTACGTATTCGTCTGCGATGACAGGGATCTGGCGTCCGGTCAGTGGCAGGATGAGCATCTTGCCGACAAGGCTGGTGTAGCGTTCATCTTCTGGGTTGACGGCAACGGCGACGTCGCCCAGCATGGTTTCTGGACGGGTGGTGGCGACGGTGACGGAACCTGAACCATCGGCGAACGGGTAGCGGATATGCCACATGGAGCCGTTTTCTTCTTCGGAGACGACTTCAAGGTCAGAGACGGCGGTGCCGAGCACAGGGTCCCAGTTGACGAGGCGTTTGCCACGGTAGATCAGGCCTTCTTCATAGAGGCGGACGAAGACATCGGCGACGATTCTGGAGCGTTCAGCATCCATGGTGAAGTATTCACGGTCCCAGTCCGGGGAGGTGCCCATGCGGCGCATCTGGCCGGTGATGGTGGAGCCGGAGTGTTCTTTCCATTCCCAGACTTTCTCCAGGAATTTTTCACGGCCAAGGTCATGGCGGGAGATTTTCTGGGCATCAAGCTGGCGTTCAACAACAATCTGGGTTGCGATGCCGGCATGGTCTGTGCCAGGGATCCAGGCGGTGCTGAAGCCTTTCATGCGGTGGTAGCGCACCAGGCCGTCCATAATGGTCTGGTTGAAGGCATGCCCCATATGCAGGGTGCCGGTGACGTTCGGTGGTGGCAGCTGGATGGCGAATGCGGGTTTGCTTTCATCGAGTGTTGCACGGAAGTATCCGTTCTTTTCCCATGTGCCGCGCCAGCGTTTTTCAATTTCTAATGGTTCAAAAGACTTGGCCAGTTCCATAATACAAAGCTGATTCTGCTGAAAATCGGTAATATCGTTGAAAAAAGTCTATTATAATGGGACGTTGATGGAGACGCATCCGAAAGATGCCGTTATAATTTCTCCGTACAAATCAGAATGCTAGGGGTTCTGGCCAGGAGGCCGGGCGAGATTACACCCTCTGAACCTGATCTGGGCAATGCCAGCGAAGGGAAGCGTCAACATGGTGCAGTGTGGCCATGCCTTAAGCCAAGGTTCCCGATGCTGGATTTAAGTAAAGTTGAAGGAATCATATGAGCGACAAGCAGAAATTCTTATCCGCCACCGCAAAGGTTGATGAAGCGGCGGTTCAGCCTTTCCCCAATTCGCGCAAAATCTATGTCACGGGTTCCCGCCCGGATATCCGCGTGCCGATGAGAGAGATCACGCTCTCTGATACCTCCATCCTGTTCGGTCAGGAAAAGAACCCGCCGATTTATGTCTATGATACGTCTGGTCCCTACACAGACCCGGATGCGAAGATTGATATCCGCTCCGGCCTGCCTGCCATCCGTACCGCCTGGATCGAGGAACGGGATGATACAGAGGAACTGGATGGTCCGACTTCTGAATACGGCAGGGCACGCCTGGCAGACCCTTCGTTGGATGAGCTGCGTTTCAACCTGACCCGCAAGCCACGCCGTGCGAAACCGGGCAAGCGCATCACGCAGATGGACTATGCAAGGCGCGGCATCATCACACCGGAAATGGAGTATGTCGCCATCCGCGAGAACCAGCGCCGTGACGACTATATCAAGAGCCTGAAGGAATCCGGTCCAAACGGCGAAAGGATGGCGAAGCTGATGCTGAAGCAGCATCCTGGGCAGCCTTTCGGGGCACAGATCCCTGAAACCATCACACCGGAATTTGTCCGTGATGAAATCGCACGTGGTCGTGCAATCATCCCGGCGAACATCAACCATCCGGAAGTCGAACCGATGATCATCGGGCGCAATTTCCTGGTCAAGATCAATGCGAACATCGGCAATTCCGCCCTGTCTTCCGGCATTGCGGAAGAAGTGGACAAGCTGACCTGGGCAATCCGCTGGGGCGGCGACAATGTGATGGACCTTTCCACCGGCAAGAACATCCATGAAACCCGTGAATGGATTGTCCGCAATTCCCCGGTCCCGATTGGAACAGTGCCGATGTACCAGGCGCTTGAAAAAGTCAACGGGGTTGCTGAAGACCTGACTTGGGAAATCTTCAAGGACACCCTGATTGAGCAGGCGGAACAGGGTGTGGACTATTTCACGATCCATGCCGGTCTGCTGAAACGCCATATCCCGCTGACGGCGGAACGTATGACCGGGATTGTCTCCCGTGGCGGCTCAATCATTGCGAAGTGGTGCATGACGCATGACCAGGAAAGTTTCATCTATACGCATTTCGAGGAAATCTGTGAAATCCTGGCGGCTTATGACGTGGCAATCTCTCTGGGTGACGGCCTGCGTCCGGGCTCTGGCTACGATGCGAACGACCCTGCGCAGTTCGGTGAGCTGCATGTATTGGGTGAGCTGACTGAAGTGGCATGGAAGCATGGTGTCCAGGTGCTGATTGAAGGTCCTGGCCATGTGCCGATGCATATGATCCGCCAGAATATGGAAGAGCAGCTGAAGCACTGCCATGAAGCGCCTTTCTATACGCTTGGGCCATTGGTCACGGATATTGCACCGGGCTACGACCATATCACATCTGCAATGGGTGCCGCGCTGATCGGCTGGTACGGTACGGCGATGCTGTGCTATGTCACACCGAAGGAACATCTGGGCCTGCCGGACAAGGATGACGTGAAGGAAGGCATCATTGTCTATAAGATGGCAGCGCATGCCGCCGACCTGGCGAAAGGCCATCCGGGGGCGATGATCCGCGACAATGCGATGTCAAAGGCACGTTTTGAGTTCCGTTGGGAAGACCAGTTCAATATCGGCCTGGATCCGGACCGTGCCCGTGAATACCACGATGAGACCCTGCCGAAGGATTCTGCGAAGTCGGCGCATTTCTGCTCGATGTGTGGACCGAAGTTCTGTTCGATGAAGATTTCCCAGGAAGTCCGCGAGTATGCGGCGAACAAGGGGCTTTCAACGACACAGGAAGAGATTCCGGAACGCACGATTGAATTTGTGAAGTGACAGGGTCGGATGATGGAAATCAGGTTGAATGGTGAGAACCGCCAGGTGGCTGACGGCATCACCCTGCAGGCATTGGTCGATGAGCTGAAGGTGCCGAACCGTGCGATGGCGATTGCCGTGAACCGCCGGGTCGTCACCAAGACGAAATGGGCTGAACATGTCCTGCAGGCAGGTGATGTTGTCGAGCTGGTGCGTGCCATCGGTGGCGGTTGATTATCCGGTAAGGATATAAAGGGTGTGCAGGGGCTCCTGCCCCTGCTGGAAGTCTGAATTGGAAGAGGTGTTGCAATGAGTAAAGAAGATACTGGCCTGACGATTGCCGGCAAGACTTACAAGTCTCGTCTGCTGGTTGGCAGTGGCAAATACAAGGATCTGGAAGAAACCCGTGTTGCGACGGAAGCGAGTGGTGCGGAAATCATCACAGTCGCCATCCGCCGTGTGAATATCGGTCAGGACCCTAACCAGCCGAACCTGCTGGATGTCGTTCCACCGACCAAGTACACCATCCTGCCGAACACCGCAGGCTGTTTCAATGCGGAAGATGCGGTCTATACGCTGCAGCTGGCGCGGGAACTGCTGGATGGCCATAAGCTGGTGAAACTGGAAGTGCTGGGCGACCCGAAGACGCTGTTCCCGAACATGCCGGAAACCCTGAAGGCTGCTGAACTGCTGGTGAAGGATGGTTTCGATGTGATGGTTTACTGCAGCGATGACCCGATCCAGGCAAAGATGCTGGAAGATATCGGCTGTGCTGCCATCATGCCGCTGGCTTCGCTGATCGGTTCTGGCATGGGTATCCTGAATCCTTGGAACCTGTCGCTGATCATTGAACAGTCGAAGGTGCCTGTCATTGTCGATGCCGGTGTCGGTACAGCTTCTGATGCAGCGATTGCGATGGAACTGGGCTGCGATGGCATCCTGATGAACAGTGCGATTGCCTTGGCACAGGATCCTGTCCGGATGGCACGTGCGATGAAGGCGGCTGTTGAAGCTGGACGCGATGCTTTCCTGGCAGGCAGGATTCCACGGAAGTTTGCGGCATCCCCATCTTCCCCGATGGCAGGCCGTATTGTTTCTTGAAAATGTTTTTGATGCCCTTCTTCCTGGAGGGGTGTTTCCTTTATTGCGTCATGGATGCGTTGCGCGGTGTCCATGACGCTTTATGATATTGGGAACCATGGAACAGAAAAAACGTCCCTGTGTCCTGGTGTTTGCCGGTCTTGACCCGAGCGGCGGGGCGGGGATTTCTGCGGATATCGATGCCATCGGTGCGGTCGGTGCCCATGCACTGCCGGTGGTGACGGCACTCACGGTACAGGACAATGACCGTGTCTATGCGGTGAATCCTGTCGATGCGTCTGTCATCGCCCATCAGGCGGAGGTGCTGATGGATAAGATTCCGGTGGCGGCGGTGAAGGTCGGGATTGTCGGCAACCGGGAGAATGCGCTGGCAATCCGTGATGCGGTTGTCCGTTTGCGCCAGGTAGACCCGGCTTTGCCGGTTGTGCTGGATACGGTGCTGGGCAGTGGGCATGGCTTTGCCCTGACGGATGGTGTGCCGGAATATGCGCTGTCGCCATTGATCGGTCTGGCAACGGTGGTGACACCGAACCTGCCGGAAGCGAAACGGATGTATCCGAAGTCTGATGATGTCCAGGCACAGGCGGCTTACCTGATGGCGCAGGGCGCAAAGGGCGTGCTGGTCAAGGGCGGGCATGGTGATGAGCCGGATCTGGTGGTCAACCGCTGGTTCAGCCCGGAAGGTGGGCGGCAATGGCAGTGGCACCGCCTGCCGGGGGAATTCCATGGCACGGGCTGTACACTGGCTTCTGCCATAGCGGGGTTCCTTGCACAGGGGCTGCCGGAAGCAGAGGCGCTTGAGAAAGCCCAGCAGTGGTGCCAGCATGCGCTGGAACAGGCGTTTTCGATTGCAGAAGGGCAGCAGATACCCGGACGGCACGGCTGAAGACGGTGCCGGACAGCTATTTTTGAAAGAGAGGAAAAGATGAAAGGTCTTTATATTGTGACACCGGATTGGGACGATACCGCCAAGCTGGTTGATGTGACAGAGAAAGCGTTGAAGGGTGGGGCACAGATTGTGCAGTACCGCCATAAGACGGCTGGTCCTGAACAGCGTCTGGAACAGGCGAAGGCCCTGCAGGCAGTCTGCCGCCAGTATAACCGTACTTTCATCGTCAATGATTATGTTGACCTGGCACTGGAAATCGGTGCGGATGGCATCCATGTCGGTGGGACGGATGCACCGGTCGCCAAGGTCCGTGCGGCAGTGGGACCGGACAAGATTGTCGGGGCTTCCTGCTATGGCAGCCTGGTGCTGGCACGCAATGCGGTCACTGCCGGTGCCAGTTATGTGGCGTTCGGCGGGTTCTTCCCCTCCCGTGTGAAGAAATATCCGGTGACGACACCGCCCGCCATCATTGCCGACTGGAAGAAGGAAAACGCTTCGATGCCGGTCTGTGTGATCGGTGGCATGACTGCTGAAAATTCCGCACCGCTGGTGAAGCTGGGCGCGGATATGGTCGCTGCGGTGAGTGGTGTCTATTTCCAGGATGATCCAGAAGCCGCCGCGAAGGGATATGTCGCGATGTTTGGCTGACTGCTGCGGGTCCACCCCCTGTCCTGTGGAAGCCGGTTCCTTTGTCTGGAACCGGCTTTTCTGTTTACAGCAGGGGTGAAGAAAGCCTTGCGACGGCTTCAAAGTGCCTTTAGGCACGGTTCAGTACCGATTAGGCAACCAATAATACAGATTTGATGTTTTCAATAATACAAATTAAGGAAATCCAATAATACATATTAGACAATTTCAATCATACAGATTATGATGTAATCAAATGATTTCATCTGTATGTTTTATCGTTTATAAGGAGGCCGCACGATGGCAAGCACCTTGGTACAGTTCCGGGCTGATGATGCAGAGAAACTTGTAGCCATCCAGATCTGTGAGAGACTGGGCTTGACACTGCCAGCTTATCTTCGGATGTGCATGTCAAGACTGGTTCAGGAACAGGGCATTCCATTCAGCATGAAATTGGGCGAAGAGGGGAATCCGGGTTTCCTTGCCCTTGAAAGGGCACGCAGGATTGCTGTGGAAGCAGGCATTTCCGGTATGACGCTGGATGAAATCAATGCGGAAATCGCTGAAGCGAGAAAAAGCCGCTCATGAAATACTATGCTGTGATTGATACAAATGTCCTTGTTTCTGCATTGCTGAAAAGCCCCTCGATTCCTGGCAGCATTGTGGAACTGGCATTTGATGGGTTGATTGTTCCCGTCTTGAATGCAGCCATTGAACAGGAGTACCGTGAAGTCCTGTCCCGACCGAAGTTCCATCTTCCATCAGATATTGTTGAGGACATCATCGGGGCATTCCGCAGGTCAGGCATCTTTGTGGATGCTGATGCCATCGATATTGATTTGCCTGATCCCAAAGACCGGGTTTTCTATGAAGTGGTCATGGAAGGGCGTAAAGGGGAAGAGACTTATCTGGTGACTGGCAATATCCGCCACTTCCCACAGAAACCGTTTGTCGTCACGCCTCGCCAGATGCTGGATATCATCCTCCGTGACCACAGCAATTGATGTGGTCGGGAAATCCTGCCCAGAAAAAGTACCGGCTTACCCGTTGATTTGCCTCACAGCAGCGGGGAAGAAAGCCTTGCGACGGCTTCAAAGAACCGGCCGATGAAGGAGAGTGTCCGGTGTTCAGGGACAAGGTTGGATGCTTCGATGTCCTTGAGGAACTGTTCCGCAAGCCTGTCGGTCAGTTTCCTGCCATAGCCTGCCACACAGATTTCGAAGTTCATGCGGAAACTGCGGTTGTCGAAGTTGGCGGTGCCGATGAGGCTGTATTGATGGTCGATGACAATGGTCTTTGAATGGAGCATCCGCTTGTCGTATTCCCAGATTTTCACGCCAGAGGCCTTGAGTTCGCCGAAGTAGGAGCGGGCGGCATAGGTGACCAGTTTTGAGTCGCTCTGTTTCGGTACCAGCAGGCGGACGTCAACACCACGGAGTGCGGCGTTGGTCAATGCAAAGAGGGTCGGTTCGGTCGGGACGAAATAAGGGGTTGTCAGCCAGACGCGGTGCTGCGCCCTCTGGATGATGGTCAGGTAGAACCGGTGGATGATTTCCCAGGGGTTGTCAGGGCCGGATGGGATGACCTGGACCGGGAAAGGTCCGGTCGGGTTGATCGGGAAATAGCGCCGGACATCCGGGATGTTCTGGACACGGGTGGCATAGAACCAGTCTTCCAGGAAGGTCATCTGCAGCCAGTGGACGGCATTGCCGGTCAGTTTCAGGTGGATGTCGTGATAGGCATCGTCCGGATGGATGCGTTCATCTTCTTCATCGGTGATGTTGAGCCCGCCGGTGAACCCTGTGGCACCGTCACAGATGACAATCTTGCGGTGGGTGCGGAAGTTGACCATCGGCTTGAAGAGCCGGGACAGGCGCGGTTTGTGGAAGAAGGCGAATTCAGCGCCAGCGTCCAGGAGCGGCTGGATGAACCGGGATTTCAGGTTGGATGAACCCAGTCCGTCGGCCAGCAGCCTGACACGGACGCCTTCTTTGGCTTTGGTTATCAGCAGGTCACGCAGGGCGGTGCCGATATGGTCGGGTTCAAAGATGTAGTATTCCAGGTGGACATGGTGCTTTGCACGGGCGATTGCATCGAGGATGGCGGTGTAGGTCTGCTCGCCGTCGACCAGCAGCTGAAGGTCATGCGCGGAGGTCAATGGATAGCCGGTGGTTTTCCGGACAAGCTCGGCGACATGCCCGATTTCTTCAGGGTGTTCATTGAAGGCAAATACCGGGATATGCCCCTGCAGGTAGTCGGAGTGCTCTTTCAGGGAAGTCCTTGGAATCAGGCGTTTGAACTGCTGCTTGATCAGTTTGTGGGGACCCAGGAAATGGTAGATGAGGAATCCGATATAGGGCAGGAAGGACAGTGCCAGGATCCAGCCCAGCGTGGCGACCGGTGAACGCTTCTGGAGGATGATCCAGATGGAAAGGCAGACGATATGCACCAGCCATGCCACACCAGCCAGTTTCAGGACTGTCATGGTGGTTTCAGGGATTTCCAGTGTCCAGCAG
Organism: Oxalobacter sp.; assembly: GCA_018384065.1. Taxonomy (GTDB): domain Bacteria; phylum Pseudomonadota; class Gammaproteobacteria; order Burkholderiales; family Burkholderiaceae_D; genus Oxalobacter. The sequence continues at coordinate 24,770 of JAHAYL010000001.1, forward strand.
AGGTCAAGCATGGTCAGCTCATATCAGGTATGTCTGGCATTTGGTTCAATCATACACTGATATGCAGATACTGGTGGAAGGGTTTCTTCGAAGGGATCAGTTGGGATGGGCAGGCAAGCGGGGACAGCGGATGCCGTGCCTGGATACGGATGGCGCATCCAGGCAGGCGGAAATGGTTCAATCAGGACTTGAAGTAGGCTTTGCCGAGATAGTAAAGCCCTACGATGAAGAAGAAGACGGCAATGCAGAAAAGGCCGGTGGCGACTTTGCTGCGTTTCTTGGGTTGGTTGTTCCTGTTCATATCTGTCCAGCGGTAAAGATTGGGAAAATGTCAGTGGAATGATGGTATCAGGGCGGAATATTATCGTTTTTTCTGCGATAAAGACAGGGGGAGCCGGATTTTCCCCAAGGTGATATCAGGCTGGTCCTTATATAATCTTGGATATTCCCCACCAAGGCAACGGACCGGGCATGCCTGGCACCGCAAGGCAGGAGGCGTTTTCCTCCAGTTTGTCCATTCTGCAACAATGCGCAGAAAGAATGGCTGAACCGTTGACATCAAAAAATTGTTTCGGCATAATGCTGAATTCCTGCGGAGAGGTGGCCGAGTGGTTAAAGGCAGCAGACTGTAAATCTGCCCTCTTATGAGTACGATGGTTCGAATCCATCCCTCTCCACCACAGAATAATAGGTTGAAGTGAAAGCGAGCGCGGGTGTAGCTCAATGGTAGAGCCGAAGCCTTCCAAGCTTAAGACGAGGGTTCGATTCCCTTCGCCCGCTCCATTTGAACTGTTGGAGTTTTTGCTGCCCTTGTAGCTCAGTGGTAGAGCACTCCCTTGGTAAGGGAGAGGTCACGTGTTCAATCCACGTCAAGGGCACCACCGATTTTCTTGATGGTTGTTTTTTATGCCGCGTACTGCGGAGTCTTGATGTTCTCTCATATTTAGGAGCTGGAAATGGCAAAGGAAAAATACGAACGTACGAAACCGCACGTCAACGTAGGGACCATCGGTCACGTTGACCATGGCAAGACCACACTGACCGCAGCGATTGCGACAGTCCTGTCCGCGAAGTTCGGCGG
>JAHAYL010000006.1 GCA_018384065.1 Oxalobacter sp.
GGGTGAAATCTTCTCCCTGTTCCCATCCATGTGTGCTGACACGTTCGGTGCCCGGTACGCGGCAGGTAACGCAGGTACGCTGTACACTGCGAAAGGTACCTCTGCATTCCTGGTTCCAATCGGTGCCTGGATGTCCAAAGGTGGTAACTGGGACCGTACCTTCATCATGTCCGCAATCATCGCAGGTTCCTGCTCCCTGCTGTCCTTCTTCGTTCTGAAACCATGGCGCCGTCGTTTCATTGAAAACAACAACCGTGAAGTTGAAGAACTGGAAAAACAGGGTATCTTCCAGGACAACACCCTGTAAGACCCTTTCGATTCCTGCCGGGCTTTAGTCCGGCATGGTTTCAATGAAAGAAAATTCAACGGTGATCCAGATGGGTCACCGTTTTTTTATGTCTGTTTTCCCTGCCATGATGACTGGCATGTATGGCAGAAGGTGTCTTGGGAAGCTGTTGCTAGAGATTGATGCCTGCTTATATATATAAATAGAGGGAGCCTGGCAGGGACAGCCTGCCTTGGCGGTCCAAAGCAGGAAGGGCAGGCATGATGTTCAGATTTTTCCCTGTTGTTTCAGGCGGCTGAGGGTTTCAGGAGAGAGGTTGAGGTAAGAGGCAAGTTCTTTTTTGGGCATACGGTCGAAGAGGTCTGGATGCTTGCGGGTGAACCGGTGGACCCGTCCGGAAGCGTCCAGCAGGTGCAGGGAAATGGTATGCGACATGATGCTGCTCATAATCCGCATGACCTCATGTTCGAATACCTGCTTGAATTCCTGATGGGCTTCAATGAACGCTACCCATTGCGGCATCGGGACACGGGCGACACGCGCCTTGGTGACGGTGATGACGCTGAATGGCGCTGGTTTGCTGAATTTCCACGATGCGTAGGTTGCTTCCAGGTAACGCTCACTGGTGAAACGCAGGATCATTTCCTTCGCCTGCTGGTTGGCGACTGAACGTTTCAGGATGCCATCCAGCACAAAAATCACTTCAAGGTCATTGTCTCCCTGATGGGCGAGGCAATCCCCTTTTGGATGGTCGGTGATATCCAGCAATGGCTCAAGTTCAGCCATCTGTTCAGGTGTCAGGGATTTCAGCAGACAGTTCTGTGAGAGCTGTACACGGATAATGTTTTTCTCAGGGTGGCTTGCGATGAGTGTCATAACAGAAGCTTTCCTTAAAAATCCGCAGAGAATATTGCCAAAAAAGTTGATTAAGGTCAAGAAACCGCATTCAAACAGCGTTTTGAATCTAAAAATTTGACCTCGGTCAAGAATATATCAGGACTTTGGAAGTTATGATAGCTCCACGCCTAAAAATATGGCTGAAGAATCTGGAAACATTGCTTTCCTTTTTTTTGGGCCTTATTTGACTGGCACTCTTTTTTTGCGTCTACTGTATGTTGCGGTACAGGATGTGCAGTGGAGCGAAATTTTTTTGATCCTAAACTAACCAAAATATTTGGAGGAAGAGAAAGATGGGTGACAAAGCATTATCCGGAGTCAAGATTCTGGACATGACCCACGTTCAGGCAGGCCCAACCTCATCCCAGCTGCTGGCATGGATGGGC
>JAHAYL010000008.1 GCA_018384065.1 Oxalobacter sp.
GTATTGCTCTGCAGGATAGGCTGACTCAGTTTCTTGGGCGCTGTCGAGGCAGCTGCGATGGCTTGCTCCGCCTTTCCTATCTCAGTGGATTTTTCACGCAGCCTGTCCAGATGGCTGATGATGGTGCTCTTCAGTTCACCTTCCTGCATTTTTGGCAGAATCCTGACAAAACGGTTGATCAGTGCGTTGAGCTGCTCTTGGTTTTGAGGGGCTTTGTCTGGTTCGGTCAGTTCAATATAGGCTTCTTCACAGGATGGGCAGCGGTCAATGTCCAAGGTGATGGAAGTCCCACAGATGTCACAAGGGTGGAAATGTTTCTTGATTTCAGAGGAAATCTCTCCCACTTTATCTTTCAGTTTGTCCAGAATCATGGCAGTGTCCATTTCAGGTTGTTGTTTCGATGGGTAAGTCTGATAGGAAGTTGTTTTTTCAGACGGTGGTATTTATGGATTGTGACAGAAAAACAGTGGTTTACTCAATATAAAAAACGCGGTTGGGGCGGCGGGGGAACACAAAGGAGGAAGGAATTGCTGGATATCCCAACGCCAGATGCCCGACGCCTTCATAATTGCCTTTAAGCCCAAGTTTCTTGAGCAGGTTCCTGCCGAAATCACTTTCAAATTCCTGCCTTGCACGATGGATCCAACAGCTGCCTAACCCAAGGCCGTGTGCCATCAGCATCATATTGCCAAGCGTAAGGGCACCATCATAGGCTTGGGACCGGTTGCTGGTTTCTGCTGCGACAATCAGTACACAGGGTGCCCCATAAAATGGGTCAGGACCACCACCGAAAGCACTGTTGATGGCATTGAGTTCATCGAGGAGCTGTCTGTTGGTGGCGGCGATGATGATCTGTGACTGAAGCCCCTTCCCTGATGCAGCATAGAGCCCTGCCTCAATGACTTGGTCAATGAGGGGTTTCGGGACAGGGTCAGGCCTGAAATTGCGGCAGCTGCGCCGGCCTTTGATGATATCCAGGAGTGCGGTCATGGTTGTTCCTTTCAGGATGGCTGTCAGTGGTTATTGTAAATGTAAATGGTTTCGGGTGAAGGCTTGTAAGCGTTTTGCCGATACATTACGATTTGCTGTGGTTCAGATTTTTGAGAAGGAGGACAAGGATGACCATCAATGTAAGCAAACTGTCTGAGGCTGACCTGGCAGGTGCGGTTGCCATCTGGAATGAGATTGTTGAGGATGGATTGGCATTCCCGCAGGAAGAGATCCTGACATTGGATTCTGGCAGGGCGTTTTTCGCAGAGCAGTCTTTCACCGGGGTTGCTTATGATTCTGAGAATGGGGAAATGGTGGGGATGTATATCCTGCATCCAAACAATGTCGGCCGCTGCGGTCATATCTGCAATGCCAGTTATGCCGTCAAAGGGACAGCCCGTGGCAAGCGTGTCGGCGAAGCCCTGGTCAGGCATTGCCTGAAGATGGGGAAGGAATTGGGCTATGGTGTGCTCCAGTTCAATGCTGTGGTCGCAACCAATGAACGTGCCTTGCGCCTTTATCAGAAACTTGGTTTCACCCAGCTTGGTGTTATTCCAAAGGGATTCCGCAGCAAAGACGGCCATTACGAGGACATCATTCCACATTATCACGAATTGTAAGGTGTGGGCCTGTTCTCCCTGTCTGCCAAGGAATGTCTGGAACAGTCAGGCAATATGATTTTTCAGGAGGTGTTTATGCCTTTTTTCAGAAAGACACTGTTTTCAATGTTTGTCGGAGCTGCCATGGTGTTGCCGGTGGCACAGGCATACGAAGTGGCGGCGCATGAGGTTCCTGTGCCTGATACTGTCAGTCCTGCATTGCAGCAGAGCATCGCCAAGGGACTGCCATTGAACTGGAATCAGGTTCCAAAGGATGCTGAGGGATGGCGGAAGGCGGTTTCCCGGTCTGCCAGACAGGTTTCTGCCAAGGTGGATGCCTTGGCAGGGCAGCTGAATGTCTCTATCGAGGAATCCGATCTGGCAGGGGTAAGGGTCTTCACATTGACACCGTCCACCGTCAGGCCAGAAAACAGGAACCGCCTCCTGCTGCATATCCATGGCGGTTGCTATGTGTTCCTGCCCGGGAAAGCCGGATTGCAGGAGGGGCTGTTGATGGCAGCAAAAGGCGGCTACAAAGTGGTTTCAATCGATTACCGAATGGCACCTGACCATCCTTATCCAGCAGCGATGGATGATGCAATGACAGTTTACCGTGAGGTCCTGAAACAGTATCCGGCCGACAGGATTGGTGTTTTTGGGACATCGACTGGAGGCGGGATGACATTGGCACTGGTGCTCCGTGCCAGGACAGAAGGGCTGCCGCTTCCTGGTGCAGTGGCACCAGGTACGCCATGGTCTGACCTGACCAAGACAGGGGATTCCTATTTCACGAATGAGGGGGTGGATACGATGCTGGTCAGCTATAACGGATTCCTGAAAGGTGCTGCTGAAATCTATGCCAATGGGCATGATATGAAAGATCCCCAGCTTTCCCCAGTGTATGGCGACCTGTCGGGGTTTCCGCCGACCCTGTTGACATCAGGTACCCGTGACCTGTTTCTCAGCAATACCGTTCGTGTGCATCAGAAAATGCGTGAGGCTGGAGTAAATGCTGACTTGATTGTCATAGAAGGCCTTTCCCATGCCGGTTATTATCTGCTGCCTTCAGATGCGCCGGAGCTGTGTTATTACTTCAACCAATTGAATCAGTTTTTCAACAAACATCTTAAACAATGAACTTGCTGGAAGAAATATTGTATTGATGGAAAAGCATTTTCATTTTTCCACATCTGATTGTTTATGGTATGCAGTTTGAGCAGCAGAAGTCTTTCCGGGATGGGTTATGGCAGATAAGGCTGTTGATACACACAATGCAATGGATTTATTGGGCAGGGGGCTTGCATTCTTGGAAGCGGGTATCCTGACAGAGGCGGCAGATTGTTTCTGCCACGCTGCTGAACTGGATAATACTGAGGCACAGTACCGTATCGCCAAGATGCGCCTTGAGGGTATTGGTGTATCGATGAATTATGACCATGCAGCTTTCTGGTTCTGCAAAGCTGCCATGAAAGGTCATGCGGAATCCCAGATGGAACTGGCTTTCATGTATATCTACGGTCAGGGCGTTCCCCAGGATTATGGAAAGGCACGGGAATGGTTTACCAGGTCGGCGGAGCAGGGCAATCCTTCGGCACAGAATACTTTGGGGTTCATGTATGAGAATGGGCTTGGAGGCTGGCAGGATTATGGCAAGGCTGTCAGATGGTATGCTTTGGCTGCATTGCAGGGCAATGATGATGCTGAAACAGCACTGGAAAATCTGGCTTATATAGGTAACGGTCTGGCAGAACAGGTGCTCGAGAGGCTGTCGGGAACAAAGGATTTTTCTGATTTGTTTCCTGTAATGCCTTCCAGAGAGTGACAATCTTCCGGGTTTTTACGGTGTTGCGGGGGGATACCAGGATACTTGGATGATCGCCATAAAACAGGATGTTGTTTTTACCTGTAAGGACAGTCAATGGTATTGGTTCAGTTTTCCTGTTACTTATAGTATGGATTATTATCCGATTTATGTCTTTTTTTGATCAAAATCCGTTTAAATTCATTGGACAGGAAACCTTTTATTGCTATTATTTGCGTATGACTGATTGGTAGATTTATTGATATCGATTCTCTAGTGAAAGCGAGGGCATCATGCCAGAGAAAGCAGTGAAAAAATCATGGGGCGAACAATATACAGTTCTTCGTACCCAGCTCCGCAGTATCCGCCAGAAAGCAAAACTGACCCAGCAGGTACTGGCTGACAAGTTGAAAAAGCCTCAGAGCTATATCAGCAAAATAGAATCGGGTGAACGTGGTTGCAATTTATTTGAAGTCCGTAGTATCTGCAAGGCATGTAAGACTGATTTTGTGAAATTTGTCTCTGCGCTTGACAAGGCATTGGCAAAACAGGTTGTGAAGGCTGAATGATTGGCAGGGGAACAGCCAGTCAAAGACTGGCTGTCCTGTTTTAGGTATCCTGTCATAGAAACAGGAGAGGAGGAATATTTCCTCCTTTTTTTGTTTTTACAGCTTGTTGATTTCTGTTACATTCTGTCAAAGGAATGTCTGGTAAGATGACTGGACGTGTTGTTTTCAGAAGGAGTTTGCCATGTTCAGGAAACTGTTGCTGCCGTTGATTATCAGTTCACTGTTTATAGCTGGTGCTCCGCTTCATGCCCAGGAAGTCGAAGACGCATCTGCCTCCTCTGCATCAGGTGGTTCCACACTTTCGGAAATGGCAGAAAAAGCAAAAGACTTTTTTTCTGGCCTTTTTTCTTCAGGCGATAACGGTGTGCAGGAGAGTGCGCCTGTCCGTGAAGCTGAGACTGCTTCAACTGAAGCGGGAACATCAAAGGCAAAAAGCGGATCCGACCCGAGATCCTTGGAACTCTCAGTCGAGTCGGATGTGGAAGTCACCGAGGCAGACCGGAAGGCGGCTGAAGCTGAGATTGCTGCCCGTCAAGCTGGCACCCTTAAAGATGATGAAGATGACCGTGCTGTTTCCGAAGATGATCCCATCAAGGTCCTGAAGCAGAAAGCCGACCGCGGTAATGTGGACGCCCAATATTACCTGGGTAAAGCGTATGCGGCAGGCAACGGTGTGAAAAAGGATCAGAAACAGGCCGTTGAGTGGTATCGGAAAGCTGCGGAAAGCGGCAATGCGGATGCACAGAACAATCTGGGTGCGGCTTATGCGAATGGCAGTGGTATTGAGAAAAGCGATGAAGATGCCGCCTATTGGTGGCAGCTGTCAGCAGACAACGGCAATGCGGCTGCCCAAGCTAATCTTGGGGTTGCCTATGCAACAGGGCGCGGTGTCCAACAGGATATTTCCAAGGCAGTCAGGCTCTGGCGTCAGGCAGCAAGCCAGGACAATGCCCAGGCTCAGTACTATCTGGGCATGACTTACGGGAAGGATGATCCCCGATCTTTCCAATGGTTTAAGAAGGCGGCTGAACAGGATGTGGTCAAGGCGCAGACCGCTGTGGGTGAGGCTTATGAAAATGGCATTGGCGTAGCCAAGGATGAGGAACAGGCTGCTGAATGGTATCAGAAAGCTGCTGATCAAGGTGATGCAGAGGCTCAGCTGAAGCTTGGTGACTGCTATTACTATGGTGCAGGTATCGAAAAAGATTTGGAGAAATCCGTCCGGCTCTACCAGAAAGCTGCAGATCAGGGCAATGCAGTTGCCCAGTATAACCTGGGTGTTTCTTATTGGTTTGGTTCTGGTATTGCCAAGAACTATGCCAAGGCAGTCAATTTCTGGAAGCTTTCTGCCCAGCAGGGCAATGCAGATGCCCTGCTCAACCTTGGTATTGCTTATCAGGAAGGTGGCAAAGGTGTAAACAAGAACGATGCTTATGCCTATGTCCTCTTCAATGAGGCGGCCTCCAAGAATGAGACGGCCAGTGAAAAGCTGCAGACACTTGAAAGCACAATGTCTGTCGAAGAAATCAATAAGGCGCAGGAACTCTCCATTGAAGACGTTATCGGCAAGCGGAAAAACACCGATAAAAAAGCCACGGAACAGGAACCAGAAACCAGGACAGGTGGTATCCAGCAGCGTTCCAGACGGTGATTGGTTCCTGAAAGGCGGATCAGGATTTTGGTTTGACGGAGACGGTGGCTGGTAAGGGCACTGTCCTGACAGTGATGCTATGGTCTTCTTGGATGAAGCCCTTGATGGAATCAAGTCTGCCAGCCACCTCTACGGTGGCTGTTTCTTTTCCGTCAAGGATTTTTTCCGCCTGGCTGCAGGCAGGGGTTTCTGATGAACAGAGATACAGATTGGTATACTGGCCATCAGGGCGGAGCATCACATTGATTCCTTCACCTCCCCGGTCAATCTTATAGATGATGCCTTTGAATACCGGTACATAATGGGGATTCCGTTGCTGTTCTGCCAGGGTTTCCAACCAACGGGTCCGTAAGGAAACTACGTCGATATAAGCATCAGGGATGGCTTCAATGATCTTGCTGCTGGAAGCATCTGCAAGGAGATTGCTGTCAAGCAGGACATCCAACGCCATTTTTTCTGCAATTTCTGTCTGCCAGGTCTTTTGGGCAAGCCTTATATCCTGCTGCTGTTCAGCAGGGGTTGCATCGAGCAGTGACTGCAGGGCTGTTTCCATCTGTTTCTCTGCATGTACAAACCGTTCGTTGTCCCGGAGTTTTTTTGTCATGAGAGGCAGGTCCATGCGGTGATAGTCGCCTTTGACATTGGGGAGATTCCATGGAGAGGACTTTGAAGTCTTTACCTTGGCAAGGTTTTTTGAGAATTCAACGGCTGTTTCCGGACCGTTCTTATGGTCAGCGAACCGTTCTTTGTCCTTACCGACATACTGGGTCAGGACAATGGAAGTCAGGTGGGGGCCTTCAGCGGTGAAACCGTCCTGCCCGAAGTCGAAAATCACCTGCGCCCTGCCTTCGTCATTGTCACGGATGATGATGACATTTCCCGCATCGTTGATATAGCAGTCATCAGCCGTTGCTGGGGAAACCGCTGCTGTTGACAGTAGGACAGCAGCCATGAAAGCACAAAGGTTTCTGGAAATCATCTCAAACCAACCTGTCGGATTACCCTGATGGTGAGATATTACCCTGTTTTCCTCCTTGCCGTATGCTGTCAATCGGTAGAAGAGTGGATATGGATGATTGTCCAGGTCTTTTTCCTGTTCCAGAGATGCGGTCTTGCCAGTGCCTTGAATTTCCCTACGGCTGCTTGGCTGTTGCCTGATTTATAGAGATATCCTGACATGGTGACATTGCCATCCTCAGACTGCCTGGCTTGGGTTACCCGGGCATAAAGGGAGGGGCCTGTCTTGTCTATCAGGCTGAAATGGTAGCGTCTGCCATCAAAATGATAGGGATATCCAGCCTGTTCCACTTCTGGAAAACGTTTCAGGTCATAGTCGAAATAACGTTTCAGCGTCCGCTGGATATACGAAGCATCGACTGTCATATCTCCCCATTGGCATTGGTAACACTGTCTGACGGCATTTCTGTTATTGAGGTAATTATGCCAGATGCCGAATTCGACCATCATGCCGGGATTTTTTGTATTGATGATGTCTGTCCGCTCAAAATCAGTATGTCCCAGTTCTGTGAAATTCGACAGGAAAACGCTCATATCTTTCATCTGGGATGCAGTGAAACCAGTGGCATGACCGGGATGCGCAGATAAAAGCATCAGGAATGACAGGATCAGGGCAAATATTCTTTTCATCAGTCTGCCTTTCATTGCATTGGTGGTGGAATCCTTTTTCCCAGATAAGTGGATGGGGACAGTATAGCCTTTGCCACAGACAGATGCATCGGTTTATAAAGCCAGGAAATGGCGGCAGAAATACGCGGATATTCAAAGACATAATGGTTTAGGTCATGTCTTTTTCCAGGAAATTCCCATTGAAATGTCGTGATGATGCAACGGAATGGCTGGAATATGCACAGCTGATGCAATTGTAGACAAGGATACACCTTGGTTTAGGGTGGATTACAGATAAAATGGCGGAGCAATTGGATTATATAGGATACATTCTGTATGCTGTTCAGGATTGTGCAGGGAAAGGAAACTGCATATCTGATATCAAGAAAATCACGGTAAAAGGAAAAGGATAATGATAATGAAAAAATCATTGATGGCATGTGCTTTGACAGGCATCATTGCTGGGACTGCCTGTGCACAGGGCAATGTCACCATTTATGGAATAGCAGATACCGGTATTGCGAAATCCACAGGATCGGATGTCCGTATCGGCAGCAATGTGGACAGCCGTATCGGTTTCCGGGGTACCGAAGACCTTGGTGATGGCTTGAAAGCGGAATTCAATCTGGAACGGTGTGTGAATCTCAGTGACGGTACCCGTGGTGCACGTCATCCCAATTACCAGGACCAGACGATGCAGATGGGTGAGGTAATCCGGACCGGCGACAAAAGCCGTGTCTGGCAGCCACCTGAATGGCAGAGTGTCGCCAATATCGGTTTCCGCAGTGAAACCTTTGGCGCGGTCCATATCGGCAGGGTCGTCAACTATGCGATTGAAAACTACCGTTCCCTTGATCCGTTCTATCAGAACGGGGTGAGTGCCGGACTCTATACATTGGTTGATTCTGAAGTCAATGCGAAGACGCTCCGTTATGACAGCCCGAAATGGTCAGGGTTCAGCTTTGGTCTGGCTTATACCATCGGGGAGAACACGAATCCCAGGTCGCGCAATGAGGGCGGTGCTTACCTGAACCGGCATCATATAGACAACGATGGTTGGCTCATTGGGGGCAGATACAGCAATGGTGCTTTGGACCTGTTGGCGAACTATGAGAAAATCGTCGATTCCAATGATTCCTATAAATGGAACCTGGGAGCAGCATATACTTTCTCTGATGCAAGTTGGGGAAGCCTGAAAGTCTCCGCAGGTTATGAATCCGTTTCCATCCAGGCATTCAATGGGCTTGGGACTGATGCCGCAGTCGATATCTTCAATGGGCTGGACCATTCCATCAACCAGAAAAATACGATTGTCGGCCTGCAGTACCGGTATGGTCCACATACTGTCAATGCTTCTTACAATCATGGCAAGATTGAATATGGCAAAGACAGCAAGGCCAACAAATATGCATTGGGTTATACCTACAGCCTGTCCAAGCGCACATCCCTGTATGCCAATGCTTCTTATCTGGATGCGGATGATGCAATGGCTTCCATTGCTTACAATACCTACTATCCTGACCTTCGGACAGGGCATGAAACGGTCGTCAGCTATCAGGTCGGAATCACCCATAAGTTCTGATAACCTGGACCATCTGGAAAAAGACGGTCCATACCGTCTTTTTCCTTGCGGTTTCCGGATGTCAGGTTATACTGCTGATAACGCTCCATCAGGAGCGCGTCAATAAAGGCTGTTCCGCTGTCCAGTCTAATGACTGCACAGGAAGGAAGTCCTGTATCACATCATCATGGAGGCAACCTAATGAAAATCCCTGCTGTTAATATCGGTATCAAAGATAAAGACCGTAAGGCTATCGCTGATGGTCTTTCCAAATTCCTGGCAGACAGTTTCTGTCTGTACGTCAAGACCCATAATTACCATTGGAATGTCAAGGGACCGATGTTCCAGACATTGCATACCATGTTCATGGACCAGTACACAGAGCTTTGGAATGCATTGGATGAAATTGCAGAACGTATCCGCTCCCTCGGTTATCCAGCTCCGGGTACCATGAAAGAGTTTACGGCATTGTCAGATGTCAAGGAAGTTGCGGGTGTACCCACTGCTGAAGAGATGATTGTGGATGTCATTACGGCTTCCCAGATTGTGACCAAGTCTGCCCGCAAGGTGCTGGCATTGGCGGACAAGGCCAACGACCAGCCGACAGCTGACCTGATGACCCAGCGTCTCCAGGTCCATGAAAAGAGTGCCTGGATGCTGCGCAGCCTGCTGGAAAGACAGGCAGGATAACCTGTCATGGATGCCAGTGGACTGGTATGGTCCCCGATGTCAGGAATGGTATCGGGGATTTTTATTTCTCTGTTATAGTCAGTCTATTGGAACCTATGGGCTGTTGTATGGATAGACAGGAAAAGACATGAATGGAAAATATGAACTGTTGATGGATGACACCATCCAAGTGCAGGATGGACCGCAGACAAGGACACTCTACCGTATCCGCGCGCTTGCTGATATCGGTGATGAGGTCATGGCAGATGATCTTGGCGGCTATGTTGAAGGGGAGTGGAACCTTGCTGCTGAGGGCTTGGCATGGGTGGCGGATGAAGCCAGGGTCTATGGCCAGGCCCAGGTGTTTGGGGAAGCGTTGGTAGCTGACCGTGCCAGGGTTTATGGCGATGCTGTTGTGGCAGTGAGGGCATGGATCCATGATGAAGCTGAGGTTTTCGGTTCCGCCAGGATTTCTGGGGAAGGTATGGTTTCAGGCAATGCCAAAGTCTATGGCTCTGCGGAAGTGTCTATGCGTGCTGCCATCGGAGGCAATGCTGAAGTCTTTGACAATGCAGTGGTTTTCGGGACATCTGAGATTGGTGGCAATGCCCGCATTTATGGGCATGCACAGGTCCATCAGGAATCCTCAGTCATCGGCAATGGCCATGTCTATGGCAGTACCGAATTATGGGCGGGGCATGTCAGTGGTTTTGGCAGGATTTATGGCTCAGCAGTCTTGGTGGGCGGTTCCATATCCGGCAGTGCAACAGTCTATGGCAATGCCCGTATCCAGCATGCCGCTGTTTCTGAGGGGGCTGCTGTCTATGACAGTGCCAAGGTCTCTGCACAGGCGGTGGTTTCAGGCAGTGCACGGGTGTTTGGGGATGCTGAAGTATCTGACGGAGCAGAGATTGCCGGGTTTGCCCGAGTCTTTGACTGTGCTGAAGTCAGTGGTGCAAGCCATGTGCTGGACAGGGCATGGGTTTATGGCAATGCTTCGGTGCGTGACGGGTCTTCTGTGCAGGGGATTGCCAAGGTTTATGACCGTGCCCAGGTGATTGGAGCCTCAACTGTCAACAACGATGCAGAAATTTACGGGAAAGCCATTGTTTCAGGAGGTTCCATCGTCATGGATAATCCCCGGATTTTTGGAAATGCAGTGGTTACGGATGGCGCAAGGATTGATGGGGATGTCTTGATTGCCGGCGATGAGCGTGTTTCAGGCAAAGAAAGCAGCCCAACATACTGAGAGACATGCCACATAACATGTGAGAAAAGGACAGGACATGCCTGTCTTTTTCTGTTATGGTGCTATAATTTAAAAAATTATAATAAAATCAATAAGTTATGCTTTATATCAATAACATGTTATGCCTGAAAGGAATCCAGAAATGACAGTTTCATCCATCCAGTTCCGATATGATACCCATTACACGGAAGGTCAGAAAATCTCTTTCAAGAAACTGGATATTGATATGGCAGGGTTATTGTTCCTGCCAGACGGTTTTGATGAAAGCCGGCGATATCCAGCAATTGTCCTGACACATCCTGGTGGCGGTGTCAAAGAGCAATGTTCATCACTGTATGCCTGGAATCTGGCGCGTGCGGGCTATGTCGCCCTTTGTTTTGATGCCTCTTATCAGGGAGAAAGCGGTGGCATGCCACGTTATCAGGAAGACCCGACCTCGCGTGTCGAAGATATCCGGTCTGCAGTCGATTACCTGGTTTCATTGCCTTATGTCGATGAAGGAGCCATCGGTGCGGCAGGTGTCTGTGCTGGAGGCGGATATTCATTGAGTGCGGCCCAGTCTGAATACCGCATCAAGGCGGTTGCGGGCATCAGTGCATGGAATGTTGGACAGAGCGCACGGAAAGGGTTCCCTGGGTTGTATGATCCTGCATGGTTCCAGAAGAACCTTGAAGCCTGCGCACAACAGCGTACCCGTGAGGCAAGGGGGGAACCGCCTGCCTACCTGCAGTATCTGCCAGAGCCGGATGAGGTCCGTCCCGATATGGCGGTCATCACGCGGGAAGCGAGCGAATATTACCGGACATCACGTTGTGGTTATCCAACTTCTGTCAATAAATTCCTGGTCAGCAGCCTTGACAAGATGCTGACATGGGATGCATTCGCCTACATCGGGACTGTCTCGCCACGTCCAGTCCTGCTGATTGTCGGCAGTAAGGCAGATACCCGGTATTTCAGCGAGAAAGCTTATGAACTGGCAGAAGAACCGAAAGAACTGTATGTGATTGAGGGGGCAACCCATGTCGACCTTTATGATATGCCGCAATACACGGCACAGGTTGTCGATAAACTGGTTGTGTATTTTGATAGATACCTGAAAAAACAGTAAGGAGCTGTCCTGGTTATCCCGGACAGCCTCGACAATAAACCATCTTCCCTGTTCCTTGATGGAAAAACAGGGGCATAGGCTTCTGGTTCATATGGTGCTGGCAGAGCGGCACAATACGGGAAGCAGGGGAGAAGGGAAGCTGCTTCCCGCAAGGGAATCATCTATTGCCTGGACCTCCATGTCCATGCTGGTCATCAGACCGGTCGCCATGCTGGGAGCCACGGTTGCCGTCATACCGGTCATTGCTTTGTGGACCGTGTCTTCCTCTGTCATGCCTGTAATCTGGACCACCATGATGGTCCGGACGGTGATGGTGACGGCAACCAGCCATTGAGACAATCCCCAATACCAGCAGTCCCAATGCAATGTACTTTTTCATGGTGATGTTCCTCCCTATCGGTTATCTTGCTTCGCGGCGTTCCCTCATCATCCTTCTCATACCTTCTGCACGTTCACGCCGTTCCATACGCACACCTTGCCGGTCACCACCGCCACGGCGTTCCATACGCGGTCCCTGACGGTCGCCCATGTTGCCGCGTTCCATCCTGCTGCCACGGTCTGGACCCCTGCGTTCCATTCCTTGTCCATCAGGTCCCCGCCGTTCCATTCTTCGGCCATCAGGCCCCCGGTGGTCAGGTCCCCTGCGTTCCATTCCTTGTCCATCGGGCCCCCGCCGTTCCATTCTCCGGCCATCAGGACCCCGGTGGTCAGGACCCCGACGATGGTCAAACCTGCCCCTGTCATGTCCTCGGCCGTCAGGTCCTCTGTGGTCAGGCCCCCTATGATGAGGTCCCCTATGGTCAGGGCCATGACGGGGAGGCGGCGGTGGACGGTGTCCCCGGTAACCACCGCCATAATAGCCACCATCGTAGTAGCCGCCATCATAATAACCATCTTCAACATACAGGTCATGGCAGGCAGTCAATGAAACACATCCGATGCCCATCAGGGCATAGCCAATCAGTCTTTTCAGTTTCATCAGCTTTTCCTTTCTTATCAGGTACAGAGAATCCCAAAAACAGGGGGAAGGCCGTCAGGATTCTCTTTGAATAATGTTTTACCGGTCAACGGTGCTTATATGGATTACTGCTTGAATGTCGGCGCTGGGAAGGAGGATGACCGCTTGCCTTTCCGATGGATCCGTGTTCAGCAGGACGTCCCTGTATCCCTCCCTTCGGACCAGGGGCATTGCCTATATGAGGTGCAGGTCCCGCGTGAGGGCCATGCTGCCCCGGTGCATTGCCACCATGAGGGGTTGGCCCTGGCGTTTGGTGTCCAGGACCATGGGGAGCCGGACCTGTCTGAGGGCCATGTGGACCACCATTATGCTGTGGATGGGGATGATGGTGGCCATCATGTGGTGGTGGCGGTGGATGGCCACCATGATGGTAGCCTCCTTCATAATAGCCATCTTCAACATACAGGTCATGGCAGGCAGTCAATGAAACACAGCCTATGCCTATCAGGGCATAACCAACCAGTCTTTTCAGTTTCATCTGCTGATCCTTTCGTTTAAAAAAATGGTTTGCCAAAAGGCAAACCACTGATTCATCAATAATGTCCACAAAGATAATGATAGACCGCCTCAGAACCGGTTCCCGGCTCAACCGGTGCAGGCGGTGTATTCTCATCAACACCATCAGATTCAATCACCGACCCATCACGGGCATGCAACGATGCGGAAAGCGCCATGAGGGTACGTTGCCGGCAATCCACCCGGTACAATGCCAGCATATAGGCAAAATCAGGATTTTTGGGAGGAACCAGTTTGAATTCACCTTCCCGTATGGGGCTGGCGGAGCCCAACCCCACTTTCTGGAAGGCGTTTTTCTGAGCATAAAAGACACCGCCATCACCACTGTAAAAAATCTTGACCCATTCACTGGCATGGGCAGTGCTTGACAGAACCAAGACAACCAGTACAGAGAGGGTTACAGTCTTCAGCAGTCTTTTCATCATTGCCACCTTGACAGCATTGCACTGTTATAGCGGGATTATTACAGATAATGC
Source organism: Oxalobacter sp. (assembly GCA_018384065.1). Classification (GTDB taxonomy): domain Bacteria; phylum Pseudomonadota; class Gammaproteobacteria; order Burkholderiales; family Burkholderiaceae_D; genus Oxalobacter. Next base: position 13,834 of record JAHAYL010000008.1, read on the forward strand.
TGGTATTTTAGTCGTTTTCTCAATATTTTGGCAGGTAATTTACAGACTGTTGCAGTAATGTGGAAATAGAATGAGCCAGGTCTATGGAATCCATTGACAGTCAGACCAGGATGCAGGAAGGCAGCTTTCACCTGACATGATGGTGAGTCCGTTTCATATATGGATGTTTTCCTGCTTTTCTGGCAGGTTTTCTTGGGGATACGCTCCGTTTCACGGGTTTGCCTGCTTGGCTGCAGGGTTCATCAAACCGGCAGCTCAGGCTGCTGCCGGTTTTTTTAGGACGGTATGCATCCAACCCTTCTGCAGAGGCGGCATGCAGGCAGGTCAATACCAGCAAGGCTGGGCAGATCATCCAGAAAGTCTTTTTCATGCAAGCATCCTTTATGAAAAGCTGTTTGGCAGCGGTTTTCCCATCGTATCACCGGATTCAGGGAAGGCAAGCCCTGTTACAAACTGTCTTAACTCCATCATACCGGACCTGTCATTGCCCTTCAGCAGCAGGTTGTCCGGCACACAGGCGTCCAAGCAGTCCATTGTAAGCTTCCTGCGGGAAAGCCCTGATGTAAGCCATGCCTTTCAGCAGGGGAATATGCATCGGGTCAATGGTCTTGCCATCCACGTCATAGATATCCCCGGATGTCGGGAACACTTCACGGACTTCGCAGTCTGCCATCGCTACGCCCTCGGCATAATCGAACAGTTCCTTTGTCTGGGCAACCACCTTGACGTGAATGCCGGTTATATTTGGGTCTATCCCTTGGGGAGTGGGTTTGATGTAAACCACTTCGATATGGTTTTCTGCCAGTTTTTCCCAACCATCAGGATTTTCTGGAGGGGATAACGCTTCAATCTGTGGGGCAGGTTCCGGTGTGGCTGCCGGCAGTCTGTTTTGGGTATCCGGAACAGATGCTGCTGGTGCTTCAGCTGCTGTATCGGTCAATGATGCGTCGGTGGATGAATCCACTTGGACAGTTTGGACTGTTCCTGCTTTTCCTGCGTTGGCAGGGGAAAAGACCAGCATCAATGCCATGACCGGCAATGCCAGTAAAGACCGCCATTCAGCATAAGTACTCATGTTACGAAGACCTTTCTTCAGGGTATCTGCTGATTTTCCATCAATTACAACAGAAGATGCCTGCTGGATATTGTATCTCCCATCCTTGCAAAGGATGCAGTGGAAACAGGAAAAATTGCTGTCATTCCCCTAGGAGCATATAGCCAAAGGCAGTCAGTTCAGATAAATTGCCCGTATTGGCATCAAGACGGGAGGTGGACCATGAAAAAATTTGCCCTGGCATTGTCACTGGCTGTCGGTATGGTTTCCTTGGCAAATGCACAGAGTGTCGGGGATTATCAGACAGATGCCCATCACCTGCAGTTCCGGATTGGCGGAAAGGTCAATTTCTTCAATACCTACACACTCAGTGTCTGGAATAAACCCAGGGAAGCAGGCGATGGGAAACCAGACATCGTTTTTTCAGAAGGCAGGACAGACGAAGGTTTGGCAGGGGATGGCATATGCAGCCGGGAGATTTATGCTTTCCCTCAAACCCAACCAAGCACCACCTTGGAAATCTTCCATCCTGACAGTGAGTGTCAGATTGAGGAACATCCACGGGATGCTGTCGGTGAGTTGATTGTCGGAGAAGGGATGGCGGAAGGGCGCTGGTGGGTCTATCGGGATAATGGCATACAGCGGTATCAGACAGGGAAAGAGCTTTCTGTCAGGAAAGCTCCTCCCCTTCCATGTCAGAAATCAACCGGCAGGTCGTAGTAACAGCATTTGAAGAGCTTTTCCATTTCTTCCTGAGTTGGCTGGCGGGGATTCGAACCGGTGCATGCATCACCAATGGCGTTCTTTGCGATTTCCGGTAAGCGCTCCAGGAAAACGGCTTCAGGAATAAAGCCCTCCGCACAAGGCAGGGCGTCCTTGCCATATTTGCTGATGCATTGCGGGATATCCAAGGCATCGTTCATGTTCCGTAGATAGTCAATCAACCGGATGACTTTGTCATCATCAGATCCTCCACCCAATCCCATGAAGTCTGCGATTGCACCATAGCGTTTTTTCGCAACAGCATCTTTTGCGTTGTAGGCGATTACCTTGGGCAGGTACATCGCATTGGCTGCGCCATGGATCAGGTGGGCGCCATAATCAGCGAATGCCGCACCGGTCTTATGCGCCATTGAGTGCACGATACCCAGTAAGGCATTCGTGAAGGCCATACCGGCCATGGTTGCCGCATTATGCATCGTGCCCCGTTTTTCCCGGTCACCGTTGTAAGAGCCGATCAAATCGTTCTGGATGGTTTTGATGGCAGATAGGGCCAATGCATCCGTATAAGCACAGTTCCAGGTTGAGACATAAGCCTCAATAGCGTGTGTCATGGCGTCCATACCGGTATGCGCTGCCAGCTTCTTTGGCATTGTGACAACCATTTCTGGATCGACAATCGCGACATCAGGTGTAATCTCAAAGTCGGCGATTGGATACTTGATGCCTTTTGAGTAATCCGTGATGATTGAGAATGCCGTCACTTCAGTGGCGGTACCTGATGTGGAAGGGATTGCACAGAAATGCGCTTTCTGCCTCAAAGGTGGAATGCCGAATACCCTGCACATATCCTCAAATGAAATGTCTGGATATTCATATCTGATCCACATTGCCTTGGCGGCATCGATAGGGGATCCACCACCGATTGCGACAATCCAATCGGGCTGGAATGCAAGCATTTTCCCTGCACCTGCCACGACCGTCTCGATACTGGGGTCAGGCTCAATGCCTGCAATCACCTGGACCTGCATTCCCGCTTCTTTCAGATAGCCAGAGACTTTGTCTACAAAGCCTAGGGAGACCATCGTATCATCACAGCACACCATTGCTTTGCTGCCTTTGAATGTCTTCAGTGTTGCCAGTGCATCTTTGCCATGATAGATATCGCGGGGAAGCGTAAACCTTGCCATATCAAACCTCCTCAGAAAACGTCAGCCTTAGATTGTCATGCCCCTCATTGGAAACAGGAACCCTTATCTCCATTTTAACGGTAACCCTGCATTCTGTGTGGAAAAACAGGGAACCTTGGAAAGAAGCCAGTTACTTGGTTCCCCAAAAAACAGTGGAATCAGGTAAACTGGAAACATCAGTTCTCAACGCAGTACAGCCAGAAGGAGGAATCATGACCGACAAGGAATTCAATATCCAGGATTATCTGAACACCCCGACTGACCGCAGGCTGTTCCTTATTGAATGCGTCAAGCAGGATACGGGGGATGGCAGCCTGATTGCTGCTGCCCTCAAGGATGTTGTCGAAGCGGCAGGCATAGCAGAGGTCGCTGAAAAAATCGGTATGACTGAAAAGAATCTTGCCAAGGCATTGGCAAACAGCGCATCGTTGCCATTCGTTACAACGCTGAAGGTCATGCAGGTTGCTGGTGTCCGGCTTAAAGCAAAGAAACTCAAGAAAGCCAAAAAGAAAAAATAACCAAGCCAGATAAAGGAAAACGCCTGGGGAGTGCATACCTCAGGCGTTTTTCTGTCAATAGTCTGGCGACAGCCAATCTGGATATGCTGTCCCAATCAATCAGGAATAGGAAAGATACTGGAATTCACCGAATTCCACATCCAGCCGCTGGACAACATCTTCCATATATTCATCATCCAGCTCATCCCAGCCAATCGCGCCCTTGCAGTATGCAGCGGCAAACGCCTTAAGGAAGGATTCCTCATCATTGAAGAATGACGGGACCGCCTTGGGGTCAGACATGTCACACAGGCAGTAGATATCCAGTTCCATTGAAT
>JAHAYL010000010.1 GCA_018384065.1 Oxalobacter sp.
CTTTTATTAACTAAAAAATTAAATTGAGTTATTTCTATTCTAACGCTTCAACTGTTCAAGCATTTGCTTACATTTTAAAATATCGCCTTTCACAACGTGAAATCCAATCCATTTATATTTTAAATCGCCTGATTTTGATTCAGGTGAAAGTGTTTTCATCATCACCGAAGAGAATTTATAAGAAGAATTTGAATATTTAGTTTCTATGCATGCCTTATCACCATTAACAAAAATATCCGTCACTTCTATTTCACCAAGACTTGGATTTTTTGCAATTAATTCTTTATATAAATCTCTGGTTTGATTCAGATAATCTTGCTTGACCTCTTCTTGTATTGGGTCAAATGTCTTTTTACTCCCACACCCTATCAAAACAAATAGAGAAAATATAGCTATAAGAATCTTTTTCATAATTGATAATCTCCAATAATTACCGATTATTTCAGCTCATGTTCTGAGAAATACAGTTGCTGTCTATTATTGCAATTAACAAAGAAGACAGCCTCTTTCTTCGGAATACTCCGTGATGGTGACAAGTCAACCTGAACAACCTTGTCACACCGTGGAGATGAAGCGGCTAGCAAAGCAGCTTTTGGCATCAGCTTGTTGATACGTGCAACACCATCAGCCCCCCATTGGGCGTATGTCTTGGGGAAACTTTGTTTTGTGTAAGTAAGGACAGCACCATCCATGATTTTGTCTGCTGGATTTTCTGATACCTGTGTCGTTGTAGGTTTGGAAGCTTCTGTTGTCTTTGGGGGAGCTTTCTTACCACATGCTGTCATAGTGATTGCGACTGACATTGCTAGTATCAGGGAAATCCATTTCTTATGGCTGTTCATATCATCTCCTTCAAATTGACAATGCTTTATTCAATAATCTTGATAACCTGACCGGTTCGGACATCCACCTTGGCAAGCACGCTGTTCAATACCGTGCCACCAAAAACATTTTTCCCACGGAATGTTGTCCTGACATTAGCGTAAGGAGCAGAGCCATCTTTGGGCATGACAATCAAAACCGTAGTTTTTTCATGACTGTATGACGATGGGTCATTCATATGGGACTTGATAAGCTGTTCAAGCGGTCTGTAACTGCCATCCCAGCCACTGAATTTCGCATAGAACGGGTCAAGGTTGATTTTTTTGTCCAGCAGTGTTGGGGCTCTGTCATACTCTGCCTTGCACCATCCCAACACCTCTTTGGCTTTAAATGTCAGGCTGGCTCCCCTGCCAGATTCTTCACTCAGGCAATTCTTGAAGCGGTTATATTGGGAAGCATCAATATTGTTTTCCTTGAGATACTCGAAAACCAGATTAGAATTTTTATCACCACCTGCATTGTCCCTGTAATCCTGCAAGGTGTATTTGGAGTAATCGACTTTCTTTTTGCCGCATCCTGCCAATGTGCCTCCCAATAATGCGAAAAGACACAGCACAAAAATCTTTTTCATAGTTCAAATGCTAGGTCTGTAATCAAGACTCATCTATCACTTAATATTCGTAGATTGTATATAAAGCAATCATACAACGATATTACATGATGGAAGGAATCCACACAACATAGCGAGTATTGGCTAAACAGAGGATTTGGCTGATACCGTTATGAATAAGGGAACTTCAGACATCCAAGCACAACTTGGAAGAAATATTGCAACTGCCAGAAAATCAGCAAAGATGACTCAAGAGCGTCTCGCTGAACTGGTTGACCTACAGACGCTTTCCATCTCAAGGATTGAAAGAGGGAGTGTTGCGCCCAGTCTTGCAACTATCAGCAAAATTGCCAATGCCCTTGATGTGCCTGTTTCAACTTTGTTCCTGATGTCACCATCATCAACCGCTATTGCCTACAATCTGGTGGATGTGTTGGAATCCTTGCCGGAAGAATACCGGTCTTTCGTATATGGTCAGTTCAGGGAATGGTGCAGTGTTTTGACGCAGGCACTATTGTCTTCAGGCAAGGTTGATGCAGAAAAAATGCCACCATTGCGACATACAAGGCCCACCAATGCTGATGCCATAGCCTGTCAATCATCACCAGTCCAGCCTAAAGACAAGATGAAGAAATCAAAATAACCAGATAAAGGCAATTCGTCTTTCAATCTGTCTAAACCTATTCTTTATAATGGTAAAGAAAGGTATTCCATAAAACCCCAGGATTTTCAGGGACAACATACTGTTTTTTCTGCAATACTTGCATAAACAGCCATCCATAACCTGACACAGAGAAGCGGCCATGATGAAGAAATCACTGACAGCACTTTTCCTTTGCTTGTTTTCCCTGACGGCAAATGCCGAGACATGGTTCTATCTTGCGGGCTCAGAAGATGGCAAAGTCAAGACCTACGGGGATGCCAAAAGCCTTGACCTTGACAGCCATAAGGGATGGATCAAGATTGAGGACTCAGAGAAAGACGAAGCCTCCCATGTCCTCTATTACTACCAAGCTGACTGCAAGGCAAAACGTGTCAAGAACGCCCGTGCAATCATTTTCCTGAAAGATGGCAAACATTTTTTTATACCGGCAGAAGATGCCCGTTATGACAATGTCAATCCAAAAGAACTGAACCAGCCTATTTATGACTGGCTCTGCAAGGGGAAATACGACTGGTTCCATCATATGGGCATTGAGCCCACACCTGCTGACGGAAACACCGGAAAATGAGGAAGCCGGTTCCATGCCTGAACGGGGTCAGCCCCAGCCGCATCACGATGCAGCGGGGTGACTGGCTGTCCTGTATGGATTTCCTGACCGAACGGATTCCTGCGGTCTCACGGGAACAGTGGGAAAAACGCATCCAGAACGGTGAAGTCCTGGATGAACAGGGGTTCCCCATTACATTGAACACCCGCCATCAACCGGGAAAGAAGCTTTACTATTACCGCTATCTGGAACACGAATGGCAGATTCCCTTTGAAGAGACTGTCCTGTATCAGGACGGTCATCTGGTGGTTGCCGACAAACCGCATTTCCTGCCGGTCATCCCTTCAGGCAGGTATATCCAGGAAACCCTGCTGGTCCGCCTGCGCCGCAAGCTGGGTATTGACACGTTATCGCCCATCCACCGCATTGACCGTGAGACGGCGGGACTGGTTCTGTTTTCTGTCCGTCCAGAAGAGCGGAACAGTTACCAGAAACTGTTCCGGACACGCGCAGTCTCCAAGACCTATGAAGCCATTGCCCCCTACCGTCAGTCATTGGATGAACCGACCCTCTGCCGTCATCAGGTTTTCCAGCGCGATGACAACTTCATGCAGATGGCTGTCGGCAATGGTGAGGCCAATACAGAAACTTTGGTCAGCATCCTCCAGCACAGCCAAGACTATGCGCATTACTGCCTTGAACCGTTCACTGGCAGGAAACACCAACTGCGGGTACAGATGATGGCGATGGGCATTCCAATCCTGAACGACCGGATTTACCCCGACCACCAGCCTGAAGCGGTGACGGAAGCTATGCTGGCGGAAGAATACCGCCATCCGCTGCAGCTGCTTGCGCGTTCCATTGCCTTCATTGACCCTGTCACCGGCGAAGACAGGCTGTTCAACAGCGTCCGGAAACTGTCATTACAGGATTTGACAGAACCTGAAAATTTTTCAATAAGAAACAGAAATGAATCCATTGGATGAACTTATCATCTTGAAGCAGGATAAAAATTATCCAAAGGTGACGATGACAGAATTCAAAGGTGTCCTGAACCTGCATCTCGGGACTGACTGGATTCAAGGTGGTATGCGGCTAGCCCACCCCAATGATATTGTTTTTGATTATGTCCAGCAGATGATGGCGTGGATGCTGTTCAACAGCCAGCCCAACCACATTGTGCAGCTTGGACTAGGCGCGGGGGCGCTGACCAAGTTCTGTTATCACGGGTTTCCAGAAAGCCGGATTACAGCCATTGAACTGAACCCCAATGTCATCAATGTCTGCCGGGCGACATTCCATCTGCCGCCTGACGATGACCGGCTGCATGTCATCCAGATGGATGCGGCTGATTACATTACTTCCCAACAGGGCAGGCAGGCTATCGATGTCCTTCAGATTGATTTATATGACCAGGATGCGCAGGCACCAGTCTTTGATTCGCAATCATTCTTCCAAGAATGTGCCGATGCGATGACCCCACAAGGCATCCTGACCATCAATATCTTCGGTGAACAGTCAAACCGGGTACAGACCATCGCCAACCTGCAGGCCTGTTTTGATGCAGTGGTCTGGTTACGGGAAGTCGATGGCGGCAACATGGTTGCCATTGCTTTCAAGGATGCTCCTGAAATTGATTTTGAGACGCTGTATAAACGGGCGGAGGCCATCCGCCGGACAACCAAGCTGAAAGCGGTCAACTGGGTTGATGACCTGTACACATGGATGCAGGAAACAGCTGTTTTATAAGAAGATAACTGAAAATAGCAGCATTTAACTGCTGTTCAACCATGCAACAGCATCATGCCAATAGAAATGCCACACCCCACAACAGGCAGGATGTGGCATCCATCAATGGCTGGCAACTGGATTACCGTTCCTGAAGGTTGACCCAGATGGTCTTTGGTTCAGTGAAATTCTCAATCGCCGCTTCACCGTGTTCCCTGCCAAAGCCAGACTGGCCTGTACCGCCCCATGGCAGACGGATGTCAGTATAGCCATAGGTGTTGACCCAGACTGTCCCTGCCTTGAGCGCTTGGGCAACACGGTTGCAACGCGTGCCATTCCGGCTCCAGACACCGGCAGCCAGGCTGAAGGCGGTGCCGTTTGCAATCGCAATGGCTTCTTCCTCGGTGTCAAAAGGAATCACACAGGCAACCGGACCAAAGATTTCTTCTTGGGAAATACGCATTTCATTCTTGACCTGGGTAAACAGGGTGGGCTGTATATAGAAGCCCTTTGCGCCAACCCGTTCACCACCATACGCCAGTGCCGCCCCTTCTTTCTTACCGATTTCGATGTATTCCATCACGGCATCGAACTGCCGTTGGGAAACCAAAGGTCCCATGATGGTATCTTCAGAAGCTGTGTCACCGATACGGATTGCCTTCGCGCGGGCAATCAGCCGGTCAATGACATCATAATAGACCGAACGCTGTGCCAGGATACGCGAACCCGCTGAACAGACTTGCCCTGCATTGAAGAAAATACCCGAAGCTGCACCACGGACAGCACTGTCAAGGTCCGCATCATTGAAGATGATGTTGGCGGACTTGCCACCAAGTTCCAGGGTGATTTTCTTGAAGTTCGATGCAGCACCTTCCATGATGCCTTTCCCGACACCAGGCGATCCGGTGAAGGTGATCTTGTCAATCAATGGATGGGCAACCATCGCATCACCGACGACACGCCCTTTACCGGTCACAATATTCAGTACACCGGCCGGAACACCAGCTTCCAGCGCCAGTTCACCGATACGGATCAGGGACAACGGGGTGATTTCCGCAGGCTTGACCACCAAGGTGCAGCCACATGCCAGTGCTGGGGCGATTTTCCAGATACCGATCATCAGCGGGAAGTTCCAAGGCACAATCGCACCGACCACCCCAACGGGTTCACGGATGGTATAGGTCAAGGCATCGGTCCTCGCTGGAATCACTTGCCCCATGATTTTGTCTGTCCAGCCGGCATAGTAGCGCATGGTGTCAATGGCCGCCGGCATATCCTGCCGCCTGACAGCAGAGACCGGTTTCCCGCCATTCAGGCTTTCCATCCGGATGATTTCTTCCTGATGGGCTTCCATCAGGTCTGCCAGCCGGTTCAGGATCCGTCCACGTTCAGCTGCTGTGATACTGTTCCAGACCTTCAGCGCTTCTTTCGCAGCTTTGGCTGCCCTATCCACATCATTTTCAGTACCAGCTGCGACATCTGCAATCGGTTCTTCAGTTGCCGGATTGATGATGGTTGAATATCCGCCTTTCTCGGCTGGTATCCACTGTCCACCAATCAGCAGCTCATATTTTGGAATCTGGTTTTCCATATCCCCTCCTATTCATTGATTGTCATTGATTTTGTTTTTACGTTTTTTCCTTACAGCATATGGTCATTCTAACAGTACTTTTAAAACCCTGCTGGAGACGGAATCAACGGGGAAAAACTGCTTTCTTAAGTCAGGTCAGCCAATGACAGCAGTCCCCTTGACCTGGGCAAAAACTGCCTTACCGGGTTCAAGACCGAGTACCACCGCTGACTTCCGGGTGATCCTGGACAGCAGGTGCGTACCACCGGCATCCAGTTCCACCATCACCTGTCCATTCCCGTTGTCTGCCATACCAACGACCTTGGCTTCAATGATGTTCAGGATACTGGTCTGACCGGGCCGTTCAATCGAAAGGCTGACATCACGCGCCTGGATACGGAGCCGCAATGATTGACCGGTCTGATAACCGCCAGCTGGCAGGAACATCCTGCCACCGGCAAATTCAAACGTGCAGAGATGGAAATCTGTATCGGTTCCGACAATCCTGCCGGCAACCGATGCCGCAGCACTGTCATAATGCGCCAATGGCAGGTCAAGCCGTGTCAGCATCCCAGATACCGGACCGGATGCTGTGATGCCCCCCTGTTCCAGCAGGACCAGATGGTCTGCCAACGCCGCCACTTCTTCCAATGAATGGCTGACATATAGGATGGGAATGCTCAGCTCCGCATTCAACCGATGCAGGTAAGGCAGGATTTCCTGCCGCCGCTTCTGGTCAAGCGCCGCCATCGGTTCATCCATCAGCAGGATTTCCGGTCCTGTCGCCAGTGCACGGGCAATCGCCACCCGTTGCCGTTCCCCACCGGAAAGTGTCTCAGGCATCCGTTTCAGCAGATGCCCGATACCCAGCAGTTCTACGGCGGCTTCCAGGGAAACCTGTTTCCCGCCACCTTTCACCCGCTTCATCCCGAAATGCAGGTTCCCGGTGACATCCAGGTGATTGAAAAGACGGGCATCCTGGAAGACAAAACCCAATGGACGTTGATATGTCGGCAGGAACAGTCCCTTGCCATCATCCTGCCAGATTTCCCCGTTGATACTGATAAAACCTTCAGTAGGGCGTTCCAGCCCTGCAACCGCTCTCAGCAGGGTGGATTTACCCGCCCCTGATTCCCCGAAAAAGGCAGTGACACCGGTACCTGGCAATGCCAGGTCAAACGATAACCGGAATTTCGGGAAGGCTACTGTTCCACGGAACTGAAGGCTGTTCATGTCCGCCGCCTGTTCGGATTGAAAAGATAAAGCAGCAGCAGGACCACAAACGAGAATGCCAGCAGACCGGCTGACAGGTAATGTGCCTGTGTGAATTCGAGGGATTCGACATGGTCATAGATGGTCACTGACAGCACCCGGGTTTCATCCGGGATATCCCCCCCGATCATCATGACAACCCCGAACTCGCCGACGGTATGGGCAAACCCCATCACGACCGCCGTGATGTAACTGGATTTCGCCATCGGGACAATGACCGAGAAAAAGGTATCCCAGGGTGTCGCCCGCAATGTCGCTGCAGCTTCAAGTGGTCCCCTGCCGATGGCCTGGAACGCATTCTGCAACGGCTGTACGACAAACGGCAGGGAATAGATGACTGAAGCCACCAGCAGGCCATAGAACGTGAACGGCAGACGGGGAATCCCGATGGCATCACACAGCTGGCCGATGGGTCCCTTGGGTCCCATCAGCACCAGCAGGTAAAAGCCCAGTACGGTCGGGGGCAGGACGAACGGGAGGTTGACCACCGCGTTGACTGGGCCACGCCACCATCTGCGCGTATGCGCCAGATGCCATGCCAGCGGTGTCGAGACCACCAGCAGGATCAGGGTTGTCAGTGTCGCCAGCTTGAGCGTCAGGATGACAGCCGACCAGTCAAAACCCAGCATCGCGCGATACCGTCCTGTCTATCAATTGGAATAACCGTAGCTCTTCATCACTTTGCGGGCGGCAGGTGACTTCAGGTATTTCATCAAAGCGACCGCCGCTGGATTGCCCTTGCCACCTGGCAGCAGGACTGCATCCTGACGGATCGGTTTATAGTAGCCCTGAGGCACCAGCCAATAAGAACCGCCATGTGTCAGTTTACCGTTCTTGTAAATCTGTGACATCGCCACAAAACCGAGTTCTGCATTGCCCGTCTGGACATAACCGAATGTGGTACCGATGTTCTTGCCGACAACCAGTCTGTCATTGACCGCAGATGTCAGTCCCATTTTCTGCAAGGCTTGGGTTGCTGCCAGCCCATAAGGCGCGAGTTTGGGGTCAGCAATGGCGATATGGCTGTAAGAACCTGTCTTCAGCACCCTGCCCTGCCTGTCAACATAACCTGGTGTGGCAGACCACAACGCGAGCTTGCCGACAGCATAGGTGAATCGGGAACCTGGGACAGTACCGCCTTCCTGTTCCAATTTGATGGGTTTCGCCTGGTCAGCAGACAGGAAGATGTCATAGGAAGCGCCATTCTGGATCTGGGAAACAATCTTGCCGCTGGATTCAGCAGAAATGGAAACGGTATGACCTGTCGCCTGCCGGAACTTTGCAGAGATTTCTTCCAGCGGCTCCTTGAAATTGGCGGCAACAGCAACACTGACATTTTCTGCCGAAGCAACGGCAGCGGCAGCCATCAGCATCAGACCAACGAGGAGTTTCGGTAATTTGACGGTTTTCAGCATGGAAAGTCCTTTCGCTATTCATTAAAGTAATAGCGATTATAGCACCATAGTCTGGCAACAGGGGAATGGTTTAAAATGCCCTTGTTTATAGATAGGTCAAGGATCCATCATGGGTGACTCAGCTTCTTTAGCCAATGCCTTCAGCAACACCCTCTCAGACAAGCGTATCGAAGTCCTGCGTAAAATCGGTGAAACCGGTTCCATCTCGCAGGCAGCCCGGGAAAACGGCATCAGCTACAAGGCTGCCTGGCAGGCGATTGATACCCTGACCAACCTGACTGGCGTCAGACTGGTTGAAAAAGTCGTTGGCGGTGTCGGTGGCGGCGGTGCCAAACTGACGGAAGAAGGCTCACGCTTGCTGGAAATGGCAGATGTCCTGCAGGAAAACCGCAATGACATTCTCCAGCGCTTCCATAACGATGGCAGGGGCAATGCCCCGCACAGGGTTCCTGTCCTCAGCATCCGGACCAGCATGCGCAACTACCTGCCCTGCCATGTCACGGGATTGAAAATGAACGGGCAGATTGTCCGTGTCTGCCTTGCCGTTGTCGATGACATTCCGGGCATCGTTTCCCGCATCACCCGGACCAGTGCTGAACTGCTTGGATTGGAAGCAGGACTTTCTGTCATCGCCATGTTCAAGGCGATGGCGGTCAAGGTTTCTGATGAAGCGCCCACCGGCAGCATGGCGTTGGCAAACCACCTGCAAGGGATTGTGACCCGTGTTTCCCGAGGGGACAGCGGCGATGAAGTCACCTTGGAACTGCAACCCGGGATGCAGGTCGTCGGTTTTGCGGTTTCTGGCAAACGCTTTGACATCGGTGACAGGGTCTATGCGACGGTTGATGAATCTGCTGTTGTTGTTGCACTGCCCTGACAGGTAAACAGATACCAGGATTGGAAATGTAATGGAAAGATATCCTGTTGCCTCGGTACTCTCAGTCCAGCGTCAGAAAAAAGGCGGGCAATCAACTGGAACCGATACAATTGCAGAAGAAGTGCCGGTCGCCTTGGCTTATAACGGCATTTCCCATGCGGTCATGCTGGCAACCCCTGCTGACCTTGAAGATTTCGCCATCGGATTTTCCCTGACGGAAGGGATTGTCAATTCCCCAAAAGAAATCTACGGCATCGAAGTTGAAGAAGCTTTCAACGGTATCCGGGTTGACATCACCATTGCCAGCGAACAGTTCGTCCATCTGAAGGAACGCCGCCGCAACCTGACTGGACGGACTGGCTGTGGACTCTGCGGTACGGATTCCCTGGCACAGGCGGTCAAAGTCCTGCCAAGGCTGTCAGTAACACCAGATGCCGCCATCTCCCCAATCCTGGCAGGCTTCAACCAGATGGCGTCCCAGCAGTCCCTCAAACAACGGACCGGCGCAACCCATGCTGCCGCATGGCTGTCAGCGGATGGGACGGTTTCCCTTATCCGTGAAGATATCGGCAGGCACAACGCCTTGGACAAACTCATCGGTGCCCTCCAGAACCAGCGGATTGACTGTTCAACAGGCTCCGTCCTCGTCACCAGCCGCGCCAGTTATGAAATGGTGCAGAAGTGCGTGATGGCAGGTATCCCCACGCTGGCGGCTGTTTCGGCACCGACTGCCCTCGCTGTCCGTACGGCGGAACAGTCCGGCCTGCTGCTGCTTGGTTTCGTCCGTGGAGAGGACTACACCGTTTATGCCAACAGCCAGCGCCTGATCCGCTGACGTCTTATCTTCGCCTGAATCCCATAAAACTGTGGAAAAACCGCAGTATAATGAAGGGATTGTTTCCATCCGTTTCTGAGACGAACACCATGAAATTCGAAACCTTAGCTGTCCATGCTGGCTATACGCCAGACCCAGTCACAAAATCCGTGACTGTCCCTATCTATCAGACCGTTTCCTATGCGTTTGACAGTGCACAGCACGGTGCTGACCTGTTTGACCTGAAAGTCCCAGGCAACATCTACACCCGTATGATGAACCCAACCACCGATGTATTGGAAAAGCGGGTCGCTGCACTGGAAGGCGGTGTCGGTGCGCTGGCGGTCTCTTCCGGCATGACGGCTGTCATGTATTCCATCATGACCATCGCCGAAGCGGGCGACAACATCATCGCTTCTTCCACCCTGTATGGTGGCAGTTACAATCTGTTTGCCCATACCTTCCCGCAGTATGGTCTTGAAGTCCGTTTTGCTGACCCATTGAAAGATGATGACTTCTCCGCCCGGATTGACGATAAGACAAAAGCCATTTTCTGCGAATCAGTCGGCAATCCGCTAGGCAACATCACCGATATCGAGAAACTGGCGAAAATCGCCCATGCGCATAATATTCCACTCATTGTGGACAATACGGTGCCAAGTCCTTACCACTGCCGTCCGATTGAATTCGGTGCGGATATTGTTGTCCATGCATTGACCAAATCAATGGCAGGCCATGCGAACAGCCTGGCAGGCTGCATCGTGGACAGTGGCAGATTCAACTGGAAATCCAACCCTAAGAAATTCCGCCGCTTGCAGGAACCTGATGTTTCCTACCATGGTGTAATTTATACCGATGTGTTCGGTGAAGGTGCCTATATCGCCCGTTGCCGCGTTGTACCCCTGCGCAACACCGGTGGTGCTCTGTCACCGATGAATTCCTGGCTCATCCTGCAGGGTATTGAGACCCTGCCGCTGCGCGCTGACCGTGCCTCGGAAAATGCACTGGCCATCGCGAAGTTCCTCAGCAACCATCCGAAGGTTTCCTGGGTCAACTGTGCCGCGCTGGAAGGTCACCGTGACTATGCATTGTGCCAGAAATATATGGGAGGCAAGGCTCCAAGCATCCTGTCGTTTGGTGTCAAACCTTCCTCCGGTATCGGTCCCCGCGAAGCAGGTGCGAAGGTCCTGGATGCTGTCAAGCTCTTCACCCGGCTGGTCAACATCGGTGACACCCGTTCACTGATCACCCATTCCGCTTCGACCACCCACCGTCAGCTCAGTCCAGCAGAACTGGCAAAGGCTGGCGTCAGCGAAGACATGATCCGTCTGTCCATCGGCATCGAGAACATCGATGACCTGCTGGCAGACCTCGACCAGGCATTGGCAGTGGTTTAAGCCTTTCAAACCCAGATAGACTGAAACCTGTTATTGAAAAGGGCAATTCCATTAAAACGGGATTGCCTTTTTTCTCCTCATACTTCCTTTCCATCGAAAAAAGCCCTTTCCTGAACTGGAAGTTGATTCCGTTCTGACAGAAAATCATCCGAAAAACCAGCTAATACATCAAGAATCTCTAGCTTTGTTTCGCCTTCGGTCATTCCGCTGATTTCAACTGTTCTTTCAGCGCATAGAGCTGTTCCAGTGCTTCGCGGGGAGTTAACGCATCGGGGTCAATGGCTTCAAGGGAAGCTGCCAAAGCACTGTAATCCGGTGTTTCCGGTAAGGTTGCTTCCGGTTCTTCCTGGTTACCGGTTCCATAGGCGGGTGCCATCTGGAACAGGCTCAGCTGGTCACCGCCTGACGGAATGAACTGTGCTTCAAGTTCTGCCAACCGCTTGCGGGCTGCCCGGATAACCCCATCCGGCACCCCTGCCAGACGGGCGACCTGAAGCCCATAGCTGCGGGAAGCCGGTCCGGGTTCCACTGCATGCAGGAAAACGATACGGTCTTTGTGTTCCACTGCAGACAGATGGACATTCTCTGCGGAAGGATACATTTCAGGCAGTTGGGTCAATTCAAAGTAATGGGTGGCGAACAGGGTGTAGCTGCGGTTGCGTTCAATCAACGCCTGGGCAATCGCCCATGCCAATGCCAAGCCATCAAATGTCGAGGTTCCCCGCCCGATTTCATCCATCAGGACAAGGGACTGTTCAGTTGCGCCATTCAGGATGGCAGCGGCTTCGGTCATTTCAACCATGAAGGTGGAGCGCCCGCCTGCCAGGTCATCGGCGGCACCTATACGGGTGAAGATACGGTCAACAGGACCAATCACCGCTTTCTGCGCAGGCACAAAGCTGCCGATATATGCCAGCAATACAATCAATGCGGTCTGCCGCATATAGGTGGATTTGCCCCCCATGTTCGGACCGGTAATCAGCAGGAACTTCCGTTCCCCTGACAGGTCACAGTCATTGGCGATGAACTGTTCGATGCGGGGTTCAATGACGGCATGGCGTCCCTGGACGATATGGATGACCGGTTCTGCCACCATATCTGGCGCAGTCCATTCGTGCAGACGGGCATGTTCCGCCAAGGATGCCAGGACATCGGTCATTGCGACATGCCTTGCGATATCCTGCAAATCGGCGATATAGGCTGCCAGTTTCTGCAACAGGTCTTCGTAAAGGCTGCGTTCCAGCGACAATGCCCGTTCTTTTGCGGACAGGACCTTGTCTTCAAAAGCTTTCAGTTCCGGTGTGATGAAACGCTCGACATTCTTGAGTGTCTGGCGGCGGCGGTAATCATCCGGCACTTTATCCACCTGACCGTTGGTGACCTCGATATAGAAACCATGCACCCGGTTGAACTCGACCCGCAGGTTGGCAATACCGGTGCGTTCCCGTTCCCTGACTTCGAGATCCACCAGGAACTGCCCGGCATTTTCAGCGAGCATCCGCAGTTCATCCAGTTCTGCGCTGTACCCCGGTGCAATCACCCCGCCATCACGGATCATGGAAGCCGGTTCTTCCATCACTGCCTGCTGGAGCAGGGTCAGGCAGGATTCCGGGGCATCCAGGTTCTGCCTGATTTCTGCAAGCAACCCTGTCTGTGAGGTGGACTGGGACAACGCCATCTGCAACTGCGGCAGCTGTTCAAGCCCCGACCGCAGGGCTGTCAGGTCACGGGGACGGGCAGACAGCAAAGCGATACGGGAAACGATGCGCTCGATATCCGGGATACCGGTCAGGATATCGCGCAATGCATCGATTTCTTCCATCTGCATCAGTTCTGTAACCGCTTCATGACGCTGATGGGCAATTGCCTGCTTGCGTACAGCATGGTGCAGCCAGTGCCGCAGCAGTCTTGAACCCATGCCGGTACAGCAATGGTCCAGTTCGGAAAACAGGGTCGGTGACTGCTGATGCATGCCATCAGACCGGATAGGTTCCGTCAGTTCCAGGTTCCGGCGGGTCATTGCATCCATGGTGATGAAGTCCTGCTCGGATTCTGTCACCAATGTCCGGATATGCTGAAGGCTTTGCGACTGGGTGTTCCGGGCATACTGCAGGACTGCACCCGCAGCACCCAAGGCAGTACTGAAATGCCCTGCCCCAAAGCCATCCAAAGAGACGACCTGCAACTGTTCCAGCAGGGCTTTCCTGCCATTCTTCTCATCGAAATGCCATGCCGGCAGATGCACGACCCGGGCAGACCAGGTGGCGAGCAGCGCCATGTCAAAGGTTTCAGCGACCAGGATTTCTGCACCGCCTGTCCGTTCCAATGCCTGCTGGACCTGTTCTGCGACCTGGTGCATGGGGACAGCGGTTTCCTGAAGCCGCAGGACACCGCTGGACAATGACAGCCAGGCAATACCCAGCACTGCCTGCTTCCGGACCTGCTTATATGTCACGGCAACCAGCGGTCGGTCTTCTTTTTCCGGCAGCAGGTTGGCATCGGTCAGGGTTCCCGGTGTGACGATACGGACAACCTTGCGTTCCACCGGTCCCCGGCTTTTCGCAGGGTCACCAATCTGTTCGCAGATGGCAACGGATTCCCCGACAGCAATCAGTTTCGGCAGGTATTGGTCCAACGCATGGAAGGGGATGCCTGCCAAGGCGATGCTGTTGCTCCGTTTTGTCAGGGTGATGCCCAAAATCCGCGATGCTTTCACCGCATCGTCGTAAAACAGTTCGTAGAAATCGCCCATCCTGTAGAGCAGCAGCATATCGGGATTTTCCGCCTTGATGCGGAGATACTGCAGCATCGCTGGAGTCAAGCGGGGAACGGGATTGTCCCCGGCATTCTGTGCGGGTTCAGGGGAGGTAGCCATGGCGCTTCATCAAAAAACGGCTGGTTCAGGTATGCCGGTAAAAAAACAGTCTGTCATTTTAACCGAGAATGCCTGACTCGGAAAAATCCGGGATGAAAACAGAAAAGGCGTCCGAAGACGCCTTTTCCAGCAGAAACAACGATGGCAATCAGTTCTTGGTCTGGTCAACCAGTTTGTTCTTGGCAAGCCATGGCATCATGGCGCGCAGACGGCCACCGACCTGTTCGAGCTGATGGGAAGCCAGCAGACGGCGTTTGGACAGCAGGGTTGGTGCACCGACGGTGTTTTCGAGCAGGAAGCTCTTCGCATATTCACCGGACTGGATGTCTTTCAGGATACCGCGCATGGCTTCTTTGCTCTGGGCGGTGACAACCTTAGGACCGGAAACATATTCACCGTATTCAGCATTGTTGGAGATGGAGTAGTTCATGTTCGCTACACCGCCTTCCTGGATCAGGTCAACAATCAACTTCAGTTCATGGCAGCATTCGAAGTATGCCATTTCTGGGGCATAGCCTGCTTCGACCAGGGTTTCAAAACCGGCCTTGATCAGTTCAACACAGCCACCGCAGAGAACTGCCTGTTCACCGAACAGGTCGGTTTCGGTTTCTTCGCGGAAGGTGGTTTCGATGATACCGGCACGGCCACCGCCATTTGCCATCGCATAGGACAGGGCGATATCGCGGGCTTTACCGGATTTGTCCTGGTAAACGGCAATCAGCTGAGGGACACCGCCACCCTGGGTATAGGTGGAACGGACAGTATGACCAGGAGCCTTAGGTGCAATCATGATAACGTCAAAGTCATCACGTGGGATGACCTGGCCATAGTGGATGCCAAAGCCATGTGCGAATGCGATGACAGCACCCTGCTTGGCAACCGGCGCAATGCTTTCACGGTAAACAGCAGGGATGTTTTCGTCTGGCAGCAGGATCATGATGACATCTGCCTGGGCAGCTGCTTCCTTGACTTCCGCAACCTTCAGGCCAGCATTGACAGCCTTGTTCCAGGAAGCACCATTCCTGCGCAGGCCAACGGTGACGTCAACACCGGAATCATGCAGGTTCAGTGCATGGGCATGCCCCTGGGAACCATAACCGATAATGGCAACTTTCTTACCTTTAATCAAAGACAGATCACAGTCTTTATCGTAATAAACGTTCATTCTTAGGAATCCTAATCAAATAAAAAAACAATCCAACAATTAAAAAACAGTCTTGAATCAGACTTTCAGGATACGTTCACCGCGACCGATGCCAGAACCACCGGTACGGACCGTTTCCAGGATTGCGGAACGGTCAATCGCTTCAATGAATGCATCCAGTTTGGCTTTGTCACCAGTCAGCTCAATCGTATAGGCACGGTCACTGACATCGACGATACGGCCACGGAAGATATCCGATGTCCGTTTGATTTCTTCACGTTCCTTGCCGACCGCACGGATCTTGATGAGCATCATTTCACGTTCAACAAAATAGCCGTCCGTCAGGTCAACGACCTTGACCACTTCAATCAGACGGTTCAGATGTTTGGTGATCTGCTCGATGATTGCATCGGAACCGATGGTGACAATCGTCATACGGGAAAGGGTCGGGTCTTCTGTCGGCGCGACATTGAGCGTTTCAATGTTATAACCACGGGCTGCGAACAGTCCAACAACGCGCGCCAGCGCACCAGCTTCATTTTCCAACAGCACTGAGATTATGTGACGCATTTTATCAGTCCTCCAAGCCCATCAGCATTTCTGTCAGTCCCTTGCCCGGCTTGACCATCGGCCAGACATTTTCGGTGGAATCCACCAGGACATTGACGAACACCAGTTTGTCTTTCATTGAGAAGGCTTCCTTCAGGGCGCCTTCAACATCGGAGGGTTTCTCCACCTTCAACCCGACATGACCATAAGCTTCGACCAGCTTGGTGAAATCCGGCAGGGAAGCCACATAGGTTTCAGAATAACGGGATTCATAATCCAAGCGCTGCCACTGACGGACCATGCCCAGCACCCCATTGTTCAGCATGATGATTTTCGGGGTCAGGCCATACTGCTTGCAGGTCGCCAGTTCCTGGATATTCATCTGGATGGAACCTTCACCGGTGATGCAGGCGACTGTCGCACCCGGATTCGCCATCTGGATACCCATCGCATAAGGCAGGCCAACCCCCATTGTGCCCAAGCCACCGGAATTCAGCCAACGGCGTGGCTTGTCGAATGGATAGTACTGTGCAGCCCACATCTGGTGCTGACCGACATCGGAAGCGATATAGGCATCCCCCTTGGTGATTTCCCACAGCTTATCGACAACATACTGGGGTTTGATGATGGTGTCACCCTGTTCATACTTAAGGCATTTGGTGCTGCGCCATTCATTGATCTGCCGCCACCAGCCATCAAGCCCAGCCGGGTTGATGGCGTTTGCCGGGGTCGCATCCAGCTGGGCCAGCATTTCCTGCAGCACATCTTTCACATTACCGACAATCGGTACATCGACTTTCACCCGTTTGGAGATGGAGGACGGATCGATATCGATATGGATGATCTTGCGGCTGGCATCTGCGAAATTGCCTGGGTTGCCGACAACACGGTCATCGAAACGGGCACCGACAGACAGGACCACATCACTGTGATGCATTGCCATGTTCGCTTCATACAGACCATGCATACCTGGCATCCCCACCCAACGGTCACTGGAAGCACGGTAGCCACCAAGACCCTGCAGGGTGGTGACACAAGGCAGTCCAAGACGGTCAACCAGGGCATTCATTTCAGGTGCAGAATCGGAAAGGATGACCCCACCCCCGCAGATCACCAACGGACGTTTTGCCTGCAGCAGCATCTGGACTGCTTTGCGGATCTGACCGGTATGCCCCTTGTTGATCGGGCTGTAGGAACGCATTTCGATTTCCTTCGGGTAGGAAAACGGACACGCCAGCATGCTGACATCCTTGGGAATATCGATCAGGACGGGACCGGGACGGCCGGTGGATGCTATATAGAAAGCTTTTTTGATGGTGAGGGCGAGATCCCTGACATCTTTCACCAGGAAATTGTGCTTGACACAGGGACGTGAAATACCGACTGCATCGCATTCCTGGAAAGCATCAGACCCGATGGCGGCGGTCGGAACCTGACCGCTGATAAGCACAACCGGGACAGAATCGGAATAAGCGGTTGCCAGACCTGTTATGGCATTGGTCACGCCTGGACCGGATGTCACCAGCGCAACCCCAACCTTGCCTGAACTCCTTGCATAGGCATCAGCCGCATGCACAGCAGCTTGTTCATGGCGGACCAGGATATGCTTGAACTTATCCTGCTTATAGATGGCATCATAAATATAGAGGACTGAACCGCCAGGGTAACCAAAAACGTGTTCGACGCCTTCTTCAGCCAGACACCGGACGAGAATCTCGGAGCCTGTCATTTCTAAACTCATACTTCTTTCCTTTCAAGGTCCATTGGAAATTGATCGGATGCTCTTTCCTGGCGAAACAGAACGCAAAAACCTGTCCATAGGACAGGATCCGGTATCTGTCTCTCGCGTTTGTGGCACGGGTCAGGGCAAACAGCTTTCAAAACAGCAACAGCAGTCTTCACGTGCGGCGGCGATAGGTCACCATTGTGAGTGCACTTTCCGCCACAGGGTAATGGGCGGATGCATGGAATGCCTGCTATATTTTGAACGGGCACTGCTCAATTACAAAAACATATACAATCCAAGGAATTGTATAAAGTGTCTTATTCTACACTACTATCATTGCACCGTCAGGATAATTGGTTCAAATTGGCGGAACCCAACGGTCCTTACAGAGTGGCAAAGACGCCACAGCCCCGTCCCCTGACAGGCAGGGAAGCCTGATGAAAACAAGGGGATGAAGGAAAATCAGCGTTTTTCTGCTTTCTGTCCCCGCAGCCGCTCAACCCGCCGTCTGCGGATGTTCTGAGGCAGGTCTGCCAGCGGACGGTAAATCTCTATGCGGTCATGCGGCGCCAGGCGCCTGTCTCCAGGCACTTTCCTGCCATAAATCCCGACAGCACCTTTTCCAACGGCTTCAGGGAACCGTCCTGCCAGCCCTGCCTGCTCCAACGCCTGGGCAACGGTCGTCCCTTGAATCACCTCCAGGCCAATGACCAAGGTTTCTTCTGGGGAGGCATAACACACCTGAACCGGGAAAAGCACTGGTTCAACAGCAGATTCAACCATATATCTCCTTTGCCCGCCGTTGGAATGCAGCCACCAAGTCAATGGTCATCGCGTTGAAAAACGGTCCCAGCATCCTGCCCAGCAGACGGTTTGAGAACACATAATGCATCGACAGCGCCACCGTACAATGCGAATCATCAATGGGCGTGAAAACCCATTCCCCTTCCAGTTCATGGAAAGGTCCCCTTTCCAACTGTATGCGGATGGACGAAGACGGTGTATTCTGGTTGCGTGTTGTGAATGTCTGCCGGATACCCATCACATTCATATGCATCTCGGCAAGCACAGTATGGTTGACAGCATCCCGCTGAACCCTGACACTGTCACACCACGGCAGGAATGCCGGATAAGATTCGATATCCTCCACCAGTGCATACATCTGCGCCGCACTGTAACCAAGCTGGATTGTTTTGTGGACCGCCGTCATAATGACCGGATAGGTTGGTAAAACCGCTATTTTAAACAAGGATTGGGAAAAAGCCATGTCAATCGCTGACAATAAAAAAGCTTTCCACGATTATTTCATTGAAGAACGCTATGAGGCCGGCATGGCCCTGGAAGGCTGGGAAGTCAAATCCATCCGTGCTGGGCGTGTCCAGCTCAAGGAGGCCTATGTCATCGTCCGTGGTGGGGAAATCTTTCTTTTCGGCGCCCATATCAGCCCGTTGACAGCCGCTTCCACCCATATCAAGCCAGACCCTGTACGTGACCGTAAGCTGCTGCTCCATGCCGATGAAATCAGTAAATTGATCGGCAAGGTCGAACGTGCCGGCTATACCCTGGTCCCGCTCAACCTGCATTATTCAAAAGGCAGGATCAAATGCGAAATCGGCCTTGCGAAAGGCAAGAAACAGTATGACAAACGCGATGCCGAGAAAAAGCGCGACTGGCAACGTGAACAGAGCCAGCTCCTGAAACAGAACCGGCGCTGACCTTCCTGACAGAAAATGCCGGGACACCTCCCCTGGCATCACCGGCATCCTTCATCAGCAGCAGGAAAAAATCAGGCTTTTTTCGAATCCTTCTTAGCGTCCTTTACTTCTTTCTTGGACTCTTTCTTGCTGTCTTTGTCTTTCTTCAATTCCTTCTCAGCCGGTCCCGGTACGCCTTCAACAGCCTTGGCAGGCTGGATGACCTCCATGGCTGGGTATTTGGCATTACGGTAATCACGGATTGCACTGCACATCGCCCGGTCAATCTTGGCAACCGCACCGGACATTTCACGGATGCGTTTCAGCAGTTCACCTTCTTTCGCATGGTATCCCCGGGAACCTTTGTCCCATTTTTTATGGAACAGCTTCAGCCCCTCTTTCGTGTGATACCACATATTCCAGTCGGTATTGTATTCCCTGCGCAGGCATTCTTCCTCCTTGTTCAGCATCGCCAGCTTTTCTGCAAGGATATCCCGTTCACCGCACAGTTCCAGCAGTTTCGCAACCAATTCACTTTCTGTCATGTTCTTGAAATCACCCATCTCCGCTCCTTGTTCCCACACTGCTTCCATCCATCAAAAAAACCACTCATGCACCCTTCAGGGGTGTTCTTCCATTATAGGATGCCATCAGGTAAAAAGAAAGGAACACCGCAAGATGTCCCTTTTTCAGATTGAAGGCTCATTCCGCTTCCTTCAGCCAAGCCATCAGGATTGCCTCAAGGAGCCGTTCATTCGAACGTTCTGGATCATCATCGAATCCTTCCAACCGGCAGACTTTTTCATGCAGCTCCGTGAACCGCAGCATCAGCGGGTCAAGGTCAGGATACCGGTCATACAGTTCCTCGGCTATCCGTTGTGTATCAGACCATTTCACGATATCCCCCCTGTCTCAACCCCGTTCACTGACCAGGTTCCTTGTATAACGTGGAATCTCAACCGTCAGGTCTTCCTGTCCAATCTTTGCCTGGCAGGTCAGACGGGATTCCGGTTCAAGTCCCCATGCCCTGTCCAGCATATCTGCCTCACGGTCCTCCATTTCCGAGAGTGAATCGAATCCTTTTCGGATAATGGCATGGCAAGTACTGCATGCCCCACACTGACCGCAGGCATGCTCGATCCCGATGTCATGCGCCAGCAGGGCATCGCATAAAGACTGGCCTTCAGGTGCATCAAAGACAGCACCTTCCGGGCACAGGACCGCATGTGGCATCACCGTAATCTTAGGCATCTTCTTCCCACCCAATCAAAGGATTCCATCCATATCATCCACTTTCCTGCCGGACAGCACCTGCCGGATACTCTGGTCCATCCTCAGGGCAGCGAAATGCTCCGTCTCTTTGGACAAGGCACTGACAGCAGAGCGGATATCCTCAATCTTATCACTTCCCAACACCGCCTTGACGGCAGCCATCAGGGTTTCAATCCGTGCGCGTTCCGTTTCATCCAGCAGGCTGCCATCCGCTGCCAAGGCAGACTGTGTTGCCAGCAATGTCCGCTCTGCCTCGACTTTTTCTTCCATCAAGGCACGGGTCTTCATATCATCTGCCACATGCCTGCCGGAATCCGTCAGCATCTGGACAATCTCATCATCCGTCAGCCCATATGAAGGCTTCACGGTTATTGATGCCTCGACGCCTGAAGACTGCTCCCGTGCAGACACAGACAGCAGTCCATCAGCATCCACCTGATAGGTGATGCGGATACGTGCACTGCCAGCCGTCATCGGCGGGATGCCCCTCAGTTCAAAACGGGCCAATGAACGGCAGTCGGAAACCAGTTCCCGCTCTCCCTGCAGCACATGGACCGCCATGGCTGTCTGGCCATCCTTGAAGGTTGTGAAATCCTGCGCATAGGCACAGGGCACGGTTGAATTGCGTGGAATGATTTTCTCAACCAACCCACCCATGGTTTCCACACCCAATGACAGGGGGATCACATCCAGCAGCAGCCAGTCGTCCCCTGGGGCACGGTTGCCCGCCAGCAGGTTCGCCTGGACAGCCGCCCCAAGGGCAACCACTTTGTCAGGGTCAATCGATGCCAAGGGTTCCTTGCCGAACAGGCCTGCAACCTGCCTGCGCACATGCGGCATACGGGTTGCACCACCAATCAGCATCACACCATCCACATCACTGACCGTGATGCCAGCATCCTGGATGGTATGTGTTATCAGCTGCAAGGTCCTTTCCACCAAAGGCATCGTCATTGTTTCAAAAGCTTCAGCCGACAGGGTCAGTGAAACCTGTTCACCGGATGAGAGTACGGTTTCAATCCGTACTTCTGATGCCACCGACAGGGTTTCCTTCGCCTGCCGGGATACGCTCATCAGCAACTGGGTATCCGATGCAGGCAGATCCTTCAACCCTGCCTGGTCCATTATCCAGCGGAATATGCCATGGTCGAAATCATCTCCCCCCAGATGGGAATCGCCCCCCGTCGCCAAGACCTCGAAGACACCACGGTTCAGACGCAGTATCGAGATATCAAATGTGCCACCACCCAGGTCATATGCCGCAAACACACCTTCCGGCGCATTGTCCAGACCATAAGCAACGGCAGCCGCTGTCGGTTCATTCAATAGACGCAGCACATGGATGCCTGCCAGCTTTGCCGCATCTTTCGTCGCTTGGCGCTGCGCATCATCAAAATAAGCCGGTACGGTAATGACAGCTCCTGCCAGTTCGTCATCAAAGGTCTTTTCAGCCCGCTCCCTCAGGACCGACAGGATATCCGCAGACACTTCAACCGGACTTTTCACGCCGCCCGCCGTTTCCACCCTGACCATGCCAGGAGCATCCACAAAACGGTAAGGCAGGCTGTCAGGATTGGGCAGGTCAGCCAGCCCCCGCCCCATCATCCGCTTGACAGAAGACACGGTATTGCCCGGATCGGTATCCTGCGCAGCCTTTGCTGCATGCCCGACATCAATATGCCCATCTGCAAAATAACGGACAACAGATGGGAGCAATGCCTGCCCCTGCGCATCCAACAGCACCTCCGGTACACCATTGCGGACCGTTGCGACCAATGAATTGGTCGTACCAAGGTCAATACCTACTGCTAAACGGATATCATGAGGCGCCGAGGACATTCCCGGCTCAGCGATTTGAAGAAGTGCCATAATCCCGTTGAAAAAACCAATGAAAATTCAATCCCTTGAGGTCATCCCATCAATCGCCCGGCGTATATCCTCTCCGAACCGGTTGAGGAACATCAGCTTATGGATTCCGGTGACAGCTTCTTTGAAACGGTGGGCATCCAGATGTCCTTTCACAGCCATCAGCTGTTTTGCCCGAAGCATTGCCTGCTCCCCGTCCAACGCCAACAATGCTTCACGGTCGCCAGAATCCTGCGCAGCTTCCAGCTTTTCACGCCAAGCCATCTGTTCCATCAGGAACAGGGGATCCATCTGGATATGGGCATTATTGTCTATGGGAACACCGTTCAGTGCACAAAGATGACCGGCACGCTTCAGGGGATCCCTCAATGTCTGGTAAGCATCATTCACCAAGGAGGCATACTGCACTGCAGCCCTTTTTTCCGCTTCAGAAGCAGTCACAAACCGGTCAGGATGCACCAAGCGCTGGATATTCCGGTAAGCGGTGTCCAATGCCTTGCCGTCCACATCAAACTGCGCAGGCAGATTGAACAGTTCAAAGAAATTCCGCATGACAAAACCCGGCTATACCTTGAAGCTCTTCCCACAGCCACAGGTATCTGTCACATTCGGGTTGTTGAACCTGAACCCTTCATTCAGCCCTTCCCGTACAAAGTCCAGCTCTGTGCCGTCCAGATAAGGCAGGCTCCGGCTATCGACAAACACCTTCACGCCCTGGCAGTCAAAGACAGTGTCATCTGCCCCAGGCTCATCCACATATTCCAGCTTATAAGCCATGCCAGCACAATGTGTGGCTGTCTGTACACCAAAACGCAGACCAATCCCTTTGCCCCGGCGTTTCAGGTATTTCATGACATGCGCAGCCGCCTTTTCTGTCATCGTAATCGCCATTTACCCTACCTTCGCCTTTTTCTTTTCCTGACGGGCCTGGTAATCACTCACCGCAGCCTTGATTGCATCCTCTGCCAGGATTGAGCAATGGATTTTCACTGGCGGTAAAGCCAGCTCATCGGCAATATCTGCATTCTTGATCTGAAGCGCCTCATCGAGCGTCTTGCCCTTGACCCATTCCGTCACCAGGGAACTTGAGGCAATCGCCGAACCGCAACCATAGGTCTTGAATTTCGCATCCTCAATCACCCCATCATCGTTGACCTTGATCTGCAGGCGCATCACGTCCCCACAGGCAGGCGCTCCGACCATGCCGGTTCCGACAGAATCATCATTTTTATCGAAGGTGCCCACATTACGGGGATTCTCATAGTGGTCAATCACTTTATCTGAATAAGCCATCCTGTCATCCTCCCATCAATGTGCAGCCCATTGGATGCTGTCCATATCAACACCTTCCTTATACATTTCCCATAACGGGGAAAGCTCCCGAAGTTTCGCCACTTTCTCCTTGATCAGCCTGATGGCGAAATCCACTTCCTCATCCGTGGTGAAACGCCCCAGTGTAATCCGCAGTGAACTATGCGCCAATTCATCACTCCTGCCAATTGCCCGCAGGACATAAGAAGGTTCCAGGCTGGCGGAAGTACAGGCAGAACCTGACGATACGGCAATCCCTTTCATTGCCATCATCATGGCTTCACCTTCCACATAGTTGAAACTGATGTTCAGGTTATGGGCGATACGCTGTGTCATATCCCCATTGATATAAGATGCCTCGATTTTGCTCAACTCATCTGCCATACGGTCACGCATCACCCGGATACGTGCAATCTCTTCCGCCATCTCGATTTTTGCAATCCGGTAAGCTTCTCCCATACCGACAATCTGGTGGGTCGCCAACGTCCCTGAACGCATCCCGCGTTCATGCCCTCCCCCATGCATCTGTGCTTCAAGACGGACACGGGGACGGCGACGGACATACAACGCGCCGATACCTTTAGGACCATTGATCTTGTGTGCGGTCATCGTCATCAGATCAATATCCAGGTCCTGCACATCCACAGGCATCTTGCCGCAGGCCTGTGCTGCATCCGTATGGACCAATATCCCCCTGCTCCGGCACAACTTAGCGATATCCTTCAGTGGCTGGATGACACCGATTTCATTGTTGACCAGCATCACCGAAACCATGATGGTATCTGGACGGATTGCCGCTTCAAGCTGTTCTACCGTAATCAGCCCGTTTTCCTGAGGTTCCAGGTAAGTGACCTCGAATCCCTGGCGTTCCAGTTCACGGCAGGAATCAAGCACACACTTATGTTCCGTCTGAACGGTTATCAGATGCCTTCCTTTTTTCTGATAGAAATGCGCTGCCCCTTTCAATGCCAGATTGTTGGCCTCGGTCGCCCCGGATGTCCAGACAATCTCACGCGGATCGGCATTGATCAGTGCTGCTACATGTCCCCTTGCCTCCTCGACAGCTTTTTCCGCATGCCAGCCATAGGCATGGGTATTGGAAGCCGCATTGCCGAAATGCGTGCACAGATATGGAATCATCTTGTCTGCAACACGGGGGTCGACCGGTGTCGTCGCAGAATTGTCCAGATAAATCGGATAAGCATCATCCCCAATGGCTTCTTTCAGGATGCCGCATTGGGTTGGCTGAATGATAGGATCGCTCATACTTCTTCCGTCCTTGCGTTATGCCCATTGTCTTGTTTGATAAAAATAACTGTATTCTCCTGTCCAACAGTGCCTTCTGTCATAACCCCATCAGCCAATGATGCCAATGAGACTGAGGCAAGATAATCTACAATCTTTTCATTCAGGCTTGCCCACAGGTCATGCGTGATACAGGTGATGCTGCCTTTCGCACAGTTGCCATGCCCTCCACACCGTGTCACATCCAAAGGCTCATCGACTGCGAAAACGATATCAGCCACAGAGATGCCAACGGCATCGCGCGCCAGCAGATAGCCACCGCCAGGTCCGCGCACCGATTTGACGAGAGCCCCCCGGCGCAGCTTCGAGAACAGCTGCTCCAGATAGGCAACCGAAATATCCTGACGCTCACTGATCCCCAGCAGGGACACCGGTCCCTCATGCTGGTTCCTTGCAAGGTCAATCATGGCTGTCACGGCAAAACGCCCTTTTGTCGTCAGACGCATCGTCCCGGTTCCTGGATGAAAAAAACGTTGAACAGGCTTGGAGTATAGAATACCCGACTTTTTCAATCAACTATTCACCTTAAAAACCATAGGAAAACAGTAGGGATTTCAAAAAAACGCAACACAGATGCCGAACGGTATATATGAAACACCTTCAGAATTGAACCGGGAATTGAGCTTTGGAACAGAAAACTGCCATGAAAAAAGCAGATGTTTCCACATCTGCTTTTCCCGAATCGGTTTCACCAGAAGGTCAGACGGAAAAAGAAGAGCCGCAACCACAGGTTGTCGTTGCATTGGGATTTTTGATGGTGAACTGCGCGCCTTCAAGGTCATCCTTGTAATCGACCTGAGCACCAATCAGATACTGGTAGCTGATGGCATCAATCAGCATCTGGATGCCATCTTTTTCAACAACGGTATCATCTTCGGCAACGTTTTCATCAAAACTGAAACCGTACTGGAAACCGGCACAGCCACCCCCCTGTACAAACACCCGAAGTTTGAGATTTGGATTGCCTTCTTCCGCCAGCAGCTCCTTGATTTTTGCTGCTGCATTGTCACTCATCCTGATCGGATTCTTATAGTCCAGTCCTTCTGCCGGTTCCTGTGCTTTTTCTCCACTCATGGCACTGACTTCTCCTTTCCAAGGCTTTCCATTATAGGCGTATTACCGTTTTCCTGCTCAAGGCAGGACTGGCACAATCCTGAGTCCTGTAGTTTCATCAAGCCCGAACATGAGGTTCATGCACTGGACGCCTTGTCCGGCGGCACCTTTGACCAGATTGTCTTCCACGACAAGGATGACCAAGGTATTGCCATCCATTGGGCGGTGTACCGCAATACGCAGATAGTTGGAGGAACGCACGCTGCGGGTTTCTGGATGTGACCCTGCCGGCATGACATCGACAAAAGGATCGTCCTTGTAGAAGTCCTCGTAAAGTTTCTGGTAATCGATATTCTCACAAC
Organism: Oxalobacter sp.; assembly: GCA_018384065.1. Taxonomy (GTDB): domain Bacteria; phylum Pseudomonadota; class Gammaproteobacteria; order Burkholderiales; family Burkholderiaceae_D; genus Oxalobacter. The sequence goes on from JAHAYL010000010.1 coordinate 26,874, forward strand.
CCGGTGCGATTGACGCGTAAAGCGTGGAATGGATGCCCCGGATCATCGGGGTCAGATGCGGTACAAATGTCAGGCCGATATCACGGGTATTGCCTGTCAGCGCCTTGAGTCCCTGGACGATTTCAGGCAGATGACGGTGGCCTTTGACACCATAGGCATGGAAGTTGTCTGATGACTCGGCAAACAGGGAGCCGACAGATGCCCTCCGGCCTGCACCGGACACACCGGATTTGCAATCCGCAATAAGCCCTGATTCATTGACAAGTGGTTTCCCCTGCCTGAGCAATGGTGCAAAGCCAAGCTGGACTGACGTTGGATAGCATCCAGGCAATCCAATAACGCGGGCTTTCCGGATGGCATCACGGTTGATTTCCGCCAGGCCATAAACCGCCTCAGCCAAGATGCCTGGGCAGCTGTGCGGCATTTTGTACCATTTTTCGAATTCAGCCGTGTCTTTGAGCCTGAAATCCGCTGCCAAGTCAATGATGCGTACCCCTGCTGCAAGCAGCGCTTCTGCATGTGACATCGCAACGCCATGGGGCGTTGCAAAAAAAACGACATCACATCCATTCAGGTTGGACTGGTCAGGGGCAGTGAAACTCAGGTCAACAATGCCCCGCAGGGATGGGAACATGTCATCAACACGGGTACCGGCATCCCCACGGGAAGTGATGGCAGTAAGCTGGACTTCTGGATGACGGGAAAGGAGACGCAGCAATTCAACCCCGGTGTAACCGGAACCACCGACAATACCGACTTTAATCATGTTCTGACCTCACAGATAAACGGGAACAAAAAACTGGGAAAAACAGTGGAATGATAATCCAAAAGCCTGGCAGCCAGACAGCCAATGAGAAAAAAGCCGTCTGACCAGAGCCAGACAGCTTTGTATTTCGTGGTAAACAGGTCCAAGACCTGATGGATATCAACGCTTGGAGAACTGTTTCGCGCGGCGTGCCTTGCGCAGACCGACTTTCTTACGTTCAACCTCACGGGCATCACGGGTAACCAGTCCTGCTTTGGACAGTGCTGGCTTCAGGGCTGCATCGTAATCAATCAGCGCACGGGCGATACCATGACGGACAGCACCTGCCTGACCGGATTCGCCACCACCCTTGACGTTGACCATGATGTCAAAACGTTCAACATTATCAGTGACTTCCAGTGGCTGACGGATGACCATCATACCGGTTTCACGGGAGAAATATTCGTTTGCTGGTTTACCGTTGACAACAATGTTGCCAGAACCTGCTTTGATGAAAACACGTGCTACAGCGCTTTTGCGGCGGCCGGTTCCGTAATTGTAGTTACCGATCATGTTCGTTCCTTAGATTTCCAGTGGCTGTGGCTGCTGAGCGCTATGTGGATGGGATGCATCTGCATAGACTTTCAGCTTCTTGATCATGGCATAGCCCAGAGGGCCTTTTGGCAGCATGCCCTTGACGGCTTTTTCCAAGGCACGGCCTGGGAAACGCTGCTGCATCTTTTCAAATGTCGTTTCATAGATGCCGCCAGGATAACCGCTGTGACGGTAGTATTTCTTGTCAGTGTTCTTGGCACCGGTCACACGCAGTTTCGCTGCATTGATGACAATGATGTAATCACCGGTGTCGACATGAGGGGTATATTCAGGTTTGTGCTTGCCACGCAGACGGCGTGCCACTTCGCTGGCAACACGGCCGAGCACCTTATCGGTGGCGTCAATCACAAACCAGTTACGCTGGACTTCGCTGGCCTTAGCGGAAAAGGTTTTCATAAAAATTCCTAAAAGTTAGAAAAAGCGTCCAAATGGGTGGTTCCACTGATTTAACAGCAGACACAGCCTTCTATTGTTTTCCTGAACGCACGGAAAGAATAGGATTATAGCTTCTGGCACTTATTCCTGCAATTGGATTCTTTCAGAATGTGCCTGTTTTTCCACGTTTTTCTGACTGCTCCGCATCAGTGGTGATGATGCAGCAGATGGGTCAGGCAGAAAATGATGCCGATACCGACAGCAACCAGGATAACCTGGGGAATGGTGTCACGCAGCTTGGTCCGCTGCTGCATCTGCGGCATCAGGTCACTCAGTGCAATATAGATGAACCCCGCTGATGCCAGTGTCAGCACATAGGGGATCAAGGCATGTGATTTCTCAAGGGTGCAATAGCCAATGACTGATGCAACGGCAGCACTGACGGTGTTGCACAGGCTGTAAATCAATGCCCTCCTTTTTGAGAAACCTGCATTGAGCAGGACGATGAAGTCCCCGACCTGATTGGGAATCTCATGGGCAAGGATGGCAAGGCAGGTGATGAGTCCCAGATAGGGATTCGTCAGGAATGCCGCAGCAATCAGGATGCCATCGGTGAAACTATGGAATCCATGTCCAACAAGGATCATCCACCCTGAAGCCCCTGCTTCATGGCGGTCATGCCCGTGTTCATGGTGGTGTCCATCATGCTCATAATGATGCGAGTGCCGCATGATGGCTAGTTTCTCCAGCAGGAAAAAGCCAAGCAGTCCGATAAGCAATGTCGCAAACAGCCTGTCAGGATCCTCGAACATCTCAGCGGCTTCCGGCAAGGCATGCAGCAGGGAAGTGGAAAGCATCATGCCAACCGACAGGCTGATCATGAGCTCAATCATTTTTGACAGGAATGAGAACGACAGCAGTGCCGCCAGCGGAATGCTGATTGCGCCGATGCAGAAAATCCCAATCAGCGAGAAAAGAAGCGGGGAATCCATTCTGTCGTCCTGTCCTGATGGCCTGCCGGGCAGAAACGTGCCGACGGGCAGCATTTCCGCCCTACACTTTACCGCGTTGAAGGCAATGCCTTGCGGCGTTTTTCAATAGCCTTGATGCGGTTGATGGATTGTGGCATGACACTGACACGGGCCGATGCTTCTGGATGCAATGACGTATAGTGTTTCTTACGGGATGCCGGAAAGTGATAGGCCATATTCCGCCAGAAACGGGTGGTTCCATCAATACTGTAACCACCACGGGCCAGCATGGCGAGACTGACGGAATCAGCATCGATATCGAACCGTTTGGACATCGGCTTCAGACCCGTTGTATCTGTGGATTTCGGCGGTGTCTGGATAAGATTGTCGATAAGGAGTTTGGCACGGCTGGTGTTATTGACCAGTCTGGGATGGTTCAGGACAGTATGCGCCATTTCCTTGGCGATGACATAAGCGAGGGATTCATCGGATTTCGCATAGAACATCATACCCTGCGTCACCATGATACGGTTGCCGTCTGAAAAAGCAGTTACGCTTGGAGACTGCCCCAACTCGACATGGAAACCACAGGACAGGGTCAGTGGAACGGTCAGTGTACGGTTGGAACCGCCACGGGAAACCGTGACCTTGATATTGCGGCCATCCGCAACAGCAGGGGACAGGAGCTGTACAGCTGCATGTTCAGCATTGCTGCCTTGGGGAGCAGACCGGCCATCGATACTGACCAGGATATCCCCCCGTTTCAAGCCCGCCTTTTCAGCACCAGTGCCAGGGATGACATTCATGACCTGCAAACGGTTGCCCAACCCCAAGGTACTTTCTGCCAAATCCGCATTGGCAACGGAAAAAGAATATTTATTGGCGACGCTGAAACCCAGGATGTTACGCAGATGCCGCTGGCAAAGGTCTGTATTCCTGATCAGCAGGCGGCCACTGACATCTTCAAGCCGGTCCTGCATCTCGACAAGCTGTTTCAGTTTTGCCGGTCCCGAAGTTTCAAGGGCGATATCACTGTCATTCCATGCGCTTTCAGTCGCGCATGAACTCAACAATACTGCCGCGGCGGCACTGACAAGGGCTGGACGCAGGATTGTACGGAGGTTTTCTGTTAAGTTCTTAAGACGGTTAAGCATGTCTCTTTTTCCTGGTTTATTGGTTTCCTGTGCTGCCAAACCCACCTTCCCCACGGCTGGTTCCAGTGAATCCATCAACAACATTGAATCCGACCTGTACGACAGGCACGATGACAAGCTGCGCCATGCGCTCCATCGGATTCAGTATAAAAGGTGTATTGCCACGGTTCCAGACAGATACCATGAGCTGTCCCTGATAATCGGAATCAATGAGTCCGACAAGGTTACCCAGCACAATGCCATGGCGGTGTCCCAAGCCACTACGTGGCAGGATCATGGCGGCATAGCCCGGGTCTTTGATATGGATGGCAAAGCCTGTCGGGACAAGTTCTGCCTGTCCTGGCAACAATTCAATAGGCTGGTCGATGCATGCCCGCAGGTCAAGCCCTGCACTGCCGGCCGTTGCATAAGCAGGCAGATGCGCCTTCATTTTCGGATCAAGGACCTTGACGTCTATGGTTTTCATGATGCCCCTACAGACGGGAAGCCAACTGTTCAATCAACTTACGCGCCAGATTGCGCTTGGTGTCATGAGGCAATTCCAATGCGCCGGCATCGTCGAAAAGGATCAGTGTATTATCATCCTTGCCAAAGGTCTCATGACCGATATTCCCGACAAGCAATGGGATGCCTTTCTTACGGCGTTTGGCTTCTGCATACTCCCGGAGGTTTTCCGATTCAGCGGCGAAACCGACACAATATGGCGCATCCGGCAACTTGGCAACAGATGCCAGGATGTCCGGATTCTCAACAAATTCGAGAGCCGGTACCGCCTGTCCTGCCACCTTCTTGATTTTCTGGACACTTGCCTGCTTGACACGCCAGTCTGCGACAGCGGCTACAGAAATAAAGACATCCTTACCTTCAAGGTTCCCTGTCACCGCATCAAACATTTCGCGGGCACTTATGACATCAATACGTTTTACACCATAGGGCACAGGCAATGCTGTTGGCCCTGAAACAAGGGTAACCTCAGCGCCGGCAAGCCATGCCGCACGGGCGATGGCATAGCCCATCTTGCCGGAAGAACGATTGGTAATGCCGCGGACAGGATCAATCGGTTCAAAGGTCGGACCTGCGGTAACTAGGAAGCGGCGCCCAGCCATGGTCTTGGGCTGCAGGGCGGCGATGACTTCCTCAACCAATTCAGCAGGCTCCAGCATACGACCTTTCCCGACCTCGCCGCATGCCTGGAAACCGGACGCCGGTCCCATGATGCCGACACCATCTGCCTGAATCTGGCGGATATTGCGTTGTGTGGCGGGTTTTTCCCACATCTCGACATTCATTGCAGGCGCGACCAACAATGGAACAGCGGCGGGACGGGCCTGACAAAGTGTTGACAGCAGGTCATCACAGATACCGTTTGCCAGCTTGGCAATGAAATTTGCCGTACATGGGGCAATGGCAATGACATCGACTTTCCTGGGCAGGTCAATATGGGGCATATTGTTACGCTGCCGGTTGTCCCAGGAACTGGTGAAGACAGGATTGCCTGTCAATGCCTGCAGGGTCAAAGGCGTGATGAACTGCTGCGCACTTTCTGTCATCACAGCATGCACTGTTGCGCCTTCACGGATCATGGCACGGGCAAACTCTGCCGCTTTATAGCAGGCAATGCCCCCTGTGAGTCCCAATAAAACGGTTTTCCCTGACAGTTCCATATTGTCTCCCTGTATTGCTGTTCCCTTTTATCCCTATCAGCTTTTTTTCTTGCGGAATTCCAAAATAACAAATATCAACGCACCGACACAGACCCCACAGTCTGCAATATTGAAGGTGGGGTAATGCCATGTTCCCAGATGGAAATCCAGGAAATCCACGACATGGCCAAATGCCAGGCGGTCAATCACATTGCCGATGTCCCCCCCAAGAATCAAGGCAAGCGCAAAACAGAACTTACTGTTGTCCCGATGCTTACGGATTTCATAAAGGATAAAGAGCGCAGCTAGAATGCCAATAACAACAAAAAGCGTCCGCTGCCATCCAGACTGGGATGCCAGGAAGCTGAACGCAGAGCCTTCATTGTAAAGAAGATGCAGGTTGAAAAAAGAGGTCACCCGGATGGTTTCCCCCAGCTGCATCAGGCTCAATGCCCAATGTTTTGAAATCTGGTCAAAGACAACAACCAGTGCAGCCACAACCAGCCACCAAATGATGCTGATACTGCTGTCCTGTGAAAATACCCTTCTCTTTATCATCATATCATGCCCAGATTTCCGGGAAGACCCTTTTCCAGTTTCCTTTCCTGGCACCCCTTAAACAAACCGACGTTTTTCACCTGCACCAAACAGATTGGCGGCACAGCGTGGGCAGATGAGTGGATGTTCCGGATTGCTGCCTACATCTGCACGGTAATGCCAGCAACGTTCGCATTTGCGGCTGGCAGATGGTTTGACCGTGATGGATTCAGCAGCCTTATCCGATACTTCAACAACATCAGCGCGCGAGGTGATCATCAGGAACTTGAGGTCTTCGCCAAGGCTGTTGAGTACCTGGAACCTGTCACCGGATGCCCGGATTTCGATTTCCGCCTGCAGGGAAGAACCGATCTGCCCCGCAATACGGACTTCTTCAAGCTGCTTCATGACATCTGCACGGATCACCTTGAGGGATTCATACTTGGCAAGCAATGCATCACCATCTGCGATATCCGGCAATTCATAAGCCGTCAACGTAAAGATGGTTTCGTCACTGGCAGAAAATTCTTCAGCAGATGCAAAGGCTTTCCAGGCTTCTTCCGCTGTAAAAGAGAGGATAGGCGCCATCAGACGCAGCAGGGCATGGGTGATATGCCAGAGCGCTGTCTGCGCGGAACGGCGTGCCTTGGAAGAAGTCCCTGATGTATACAGGCGGTCTTTCAGGATATCGAGATACAGGCTGCCCAATTCTTCAGAACAGTAGGTTTGCAGTTTAGCGACAACCGGATGGAATTCAAATTTTTCATAATGCGCCATGAGTTCCGCCTGCAGGGATTTCATGGTGGCAATGGCATAACGGTCAATCTCAAGCAGCCCATCCAGTGGGACACCGTCTTTGGCAATATCGAAATCGGCGGTGTTGGACAGCAGGAACCGCAGGGTGTTCCGGATACGGCGGTAAGATTCTGTCACCCGCTTCAGGATTTCATCGGAAATGCACAGTTCCCCGGAATAGTCGGTTGCGGCAACCCACAGACGCAGGATATCCGCGCCCAATGAATCGAAGACTTTCTGTGGCGCAATCACATTGCCCAGGGACTTGGACATTTTCTTGCCTTCGCCATCAACGACAAAGCCGTGGGTCAGCAGCATCCTGTATGGTGGTTGGCCATCCAGCATGCACCCTGTCAGCAGGGATGAATGGAACCAGCCACGATGCTGGTCGGACCCTTCCAGGTACAGGTCTGCCGGCCAGTTCAGGATACCGGCATGTGATGTACGCAGCACGGTGAGATGTGTTGCTCCAGAATCGAACCAGACATCCAGCGTGTCACGGTTCTTTTCATACATAGTGGCTTCATCCCCCAGCAGTTCTGCCGGATCAAGGCGCTGCCATGCCTCAATCCCTTCTTTTTCAACGCGTACAGCAATGGCTTCCAGCAGTTCAGGGGTACGTGGATGCAACTCACCGGTTTCCTTATGGACAAAGAATGCCATCGGAACCCCCCATTGACGCTGGCGGGAAAGCGTCCAGTCGGGACGGTTGGCAATCATGGCATTCAGGCGTGCGCGCCCCCAGTCGGGGAAGAAACGCGTCTGCGCCACACCTTTAAGCGCCGCTTCACGCAAGGTAATCCCACCTTCACGCGGCTTGATATCCATACCGGCGAACCACTGGGAAGTCGCTCGGTAGACAATCGGGGTCTTATGACGCCAGCAATGCATATAGCTGTGGGTCATCATATTGAGATTGAACAGGGTGCCGACACGCTTCATGGCCTCACAGATATCCCTGCCTGCCTCCCAGATCATCTTTCCACCGAACAAAGGCAGGGTTGAGGCGTAATGGCCATCAGCCATGACAGGATTGAGGATGTCCCCGTCAGGCATGCCATAAGCTTTGCAGGAAAGGAAGTCATCGACACCATATGCCGGTGCAGAATGGACAATGCCGGTACCGGTATCCAAGGTGACATATTCCGCCATATAGACCGGTGCCGTCCGCTTGAAACCTTCATGCGCTTCAGACAGCGGATGCCAGAACCGGATGTTCTCAAGATTCCTGCCTGCTGCAGTGGCAATGATTTTCCAGTTTTCCAAGCCGTAACGTGCCTGCAGCAGCGCCTTGCCAGCTTCCCGGGCAGGCAGTTTCGCCCGTTCTTCCGCGACAATGACCAGACCTTTTTCCGTTTCGACCAATGCATAGATGAATTCGGGATGCAGGTTCAGTGCCTGGTTGGCAGGAATGGTCCATGGCGTGGTGGTCCAGATGATGATATAGCCTTTTTCAGACGGCAGTTTATCCAGACCAAAAGCCTTGGCGACTTTTTCCGGTTCAGCAAAAGGGAAACCGACATCGATTTCCGGGTCACGGCGGTCCTGATATTCAACCTCTGCCTCTGCCAGAGCAGAACGGCAGTCAAAACACCAGTTGACCGGTTTCAGCCCACGGAAGACATAGCCTTTCTCAAGCAGACGGGCAAGCGCACGGATTTCCGCCGCCTCGTTCTGATGGTTCATGGTCAGGTAGGGATTATCCCAATCCGCCAATACGCCGAGACGGATGAAATCTTTTTTCTGGCGTTCAACCTGTTCACTGGCATAGACACGGGCTTTCGCCTGCACGTCAAGTGCCGGCAGGCCTTTGCCGAACTGCTTCTCAATCTGGATTTCAATCGGCATACCATGGCAGTCCCAACCGGGGACATAAGGCGCATCGAAACCTGCCAGCCCCTTGGATTTGAGCACGATATCTTTCAGGATTTTGTTGACAGCATGGCCGATATGGATATCACCATTGGCATACGGCGGACCATCATGCAGGATGAACTGTGGACGGCCTTTGGCAGCTTTACGGATTCGATGGTAGATTTTCTTTTCCTGCCATTCCCTGACCCATTCCGGTTCCCGTTTCGCCAGATTCCCCCGCATCGGGAAAGGCGTGTCAGGCATGTTGACTGCATATTCAGGAGGCAGTTTCACTTTATCCTGTTTTTTCTTTCTGCCTGTCTGGTCTGCTGGTTTATTCGCCATTTTCATTACGCTCAGATTGAATGTTAAACGTTAGATTTTACCTGTTCTTCGGCCTTTTCTGTTGAATCAGCCAATATCTGTACGGTATTCCTGTCCGCTGAAATACCGTCTTGCCCTCTCAATATCCTGCTGGACTGCTGTTTTCAATGCATCCAAGCCAGGGAATTTCCGGTTATCCCGCAGTTTTTTCAAGAATTCGACCTTGATCAATGCCCCATAAATGTCGCCTGAAAAACCAAGCAGATGGGTCTCCAATACCGTTTTGCCATTTTCCTGGACCGTTGGACGGTTACCGACCATCGATACAGCAGGGACAGGACTGGCGGACAGCCCATGCACACGGGTGATGAATACCCCTGACAGGGCAGGATGGTATTGCCCCATCGGCATGTTGGCCGTCGGGAAACCCAATTCACGCCCCAACCTGTCACCCTGCACGACATGCCCCGAAAGCGTGTAGGAACGGCCAAGCAGCTGCGCCACCCTGTCAAACTGTCCTGTTTTCAGTGCCTGCCTGATGGCAGATGAGGAAATACGGTCAGTCCCATCCATCACTGCTGGCATGACCATCACCTCGAAATGGTGCTTTTCCCCTGCCTCAACCAACAAGTCCGTTGTCCCTGCGCGGTCTTTGCCAAAACGGAAATTTTCACCAACTGTCATCCAGCGGACATCAAGGGCTTCTACAAGCACCTTTTCAATGAATCCTGATGCCGTCATTTCCGCCATTGCCGCATCAAACCTGGCAAGGCAGACCTGTTCAACCCCTGCTTCCGCCAATGCCTGCATCTTGTCCCGGAAAGGGGTGATGGTGATAGGCGTATCCGCAGGCATACCCGATTTCCTGGCAAGAAACTGCCTGGGATGCGGACTGAATGTCAGTACGGTAGGCAATACCCCCAAACGGTCTGCCGCCACCTTCAGATGCTGGAGCAGGGCATGATGCCCCCTATGCACCCCATCAAAATTGCCGATGGCCAAGGCACATGGCGCACCTGCTACATTGCGTGACAAACTGCGGAAGACCTTCATTGAAGTTTCTAAAAACTGCCAAAATATGGAATTATAATGCTTTCAACAGGCAATCCGTTAGAAACACCCAGGTAAAAATCCCCCACATGACCCACCGCTTTCCATTCATCAACACGCCGCAGGCATTGTACCGCTGGGTTATGGCCTGTCTGTTTGCCGTACTGGGTTTTCTTGCAAACACTGTCAACCCCGTTCTTGCTACGGCCGACCCCCATAAAGTCATCCATAGTGTATTTGAGGCAGCGGATGATGGTTTCGATATGGTCAAGACCCAGAACTACTATTCCGGCTGGGTGGCGGAAGCCATTTTTGAAACCATGCTGACATACGATTACCTTGCCCGTCCTGCCCGGTTGGTCCCGAACACCATCACAGCTATGCCTGATATCAGTCCTGACGGCAGGACCTACACTTTCCATATCAAGAAACATATCTGGTTTGCCCCAGACCCAATCTTCAAGGGGAAAAAACGGGAACTGACCGCGCAGGATTACAGCTATACCATCAAACGGATGCTGGATCCCGCCAACCGTTCGCCTTCAGCCGGTTTCCTGCGGGGCAAAATCGCCGGTCTGGATGCCCTTGCAAAAAAAGCTGAAAAATCTGGCCGCTTCAATTATGACGCACCTGTGGCAGGATTACAGACGCCTGACCGTTATACCCTGAAAATCCAGTTGATGGCGCCTGACGCCAATTTCCTGTACATCCTCGCATACGGCGCCTTGGGAGCCGTTGCCCGGGAAGCGGTTGAAGGCTATGGCAAGGAAAGTGCCTTCCACCCTGTCGGCACAGGCCCTTACCGTCTGGCAGAGTATGTTCCCCGGAGCCGTATCGTCCTGGAAGCAAACCCCTATTTCCGGGGATTCATCTGGGATTTCCAGTCAATGGGCGATGAATGGGATGACCGCCTGGTTCAGGAAATGCAGGGTAAATCGATGCCTCAAATCGGCAAGGTTGAAATCTCAATCATTGAAGAAGAACAGTCCCGTTGGCTGACCTTCCAGGAAGGTGGCATTGATTTTGACAAACTGCCACAGCTTGCCGCACCAGTCGCTTTGGAAGACGGTGTGCTGAAAACAGAATTCACTGAACAGGGCATCCGTCAGTACACAATGGTGGAACCAGAAGTCACTTACACACTGTTCAATATGCAAGACCCCGTCACCGGTGGCTATACACCCGAAAAGATTGCCTTACGCCGTGCCATTGCGATGTCTTATGACACAGAATCGGAAATCACCTTACTCCGGAACGGTCAGGCATCCATTGCCCAGATGATGATTCCACCTGGTGTCGAAGGGCATGACCCTGAGTATGTCAGCAGCATCACCTATGATCCTGAACTGGCTTCCCGCCTGCTGGATTATTATGGATACCGGAAACAGGCAGACGGTTACCGCACCATGCCAGATGGCAAACCGCTTCTGTTGAGAATCCGTACAGATGCAAGCGCTTCAGCACGTACTATTTCTGAAATCTGGAAGCGGGGACTCGACCAGATTGGCGTGAAAGTTGCTTTTGAGGTCGGCAATTTCGCCGACAACCTGAAAGATGCGGCAGGGTGCCGCCTGATGATGTGGGGAGGTGCCTGGCATGCTGATTACCCGGAAGGCGAGAACTTCCTGCAGCTGCTCTATGGTCCCAATTCAGGGAAAGGCAATTATGGCTGTTACCGTTCTGCCACCTATGACAGCCTCTACCGCCAGGCAACCGCTTTGCCGCAGGGAGAAGAACGCAATGCCCTTTATGTGCAGATGAACCGCCAGATGGAAGCAGATACTCCTTGGGTCCTGCATGTCTCACGTACCCGGAACTGGCTGGTCCGTCCCCATGTACAGGGATTCAAGAAACACCCCATCCTGCTGTCAGACTGGCAGTATCTGGATATTGATTCCCAAGCAAGATAGTCAACCAGGAACGGCCATGACAGCAGATAGGAAACCAAGATATCCATTGATTGGTATAACCGGCTGGTCAGGCAGTGGCAAAACAACCCTGCTTGAACAGATTCTTCCCTTGTTGATTGCCGATGGCATCAGGGTGAATGTGGTGAAAAGCAGCCATCACGATGTCACGCTCGAACCGCCGCATAAAGACAGTGCCCGGATGAGGCGGGCGGGTGCAGCAGAAGTGCTGCTCACCTCCCCTTACCGTTTTGTCATCACCCATGAGCTGCACGGAGAAAAAGAACCTTCGTTGAGCGGACTGCTTTCCCGTATGCAGGATGCTGACCTGACATTGGTTGAAGGGTTCCGTAATGAACCGATCCCCAAGCTGGAGATATACCGCCCCTCCCTCGGAAAAACCCCGATGTATCCCGATAACAGCACCATTGAAGCCGTGGCTTCTGATACACCAAGACCCGCCAATCTCCGGCAAGGCGTGGTATGGCTTGACCTGAACAACCTGCCCCAGATAGTCAACTGGCTGTTGGACCACTGAAAGAAAAGTGGCAGACAGCTTTCCACGCCATCTGCCACCTCGTGCTCCCAATCTGATTTACAGGAAAACCTTAGGCAGCCACTGCATATTCTGCATCGCCTTTGCAGACTGGATCCGAGCGCAGTCTGGACACAGTTTCGGTTCCTGAGCCGCACCTTTCAGGGTTTCTGCTGTTTTCTGAAGCTGGACAACGGATGCCGAGAACGTCTTTCCGCAAGCGGCACAGACTTCCAATGGCTGCTTACGGACCACAGAACCTGTGATTTCTGTGACACGGTAACCACCCCTGTCCTCAACCTTGATGGCACCTGTCGGACAGACCGATGCACAGGCCCCGCAGCCGATACACCGGTCAGCAGGCCGGAGAAGGTCCTGGAAGACCATCCGTCCACCTTTGGTCTCAACCATCCTCAATGCCTCAGCACCGACCTCGATACATGCCAGTTCACACAACCCGCAACCGATACAGGTATCACAACGCAGGCAACGCTGGGCTTCCACTGCTGCGACTTTCTCATCCCAATCTTCCTGCATGAATTCATGGGAATACTTACGGGTGTTGGGATCATGTTCTTCAATATGGGCTCGGTCAGCAGACATACGCTGTGCAGGATCAGCCTCGACAAAAGGTACTTCATCACGGCGCTGCGGTTCAAGGGAAGCGTAATCAGCTTTCTCACCTGTCAGGTATTCATGGATGGACAGTGCCGCACGTTTACCGGAGCCAATCGCCGCCACAACAGTACTTGCACCATGAGCGATATCGCCACTGGCGAAAATACCTTCTTCCGCTGTCATCAGGGTTTCAGGATCATTGACGATGGCGCCCCATTTTGTCTCAATCTTGGAACCTTCAAGCCAGCTCAGGTCTGCTTCCTGACCGATACCGGCAAAAATCTGGTCTGCGTGGACTGTAACCGGAGCAACCTTGCCCGCATCCGGCGCATAACGGGAACGTTCGAACTCAATCATGCCGCCTTCCATGACACGTGTCGGTGCCCAGAATTCAACAAGCTCGACACCCTCCGCCAACGCCAGTTCGACTTCATGCGGGTTCGCCGGCATCTGCTTACGGTTACGGCGGTACCACATCTGGACTTTCTCAGCACCTTGACGGAAAGCGGTCATCGCAACGTCAATAGCGGCATTCCCGCCACCAATGACAATGACATGAGGCCCCACCCTTGGATTCTTTCCAGAACGGACGGCAGTCAGGAAATCCATGCCACCGATGACAAATTCCTGATCATCCCCAGGCACACCAAGGCGTTTGGAATTCTGCATACCGGTTGCAAGCAGGGTGGCATCATAACCTTTTTCCTGGAATTCCTTGGCATTGTTGACGTGATATCCAAGATGGATTTCCACACCAAGGTTCCTGACCACATCAATCTCCGCATAAAGTTTGTAATCCGGCAGACGGTAATTAGGAATCCCATAGCGCATGACACCGCCTGGATGCTGGCGTTCATCAAAAATCTCAACAGTATGCCCTTTCTGAGCCAGATAATAAGCCGCCGTGACGCCGGAAGGACCACAACCGACAATTGCAACCTTCTTGCCGGTAGGTGCCGCCTTTTTCAGGTCAGGGCGGACTTCCGCACAACGAGCAGCAACATGTTTCATCGGACGGATGAAAACAGGCTTGCCGCTGACTGCATTCTGGACACAGTCGTATTCACAGGGAGCCGGGCAGACCAATCCGCAGGAATCAGGCAATGGCGTGTCTTTGGACAACACCTCCAGGGATTCCGAGAAATTCCCATGACCGATATGCGCCATCATGCTCGGGATATCGATATGTGCCGGGCAGGCAACCTGGCAAGGGGCTGAACGGGGCTTGAAACAGGTCCCGACTGTACAGCTGCCTGCCAGATGGGATTCCCATTCCGCCCGTTTTTCCTTCAGGGAGGTCAGCAGGGCATTACCCGGTCCAGGAGCGATACCCTGGAGTTCCTCAGCTGCCTTGTCAAGCTCGTCAAGACGGGTGATATTGCTGCGGCCAAGCGTGATTTCCGTAACCATACGGGTGACACGAGCTACTGCAGGACGTACATTCGCAGGAAGAACGCCTTCTGTATGCAACTGTGCACGCAAGACTTCCAATATGTCCGTGACCGGACAGGTTGGTTTGGGGGCTTCTTTTTCGTTTGCCATAGTTATGTCAGTCTGCCAGAAAGGAGGATTTCAGTCTTTTTCCGCCCAGTCTTTTTATTCTTTATCAGTGGATACAGTCCGGGCATTTTCTTAAGTATTTAATATTAACACCAAATCACCCCTGAAAACTGACATGACAGAGACATTGCGGATAGATAAGCCACACAGAATTCCACGGCATGGCATATAATAGGAACCGGCATAGTATAAATAGACAGACGGCATGACCTTGGGATTCCTGACGGGTTGACTGGCCCCTCTGGCAAGAAGGAACAGGAACCATGACCGTTGTGATGAATTTTCCTAAAGCCTCTACAGGCAGGAGACAGAATAATGAACCGGTTTGTTATTGCAAATCCAGATAAATGTATCGGTTGCCGGACCTGTGAAGTCGCGTGTGTACTTGGACATCCAACTGGCGCTGAAAACGACCTGACCCCTGAAAACTTCCACCCACGCCTGAAAGTCATCAAAGGGTTGGAAATGTCTGCCCCTGTGCAGTGCCATCAATGTGAAAATGCGCCTTGTGTCCGTGTCTGCCCAACCAATGCCCTGATTTACAAGGAAGGCACTGTCCAGATTGTGGCTGAACGCTGCATTGGCTGCCAATCCTGTGTATTGGCCTGTCCTTTCGGTGCAATGCAGATTGTCACAAAACCAGTCAAACAGGCAGACCTGGGACCATTGACTGTCAAAGGCTCTGTGCGTGTTGCCCACAAATGCGACCTCTGCATCAATATCCCGGAAGGGCCACAATGTGTAAAGGTCTGCCCAACCAAAGCCCTGCAGCTTATCGATACTTCTGCAATCGAAGCGAAAATCAAGGAAAAACAGGAAAAATCAGCATTCAGCATGCCGCCTGAGGCATTGTGATAAACCGGGTATCCGCAGACTGCTGGAACCGAAACCGCCTCAAAGTGTTTCCGGAGGAATCATGACAACAAAAAAGACTTTGGTCGTCTGCCCATACTGCGCATCTGGCTGCAAGATTGCCCTGACGGTTGATGTCGAGAAAAACAAGATCATCAAGGCAGAAGGCGCCAATGGTTTCACCAATCAGGGAGAGCTCTGCCTGAAAGGATATTATGGCTGGGAATTCCTGAATGACACCCGGATCCTGACACCGCGGCTGACCCGTCCGCTTGTCCGATATAAACGGGGAGAACCTTTCACGGAAGTCTCTTGGGATGAAGCCATCCGCTTCGCAAGCTCCAAACTGATGGCCATCAAAGAGAAATACGGTCCGGATTCCATCTTCATCAGTGGCTGTGCCCGTGGTCCCGGCAATGAAGCCAACTACATCGCGCAGAAATTTGCACGTGCGGTCATCGGTACGAACAACGTTGACCATTGCGCCCGGGTCTGCCACGGTCCTTCTGTTGAAGCATTGGACCAGACTGTCGGCAATGGATCGATGAGCAATTCAATCTCTGAGATTGAAAACACCAAGTGTGTCCTGATTTTTGGCTACAACCCTGCGGATTCCCATCCCATTGTCGCCCGACGTATCATCAAGGCGAAACAGAAAGGGGCAAAGATCATCGTCGTCGATCCCCGGGTCATTGAATCTGCCCGTATTGCAGACATCCACCTGCAACTCAAGAACGGTTCCAATGTTGCACTCTGCAATGCAATGCAGCATGTGCTGATCACTGAAAACCTGATTGACCGGAAATTCATTGAAGAGCATTGTGACGGTTTTGAAAAAGTCTGGGAAACCGTCGAAAAATATACGCCTGAAAACACGGCTGAAATCACCGGCCTTGATCCTGAACTGGTTCGTGAAGCAGTCCGGATGTATGCCTCTGCTGAAACAGCAACCATCCTTTGGGGTATGGGGGTCACCCAATGGGGACAGGGTGTTGAAACCTGTATCCAGCTATCCAATATTGCCGCCATGACAGGCAACCTTGCCAAACCGAATGTCGGTGTTGGACCTGTCCGTGGACAGAACAATGTCCAAGGTTCCTGTGACATGGGCGTCCTTCCTGGACGGTTCCCGGGTTACCAGTCTGTCACAGATCCTGAAGCCCGTGCCAAATTTGAAAAAGCATGGGGCGTTGAGAAACTGCCTGCTGAGAAAGGCATTCCAATTACAGAAGTCTGCCATAACATTGAAGCAGGCAAGATCAAAGCGGTTTACCTGTTTGGTGAAGACCCTTTCCAGACAGAACCCGACCTTAATGCTGTCCGCCATGCATACAGTCAGCTTGAACTGTTCATTGCACAGGATATCTTCATGACCAAATCCGTGGCTGAAGCGGATGTGGTCTTCCCTGCAACCTCCTGGGGAGAACATGATGGTGTCTATACAGCTGCTGACCGGGGATTCCAGCGGATGTACACAGCTATCCAAGCACCCGAAGGTACAAAACATGACTGGGAAATCCATAGCCTGATGGCAACAGCAATGGGTTACCCGATGCACTATAACAATACCCAAGAAATCTGGGATGAAATGCGGGAACTCTGCCCACTGTTCTATGGTGCGACCTATGAAAAGATGGAAGGGTTGGGTTATGTCTCATTCCCTTGCCGCACACTGGATGACCCAGGCAACCTCTGGATGTACCGAGGCGGAAAATTCCTGACACCGAATGGCAGGGCACAGATGATTCCGGCAGAATGGCGTCCACCATTTGACCTGGTTGACGAACAGTTCCCGCTGATCCTGAGCACTGTCCGTGAAGTCGGTCATTATTCCTGCCGTTCCATGACAGGCAACTGTTCTGCGCTGGCAACCCTGGCAGATGAACCCGGATTTGCACAGATCAACCCAATTGATGCCGAAACATATGGCATCAAGGACCAGGAACTGATTTGGGTTGAAGGGCGTCGTGGTAAAGTCATCACCCGTGCATATGTCACTGAACGGACAAACCGCGGTGCGGTCTATATGACTTATCAATGGTGGATTGGTGCCTGCAACGAACTGACTGTTGAACATCTTGATCCGTATGCAAAGACGCCAGAATACAAATACAGTGCTGTCCGCATCGAGAAAATCGATGACCAGCAATGGGCGGAAAAGTACCTGGCTGAAGAATACCAGAAGCTTAAGAGCCGTCTGGCAGATGCAAACGACAATGTCCTGCAACCTGCGGCATAACTTACTGCCCTAAAAACAGCTAAAGCCATGCAATTCGATTGCATGGCTTTTCTTTTTCCATCAAAGGTCTGATATGCCAACCAACAGACAGGCTTCAGCGTAGGAGAGACGCGGGAAAAATCATCTGCGATCCATCTTCAAACACAGCTTTCAGCATGTCCCCCATGACCTGCAAATCGGAAGCGACTTTCCGGATCTCCCGATAGGTGCTTTCCTGATGGCTTTCATCGCTTTCCTGGATTTTCTGGCAATACCAGTCTGCCGTATTCATTGTTCCGACTGTACTCATTCAAAACTCCTGAAAAATCAAAACCTGATATCTGCGTCTTCACCTGTCAGTTATAAATCCTGCGCAGGAAAAGATGGTCTTTCTTTTTCCCATTGATGAAAATATCCAGGAAGGCATCACAGTCAAGGCTATCGCAGTCACCATCCGGTGTCAGGCGGAAAGTGGTATTGCCCCTCTTGAAAACAATCCGGTAAACGTCATTCCGGTAATCATCTTCGCCCTGCATCACCCAGTCGGCTTTCCCCTGGCCAATCCTCCTAGGCGCATTCCAGGCCTGATAAAGGAAAGGGGAGCCACATTGCCCCAATGAAGTCACACGCACATGGACTTTGCCAGTCGAAAAATCTCCGGTCAAAGGACCGTCACCACAGGCAAAGGCAGGTTGTACAAATCCCAATGCCAGCGTAGCAAAACCAGTAACCATCAGCTTTTTCATAAACACCTCCGCTCCTGAAACATCACCAGATACTGGCAATGATAAGGAAAGCCGTCCTTTCCTGCAATGACATGAATAAGAAGCAAGTATAGATGAAAAAAGGAAACAAAGCCGAAGAGAACCGCCTGAAATGCAGCTGTACAAAAAGCAAAAGCCCCGCATCGGATGTAATGCGGGGCCTTCATATGGGCTGCCTGACAGTGACCTACTTTCACACCGGTTGCGGCACTATCATCGGCGCACGGGCGTTTCACGGTCCGGTGCGGGATGGGAAGGGGTGGGACCGCCCTGCTATGGCCGTCAGGCATTGAACTTCAGGGGGACCACCCGGTCCCCCACAATCCGGTCACAAAGCCTTAAGCATGCGTTGTATCTTCTTTCCTTTCTTGGCAGCGCCCTCCATGGCCCACCAGGGCCATGGGGACAAGCCGCACGGGCGATTAGTAACGGTCAGCTCAACGTGTCGCCACGCTTCCACACCCGTCCTATCAACGTCCTGGTCTCGGACGGCCCTTCAGGGAGCTCTAGGCTCCGGGAAGTCTCATCTCGAGGCGGGTTTCCCGCTTAGATGCCTTCAGCGGTTATCCCTTCCGGACTTAGCTACCCGGCAATGCCACTGGCGTGACAACCGGTGCACCAGGGGTCCGTCCACTCCGGTCCTCTCGTACTAGGAGCAGCCCCTCTCAGACTTCCAGCGCCCACGGCAGATAGGGACCAAACTGTCTCACGACGTTTTAAACCCAGCTCACGTACCACTTTAAATGGCGAACAGCCATACCCTTGGGACCGACTACAGCCCCAGGATGTGATGAGCCGACATCGAGGTGCCAAACTCCCCCGTCGATGTGAACTCTTGGGAGGAATCAGCCTGTTATCCCCAGAGTACCTTTTATCCGTTGAGCGATGGCCCTTCCATTCAGAACCACCGGATCACTATGACCTGCTTTCGCACCTGCTCGCGCCGTCACGCTCGCAGTCAAGCTGGCTTATGCCATTGCACTAACCTCCTGATGTCCGACCAGGATTAGCCAACCTTCGTGCTCCTCCGTTACTCTTTAGGAGGAGACCGCCCCAGTCAAACTACCCACCAGACACTGTCCGCAACCCGGATTACGGGTCAACGTTAGAACATCAAACATTAAAGGGTGGTATTTCAAGGTCGGCTCCATGCAGACTGGCGTCCACACTTCAAAGCCTCCCACCTATCCTACACATCAAGGCTCAATGTTCAGTGTCAAGCTATAGTAAAGGTTCACGGGGTCTTTCCGTCTTGCCGCGGGTACACTGCATCTTCACAGCGAGTTCAATTTCACTGAGTCTCGGGTGGAGACAGCCTGGCCATCATTACGCCATTCGTGCAGGTCGGAACTTACCCGACAAGGAATTTCGCTACCTTAGGACCGTTATAGTTACGGCCGCCGTTTACCGGGGCTTCGATCAAGAGCTTCGCTTGCGCTGACCCCATCAATTAACCTTCCGGCACCGGGCAGGCGTCACACCGTATACGTCCACTTTCGTGTTTGCACAGTGCTGTGTTTTTAATAAACAGTTGCAGCCAGCTGGTATCTTCGACTGATTTCAGCTCCACGAGCAAGTCGCTTCACCTACATATCAGCGTGCCTTCTCCCGAAGTTACGGCACCATTTTGCCTAGTTCCTTCACCCGAGTTCTCTCAAGCGCCTTGGTATTCTCTACCTGACCACCTGTGTCGGTTTGGGGTACGATTTGATGTTACCTGATGCTTAGAGGCTTTTCCTGGAAGCAGGGCATTTGTTGCTTCAGCACCGTAGTGCCTCGTCATCACGCCTCAGCCTTGATTTTCCGGATTTGCCTGGAAAACCAGCCTACACGCTTAAACCGGGACAACCGTCGCCCGGCCAACATAGCCTTCTCCGTCCCCCCTTCGCAGTAACACCAAGTACAGGAATATTAACCTGTTTCCCATCGACTACGCCTTTCGGCCTCGCCTTAGGGGTCGACTCACCCTGCCCCGATTAACGTTGGACAGGAACCCTTGGTCTTCCGGCGAGCGGGCTTTTCACCCGCTTTATCGTTACTTATGTCAGCATTCGCACTTCTGATACCTCCAGCATGCCTCACAGCACACCTTCGCAGGCTTACAGAACGCTCCCCTACCCAACAACGCATCAGCGTCGCTGCCGCAGCTTCGGTGCATGGTTTAGCCCCGTTACATCTTCCGCGCAGGCCGACTCGACCAGTGAGCTATTACGCTTTCTTTAAATGATGGCTGCTTCTAAGCCAACATCCTGGCTGTCTGGGCCTTCCCACATCGTTTCCCACTTAACCATGACTTTGGGACCTTAGCTGGCGGTCTGGGTTGTTTCCCTCTTCACGACGGACGTTAGCACCCGCCGTGTGTCTCCCGTGATAACATTCTCCGGTATTCGCAGTTTGCATCGGGTTGGTAAGTCGGGATGACCCCCTTGCCGAAACAGTGCTCTACCCCCGGAGATGAATTCACGAGGCGCTACCTAAATAGCTTTCGGGGAGAACCAGCTATCTCCCGGTTTGATTGGCCTTTCACCCCCAGCCACAAGTCATCCGCTAATTTTTCAACATTAGTCGGTTCGGTCCTCCAGTTAGTGTTACCCAACCTTCAACCTGCCCATGGCTAGATCACCGGGTTTCGGGTCTATACCCTGCAACTTAACGCCCAGTTAAGACTCGGTTTCCCTTCGGCTCCCCTATTCGGTTAACCTTGCTACAGAATATAAGTCGCTGACCCATTATACAAAAGGTACGCAGTCACACGCCTAAGCGTGCTCCCACTGCTTGTACGTACACGGTTTCAGGTTCTTTTTCACTCCCCTCGCCGGGGTTCTTTTCGCCTTTCCCTCACGGTACTGGTTCACTATCGGTCAGTCAGGAGTATTTAGCCTTGGAGGATGGTCCCCCCATATTCAGACAGGATACCACGTGTCCCGCCCTACTCATCGAGCTCACAGCATGTGCATTTTTGTGTACGGGGCTGTCACCCTGTATCGCGCGCCTTTCCAGACGCTTCCACTAACACACACACTGATTCAGGCTCTGGGCTGCTCCCCGTTCGCTCGCCGCTACTGGGGGAATCTCGGTTGATTTCTTTTCCTCGGGGTACTTAGATGTTTCAGTTCCCCCGGTTCGCCTCATTAACCTATGGATTCAGTTAATGATAGTGTGTCGAAACACACTGGGTTTCCCCATTCGGAAATCGCCGGTTATAACGGTTCATATCACCTTACCGACGCTTATCGCAGATTAGCACGTCCTTCATCGCCTCTGACTGCCAGGGCATCCACCGTGTACGCTTAGTCGCTTAACCTCACAACCCGAAGATGTTTCTTTCGATTCATCATCGTGTTGCGAAAATTTGAGAGACTCACGAACAACTTTCGTTGTTCAGTGTTTCAATTTTCAGCTTGATCCAGATTTTTAAAGAGCAAATATCTCAAACATCACCCGAAGATGAGTTTTGAGATATTAAGGCAGGTGACTTTCACTCACAAACCAGCAAGTGGCGTCCCCTAGGGGATTCGAACCCCTGTTACCGCCGTGAAAGGGCGGTGTCCTGGGCCTCTAGACGAAGGGGACGTATCAGTCTGCTTCGCAAGACGCCTTGCTTTTCACTTTCTATCAGACAATCTGTGTGAGCACTGCAAAGAACGCTTCTTTAAGGTAAGGAGGTGATCCAACCGCAGGTTCCCCTACGGTTACCTTGTTACGACTTCACCCCAGTCATGAATCACAAAGTGGTAAGCGCCCTCCCGAAGGTTAAGCTACCTA
>JAHAYL010000011.1 GCA_018384065.1 Oxalobacter sp.
CCGCTGGTCGGGGTTGTCTGGGCAGATGCCGGAACCAGTGCAGAAGAAGTGCCGGTAAAACTCAATGTCTGATCCCTTTTCCCGGCTGGCAGCGCGTATGGATGCTATCACGGTCAGAAAGATGGGAAAGACAGCCTCGATTAATGATGTCGATATGACTGTGATCCCGGGAGAAACACTGGCAGAGCTGAATGCTCTGTCCGGACCTGCGGTCTCTCTGGTGGTGTTTTCTTCGGGATACCGCCCACGGCGCGGGGATCGCGTTGTTTATGACGGACAACAATGGACGGTCACACGGCATGAACGCTTTAACGGTAAGCCAATGATCTTTATTGAGTAAAGAGGTGTGGGATGAAGGGGCTTGAGAATGCCATCCGCAATCTGAACAGCCTTGATACCCGTATGGTGCCACAGGCCAGCGCATGGGCGATAAACCGTGTGGCACAGAAAGCGGTCTCGGTTGCCACCCGGCAGGTTGCCGGGAATACCGTTGCGGGAGATAACCAGGTGAAAGGGATCCCCCTGAAACTGGTACGTCAGCGTGTTCGGGTGTTTAAAGCCAGTCCGTCAGGAAAAATGACGGTCAGGATCCGCGTTAACCGGGGCAATCTGCCCGCCATTAAGCTGGGGACAGCCCGGGTCAGACTGGCCCGGCGTGGTGGAAAACTGCAGTACCGTGGCAGTGTGCTGAAGGTGGGTAAATATCTTTTCCGGGATGCGTTTATTCAGCAACTGGCGAATGGTCGCTGGCATGTGATGCGGCGTATTGATGGCAAAAATCGTTACCCCATTGATGTGGTGAAAATCCCGCTTTCCGGACCGCTGACACAGGCATTTGAAGATGCCCGCGACCGCATCATTGCTGCGGAAATGCCGAAACAGCTGGGGTATGCACTGAAACAACAACTGAGGTTATGGCTGACCCGATGAACCGACATACACAAATCCGCCAGGCCGTACTGGCACGCCTTCGGGAACAGTGTGGAGACAGCGCCACGTTTTTTGACGGGCTTCCGGCATTTATTGATGCGCAGGAACTGCCTGC
>JAHAYL010000015.1 GCA_018384065.1 Oxalobacter sp.
CGACCGGCATCCACTTTCACCGTTTCACCGCCAGCCTGCGCGCCGGTAAGCGTGGTGTCCCGCCCGCTGATAATGGTCAGCTGTTTTCCCGCATCCACCGTGGTTTCTGTATGGGTGGTACCGTTGCCTTTTTCACTGCCCTTACCCTGGTTTGCGCTGGCTGAAACACTGATACCCCAGCCTCCGGAGCCCACACCAACACCGACACCCACGCTGCCACCACTGGATGTGTTCTTTCCTTCCAGCTTTGAAGTGTTTTCTGCTGATACCAGATTCACGTCACGGTTTGCCTGCAGCAGAATGTTGTTCCCGGCCTTTATCTGACTGCCCTGTATCGTCAGGTCACCATCCACGCCCTTCACGCCGGAGCCGGTGGCCTGAATACTGAGGTTATTACCTGCGGTCAGTGTACTGCCCTTCGCCACCGTCTGCTCTGACTGCTGTTCTGATTTCGAAGACTGGCTGCCGTAAGAGAGGCTGATGCCCACCGTGTTATTATTTCCGGCATCGGCGCCCTGCGCGTCCGCCAGTCGTCCAGCCTGCACGGCCTGAGCCCCCGAGAGCGCGGCCTTCACCCCCTGCAGGGCTTCAAGCCGGCTGTTTCCGGCAGATTTCGCCGCCTGTACGGTATCCACCGTCGTATTCAGGGCGCTGCCCGCTGTGCCGGACAGGGCAAGCGTCAGACCGGAGGTTTTCTGCTCCACCGTATGTGTCTGTACATGCTGGTCTGTGGCGGCGGTAATGCTGACTTCCTTACCACTGAGTGCCATGTCCCTGTCGGCAATCAGGTCAGAGCTGTTGACGGTCAACCGGTTACCTGCCTGAAGGGAAACATCACCGTGAACACTCCCCACCGTGCTGCCTTTCTGCGTGGTGTCTGTTGCGGTGTCCGTGACTTTCAGACTCTGGCTGCCCACGCTGAATCCCACACCTCCGGAGCTCATCAGCCCGGATTTTTTCTCCTGTTTCAGGTGTGTTTCACGGTTGCTTTCTGTCAGCGTACCGATATTCAGGTTATTTCCGGCAGCCAGGGAGACACGGTTATCCCCGGCCACACTGCTGCCCGTGACGTTCAGATTATGTCCGGCGCCGATACTGACCGTATCCCCGTTCAGTTCACTGCCCGTCATGGTCCGGCGGTCAGTGACATCATGCGTGGTTGTGGTGGTTTTCGATAACATCCCGCTGCTGCCGGTCACTTTATGGTATTCATCCAGCGAGCTGGTATTCTGTGCACCGGTCAGCGTCACGTCATGACCCGCCATCAGGGCCAGGCCTTTCTGAGCTGACAGCGATGCCGCCTGTGACGTCATATCCCGTCCGGCGGTCAGCGTGACATCACCGTTACCGGCAAGCGTGCTGCCCGTACTCTGTGTGACGCCCTGCGACAGACGATTATTTTTGTCCCAGGTAATATTGTCCTGCGCGGATGTGGTCACAGTGGAAAGCGTCATATCCCTGCCCGCACTGAGTTGCGTCAGGCTGTCCTTACCCTGATTCACCACCGTTGCAGCCGTCAGATTCATATCCCGTCCGGCCTGCAGCACCAGTCTTCCCTGGTCATTCTGTACATACACGCCCGCCACACTGTCGATGCTGGTGCGTTCAAAATGGTTCTGTCCGGCGTCACTTTGTGCCGTGCGAGTGGTGGTGGTCAGGTTAATATCCCGCCCGGCCATCGCCAGCAGGCTGTCCGTGGCCTGCAGCAGCCCGCCGGTACTGTTAATATCCGTCCGGGCCGTCAGGCTGACATTTGCTCCCTGAATGGTGCCGGCCTGGTTGTGAATGTTTTCTGCACTGAGCTGCACGGTCTGCTTCCCGGCCAGTTTACCGCTGTTAAACAGGTCACCATCCAGCTTCATCACCATGTCCCTGCCGGCAATCAGCGCACCGGCACTGTTCACATCACCGGGTTTTACACGGGCATACACCTGAGGTACCTGAACCGTCTGCGTGCTGCCGTCCGGCAGTGTCACCGTGGTGTTAACCAGCCAGACAATATCACCGGTCAGTAACGCCATCTGCTCAGCAGTCAGCGCCACACCTGGTGTCAGATTGTATTGCTTACCAAATGCAATACCCGCATCCATTAACGCCTTAAACTGCTCTTCATCATTACTGTATCCGTCCAGGTACCGTTGCCCGGTCAGAGCGACAACCTGCTCACGAATCAGACGCTGTTCGTAAAAACCATCCCCCAGGCGTTTGAGCATGTTATCCCCGTTCTGAGAAAACGCCTTCTGCATGTAATCACTGCCCAGCCACGTCTTCTGGTTCGTAAAACGCGGGTCCGTTTCAACCAGATATGGCACATTCACTGCCGGATTTGTTTTAAACAGGCTGCTGTCCGGCAGACGGGTATCCGGCCCGGCAACATGGATACTGCCCTGAGGTGCGCTGACTTCAAACTGCTGCCCCGGCAACAGAATGACCGGTTCACCGGCAGACACCACCGGGCGAAGCGGTATCCGGTCAGTACCGGCTACTGTCATATCCACATTTCCGGTCAGTCCTGTCTGTACATCCGTTCCCTGTGGCTTCAGGGGAGAAAGCGTGACCTGGCTACCCTGAACCTGTCCGTGGCTGGTGAGCTCTCCCGGCTTCAGCGTGATGGTCTGAATTACAGTGGGCGGTGTGTACTGAGAGGTTTTCTCCCCCTGCTTATCCTTTCCTTTTTTCCTGATACGGTAATAATACGTGGATGTCCCTGAGTCCGTAACATGGCGCTCTCCGCTGACACTGACGTTTTCCACATCACCGGCCTGCATATCCAGCAGGCCACCTGCCACAACCTGACTCTTATCATTAAACAGTTTGTCTGCCACAATCGTCATGCCGGCACCGGACAGAATTTTTCCCGGGTCGGATTCTTTTACCCGGGTTTCTTCCACGGTACGGGTGTAATCGTACTGCGTGAATTTATCTCTAGCGCCTTCCGGTGTATGCAGTTTTTTCAGTGAGTCACTGGAATCGTTATCCACATAAACACCCGGTTCACCAGCACTCCAGCGTTTATCTGAGCCGCTGAGCTGGTACTCTGTTACCTTTTCCGTGGAAACCACCACGCGCTCCGTGGTGAAATGGTCATTGACGTTATTGATTTGTCCGGCACTCAGTACCAGATATCCGGCGGCTTCAATAGTGGCACTGTGATTATTCAATACACCGGCTTTCCCCGTGGCTGCGCCATTCGCATCCAGCATGCCACCAGTATGCATATCACCTGCACTGTAAATCAGGCTGTGCGTCCGGTTATTCAGGGTCTGTACCCCTAAGTCCACACGCTCACGCCCGGCCAGTGTCGCCGCCACGCCATTTTCTTCCAGATTATTAAATGTGGCAGCACTGACACCAACAGCATCACCGTAGATTCGCCCGGTACCGGAATTCGTCAGGGTGTTCGCCTGAAGACGCGTATATTTCCCGTCAATCAGCCCACGGTTCAGCAGTGTGTCCGTCACGTTAAGCCAGGTCTGCCCGGCACTGATTTCACCTTTCTCTGTGTTTTCAAGGCGGATGCTGTTCAGGTCAAGCCGGCTGCCTGCCAGCAGGCTGCCGGTATTAGAGACATCGCCATTAACGGAAAGCGTAAGGTTTCCGTTTGCAATAGTCTGACCACTGTTGCTGAACGTTGTGTTACTTTTCAGCGTCATATCGCCCAGCGAAAGCAGTTTCCCGTCACCACCGAGCTGACCGGCATCCACAGATACTGACTGCCCGGCCTTAACCACGCCGTCACGGTTCGAAAACGTCAGCTGACGGCCACTGACAGACAATGTCGCGCCGGAAGAGAGCACGCCATCATTATTACTGAGCGTCCTGTCTGCCATAACCGTAAGCACCCTGTCTGCCAGAATACTGCCCTCCTGGTTATCAAGGGCCTGCGTCGTGATGTGTATTGTCTGCGCTTCCAGCCCCTGGCCGGTATTCTGCGTGTGGCGATTGATAAACTGCAGGGCGTTCAGCGTAATGGCGGAACCACTGCGAATCAGACCAGAGACGTTGTCCACAACGCCCCGTACACTGTTGAGCAACATGTCGCCCACAGACTGTATCTGTCCGTGGCTGTTCTGCAGACCTCCCGTATGCAGACGGAGTTCACCTTCACTGACCAGCCGGCCACCCTCACGGTTATCCAGCGAGGTGGTGCTCAGGTCAGCTGTCGTTTTCGCCCCCACGGTCCCGCCCCGGTTATCCATTGCTCCGGAACTGACAGTCAGTTCCTGCAGGCTGTTCAGCGTACCGCGTCTGTTATCCAGCGTCTGGCCTGCGGTATTAATGCTGATACCCCACCCCTGAATAAGACCGGACTGATTGTTCAGCGCCTGGCTGTTCCAGCCGAGCAGACCGTTTGCCACCACCTGACCGGATGTATTGTTAACCACGCCTGCAGTCAGGGACAGAGCATCTCCCGACAAAAGCACACCGGCAGTGCTGTCCAGTGTGCCGGCATTCAGCGTCATCGCCCCCTGACTGATAACCCCGCCCCGGTCACCACTGTTACGGTTACTCAGTGTGTCAGCACGGAGATTCAGCGATGCACCGATCTGTATCAGGCCGCTGGCATCGTTGATGATATCCGTCGAGGAAAGGGTCAGTGACTGCTGTGCCACCAGTCTGCCGCCCTGATTATCAAACCGTGTGACATCCAGCCTGCTGTTACCGTTGCTGACCACCGTCCCCTGCTGATTTTCCAGCACATTCAGGTGAGTATTCAGGTCCCCGCCGGCGGCAAGCGTCCCTTCCTGATTACTGACATCGCCACCACTCAGCAACATATCCGTCCCGGCCTTCAGTGCACCTTTCTGATTCATCAGCGTACCTGACGATATCTGTAATGACGCCTGACTCCCCAGCACGCCCTGACGGTTATCAAGCGTTCCGGCGTTCAGGGTCATATCCTTCTGACCCACCATAAATCCCTGCTGGTTATTCAGCATACCAGCCCGCACTGTCAGGGTACCGGCGCTGCTGATACCACCCCGTGTTTTCGTGTTCCGGTTACTAAGTACCCCGTCCTGTACATCCAGCGTCATGTCACTGCCGGACTGAATCAGACCATCATCAGAGACCAGTTCGCTGCCTGACACAGACAGCGTTTTCTGTGAAAGCAGTCTGCCGGACGTATTATCCAGCGCACCATCCAGCGTCACGGACAGCCCGTCAGACACCACCGTACCCTGGTGGTTATTCAGACTCCCTGCCGAAATATCCAGCCTGCCGGCGGACTCCATTCGTCCCTCCGTATTGCTGACAGCCTGCTGTGTTTTTATCCTGCCCGTTCCGGCAGCAGCTGAAATCAGTCCGTTGTCGTTATTCAGCGCCTG
>JAHAYL010000019.1 GCA_018384065.1 Oxalobacter sp.
ATCCATTAATGACAGCATCCCGGAACGTTGCATCAGGTCACGCCAGATTTCGCGGTCAAGGTTGCGGGTGATGGCTTTCATTGCTGTTTCAGGTTTCTCCATGAGCCAGCATCCGCAGCGAAAATCCTGTTTCATCGCCCAGTCCCGTGCGCTTTTACCACCAATGCTTTTTGTCAGTACTGAGATTTCAGTCAGTTGCCGGATAAGCGTTTCGGTTTGTTGCAGTGCTGCATTCCGTACCGTCACAACGTGTCGGATACTGGTGGAGCAGATAACGTCCGTATGACGGCAGACTGACACGATGGCCGTTACTTTCTTCAGTTGCTTTAATGATGTCGGTTGTGGCGACATTTTCCACGCACTCCGTTTCCAGAAATGCGTCTGTGGTTCGCGTGGCATTACTGTCACCAAAAGCTTCCGTTTCCATTTTTCTGGTCACCAGCGTCTGACCATATTTGTCTTTGAGTTGCAGAGTGATGGTGAGGGGGCCAAATCCTTCATCGTTTCCGCCATTATCCAGCCGGAACTGGTAAGCACAAATATTTCCCGGGAGCCATATCGTATCTGTATTGCGTATACTGATGTAACGTTGATCCTGTGCCCGGAGTGGGGCAGACCACGTTAACCCCAGAATGAAGGCGGTAATCATGCCGGTTTTGAACAGGTGAATCATGGTATTTACCTCTCTGAGTCATGACGATGACACTGACAAATCAGGTGATAAAACGTAAAAGGCGCAGAATAGCCGTTATGCCGGTAACTCCGGGGGTAATGCTTCTTCCAGTCGGTTAACCATATTGCCGAGATGGGATGCATCATATTCCATGACGGGGCGTTGCCTGATGATACTGACCACCAGTGGTTTGATTAACATATTGGTCGCGGCCCGTTGTTGTATACCGGCGGCGAAAATGATCTCCAGAGCATTCTGATCGATAACACGGGCCAGATTCGCGTTCAGATTTTCAATCTCATGTCCGGTCAGCAGGAAACTGCCGGCAAGCCATGTCACCTGCTCCTGAATCATTGCCAGAATTTTGACGCGATCTTCTTCAACCAGCGCTCCGGCAATTTTTCCTGATACAGCGGAGGCAATCATTCCCCCCAGAACACCGCCAACCACACGTCCTGTCAGTGCACCAAATGGTCCCAGTGGACTGAACAATATCCCGCCCGCCACTGACCCGACAGCACCACCTGCCACACCGGAAGATGCCACGGCAAGATTCCTGATGAACTGCGCACCGGAGATCCGTCCCCGCAACATTTTGATCATGTCAGGGCCGGTTGTGACAGCGACCAGTGCCAGAGATGTCACCAGCGTACCCTTCATCACTTTGTTCAGGGCACTGATATTTCCTGCACCGGTCCCCTTCTGAAGCGCCTGCCGGACAGTCGGGCTGGCCGTCGAAAAATCAATATGCTTCAGCATACCCTGAACAACAGTGAGCCGGTGAAGTTGCTGGGTTGTGACGTAGACAGCCAGTGTGCGGGTGAAGGTTTTTCCTGCCTGGACAGCAGCTGTCTGCAGGGCAGCATCGCGATCGCCGGTGCTGAGCCAGAAGACCGATGCCGTCAGGGCAAAACTGATCCCTCCGGCCGCCAGACTGACAACCGACCCCTCGGCAATATCATAAGTGACCGATTCGATGGTCCCGAACCGGGTGATATTACGGGCCTGGGTATAAGTCAGATGTCCCCGACGAATCAGCCGGGACGCTTCTGCGGGATCGGTTACACCGGGTACTTTACCTTCGCGGATCTTATTCTTCATGGTTTCCACAGCGCCGGCATACTGATCACGGGGGACTTCCAGTTGCATGGGACCATGATTTCCCATGTAACGATACTGTCCGTTTTGTCCGTCGAATGCCGCACCGACGCTACGGGCTGCAGTTGAACAATATTTCGTCTGGATTTCTGTTCCGCTGACCAGTCTGTCTGCTCCATTTCTGGCATTATTATCACCGAGGATCCGTGCGTTTTTCAGACGGACTCTGTCGACAATATGGTTTCCCCGTTCAGCGGCAAACCCATGTCCCTGCCCTCCGGAAGCAAACATTTTCTCATTTGTACTCCAGGTTTCCGGCAGTTTCATGAGAATCAGACCATTCGCCGTTGCATCGGAAATAAAACCGGTGTAAGAACGTTCATAAATGTCCTGACACAGTGTTTCTGTTTCGCGACAAAGAGAGGAGCAGTACCATTCCGGATCCGGCTTATGATTTTCCGGGGCATGATGTACTTCTGTCAGCCCGCAGGAGGCACAGATACGAAGCTCATCCACGTGGTGGAATGATACAAAACGGCGGCCTTCTGAAAAGGGGTACCAGTCACCGCCGTCCAGGCAACGATCGAGAAAATCGTCATTCGCTTCCGGTGATAAATTCAGGCGGTTCCGGAAGAGGGTTTTCAGTTCATCAGGGGTAAATGACAGGCTCTCTCTCAGCTTTTCGTTGAAACCCGCCATGTTTCTTTCATACCAGGCATTGTCCAGTAGCCAGTTTCCGTCTGCCAGTTCAAATTCCCTCAGTTCTCCCCGGGAAATCCGTTGTGAAATGAGTGTCAGCCAGATGCGCTCCGTCAGCGTTTCAGGAAGGCTGTAATCGTTTTGCAAACTGCTCAGCCACGATTTACTGTTGAGCACCGGTTGTTCTTCCAGTGTCTGGCGGATGGCACTGGTCAGTCTTTTCAGCGCCTGGATCTGGCTGGCCGCCCATAGCAGCGTCACTAATGCAGCCAGCCAGTACAACAACCCGCCCCACCACATCAGTGAGGGTGAAATATCGAACTGCAATGCGATCAATGGTGCGTATGCAGAACACGCCATAAGGAAAAAAGCAGTATAAAAACAGCAGTAATACCCGTTAATTTCCTTGCTGATATCTTCAGGTGTGAGCCCGTTCTGCTGAATGCTTCTTATCTGCACGGGAAGAGCCAGCAGACCAGCGGCGAGAGCGGTGGTCAGAATAAATTTTACAGAGTCAAAAGTATGAGCCTCCAGTGCGATATGTTTACCATCAAGTCCCCACATGAAGCTGATGATCATTCCGGCAATCGTCAGAAATACGCCTGCCAGCCAGCGAATATGGAATAACCGGGTTATGCGTTCAGTGATATAGCCAGCCAGTAAAGCCGGGCCGAACAGACACAGCAATACGAATCCTGCCAGCGCAGACGCCGTGCTGGTTAATGCTCTGAACAAAAGGCGAAGAATGGCAAATCCTGCGATCAGCAGGATCAGCGCGCCGACTATCTGTAACATAGTCACTCCGTGATGAATATCATGTTATTGTGAATGCCAGTGAATGTGGCACTGAAACGTTTTCCCCCGTCCGGGTCCCGGTCATGATGACCGGGACCTGAAGGGGAGTGACCTGATTATCAGAAGGTCACATTCAGCGTGGCCTGACTGTTATAACCTTCAGCGCTGCTGCCGTTGATGCTGTGGGCATAACCGGCCTGAACGCCCAGGGTGATATTTTCCCGGACACGGGCTTCCAGTCCGGCCTGCAGATCCAGTGAAGTGCCATTCTGTGAGGGAGAGAACGTCATCCCGCTGCCTGCGGTGGAGGTCCCCACACGCATATCACCCCGGGAGCTGAAGGTGCGGATAACGGAAGGCTGTACCCACCAGTTCACCGGCAGTTCACGCATACTGTGTTTTGCACTGTCACGCAGGGGGGCACGGGATGAGGTGCCTTCACCAAAGGTCATATCGTTGTGGCTGCCCAGACGGAAACCGGCACGCACATGCTGTGCACTGCCATGCCCGAACTTCACATAACCGGCGTTGTCCTTACCGTCATCCAGGGAAAGTCCCTGCCAGGTATACTGCAGTTGTGGCTCCAGCATCAGGTTGTCAGTAATACTGAAGGGCAGACCGGTTTCCAGTGAGCCCAGCCAGCCCCGGCCCCGTGCGTGGAAGTCGTTATTGCCCGATGACGCTTTCATACTGTGGCGGGTTCCCTGTGCCACAATGTCAGCCCACAGGCCGGAGGAGGTGTGTGTCAGGTTCATATATCCGCCCAGGCTGCCGGCATCATCCCG
>JAHAYL010000021.1 GCA_018384065.1 Oxalobacter sp.
ACGGCGGCCTCGCTTACGAATATGAATTCGACGGAGAAGCCAAGGGCAAGGTCAACGGCGATTCCGTCAAGTCCGCTGACATCCAGGGCAGCAGCCTGCGGGGAGAATTCGGCCTGAAGATGGATTCGACGGATACCTGCCCATGGAAGGCTGACATCGGCGTTTACGGTTACACCGGCAAGCACCGTGGTGTCGGTGGTTCGGTGACCGTCGGTTATGCGTTCTGGTAGGCCTGCTGGCGCGCAGGAAAGCGCGCCAGTGTATATGCTGCTGTGTCTGCTGTCAGGCATGGCTGCCTGTTGGAAGAGGGGTTTGCCTCCCGTGATGGTGTGTGTCCCTCAGTTGATGGGGACTGGTTCAAAACGCCAAATCAGTTTAGTATGACGGGCGTGTGAAATGTGATGCCATATCATGAAATTCCTGTTTGACCTGTTCCCCATCATCCTGTTCTTCGTCTCGTTTTCCTGGGCAGAGAAGAACATCGCTTCTGCCCAGGCAATCGCGGACAGATACCTGTCGGTTTTCACTGCAGGGCAGGGTATTCCTGAATCATCGGTTCCAATCCTGATTGCGACTTCGCTGGCAGTGATTGCCAGTGTCCTGCAGATTGTCTGGCTGCTGGTCCGCCGTCAGAAGGTGGAAGCGACTTTATGGATTTCGGTGATTATAGTCGTGGTCTTCGGTGGGGCGACCATCTATTTCGGCAGTGAGGAATTCATCAAGTGGAAGCCGACAGTCCTGTACTGGCTGTTTGCCGTCATCCTCTTCGGGGCGAACCTGCTGTTCAGGAAGAACCTGATCCGCGCGATGATGGAGAAGAAAGTCCAGCTGCCGGATGAAGTCTGGGGAAAGCTCAATACGGCATGGGTGGCATTCTTTGCGTTCATGGGCATCCTGAATCTCTATGTGGCTTTCTGGGGCGGTTTCGCCACCTCGACCTGGGTCAGTTTCAAGCTCTTTGGCGGAATGGGACTGATGCTGGCGTTCATCATCGGGCAGAGTGTCTATCTGTCACGGTATATGCGGGACAAGCAGTAACGGTATCTGTCATTTCCCTTTGAAGGCCGGTTTCCGGTGTTCCCGGAAAGCCTGGCATCCTTCCTGATAGTCTTCGGTGTCATAACAGTCGAAGCAGATGGCTTCTTCAGCTTCTGACAGCGGCTGATGGCTGGAAAGATGCCTGATGAACCGCTTATGCCAACGGGCGGCAAGCGGTGCACCGGATATGATGGCATCCACGGTTTCCTGGACAATCCCTTCCAACACATCATCCTGGACAACACGGGTGACCATCTGGCAGGCAAGGGCTTCTTCCGCATTGTAGATCCTGCCGGTCAGCAGCATTTCCAGCAGGATGTCTTCCGGCAGGATATCCAATAAGGGGGACAGTTCCGGATAAGCCATCACCAGCCCAAGGTTCTTGATGGGGGCACCGAAGCGGGCAGTGTGTCCGCAGAGCCGCAGGTCACAGACGGAAGCGATTTCAAGACCTGCACCGACACAGATACCCCGGATTTCTGCCAGGATGGGAATAGGACAGGCAAGGAAAGCATCAAGGGTATCATGCATCATCCTGCCATAGGTCCTGCCTTGGCTGCTGTTGGCACGGAGGGTGTCAAATTCGAGGATGTCGCAGCCGGGCGAAAAGGCTTTTGGACTGGTGCTCCTGACGAGGATGCAGCGCAGCTGCGGGTCATCGGCAAGCAGCCTGATGATGCCATGCAGCCGCCGCCACATGCCGGCTGTCATGGCATTCAACCGTTCGGGACGGTTGAGGACAATTTCTGCCGAGAGCCCCTTATGGACGTAGAAAAGCTGTGCGTTGCTGTCATCCAATGCCAAGGGTTCCATCGGCAGGTTGTCCTTTCTTGCCATCAGCCGGTATTGCGCATACCCGCAGAGATGCCGTTGATGGTCAGGTGGATGCCACGGGTGGCGCGTGCATCCATGTTTTCCGGATTGCCGCCCGGGTTGCGGTGACGCTTGATCAGTTCGACCTGCAGATAGTTCAGCGGGTCGATATAGGCAAGGCGGTCTTTCAGCGCACGGGCTAGGTTCGGGTTGTTGACCAAGCGGTCCCTTTCCTGGGTGATGATCTCAAAGCTGTTCAGTGTCCGTTTATGTTCTTCACAGATGGCAGAGAAGACGGTTTCACGCAGGTTGGCATCCTTGACCAGTTCGGAATAGCTGTAGGCGATGGTCAGGTCGGTTTTTGCGAGCACCATATCCATGTTGGACAGGGTGGATTCGAAGAACGGCCATGTCTGGTACATCTCACGAAGCAGGGCGGTTTTCCGTCCGCGTTTTTCCAGGTCTTTCTCATCAAGCCACTCTGTGATGGCGGAGCCGAAACCATACCAGCCAGGCAGCAGGACACGGCATTGCGCCCAAGAGAAGCTCCATGGGATGGCGCGGAGGTCTTCAATCCGCCGGGATTTCTTGCGGGAAGACGGGCGTGAACCGATGTTCAATGCCGCAATTTCTGTGATTGGGGTCGATTCAAAGAAATAGTCGGTAAAGCCCGGGGTCTGGTAGACCAGCCTGCAGTAGGCCTTGTATGCCAGTTCAGAAATTTCCTCAAAGGCATCTTCAAAGGCCTGGAGTTTCGCCAGGTGTTCTGTTGACGGGTCTTCAGGGACGAGGCTGGCTTCGAGTGTGGAAGCGACCAGCAGTTCCAGGTTGCGGTTGCCGATTTCCGGGTCGGCGAATTTCGAGGCAATCATTTCGCCCTGTTCTGTCAGGCGGATCTGGCCGTTCACAGTGCCATGTGGCTGGGCTAGGATGGCTTCATAGGTAGGACCGCCGCCCCTGCCGACGGTACCGCCCCTGCCATGGAAGAGGCGCAGGGTGATTTTCAGCTCCTGGAACAGTTTGACCAGCTGGCGTTCCGCCTTGTACAGCTCCCAGTTGGATGTGGTATAGCCGCCATCCTTGTTGGAGTCGGAATAGCCCAGCATGATTTCCTGAAGGTCGCCCTGCCCATGGATGAGTTTCCGGACAAAGGGAATGCCCAGCACTGTCCGCATGATGGTGTCGCACCGGCGGAGGTCGGGAATGGTTTCAAACAACGGGATCGGGTGCAGGTCCAGTTCTGCATCATCCCAGCTATGGGTTGCATCGTGGGCGTCAGAGTGTTTTGGATGCAGCAGCCCCCCTTCACGCTGGAGGACCAGGAGTTCCAGGATGTCTGAAACAGTTTCGGTATGGGAGATGATGTAGTTGGTGATGGCGCGTGCACCATATTTTTCCCGGATCTGCCGTGCAGTCCTCAGGATACGCAGTTCTGAGGTGGTTTCTGCTGAGTATTCTGCATATGGTGTGTAGAGCAAGCGTGGTTTACCGAGTTCTTCAACCAATAGATTGATTTTTTCTTCTTCAGGCAATGCGCTGTAGTCAGGTGTGACTTTTGCGGTGGCCAGGATTTCGGTCAGTACCCGTTCATGGACATCGGAACTCTGGCGCATGTCGAGTGAAGCCAGGTGGAAACCGAAGATGTCTGCTGCGGCTTTCAGTGCGCCCAAACGGATACGGACAATCAGTTCCCCCGCATTTTGGGTCAGGGAATCAATCAGGACCTGCAGGTCTGATGCAAATTCTTCAGACGTGGTGTAAGGCTCGTCTTCACCGATTTCTTCCCGTGGTAGTGCTGTCATACCGAAATGGCGGGCAGTTGCTGCCAGACGGTTGTAGATATAGATCAGTGCCCGGCGGTAAGGTTCATCCACCCGGTGTTCCGAGTCGTCAGATGACATGTCTGCCAAAGTCAGTACAGCTGGGTTGATATGGTTCAGCAGCGCGGAGACGGCGAGCTCACGCCCCAGTTCATGGACTTCATGCAGGTAGAAGTCCATGATGATGTGTGACTGGCGTTCCAGTGCCTGGAGCATGGTGTCGGCATTGACATTCGGGTTGCCGTCACGGTCACCGCCGATCCAGCTGCCCATCTGCAGGTAACGGGCTTCAGAGCCCGGTGATGCGATGCCATCACTGTTTTCAGGATAACGTCCTTCGAGTTCTTCCTGGATGGCGTGGTACAGGGCAGGCAGTTCCCGCAGGAATGTCAGCTGGTAATAGGACAGGGCATTGTCGATTTCATCGATGACCGACAGGCGGGAAGTCCGGAGCATGCGGGTCTGCCACAGGGATGCAATCTGTGCTTTCAGCATCTCGGTGTTCTGCCTGTGTTCCCGAGGTGTCAGGTTGGAGTCACGCTTGGTCAGCAACCGGGAAATCTCACGTTCTTTATCAAGGGTGCTCTTCCGTTGGATTTCGGTCGGGTGTGCAGTCAGGACAGGGCAGATGAATGTGCGGTCCTGAAGCATCTGTTTGATTTCTGCACCGGGAACCCCTGCTTTGTCCAACAGGTCGAGCACATAAGCCATGCTGCCTTTCGGTGGCGGGTCACCGGCAATCCTGCCATTGCGGTAAGCCAGGTTGTCGTGTTTGTCAACGGCGATATTGGCAAGGTGCGAGAAATAGGAGAAAGCACGGACGACTGAAATCGCGTGGTTGCGCCCCAGGTATTTGAGCATGTTCCGCAGGCTGTCTGATGCAACCGGGTTTGGACTGCGTTTCAGGCTGACAGCCATCCGCCGTACCTGTTCAACCAGGTTGAAGACGTCTTCGCCTTCCTGTTCACGGATGACTTCACCGAGCAGGCGGCCAAGCATCCGGATGTCTTCCCTTTCAGGAGATTCCTGCAAAGAGGATTGATGTTCGTTTGTACTCATTTTCTTCTGGTTTACCGGGATGATGGAAATGTGGCAATGCAGGTTGCCGGATAGGTTATGTGCCGAGGCTGATGCTGCAGATGCCTGTCATCCCGTGATGGTCATTGGTCTGGTCCCCGACTTGTCAGGGGAGGCCGGTAATCTGTGCTGCTGCCAGGTTATGGGCAGGATGCCCTTATCAACCTGGCACAATATGCGGACTTCCTATTTTACCAAAATAATATCAGGCAAGGACAATAAAAAGGAAAAGCATCCAAGGGCAATCAACCTATAAGCCGGTCCTGTTTCTGTCAACGGCATGCTTTCAGGCTTTGATGCCCATGGCCTTGAGCTTTTTCTTTGCATCAGGATTGCCTTGGGCAGCGGCTTTCCTGAACCATTCGATGGCTGTTTTACGGTTGGCTTCGACCCCAATGCCTTTTTCATACATCACACCGACGTTATATTGTGCCTTGTCATAGCCTTTTCCGGCAGCACGTGCAAACCAGAGGAAGGCTTTGCTGTCATCCCTGCCGATGATATTGCCTTTGGCGTACAGGGAACCGATTTTGTTTTCTGCGCGGTCATAACCGTGTTTGCCCGCTTTGCCATACCAGTAGACAGCCTGTTTTTCATTAGGTTCTACACCCAGTCCCAACTCATAGACAAGCCCTAAGGCAAATTCCGCATCAGGGACTTTCTGCATGGCGGCTTTCCGTAGCCAAGTGACAGCTGTCGGATAATCCTGTTCCACGCCGTCACCATAGGCATAGAGGACACTCAGGTTGTATTGTGCGTCAGGGTCTTCCTGCCTGGCTGCCTTTTCATACCAGTGGAAAGCAGCTTTGTAATCCTGTTTGACAGCGTTCCCTTCGTAATACAGCGTTCCCAGGTAATTCTGCGCCCTGGCGTAATTGTATTGTCCAGCTGCTTCGGTGAGCAGCCTGATGCCGAGTTCAGGGTCTGTCTTGACGGAAATGCCATTCAAGTACAGGATGCCCAGGACATATACGGCGCGTGCATCATGCTGGTTTGCCAGGTTCTGCAGCAGTTTGATGGCTTCTGGACGCTGGTTGTTCTGGTACATGTCAATGGCTGCATCAAAGTCATCTGCCATGGCAGGTGATGTGAGCAGGGATAAACCCAGCAGGGCAATCACAGAAAGCCGTTTCAGTTGTTGTCGCATAAAGGTTCCTACAGTAGGGTTCTCGATGGAAACACAATAAATTCTACTTTACTACAAAACAGGACAGGTGGCAGTCTTGGTGCAGGGACTGGACTTCCCAAAGCGTCATGGATGCCTTCTTATGTGAAAACCCCATCAACATTCCTGCTGATGGGGTTCCCTGACAGGGCCTGTTGCGGGAATCAGGCTGACAGCAGCTGCCTCAGGACATAAGGCAGGATACCGCCATGACGGAAGTATTCGACTTCAATCGGGGTATCGATACGCAGCAGGACTTCAACCGTCTGTTCAGAGCCGTCTGCCCGGTGGATGACCAGCTGTGCTTTCTGCTGTGGCTGGATGTTGTCCAGTCCTTTCAGGTCAAAGGTTTCGCTGCCGGTCAGTCCCAGGGACTGTGCACTGTCATTGCCGGTGAACTGCAATGGCAGGACTGCCATGCCGATCAGGTTGGAACGGTGGATGCGTTCAAACGAACGGGCGACGACAGCTTTGACGCCCAGCAGCTGGGTGCCTTTCGCCGCCCAGTCACGGGAAGAACCTGTGCCGTATTCTTCACCACCGATGACGATGGCAGGAACCTTGGCCTGCTGGTATTTCATGGCGGCATCGAAGATGGACATTTCCTGGCCGTCTGGCTGATAGAGGGTGTACCCCCCTTCACGGCGGTTGCCGTTCTCCATCGGCGGCAGCATCAGGTTCTTGATACGGACGTTGCCGAAAGTGCCGCGCATCATCACTTCATGGTTGCCACGGCGGGAGCCGAAGGAATTGAAGTTCAGTCTGGTGATGCCATGTTCAATCAGCCACTGGCCTGCCGGGCTTTTTTCCTGGATGGAACCGGCGGGGGAAATATGGTCGGTTGTGACGGAATCCCCGAAGATTGCCAGGGGACGCGCCCCTTCGAGGTTGCCGGCAGCAGGTCCTGCTGTCATGGTGAAGCCATCGAAATAAGGCGGTTCGGCAATATAGGTGGATTCCGGCCAGTCATAGACATCGCCGGTTGCAAAGCCGGAGATTGCCTGCCACAGCTCGCCTGGGGCGTTCTTGATATTGCTGTAGTTGGCACGGAAAGCCTGGGCATCCAAGGCGGCCGCGACCAGGT
The DNA here is from genome assembly GCA_018384065.1 of Oxalobacter sp. Lineage (GTDB taxonomy): Bacteria > Pseudomonadota > Gammaproteobacteria > Burkholderiales > Burkholderiaceae_D > Oxalobacter. Next base: position 6,998 of record JAHAYL010000021.1, read on the forward strand.
CTGCCACTTCATGGGAAGAAGGCCAGATGTCTTTCAGATAGATGTCTTTGCCATCTTTGCCTTTGCCCAGTGGTTCAGATGTCAGGTCACGGGTGACATTGCCTGCAATCGCATAGGCGACAACCAGTGGCGGGGAAGCCAGGAAGTTGGCGCGGATGTTCGGATGGATGCGCGCCTCGAAGTTCCGGTTGCCGGAAAGGACTGCTGCAACGACCACATCATTCTTGAGGATGGCTTCATTGGTAGCTGGCGTCAGGTCACCGGCATTGCCGATGCAGGTGGTGCAGCCATAAGCAGCGACATTGAAGCCAAGTTTTTCCAGATAAGGCAGAAGCCCGGTTTTCTGCAGGTAGCCAGTGACGATGCGGGAGCCCGGTGCCAGGGAAGTCTTGATGGTCTGTGGGACTTCCAATCCTGCCTCAACCGCTTTTTTCGCCAGCAGGCCTGCAGCCAGCAGGACAGCTGGGTTGCTGGTGTTTGTGCAGGAGGTGATGGCGGCGATGACAATATCACCGTTTTTCAGGTCATTGCCATCAGCGGTCTTATAGGTGGTGGACAAGTCTTCAGGTTTCTTGTTGAAGCCGCCATCGGCGACAGGCGTACTGAACAGTTCTGTAAAGCGGTTCTTCAGATTGCCCAGTTCGATACGGTCCTGAGGACGCCTTGGGCCTGCAACCGATGCTGTGACGGTGGACAGGTCAAGGTTGACGGTACGGGTGTAGTCGATCTGACCTGCCTGGGGGATGCCATAGAGCCCCTGTGCCTTGAAATAGGCGGCGAGGGCATTGACTTCGTCTTCTGTCCTGCCGGTGTTCTTCAGGAAACTGATGGTGGCATCATCAACCGGGAAGAAACCGATGGTTGCGCCATATTCCGGTGCCATGTTCGAGATGGTGGCGCGGTCGGTCGCGGAGAGGGAAGCGGCACCTTCTCCGAAGAATTCGACGAATTTGCCGACGACCCTTTCTTTACGCAGGATTTCTGTGATGGTCAGGACCAGGTCGGTGGCCGTACAGCCCTCAGGCAGCTTCCCGGTCAGGTTCATGCCGATGACATCAGGTGTCAGGAAATAGACCGGCTGTCCCAGCATACCGGCTTCAGCTTCAATGCCGCCGACACCCCAACCGACGACACCGATACCGTTGATCATGGTGGTATGGGAATCTGTCCCGACCAGGGTGTCTGGATAATAGATGTCACCGAGTGCGGCATCCTGTTTCTTGTGGACGCCACGGGCAAGGTATTCCATGTTGACCTGATGGACAATACCGAATCCTGGGGGGACAACGCCGAAAGTATCAAAAGCCTGCATGCCCCATTTCATGAACTGGTAGCGTTCTTTGTTGCGGGAGAATTCCAGTTTCATGTTCAGGTCAACCGCATCGGCACGGCGGAAGTAGTCGATCTGGACAGAATGGTCAACCACCAGGTCAACGGGCACAAGCGGTTCAATTTTCTTGGGGTCCTTGCCGAGCCGGGCTGCGACATTGCGCATGGCGGCAAGGTCAACCAGCAGGGGGACACCGGTGAAGTCCTGCAGGACGACACGGGAAACCACAAAAGGAATCTCATTGGTACGTTCTTCAGCCGGTTTCCAGGCCGCCAGCTGGCGGACATGTTCTTCTGTGATTTTCTGGCCGTCACAGTTGCGCAGGACGGATTCCAGCACGATACGGATGGACACCGGCAGGCGGGAAACATCGATTCCCAGGGATCTGCCCAGTTCAGGAATGGAATAATATTTCCCTTCTTTCCCCGTGGAAACCGTAAAGGACCTGAAGGTGTTTTTCACGAGATCAGTCATATCGCCTCCTTTTGGGGGAAACCTATGCCGGGGCTTCCCTCAAATTTCAAAAAATAAACCACTCAATCAATTAAAAAGGCCACCAGCTTTTTTTCTTTTTCTTTGGGGGTTCCTGTTTCTGTTGTACACCCTGGGCCTTTGCTGCTTTTTCTTCCGCTTTCTTCATGTCCAGTTCATGCTGGACCCTGTTCTGTTCTTCGTTGCGGCAATCGTTGAGTACTGGTTTGCCCTGCTTGAAGTCGATCAGCTGGGTCAGGTTGCTGACACCGATATAGGTCAGCTTCGCATTGGTCTCAAAGCGTTCTGCCCCGGTTCTTGTCTGGACCCGGTGCATCTGCTGCCTTGTCCCCGCCCATTCAAGGATGACCGAGCTGTTGTCATGAGGATAGCGGTAGAGCGTGAAGGTTTTACCCATTTCACAGTGGTAACGGTCTGGAACCATGCCTTCTACACTGAGGATGGCGGGTTTCTGTGCTTTTGTCCTGGCAGAAGTCCTAGAGGTCCTTCGGACAGTTGATTTCTTCTTGGCAACTGTTTTTGCCTTGGATGGGGCTGCTTCAGCGGCGTTGTAGGTCAATGGGAGGATGAAACCTGCTGCAACAAGGAGGGTAGCCAGTTTTTTCATGATAGTAATCTGTAATAAGCTTAGGAGAAAAAATGAATATCATGGAATGATAATCGGGCGTATCAGCCACGGCAAGCATTATTGACACTGGATTCAGGATGGAGCAGCCCACCAGATATCATCTGATATATGGTGGACCGGTTCCTTGAGGAAAGAAAGGGAAGGGAATGTTTCCTCAAGAAGGAAAAGGGGAAACTGATGCCGGTACGGTCAGTAGAGGCCTGCCTGACGGCCGCGTTCCTGCGCCAACGCGAGAAGGGTGTCTACGGTTGGTGTTGCGATACCTGTCATCTGTCCTAATTCATGGACGACGGTGACCAGCGCATCGATTTCCATCGAACGGTTCCGTTCCAGGTCCTGCAGCATCGACATCTTGTGACCGACAGCTTTCCCGGCAACTGTCAGCCTGCGTTCAATCATGTTCTCAGGAATGAAGACGTTCAAGGCTTCCGTGACTGCCTTGGTCTCGTACATGGCACGGCGGCAGACTTCTCCCAAAGCACCTGAAGTGATGGTATCCAGTGGTGCATGGGTCAGTGCGCTGATTGGATTGAAACAGACATTGCCCCATAACTTGAGCCAGACATTCCATCGGATAGCGTTCCTGATCGGGGCATCAAACCCTGCATCAACCAAAATTTTCTGAAGGGTCTTGACCCGTTCAGATTCTGTCCCATCAGGTTCCCCGATGATGAAACGGTTGAATTTCTCATGCCTGATGACACCAGGGGCAATCACTTCACAGGCAGGATCGACCACACAGCCGATTGCACGCTGAGGACCGATCAGGTTCCATTGCTTTGCGCCAGCGTCGACTGATTCCAGATGGCTTCCTTCGAATTTTCCACCTTCTTTATAGAAATACCACCAAGGAATGCCGTTCATTGCGGTGACCATTGCGGTGTCCGGTCCGAGGAGCGGGGCGAACTGGTCGGCTGATTCCAGCGACTGGTGGGCTTTCAGTGTGCAGATGACATAGTCCTGTGGACCAAAATCGGCAGGATTGTCACTGGCAGGAAGCCGGACATTCTTCACCTGGCCATTGATATGCAGGGTCAATCCATTCTGTTTGATGGCTTCAAGATGGGCGCCTCGGGCAATGACGCAGACATCATATCCGGCAGAAGCGATTTCAACCGCCATATAACCACCGATGGCACCGGCACCGAAAACACAGATTTTCATAACGGAATCCTCCTGATGTGGTAAATGTTTCTGGGAAAAGTATATAGAATCTGTATTTA